>SVGJ01000027.1 GCA_015056415.1 Clostridiales bacterium
TTCCTCAGTAGCTCAATGGCAGAGCACCCGGCTGTTAACCGGGTTGTTGTAGGTTCGAGCCCTACCTGGGGAGCCATCTGATCACGTAGATATTGAAGCAATGTCTACGTGATTCTTTTTTATTCAATCGGAATAGCGGCCGGTTGCGGCAATTTAAACGAACAGGGGCAGTTTGTCCGCTGAATATGACGATGTGACCGGTTTGGGATTGCCCCTGCCGGGCTCTATTCTTTTGGGGAGAAACCTCATGCCCTGGACGAATACCGCAACTTGTATTATCCGGGAGGGAGGGAAGGTCGGTTTCTTGACACAATTGAGATTCCGGATGTATTATACAACAAGCGATTGTACATTTGTAAATAAAAGACAAGCTTGCAGGGACAGAAACTTCCATGACAATTCCGGACAGCATGACCGGCATTGATGTGATGTCCTTGGGCTTCGTCCCGCACATCAGCTACAACGGTCCGGAAGAATCTGAGGATAGACGGGGTGAAAACCGCAGAAGCAGAGGAGAGCATATGAACGGGAACCGAAATCATGAGACCGATGTCCAGAACACTGACGTGGCACCTGCACAGGCCCAGGAAACGACGCAGGCAACCGGCAGCTCCTTTACGCTTGAATTCCATTTCAAAAACCGGCGGGAGACGGATCTTGATGAGATCAACAGGACGCTTGCCCGGCATGCGCTCAGCGGGCTGAAGCTTGAAGATCACAGCGGCTATCTGACGACGGAAACCACGACGAAGCCGGATGAGGAAGACAAAATCATCCGATACTGGTATGGTCTGGATGACCTCATTCTTGGCTGCTGGCCTGCGACCGCCCAGGACAGCTTCATCTATCAGATCAGCACCATGACCATGGAAAAAACCGAAAAGGACTGCGCCGCCCGATGGCGCGAGGCCAATCCCGGCAGAGCTATGCGGACGATGCTGCAGATGGAGTATGAAGACCGCTATGCCGTGATTGTGCTGCACCATGAGAAGATAGAATGTGCAGATGCGGCCGATTGTGAGCAAGTGGAAGCGGAGAACCGTAACGAACAGGAGCTTCGGTATGCGGAAACCGAGGCGTACATGAAAACGTTCATCGGGCGCATGCATGCGGCATCCGGCTACGAAGAGATGCATCAATTGCTGGCCGAAGGCGTGTTTGAGGAAGAACTCACGAAGATCGATACGATTACGTATTCCTGCGGTGACTATATCATTGAGGATGTGCTCAGCCTCCCGGTGAAAGAAAAGATAACGGTACTGAAGAGGCTCAATGAGAAACACCTGCGGATTTTCCCGGAATATATAGATTCGCAGGTTTTCGGGGATTTTTGTATTCTGATCATCCGAATTGACGGAACAAACGGAGAAGCGATGATTCCCTTCCGGCAAGGATACCAGCTGCTTTCCGAGGAAGCCCGGATGGAAGCCTACAAGGATATTGAGCGCCTTGTACGGGCGAAGCTGTTTGTACGGTCGATACTGTCGGCGCGGTACAATCCGCTGCTGATCACACCGGTTACGCATCGGCTGGTTTTGGGGAATTGGATGTTTGTTGAAATTATCAAAGCCGAGGAAGTGGAAGACATACTGGATGATGTATATCGTCTGATATTTGGAAAAGAGCGGCAAGCGGAGACGCCCTGCGCAAGCGAGAGTGCTCCGGATCAGCCGGTGGACACAGGCGTCCGGGAGCATGAGCACGCAAAGGATCCAAAGCCGGGTCAGCTGCCGAAAGGGCTCCCGTGGTGGGAAAAGTGGGGGAACAGTTAATAAGTATTCTGAAAAAGATATTTCATACGTTCGTACGTGGTAATCGGTCGGCCGGGGTGCACCCCCGGCCACATCCGAACCGTCAAAGAAGGTGCTGTAAGCTTCCCGGCATAGACGAGAAGAGTACGACTGGTTTGTACCCGGATGCCCGGTATCATAATCAACCGGATCAATCAGATTATCACCCATGCAAAAACGGCATGGGTGGTTTTTTATGCAAAAAGATGATCGAAGGTGAAACGGTTCCTCAGGGGGGGGTGGGGAAACGATCCTTACCCTGCACAAACGACAGGAATTTTCTTCCATAATTCGCGAAAAAGCGGCACAGTACGACACAAATTGTAGACTTTTCTTTCTATGCGTAGTATAATGTATTGTGCATAGGTGTCTGCAACCGGTCGATTCGGGGCCGGGCGATTTGCTGTTCTGGAGGCTGGATCGCCTCCATATAATGCAACATTCGCAGGCATCATATTGGATAAATTTGCTTGAACCTATGCGAGATATGCCGCAATACATCATCCGGAAATGAGGTTGTTCCATGACCCTGTCAGGCGCTCCCAATGGAAAGGGAATCGACGCATATGTTTCCGCTAAGCTTGAATACGCGCAAAGCCTTGATCATACATTCGGTACGTTATTCAATCTGATGTTTTCTGAACGGGAAAATATCTTCTGGGAGACGAATGACGGCTTCAGCATCATCAAGACCACATACGGAGAAAGCGCGGACCGCATCCGCAGGCGCGCAGGCACCCTTGCACAGCGCCTGGGGGAGATCGGCCTGGCTGAGGATGCGGCGGTGGCCCTTTACATGGACAATTCGCTGGAATGGATCGAAATGTTCTGGAGCATTCTCCTGTGCGGACGCCGGCCCCTGCTCCTGAATCTGCGCATGAGCGACGCTATGCTGAACGGTGTGCTGGAAGCCATGCAGGTCTCCGCCGTTATTTCCGATGGCAAGCAGTTCCCCTGCCGGACGATCCTTGAAAGCGAGCTGGGCGAGGCGGAAACGCCTTTGCCGGAGGGCGCCTGCGGCCAGGAGATCCTGCTGATGTCCTCGGGCACCTCGGAGAATATCAAGGTCTGCGCGTATACCGCGGCGGAGATTTTTGCGCAGATCTCCAATGCGGGCAGCATCATTCGCGAAAACAAGCGGATGAAGCGCCACTATGAGGGCTGCATCAAGCAGCTGACGCTCCTGCCCTTCTACCATGTTTTCGGCTTGTTTGCCGTCTATTTCTGGTTTGGCTTTTTCTCGCGTACGTTCGTCCATCTGCCGAATATGAATCCGCAGACGGTCCTGAACACCGTGCGCAAGCATAAGGTGACCCACATCTTCGCGGTTCCGCTCTTCTGGGATACGGTGTATCGCAGCGCGATCAGCACGATCAAGGGCCGGGGCAAGCAGACGGCGGACAAGTTCGCCAAGGGTATGCGGCTGGCCGCCAGGCTGGAGGACGTCCCCGTGCTGGGCGGTTTGTTCAGCCACATCGCCTTCGGTGAGATCCGCGAAAATCTCTTTGGCGAGAGCGTTCAGTTCTGCATCACCGGCGGCAGCGCGATCCGCCCGGAGGTGCTGCGGTTCTTCAATGCCATCGGCTATCACATCGCCAATGGCTACGGTATGACGGAGATCGGGATCACCTCGGTGGAGCTCTCCAATAAAAAGAGCGTGCTGAACAGCGGCTCCATCGGCCGGCCTATGCGTTCGGTGCACTATGATTTGGCGGAGAACGGCTCGCTGCAGGTCAGCGGCGATTCCATCGCCCACGCGATCATCGAGGGCGGGAAGCGGCAGACGCTGGACGTCCGCGCGCTGGAGACCCACGATGTGATGCGTACCGAGGGCGGCCGCTATTACATCATGGGCCGCATGGATGACGTTATCATCTCCGCTACGGGCGAAAACATCAATCCGGATATCATGGAGCAGGCATTTGACTTGCCCGAAGCCGAGGGTCACTGCCTGATCGCCGCCCGGGAGAACGACAGGGTCGTCCCCACGCTGATCGTTTCGGTGAAGCCCTACACCATGCCCGGCAGGATCGCCAGGCTTTCCGAATCGATCCAGGAGCAGATCGAAAGCAATCACTTCACCGGGCAGATCGCCAGGGTCGTCTTTGTTAGCGACAAGCTGATGAAGCCCACAGAGATCAAGGTGAACAGAAAGCGCCTTGCCCGGGATTACCAGGCGGGCAACCTGCATCCCATTGGCGAAACGGAGCGTCGCGACGAAGAGGTGCGCACGGAGATCCAGCAGCGGGTGATCCAGCTTATTGCCGAAACGTTGGACAAGAATGCCGATGATATCAGCCTTGGCAGCGATTTCTTCCTGGATGAAGGCGGCACGAGCATGGATTATTACGCCCTGGCGGGCAAGCTGCACAGCGAGTTTGGGATCGACTTGTCCGGTGAATCGACAAAGAGCCTGTCTACCGTTCAGGAAATTTGTGCTTTTCTTGAGGAGAGGTTGCAAGCATGATCCGCCTATTCAACTGGTTTGTCAAGCTGACGGGCTACCTGCCGCAGCGGCTGGTGTTCCGCACCAAGGTGCATTACGAGGACGCCGCCACGCAGAAGCGCCACATCAAAGGCCCCGCGATCATTATTTCCAACCATACCAGCGTGATGGACTACGCGATGCTGATCTTCGTGTTCTTCACCCGCACGCTGCGCTGCCAGGCGGCTGAGCTGCAGTTCAACCGCCCGGTGATGGGCTGGTTTCTCAAGCTGCTGGGAGCGATCCGTGTTGACCGCAGCTTTGACGATATGAGCTGCGTGGGCAAGTCTGAGGCCATCCTGCGCAAGGGCGGTGTGGTCGCCATCTTCCCCGAGGGCAGATTGCCCCTCGCCCAGGAAAAGACGCCCCTGCCCTTCAGGCACGGAGCCGCGTACCTGGCGCTCCATGCCGGCGTGCCGGTCATTCCGGTGTATTCCGATGGCAGGTACTTTGCAAAGGGACGGGCCCAGGTGGTGATTGGTAAACCCATCAACGTTCGCGCATTGTATGACGAAAGCAAATCGGAGCGCGAGAACCTGCAGGCCATCTCCCAGGCGTTTGCGCAGAAGGTGTACGGGCTGAAGGAGAAGATCGCCGAAAAGCCCGCCAGAAAGCGTGCCTACGGAATCGCGGCGAATCTGGCCTACGATTTCGTGAAGATCACCGCGGCGATCCCCGCGCTGATCTGGATGCGGCCCAAGTGGGTGAGCGTAGCCCGGGAATCGCGGCGCGTCCGAGGGCCGGCGCTGGTGGTCAGCAACCACAACAGCTTCTTCGATCCGATCGCCCTGATGGTGGCCGTGTTCTACTGCCGCTTCCGCTTCGTGGCGACGGAGGAGCTCTTTGCCGGCAAGTTCAAAAACTGGCTCTTCGGAAAGGTGTTCCGCTGCATTCCCATCGACAGAAAGAACATGAGGATGCAGACCTTCCGCCAGGTCAACGAAGCGCTGAAAAGCAACGAGATCGTTGCCCTTTTCCCTGAGGGCCACGTCCTGACGGACGAGCAATCCCAGCAGGGAACGATGCGCTCGGGCATGGTGCTGATGGCCGCGCAGGGCAAATGCCCCATCGTACCCGTTTATATGCAGACCCCGGCGAAGTGGTATCACCGCCTGCGCATCGCCATCGGCGAGCCCATTCAGGTGCAGACCAGGGGCATGATGCCCACCCTGGAGGAGATCAACCGGATCACCGGCGATGTGGCCTCCAGCATGAGGAGCCTGCGCGAGATCTGCTACAACGACCAGTATGCTCAGAAAAACAAGGGAGAGGAGATACCCCTATGATCAAGACAAATGCTGAGGCCTTCCGGAAGTATTGCAGCGAGGAAACCTTCCAACGCATCCAGCCCTTTGAATCCATTTCCGCCATGTGGGATCATTGTGTCGCTTCCTATGGCGACCTGCCTGCCATCCGCACGGCTGCCGGGGCCTATACCTTCGCCGAGATGGAAAAGCACGTTGCCCACATCCGCGCGGCGCTGGCTGCCGCCGGCCTGAAGAAGGGCGACCGTGTGGCGCTGCTGGCTCCCAACGGTTATGCCTTCGCCGCCGCCAGCATGGCTATCATCACCTCCGGCATGTGTGCCGCCGTGCTGCCCGCCCACCTGGATGAGCGCGCCGTCTTTGGCCTGAGCATGAAGTTCGGCGTCAAGGGCATTCTGTTCGATCCCGCGCTGGAGGCCCGTACCAGCCTGGCCGCTGCCCTGGTGCGCCTGCCCATCGAGCTTTCCGCGGAAAACAGCGCTCCCGCCGTGGCCGCCAACGGCCAGGACGAGTGCGTGATCCTGCTCACCGGCGGTACCACCGGCCGCAGCAAGGGCGCGCTGCTCAGCCACGCGAACATCATGCAGGGCGTGATGAACAGCTGCTATGGCTATGAAGATGTCTTCCATCAGCGTTATTTGCTGGTGCTGCCCCTGTCCCACGTGTTTGGCTTTGTGCGCAATATGATGGCCTCGCTGTACACCGGCAGCGAAATGTTCATCTGCGAGAACATGAGCGACCTGTTCCGCAACGCCATGATGTTCCAGCCCACCATCCTGGTGGTGGTTCCCGCCCTGGCTGAGATGGCCCTGCGCCTCTGCCGCCAGATGAACCGCGATATGCTGGGCTCCCAGGTGAAGTACATCATCTGCGGCGCGGCCGTTGTTCCGCCCTATCTGGTCAAGGCTTATGCCGAGCGCGGCATCACGATGTGCCCCGGTTACGGCCTGACGGAATCCGCCAACCTGGTCTCCGGCAACCCCGAGGCGATCAAAAAGCCCACCTCTGTGGGTATTCCCTATCCCAACCAGGAGCTGCGCATCGAGAACGGCGAGCTGTGGCTGAAGGGCTCCAACATGATGCTGGGCTATGTCAACGAGCCCGAGGAGAACGAAGCCGCCTATACCGACGGCTGGTTCCGCACCGGCGATCTGGTCCGTCTGGATGAGGAGGGCTTCCTGTACATCACCGGCCGCACCAAGGAGATCATCGTGCTGCCCACCGGCGAGAACATCTCCCCCGCCGAGCTGGAGACCCTCTTCAACGAGCTGGACGTGGTGCAGGATTCCCAGGTGTTTGAGGATTACGGCCCCGATGGCGGCAGGATCCTGGCGCTGGAGGTCGTGCCGCGTGCCTTTGAGCTGACCGGTATTGAGGATCCCGGCGCTTACATCACCGAAAAGCTGCAGCAGGTGAACCAGTCCCTGCCGCCCTTTAAGCGCGTTTCCCGCATCGAGATCCGCACCACGGATTTCGAGCGTACGCCCGCCATGAAGATTGTGAGGTACAAGAAATGCAACTGACCCGCAGCGATATTCTCGCAAAGCTCAAGGAGATCATGCAGAGCATGTACGATACCCCCTCCGCCCAGATCCAGGCGGCAACGGAGGAGACCCGGCTGATCGAGGAGCTCGGCTTCACCTCTGTCAGCTATCTGTACATGGTCATCATCGTTGAGGAGAACTTTGGCGTCCGCTTTGATCAGGTGGGCGGCAACCAGTTCCAGACCGTCGGCGACGTGATCACCTATATCCAGAGCCAGCAGTCATGAAATGGTGGCCTGGAAAATGTAAGCCCGGAGACATGATCCGCGTGAAGCTGGGGCCGCTTTACCACTACGGGATCTTCGTCTCTGACCAGGAGGTCATCCAGTTCGGTCATCCCCACCGTGACCGGAATGCTGCGAGCCCGGGCGAAGATATACGCGTCTTCGCCGGTTCCGCCTCCGAGTTTGCAGCGGGGAATATGATCGAGGTGGCCGGCATGGATCTGCGGGAGCGCATGAGGCGCTTCCCACCCCGGAAAACCATCCGGCTGGCACGCTCGCGGATCGGCGAAAACGGATACGACATCCTGCACAACAACTGTGAGCATTTTGCCAATATGTGCGTATTCGGCAAGAAGATCTGCCTGCAGACGGATCGCATCGTCGCACAGTGGCGGACGCGGCCCATCCTGGATGTGTATCTGTGCCCGGTGGAGGAATGTGCGGATGGCGCGTCCACACCGGTTGAGTTGCGCGAAAAGCACATCAGCCGCGTGAAGGATCCCGAGCTGCTCAGGCAGAAGCGGGCTTCATGGAAGCTGCTGGAGTACGCCATGATGCGCTCCTGCGGGCAGAAGATGAGCGATGCCCGGTTCGCCCTGAGCAGCGGCGGCAAATGGACCTGCGACAAGCTGAGCTTCTCCATCGCCCACACGGCGGGCTGGGTGGCTGTGGCGGTGTCGAACGAGCCGGTGGGTGTGGACATAGAGGAGACGGACGCCTTTTCCATGCGTGATCCGGCCCAGCTCACGCCCATGATCTGCACGGATGCCGAACAGGCCGCCAACCCGGCGCCTGAGGATCTGATGCGCCTGTGGCTCTGCAAGGAAAGCATCTTCAAATGCGGGGGAAAGGGCAAATTCGTTCCCAAACGCATCCCGGCGGATTCGGAGCCTACGGTCTGCCTGTCCGCGGTGTCCGGGACGCCCCTGGCGCTGGCTGTGGCGGGTAAAAATCTCTCAAAGCTTCGCCTGTACCGGTATGAGGCGTCAAGCGGCGCAACGCCCATTGAGCTGAAGGCTGGGGAGAAAAGCAAATGAAAGTGTTCCTATGGATCGTGATCGGCGGCGGGATCTTCTTCGCGCTGCCATCCACGATGTACCTGGCTGTTTTCAAGGGGATCTTCGGGCGTGTCAAGCTGCCCGAACCTGACCTGAAGGTCTGGTGCCGCGGGGATGAAGCGCTGGAGACGCTCTACTGCGAGGCGCTGGAGGAGTTCAAGGCGCTGCGGTTCCGCGATGTGACCATCGAAGCCTTTGATGGCAAGCGGCTGCACGGCAGATACCTGAACCGGGAAAACAGCAAGCTGATGATCCTGGCCCACGGCTATCGTACAAGGCCGGAGATCAACTTCGCTCCGCAGATACAGGATTTTCTTGCCCAGGGGTTTGATCTGCTGCTCATCGATCATCGCGCTCACGGGCAAAGCCAGGGCCTCTTCGGCAGCATGGGCAGCCTGGAGGGCCGGGACGTGCTGAGCTGGATCGACTGGGCGCCCTATGAGCAGGTCGTGGTGTATGGCGTATCCATGGGCTGCGCCGCTGTGGGCCATGCCTCGGGGAAGATCAGGGATGGCAAGGTGCGCGGACTGATCATGGATTGCGGCTTCAGCAATTTCTATGATGAGCTGAATTACAAATGTGACCTGTGGAAGATGAAAAAGACCGGGTTTGCCAACGCGGAAAACCTGCTGGCCAAGCTGTTCCTCCGCGTTGACCTGAAGGAGAACACCGCCTCCTCGCTGAAGCGATGCAAGGTTCCGATATTCTTTATCCACGGCGCCCTGGACGACGAGGTGCCTGTACAGGAGCTGTACCGGCAATATGAGGCCTGTGCCTCGGCAAGGCAAAGCCTCGTGATCGAAAACGCGCATCATGCGTTGGCCTATGCCATGGGCGGTGAGCGCTCAAGGCAGGCGATACGCTGCTTTCTGGAGCAATGCACCGGTTAATGAACCCCACCGAAAAGGAGGACGTCCAATGAAGCATGATTTTTGTATCATCTCTGAATCCACCTGTGACCTGAGCGAACAGATCCGCACAGAATTCGACATCGGATACATTCCGGGACATGTGCTGCTGCCTTCCGGGGTGCAAGTCGCCGCACGGCTGGATTGGGATGCGTATGAAAGCTATTCAAACGGCAGCGCGGAAACATTCTATGCCAACCTGATGAAGGATCCCGACCGATTCAAGACCTCCCCCTGCAATGTGCAGGAGATCTACGAGGAGCTCCTCCGCCGTGTTGAGGCGGGCCAGGGTGTGCTGATGACCTGCATCTCCTCCAAGATGAGCGGCACGTATTCCTTTGCCTGCGAGGCCCGCGCCAAGGTGCTGGAGGTCTGCCCCGACGCGCAGATCCGCATCGTGGATACCAGGCGCTACAGCGTCTGTAACGGTCTGATGTGCATTTACGCCTCCATCATGCGCGGGCAGGGCAAAACGCTGGACGAGATCGCTGATTATCTGGAGCAGAACCGCCTGTGCTTCCATCAGATGGGCTGGCACGATAACCTGAGCTTCGTTGCAAAGAAGGGCCGCATCACCCACAGCACGGCCTTCATGGGCCGCCTTGTCGGCATCAAGACCCTGGGCGAATGCTCCGCCACCGGCATGACGACGGTGATCGGCAAGGTCAAGGGTACGCCAAAGGCCCTGCGCGCCGTGATGGAGTATATCGCTCAGACTATCGTCCGGCCTGAGGAGCAGACCATCATTATCGGCCATTCCAGCCGCCTGCCCGGCGCGGAAGAGCTGAAAAAGCTGATCGAGGAGCGCTTCCATCCCAAGGCGGTGTACATCTGCGATATTTTCCCGTCCTGTGGCGTGAACATCGGCCCCGGTCTGGCCGCTGCCTATTATTTCGGCAAGCCGGTCTCCGACGACCTGGCGGAGGAGCGGGAGCTGCTCAACAACATTGTGGCGCAGTCATAATATTATAGGGGACTGATCATAGAGGACTGATCATAGAGGACTGATCATATGAAAAAAATCACGAGCAAAGGTAAACTTCTCCTGTACGGTATGTCCGCGCTGGGCTTCAACATGATGAACCTGGTGATCGGCTCCTACCTGTGCGACGCGCTGATGGTCGAGGGCTTCGACGTCAACGTCGAAAGCTGGACCTATGCCAACAAGACGCTTATCGTGGCGGGCCTGTGGTCTGTTTTCATCCTGATTTCCAAGGTGCTGGACGGCGTGATCGATATTCCGATGGCTGCCTGGACCGATAAGCTCAAGTCCCGCTGGGGACGCCGCCGCCCGGCCATTCTGGTGGGCATGGTGCTGACCATCGTGGCGTATCTTGCGTTCCTGGTCATCCCTTCCAATGCCGAGCACAGCATGGGCAACACCATTTACTTCGGGATCATGCTCGTCCTGTTCTATTCCTCCTATACGCTCACGCTGGTGGCTTACTATGCCACCTTCTCCGAGATCGTCGATAACGAGAAGGACAGGCTCCGCCTTTCCAACTACAAGACGGTCTTTGACGTTGTGTATTTCGTGCTGGGCTACGCGCTGATCCCCGCGCTGGTGGGCGCGATGAACATTCGCGTGATCGCGCTGCTGTTTGCCCCCCTGGCGCTGACGATGCTTATCCCGCTGTTTATGATCAAGGAGCGCTCCACCCTCGACCAGGATCAGGAGCCTGCTGAGAAAGGGGCCGGGGAAGAAGAGCAGACTGTCGGCATGGTGCAGTCCGTCCGCTATCTGCTGGGCAACCGCGCGTTCCTGATGTGGATGCTGGTCTATTCCGCCCTCCAGTTTGGCCTGCAGCTGTTCCTGACGGGCCAGAACGTGTTCTATTCAAGCGTCATGAAGTTCAGCGGTCTGCAGATCACCCTGGTTATGGCCTTTGCCTTTGCACCCGTCCCGCTTACCCTGATGCTCTATACTTACATCGTCAAGAAACGCGGCCTGATCACCGGCTACCGTTATTCGCTGGTGCTGTACCTGCTTTCCATGGCGACCATGATGCTGTGCCGCGCGGACTGGATCCAGAGTGACGTCATCCGCGTGAGCCTCGCCATCGTTGGCGCGATCCTTTCCGCCTTCGGCACCGGGTGCTTCTTCTCCATCAACTACACGATCCCCTCCGCCATTGCGGATAAGGAGCGCCGGGAGAAGGGTATTTCCCATCCCGCTATGTTCTTTGCCGTGCAGGGCCTGATCGGCGGTATTGCCACCGGCATTTCCACCGGTATCATCTGGGTCAACCTGAAGGATTACCAGGACGGCGCCATCGTGTGGCTCATGCCCGTGATCGTCATTGCCGGCGGACTTGTTTCGTACGCGCTGACCTATCTGCTCCCCAAGGATATCCGCTTCCTGGGCAAGGAATAAGGCAAGGTGAGGTCGCTTATGGATAAAGTGAAGCAAGTGTTTGAGATCAACGGACATGATTTCGAGCGGATGGTGCGCAATGGCCTGGCTAACCTGAGCCAGCACGTGGACGAGATCAATGCGCTGAATGTTTTCCCTGTCCCCGATGGCGATACGGGCAGCAATATGTATCTCACGCTGAAAAACGCGGTGGATCAGGCTGAAGGCAACAGGGATCTGCATGAGTACCTGCGCAGCCTGAGCGCCATGATGCTGCTGGGGGCGCGGGGCAACTCCGGCGTGATCCTCTCGCAGCTGTTCAAGGGCTTTGCCGAGCGCCTGCAGGGCAAGGACGAGGCGGACGCGGGCGATCTGTGCGCCGCTTTGATCTCTGCCTACAAGACGGCCTATGCCTCGGTCAAACGCCCGGTGGAAGGCACGATGCTGACCGTGGCCCGCGAGGGCATCGAAAAATCCCGCAGCCAGATCAAGAGAAATATGCCCATCGACAGGGTGCTTTCCTTCTATCTGGTGGAGATGCGCAGGAGCCTATCCTACACGCCCACCCTGCTCCTCGCACTCCGGGAGGCCGGCGTGGTCGACAGCGGCGGAATGGGCTATATCCTGATCATCGAGGGTATGCAGAAGGAGCTTTACGGCGAAGCCATCCAGATGACCGAGGCTTCACAGCAGCTGGCAGCCCCGGCACCCGCCATCAACACCGAGGGATTTGACGCGGATGCGGAGTTCACCTTCGGATACTGCACGGAGTTCCTGCTGCAGCTGCTCAAATCCCATGCGGATATCGATGATTTCGATCCCAACGCCTTTTCTGACGCGCTGGGCGAGTTTGGCGATTCCATTGTGGTCGTTCAGGATGGGGACAGGGTCAAGGTGCATGTGCATACCCAAACCCCCGCGAAGGCCATCGAATACGCGCAACGCTATGGCGAGTTTATTTCCTTCAAGCTGGAAAATATGCATCTTCAGCACAGCCGGTTTGTAACCACGGCCCAGAAGAAGCATTTCCCCATTGCCGTGCTTGCCGCCTGCAATGGCGATGGCATGGCAAGGCTCTACAAGGAATTTGATTATTGCCGCGTCATCAACGGCGGCGAGCTGATGAACGTCTCCTGCCAGGAGTTCATCAACGCCTTTGACAGCGTGGACGCCGATCACCTGATCGTGCTGCCCAATAACAAAAACACCATCAGCGCGGCCCAGCAGGCGGCAAAGCTCAGCAAGAACAAGAACATCAGCGTGCTTTCCTCCGCCAATGTGGTGCAGGGCTACCTGGCGCTGTCCATGGACATGCCCAGCGATACCGTGGAGGAGCGCATCACCGCGTTCCATGAAAACGTCGGCGACGCGCTGACGGTCTGCGTGGCGCGGGCAGTGCGTGCCAGCGTGGTGAACGGCGAGACCTGCAATGCCGGCGACTATCTGGCCTTCATGAACGGCAAGGTGATCGCCCGGGATACCGATGTCGTGCAGCTGATCCAAAAGGTGGTGGGCGCGCCGGAGATGGACGCCGCGCCGGAGGTCATGCAGATATTCTGGGGCGCTGCCGTAAACACGGAGCAGTGTATGCGATTGGGAAACGCGATCGAAGACGCTTTTGCGGGGATGGAGATCATCCATGTGGACTCGGGCCACGCGATCTACGACCTGATCATCAGCCTGTCGTAAGGAGGGACGAAGCTCTTGATGTATTTGTGGTACATTCTTGGTTTCGTTGTGTTGTCGGGCATACTGATCATGTGCGTGGTGGTGCCGGCGATCGTTACCACGAAGGTGTTCGTCCGCGTGAGCAAGAAGAAATGGCATTACAACTGCCAGGAGCCCGGCGACGTGGAGCAGGTGGAGCTGTACCGGGAGGCGACCGAATGGGCCGACCGGTACGCGGCGAACCGCAAGCCCGTCCACACGACCAGCGACGGCTTTCACCTCTATGGCGAGTATTACGACTTTGGCTGCAAACGGGCTGTTATCATCATCGCCGGCCGCACGGAGGCGTGCCGGTACTCCTGCTATTTCGCGGAGGCATACCGGCGCGCGGGCTACAACGTGCTGACCATCGATAATCGCTCCCACGGCAATTCCGACGGTGTGGTGAATACCCTGGGCATCCGCGAGCATCGGGACATCCTGTGCTGGATGCGCTTGCTCCACGATGAACTGCATAACGACGGCGTGATCTGCCACGGCATCTGCATCGGCTCGGCCACGGCGCTGTATGCGCTGGTGCATGAGCAGTGTCCCGATTATGTGAACGGTATGGTCGCCGATGGTATGTATGTGCACTTTGGCGAATCCTTCAAGAATCACCTGATCGAAAGAAACAAGCCCATTTTCCCGTGCTATCAGGTCTGCATGGCGCTGGTGGGCATGGTGGCGGGGCGCAATCCCCGGAAGTTCGGCCCCCAGAATGTGATCCACAAGCTGCGCAAGCCGATCCTCTTCCTGCACGGCAAGGAGGATATTTACTCCGTGCCTGAAAAGGCGGAGATCCTGTATGAAAAGTGCGCCGCGAAGAAGAAGCTTGTCTGGTTTGACAAGGGGCGGCATTCCTTCCTGCGGTATCACGCGCCGGAGAAGTATGACCAAACCATCGTGGATTTCCTCAGCGAGCTGGACGCCTGACGATGACCTCGGTTGAAAGGAGAGCTGATCGGTATGTCTGATAAGGATTCATCCTTTTTCCCGCTGAGTTCGATCCTGGGCAACCTTCACCGGGTGCTGACAAAGGGCAGCGCCGAGAATGACGTGAGCAGCTTGCCCTCGCTTTCCGACAAGAAGGAGAGCGAGACCTCCGGCAGGAATCAGGGGCAGGGCTCGAAGACCTTCCTGAAGACCATGGCGATTCTTGGCGCCGGAACGCTGGCTGTTACGGGCAGCGTGGGCCTGTATCAGAAGATGTTCTCCCGATATGAAAGGCCCGATTACGCGGTGACGCCCGGCGTATACTGCTACGAGCGCATCGCTGACCGGCTTTCGCGCAGGGAAGTGCCTTTCTACTCAGGCGATACCAGGCTGGCCGGATATTACTATCCGGCGGCAAACGCCAAGGGGCTTGTGGTCTTTGCCCACGGCTTCCATGCGGGCGCAGATGACTATCTGCCGGCGTTTGAATTCCTGGTGCGGAATCAATACGCTGTGTTCGCCTTTGACATGAAGGGCACCTACGATTCGGAGGGAGATTCGACGGTCGGCCTGCCCGAGGCCCTGGTGGACCTGGACGCCGCGCTGAATTTCGTCAAATCCCAGGCGGAGTTCCGGAAATATCCGCTGTTCCTGCTGGGCCATTCCTGCGGGGGATACGCGGTGACGGCCGTGCTGAACCTGCACAAGGATATTCTGGCCTGCGCGGCGATCGCCCCCATGAATCAGGCAGCGAACATGATCATCGAAAAGGGTGAGTTGTACACCAGTATGCTGCCCACCGATATCCTCACCGACCTGCCCGCGGCATTCCTGATCCCGTATCAGAAGCACCTCTTCGGAGAATACGCGGATCTGACGGCGGTGCGCGGCATCAACAGCACGGAGACCGCTGTGCTCATCGCCCACGGCGACAGGGACATGGTCGTTGATTTCAACACGCCGCTGTCCGTCATCGGCCGGAGCAAGCAGATCCGCTCGGAGAATGTATACTATTACGTTGGCAGCGACGAGCAGAGCGGCCACGACAGCGTGTGGCATTCCACTGACGCGGTCCAGTATCAGAAGTGGGTGAAAAACAAGGTCAAGGAGTTGAACCGCGAAGAGGAATTGCAGTATAATGAACAAGTGCTGTTCTACGCCAGCGTTGACCATGAGCGCTACAGCGCCATTAATGAAGAGCTGTTCTCGCAGATCCTCGATCTGTACGATTCGGCTCTGAATAAAGTCATCATAAGCTATTAAAGAAAGGAGGAATGAACAATGTATTGTCGTAAGTGTGGAGCATACGTCCCCGGTAATGAGGAGTATTGCGAAAACTGCCGTGTGGAGCTGGCCGCGCAGAAGGAGGTGACTCCCCGGCTGGATATGTCCGCCGAGGGCCGTGGCGCCGCGATCGCATCGATCGTGCTGGGCGTGGTGAGCCTGGTGCTGATGTTCGTTGCCATCATCTGTCTCGCGGCTGAGAGTGTTGGCGGCGCTGTGTTTGTGGGCCTGGCCTGCCTGGCCTGCACCGTGCTGGGCATCATCAACGGTATCCGCGGCATTGTCGCCTTCCGCCGCGCCTGCAGGGCAAAAGCTTCCAAGCCCATCGCTTCGCTGGTTTGCGGTATCGTGGGTCTTGAGATCGCAGCGGTAACCCTGATCTACCTGTTTTGCCTTGGCTTTGTTGGCGCTATCGCGCTGGCTGTGTCCGACTCGTCAAGTTACTACCGATATTATTGATCAAGGAGGAATAAATCATGTATTGTCGCAATTGTGGAACGGTTGTCCCCGGTAACGAGGATCTCTGCGAAGCCTGCCGCATGGAGCAGATCATTCAGAAGGATCAGTCCGCTCCCCGGCCGGATATGTCCGGCGAGTGCCGCGGCGCTGCCATCTGCTCCGCTATTCTGAGCTTTGTGGGCCTGATCCTGTCCATTGTCGCCCTGGCGCTGGCTATGGAAGAGCTCGTTGGCGGTTTTGTTTTCATCACCATGGCTGGCCTGGCCTGCAGCGTCATCGCGCTGATCAACGGCATCCGCGGCATTTCCGCCTTCACTCGCGCCGGCCGGCTGGGCGCTACGCGTCCCATCGCCTCGCTGATCTGCGGTATCATTGGCGTATCCGTTACGGCTTTTGCCCTGCTCTACTGGTTCATCGCGATCATTGGTGCTATTGCTTCGTTCTGATCGAACGGATGCACGGCAGCCGCATACCCGAACGCCCGCGTGTCACAGGACGCGCGGGCGTTCTTTATTCCCGAGGCAAATTGACGCTGATGGCGGAGGATGGTATAATAGAGGCACATAGCTTGAAACAAAATAACAGGGGGTCGATCACCATGGCAAGGCGCTGCGCTTCGCAGGCGGTGGCATTTTATCCGGTATTGGGGGATCAGGGGATCCGTTATCTGGCGGACGGCGCTGCGGAGCTCCGCCTGGAGCTGCCGGAAACAGCAAAGAACGTGCGGCTCAAGCTGATGGACGGCCCCTGCTTTGACCTGCAAAAGGACGGGCAGGGCATGTGGTGCGTGCGGTTCACCGTGAGCACCGGCTTCCATTATGCTGACGTGGTGGTGGATGGCACGGTGGTGCTCTCGCCCTGGCTGCCCATTGGCTTCGGCGCCTCCCGGCCCATCAATTACATCGATGTGCCTGGCGAGGGCGACGGCTACTATCAGCCGGACGAAGGCCCCAGGGGCACGGTGGTGCGGCACTATTTCCAATCGGAGGTCACCGGGGAGATGGAAAGCTGCCTGGTGTATCAGCCGCCAGAGTTCGACCAGGGCAAGGCCTACCCGGTGCTGTACCTGCAGCACGGCATGGGCGAGAACGAGACCGGATGGGTGCATCAGGGCCGGGCGAATTTCATCCTGGACAGGCTGATCAATGCCGGCCAGGCGGAGCCCATGCTGGTGGTGATGTGCAGCGGCATGGTGCAGATGAATGGCGCGTATGACCGGGAGATATTCCCTGAATTCCTCGTGCGGGACGTGATCCCCTTTGTGGAGAGTGCCTACAGGGTGCTCACCGATAAATGGCACCGGGCCATGGCGGGCCTGTCCATGGGCAGCGTGCACACCAGTGTGGCCACCTTGAGCCATCCGGAGCTGTTTGGCTACGCGGGACTGTTCAGCGGTTTCCTGCGCCGGTTGTGGGTAGAGGATCAGTCCCATTTGAAGATGATGGATGATCCGCAACGCTTCGCGGAGAACTATCGCGTGTTCTTCCGCGCCATGGGCGAAGGGGACGAGTTCTTCTCCCGTTTCCTTGAGGATGACGCCATTGTGGCGGAAAAGGGCGTAAAGGTGACGCGCAAGCTCTATCAGGGCGGACATGATTGGCAGGTCTGGCGGCAGTGCCTGCGGGATTTCCTGCCGCTGCTGTTCAAGGATTGAAAAGGACGCAAAAAGCCCGCTGCCTGGTGAAGGCAGCGGGCTTTTCGTATGGGATCACTCAAAGAGGGCCTGCAGGGTGAATTTCTTGTCAAAGCTCACCTGCACGGTGGCGGCGGTTTCGTCGCTCAGGGTGGCGTTCTCGGCGGTCCAGCCCTTGAAGGTATGGCCCTCGGCAGGGATGGCGGTCACAGTAATGTCATATTCCGGGAAGTACAGGCCGGTGAAGCTCTCGCCCAGGGGGATCTGTGTGCGGTTCACCTGCACGCTGCCCAGGGTCGCATCGTTCACGGTGATGGTGGCCTCCACGGGGTATTCAAAGCCGATGACCTTCTTGAGCACATAGGGGTAGCGGTCGTAGCGGCCGCGCATATAGGTGATCAGCTGCTCGATCTCGTCCTTCTGGTAGTTATCCAGGTTCCACCTGACGATCCAATCCGGGCCGAAGCGCAGGTAGGTCTCGCGCATGAGCAGCTCGTAGATGGGTCGCATTTCGTTCAGGGTGGATTCCAGCCGGGCGGTGTTGAAGTTCACGTTGCGCAGGTCGCACAGGGCCATGATGAACTCGCGGCGGAAGTCCTCGTTCTGATAGAGGGAATAGAACAGCTTCTGGGGATGGCGGTCCTCGTGCTCGGAGCCGTCGTTGGTGATGACGGCGGTCAGGTTATCGGAGGAGAAGCTGCGGCCGTCGCCCCAGATATCGGCGGAGTGCTCGGTATCAAAGAGCAGGAAGCGCCACTTGCCGTCGCCATAGGCGGTATCGTCGGTATCGCGGGCGCGCCAGATCTGCCAGTTGTTGTTCTGGAAGATGCCGTCCACGTTATCGATATACAGGTGGAAGGCGCAGTACTGGGCGAAGGCGGGGAGATCCAGCATTTCGCCGGCCTGCTCATAATTGGCCTCGTCGGTCATGTCGCTCCCGGCGATGAAATCGAACATATCCTCGTAGAGGAGGATGTCACTTTCCTCGCCGTCCTCCACGCGGCCGTTCTTGATGATGATCACGTTCTGGTTGGCCACGCCGAAGTTGTTTTCGATGGCGTTGTCGCTGTATTCCTCGGTGAGGGTGTAGGTGCCCCAGTATTCACCGTTGATGAACACCACGCAGGGCCGGGTGGCCTGGGTCATGAAGCCCAGCCCCTCCGCCAGCTGCTGGAAGTAGGGATCGCGCAGGCGGGTGGTCTCGGAGTCGTTGCCGCCGTTGCGCAGGGTGATGGACTTGTACTTTTCCACAAGGCCGGTGCCGTCGGCGCGCAGGTTATCGGTGAAGACGGGGTACTTCAGCTGCTTTTTGCCGTACTGTTCACGGGCGATCAGGCGCAGGCTCTTCTGGGGGAAGTAGCGGGAAACGCCGCCCTTGATGCGTACGCCCATATCCTGGGTAAAGCCTTCGCTGCCGTCGGCGGGGAGGAACTGCACGGTGATGGGGCGCTCCCAATCCATGCCGCGCTGGGAATAATTGCCCTGGGTCTGCCAGTCCTCGTATTTGCTTTCCTGCTGGGAATCCCACTCGGCCCAGTAGGCGCCCATGACGTAGATGCCGTTTTCGTAATCGAAGAGATCCTCGCTGTTCATCATCAGGGAGATAACGGGCACGTCGGCATAATGCTCCTCGCGGTCCACGCCCACAAAGAAGGTGCCGTTGAGGACTTCGCTCTCGCTGCCATCGGGGTAAATGGCCCAGGCGCGGATCACATGGGCCTTGACCACGTTATCCTCGGGGATATACTGGGTGCGGGCGACGCCGCCGATGGCGGAAAGCTCGTTGGGCTCGTAGGTGCGGTCCTCCAGGGGGAATGCGCCGTCGTAATAGAAGCTGCTTTCCCCGTCCTCGGTAGGAACGGAGCCGTCCAGCGTGTAATAGATATCCGCTTCGGGATCGTCGCAGAAGATCTCCACCTCGATGGGGTCGGCATAGAAGCCGCTTTCGTGGCTGAACCACAGTCCCTCCTGCGCCAGCGCACCGGCGGGCAGCAGCAGGCACAGGAACAGCAATGCCATGATCAGTTTGCGCATTTCCATCTCTCCTTATCGCAGGGCTTGCCCCGGCAGGGGGCGGGTTTTTCCGTGCCGGGGAACAGCACTATGGCATGACTTTATCACAAAGCGGCCTTTCCGTCAATATAAGGGAAAGGAAGGACAAAAAATGATCGGATATTCATAAAAATAACGCTTTTCATGGATGTACAATTTATGGTATGATATATGCAGGATATTCCGGTCGGATATAGTTGCGTAACCCTCCGGAAACGAAGAGATCGTGTGAAAGGGGACTTGTGAAATGCTGACTGACGGCCGTAAGACGCTGGGTGTTTTCATGAACAAGGCCGGTTTGAACTTCCAGACGACCGTGCAGCGGGTAACACAGCGTAAGGCGAAGGAGCTTGGCTACGATGTGTTTTATTTCTTCACGGTGGGCTACCGCGAAAGCCAGAATTACTACGACGTGCAGGAGAAGACGGTTTTCTCCTTCACGCCCATGGAGCAGCTTGATGGCGCGCTGGTCACCCCCGATGCCTATGATATGCCCGGCTTCCGTGAGGCGCTGTTCGATATGCTGGACAAGCGGGCGAAGTGCCCTGTTGTTTGCGTGCGCGATGATAACAGCCCCTACGACAGCTTCTATACCGATGAAACCATGGCCCTGCGCCCGCTGATGGCCCACCTGCTGGACGATCATGGCTTCCGCAAGGTGTGCTTCCAGGCCGGCTATCCGGATCATCCCGCCGGCAGCCGCCGCATGAAGAGCTACCTGGAAGAGATGGAAAAGCGCGGCATTCCCCTGCCGCCCAATGCCATTCACTACGGCACCATGTGGACCCGCGGCGCGGACGTCGCGTTTGAGCATTTCTTCGGCGATCCGGATAACTGGCCCGAGGCTGTTGTCTGCGCCAACGATTATATGGCCCTGGCCCTCATCGATGAGGTGCAGGCCCGTGGCTACCGTGTGCCCGATGATGTGGTGATCACCGGCTTTGACAATGTGGAAAGCTCCTCTCTGTCCTGGCCCACGCTGACCACGGTAGGGCAGGATTACGAGCAGATGGTCAGCAAGGCAATGGATCTGCTCCACGAGCGGATCCAGGAGCGGGAAAAGGGCATCACCTTCCCGGTGATGCGCCACCTCGGTCTGCCCGGCAACCTGGAGATCCGCGAAAGCTGCGGCTGCAGCCGCAATTACGGCGAACCCCGCATGCGCAACGAGATCCACCGCCTGAGCAAGCAGATCAGCGATATCGACGGGCGCGAGGTCAGCCAGACCTATTTCGATATCGAGCTGAATGCCGCCGATGATTATCAGGCGATCCACGATATTATTTTCCGCAAGCTGGAGGACATCCCGCATCTGCGGGACTTCTACCTCTGCCTCTTCGAGGATGAGAACGGTTTTGCCGGCCATATCACGCCCAATGCGCGGCTGGTCTCCGCCATCCGCGACAGGCAGGATCTGGGCACGCCCATGATCCCCTTCAGCCGGGACAAGCTGCTGCCCTCTATGGTGGAGCGCCCCGATGAGCCCCAGACCTTCTACGTCCATCTGCTGCACCAGCGTGAGAGTACCTATGGCTACACCATGATGCAGTTCAAGGATGGGGAAACGCCCAGTATGTTCTACCTGCACTGGAACGTGATCCTCTCCATCGCCCTGCGCAACCTGGATAACCAGAACAAGCTCAAGGCGCTGTATGAGGAACGCCGCCGCTCTTCCATCACCGATGCGCTGACGGGCCTGAATAACCGCCGCGGCGTCAGCGAGCAGCTGGATCCCATCTGGGAGGAAATGTGCCGCGAAGGGAAGACCGTATGCTTCGCCTCGCTGGATCTGGACAACCTCAAGCCCATCAACGATACCTTCGGCCACCAGGGCGGCGACGAGGCGCTGCGGGCCATTGCCGATGGCATCCGTGCCGCTATGCCCAAGGGTTCCATCCCTGCCCGCATCGGCGGCGATGAATACCTGATCTTTATGCCGGATTGCGACGAGGCAGGCGCGGAGGCCTTCCGCCAGCGGTTCGAGGAGTATCTTGCCCAGCATAACAAGAGCTCCCGCTTTGTGGTGGGCGCCTCGGTGGGCACCTGGGTGATCCGCCTGGAGGCGGGCGTCAGCCTGGATCACTGCGTGAACGAGAGCGACGAGCGTATGTATCAGGTGAAGCGTCAGCGCCACGCCGAGCTGGAGCGTCATGCCCAGAGCTTCGGCGTCACAAGGAGCAGACATGCGTAAAGAAAATCCAATCATTTATGCGGATTACCCCGACCCGGATATCATCCGGGTGGAGGACGTCTACTATATGTGCACCACCACGATGCACGTTTTTCCCGGGGGCGAGATTCTTCGCTCCCGTGATCTTTTGCATTGGGAGCATTGCGCCTATGCCTACGACGCTCTGAACGAGCACCCGGGCCAGCGCCTGGATGACGGCAAGGGCATTTATGGGCAGGGCATGTGGGCGGGCTGCCTGCGGCATCACGGCGGGTTGTTCCACCTGGTGTTCATGTGCAACGATACCCATTCCGCCTACTATTTCACCGCGGAGAACGCCGAGGGCCCCTGGACGCGGCACCCCATGGCGGGGTTCTATCATGATCCCTCCATTCTTTTCGATGATGACGGGCGGGTGTACATCGCCTACGGCAACCGGGATATCCGCATCACCGAGCTGGAGGCCGATCTTTCCGCGCCCAGGCCCGGCGGGCTGGACAGGCTCGTCATCCATGACGATTGCGATGGCCTGGGCTGGGAAGGCAGCCACCTGTATAAGCTCAACGGCAAGTATTACCTGCTGGGCATCCATTGGCTCAAGGGCAGCCTGCGGGCTCAGGGCTGCTATGTGGCGGAATCGCTGGAGGGCGATTTCCGGGGCGGCGAGATCCTCTGCCAGCCCTTCCACGGCCGCAATGACGGCCCTGCCCAGGGCGGCATGGTGCAGACGCCCCAGGGGGATTGGTACCTGATGCTTTTCCAGGATCACGGCGCGGTGGGGCGCATTCCGGTGCTGGTCCCCATGCGCTGGGAGAATGATTATCCCGTGGTGGATGGCGTTCCCGCGTATTTTGAGGGCGAAACCGTCGCGTGCAAGCCCCTGGTGGAGAGCGCTTCCCTGCGGAATGGGCTAAGCGATGTGTGGCAGTGGAATCACGAGCCCCACGGGGAGCTGATCCATCAGGATAAAAACGGCCTGCGCCTGACTACGGACCGTGTGGTGAGCAGGCTTCCCCAGTCCGTCAACACCCTGACCCAGCGCACCTTTGGCCCCCGCTGCTCGGTGGAGGTCACCGTGGAGGGCGGAGAGCTCAACGACGGGGATTTCGCGGGACTGTGCGCCCTGCAGGGGCATTTCGGACAGATCGCCCTGACCCGGGAGGGTGGGAGCTATGCTCTGGCCATGACCACTCACGAGGGCGAGATGGCCCGTATCCCGTGGCACTGCGCCTCCGTTCGTCTGCGGGCTTGCTTCGATTTTGAAACGGACACGGTTCGGTTCTTCTATCTGGATGACGAATGGAAGCAGCTGGGCGGCGCCCATCAGCTGAGGTATATGCTGGATCACTTCATGGGCGTACGCGCGGGCCTGTTCTGCTATAGCATGGAAAAGTATGGCGGCAGCGCCGTCTTTGCCGATTTTGTGTATACCATCGTGTAAGGAGATCCTATGAACGTTGAGATCAGGCCTGTGACCCCGGATGAAAAGAATACCCTGAACAACCTGCTGGAGAAATACAATTACGAGTTTTCCCAGTACGACAGGATCCCCTTCGGCGCGGACGGGCTGTATCATTACTAGCCGCTGGAGCTTTACTGGACGGAGAAGGACAGAGCGGCTTATTTCATCACGGTGGATGGCGTACTGGCGGGCTTCGCGCTGATCAACGCTCACCCGGAGTGCGAGCGTCCGCTGGATCACGCGGTAGCTGAGTTTTTCGTGGCCTATCCGTACAGACGCGGCGGCGTGGGCAGCGAGGCGATGCGGCAGATCTTCCAGCGGCATAAGGGCGTGTGGCACATCAAGTATCACCCGGCCAATACCGCCAGCGTGATTTTCTGGAACGGCATCGCCCGGCGTCACGCTGTGGGACCGGTGGAAAAGCTCAGGGGCAGCGAGGACTACTACGACGGCACACCCTCGGAGGTGCTGGTATTCCAAAACATGTAAGCCGGTACGACCGGCTTTATTTTTTCGGCCAGACCTGCCTGCCATTGATGAAGGTCGCTTTCACGCTCGCCTTGAGCTCCAGCGGATCTCCATCCCAGACCACGATGTCCGCGTCCTTTCCCGGGGCAAGACTGCCCAGACGGTCATCCACCCGGCAGATCCGCGCCGCGTCAATGGTGATGGCCCGCAGCGCCTGCCATTCGTCCCAGCCCTCCTTGGCGGCAAGGCCGGCGCATAGCGGCAGGTGCTGGATGCGGGACACAGGGTGATCCGTTGTCAGCGCCACCATCACGCCTGATCGCTGCAGGATGCCTGGGGTCTTGAAGTCCGATTGGCTCACCTCGTCCTTGCTGCGGGAGGCCAGGGTAGGGCCAACAATGGCCGGGTATCCGCTCTGCGCGATCTCCTGCGCGATCAGATGTCCCTCCGTACAGTGATCCAGCGTCAGCCCAAGGCCGAATTCCTTCGCGATGCGGATGGCTGTGAAGATATCGTCCGCCCGGTGGACGTGCGCCTTCAGCGGGATTTTCCCTTCAAACAGATCACGGTAGCATTCCAGCGTGAAATCCTTCTGGCTGTTGCTGCTTTCATTGGCGAAATATTGCTGTGCGCGAAACAGATCCTCCCGGATCAGCGAGGCGATGGCCATCCGTGTGGAGGGCATATTGCCGTTCATGCCATAGTTGGTCATGGGATTCTCGCCAAAGGCGATCTTGATGGCTGCAGGCGCCTTGACGATCATATCATCGATGCGCCGCCCATCTGTTTTGATAAAGGCAAACTGTCCGCCGATGGGGTTTGCGCTGCCAGGCCCCACCATCACGCCGGTGATCCCGGTGGCAATGGCATTGTGGAAGGCGCTGTCCATGGGATTGATGGCGTCGATGGCCCGCATACAGGGCGTGATGGGGTTCGTTCCCTCGTTGGTGATGTCGCCCTGAACGGTTTCCTTTTCCTGCGCGATGCCGATATGGCTGTGCGCGTCAATAAAGCCAGGATATACGCGCATTCCCCGGGCGTCGAACACCTCCTCCTCGCCGCAGGGGATCGACGGGGCGATCTTCGCGATCTTTCCGTCTTTTACCAGCAGATCCGCCTGCGCCGGTTTTTCCGATTCCATCGTAAACAAAAGGCCATTCCGAATGAGCATCAGTTCATCCTCCTTTTTCCGCGTGAATAGTTTGCCTTGATCCGGTCAAACTATCCTCGCAACCGCAAGAGAGGGGGTGGAACGATGGATTGCAAGCAGAATAGCCAGCAGTATAATCACAACAACCAGAACCAGCAGAACAATAACAGCAACAACAATCAGCAGAACAACCGCAGCAATGACAACAACCGCAATCAGAACAACCGTCAAAACAACAACCGCAATGACCTTGACCGCTAAGGGCTGACGTGTTTGTCCCCTTGCCCCAGGGTCATTGGCGCCGCTTGCTCTCCGCACGGAGAGCAAGCGGTTTTTTGATGACTATCATCCCCTGCAAAAGCGTTAGCGGCCGTCCGGTGAGAAGGAAAAAAGCAGAGCTTCCAGCTCTGCTTTTTTGCGTGCGTATTGGCTTAATAAACCTGTTTGCCCCCCAGCCAGGTCTGCAGGGGATGGATATCGCCGATCCGCTCCGGCGCCGCGCTGAGGGGATCACCGTCCAGGACGGTGAAGTCCGCCAGATAGCCCGGGGCGATGTGGCCCTTCACGTTTTCCTCAAAGGAGGCGTGGGCGCCCTCGATGGTATAGGAGCGCAGGGCTTCCGGCACGGTCATGGCTTCCTCCGGGCGGTAGGGGCCCTTGCCGGAAAGGGTGCGTCGGGTCACCGCGCACTGGATGCCTCGCAGGGCTACGGGCATTTCCACCGGGCAATCGGTGCCGTTGGACACGTGAAGGCCCAGCTCCTTCATGGTGTGGAAGGCGTAGCTGGTGCCGGCCACTTCCGACCCCACGCGACTTTCCACGATGTTGATGTCATAATCCAGGAAGATGGATTGGATATAGGCGTGGAGGTTCAGCTCCCGCATGCGGCGCAGCTGCTCGGGCCGGGTGATCTGCACGTGCACCACGCCGCTGCGGTGATCGGCGCGGGGACAGGCGGAGAAGGCCTTTTCATATGCGTTCAGCACCCGGTCAAGCACGCCATCGCCAATGGCGTGGATGGCCACCTGCATACCGCTGGCATGGGCCAGGGAAACCATATCGTCAAACTGCTGCTGGGTGAAGATGGCCAGTCCGCGCTGGCCGGGAGCATCGGCGTAATCCTCCCGCAGGAAGGCCGTCCTTGCGCCCAGCGAGCCGTCGCCCAGCATCTTCAGCGGGCCTATGCGGAACATATCATCGCCCCAGCCGGTATTGTAGCCCTTGGCCAGGAAACCCCGCAGCCCCTCCAGCGTGGGGAGCTGCGCCTGCTCATACACACGCACGGTGAGGCCGCCCTCATGCTGTAGCTCCCGGTAGGCAGCGATGATCTCCTCGTAGTCCAGATTTTCAAAAGCGCAAAGGTCGTCGGTCTGGCAGGAGGTGACGCCGCAGCGGTTCAGCGCGGCGGAGGCGCTGCGCAGCATGGCCTTCAATTCGCCGCGGGTGGGGGCGGGCAGCCGGGTGTACACCATGGACATGGCGCTGTCCTCAAACAAGCCGGCGGCCAGGTCGTAATGTCCGCCGTAGGGCTGGGGAGCATCCTCATTCAGCTCAAGAAGCTCGATGGCCCTGCTGTTCACCACCAGGCAGTGGCCGCAGCACCGCACGATGCAGATGGGATGCTCGGCGCTCACCGCGTCCAGATCGGCGCGGGTGGGCAGGCCGTGACCATCGGCGAAATAATCCTGGTTCCAGCCCCGGCCCCGCACCCAGCCGCCGGGCGCGATGCCCCGGGCGGCGATGAAGGCTCGCAGGCCCTCCTGCAGGTCGGTGATGGAGGAGGTGTGCTGCATCAGGTCGCAGCAGGTCATGGCGAAGCCGTAGTTCAGCAGGTGCATATGGGAATCATTGAAGCCGGCGCAGACGAAACGCCCCTCCAGGTCGGTGACGATATCGTCATCACGGCGCAGGGCGAGGAGCTCTCCGGTGGAGCCAACGGCGGTGAAGCGGCCGTCCTCCACGGCGAAGGCCTGCTGAAGGGCTTCCTCGCCGGTGAAGATCGTGCCATTGATGAACAGGTGTTTCATGTCAGTTCCTTTCGGCTTCTTTCAGCACGGCGTACATGGCGTGCTTCATGGTCAGGGTGCGGATGCGGGTACGGTCGCCGGTGAGTCGCAGGGGCAGCACCCGGGTAGCTTCCGCCGTGGCAAGGCCCACGAACACCGTACCCACAGGGGTTTCGGGGGTGCCGCCATCGGGCCCGGCAAGGCCTGTGGCGCTGATGGCCACGTCAGTTCCCAGGCGTTCACGGGCGCCCTCGGCCATGGCGCGGGCCACCTCGGCGCTGACCACGCCATGACGGTCGATCAGCTCCGCAGGCACGCCGGTGAGCAGGGTTTTGGATTCCGTCTGATAGGTGACGAAGCCGCCCTTCACCACGCAGGACGCGCCGGGGATCTCCACCATGGAGGAGGCCATCAGCCCGCCGGTGAGGCTTTCGGCGGTGGCAATGGTCCAGCCGCGGCGCTTCAGGGCCTCCACGGCGCAGCGGGCCAGGGAGCCGGCGTCGTTCTCCTCAACGGCGTAGATCACATCGCCCAGGCGAGTCCTGACCTCCTCAAGCAGGGGCAGGAGCAGCGCCTCGGCGGCTTCGGTGGTATCGGCACAGGCGGTGGCGCGCAGCAGCACCTCGCCGGGAGAGCAGTAGGGCGAAAGGGAAGGATTGCTGCCGGTTTCCAGGTCGCTCAGGCACTGATCCACCTCGGATTCACCCATGCCGAAGATACGGATGTACCGGCTCACCAGCGTCTTGCCGGACCGGGCGCGCAGCCATGGCTCCGCATGGTCGATCCACATGGGCTGCAGCTCCGCCGGCGGGCCGGGCAGATGAATGACCACCTTGCCTCCGCCCATGGGAACGATGGCTCCCGGCGCGGTGCCGTGGGGATTGGGCAGAAGGGTGGCGTCAGGGGTGAACATGGTCTGGGAAAGATTATTGGGCGTCATGGGCCGGTTGAAGCGGGCAAACCGGGCGCGGAGCATCTCCTCTGCCTCGGGGTTGCGCACCAGCTCCTTGCCTGCGATCTTCGCCGCGACGCGCTTGGTGATATCGTCCACCGTGGGGCCAAGGCCGCCGGAGGTCACGACCACATCGGCCCGGCTCAGGGCCAGACGGTAGGCCTCCTCCAGACGGTCGGCGTTATCGCCCACCACGGTCTGATGATACTGGCTCACGCCCAGGGCGCTGAGCCGCCGGGAAAGGAAATACGCATTGGTGTTCAGCACCTGCCCCATCAGCAGCTCTGTGCCGACGCAGAGGATCTCGGCGATCATGACAAATCCTTCTTTCACTTGGGATATGATTATGATACCATTTTTTCGCCAATTATGCTATACTTGCTGCAATAGGAACGTTCAAGGAGGTCATTGCATGAAGGTATTGATGCTCAACGGCAGTCCCAGGGCCCATGGCAACACCGCCCGTGCCCTGCAGGAGATGGAGACCGTCTTCGCCCGGGAGGGCATTGAGACAGAGATCATCCATCTGGGAAACAAGGATATCCGCAGCTGCGTCGCCTGCGGACATTGCGGCAGCGCCGGCAAGTGTGTTTTCGACGATATCGTGAACGAGCTGGCCGTGAAGTTTGAGGAATGCGACGGCCTGGTGGTGGGCAGCCCGGTCTACTATGCCTCGGCCAACGCCACGCTGGTGGCCGCGCTGACGCGGCTGTTTTACTCCGTGCATTTCGATATGCGCATGAAGGTGGGCGCCAGCGTGGTGGTGGCCCGCCGCGGCGGCTGCTCGGCCACCTTTGACGAGCTGAACAAGTTCTTCACCATCAGCGGGATGCCGGTGGCCTCCAGCCAGTACTGGAACAGCATCCACGGCGGCGCTCCCGGCGAGGCAGAGCAGGACGCCGAGGGGCTGCAGACCATGCGCACCCTGGCCAGCAACATGGCTTTCCTGATGAAGTCCATCGCCCTGGGCAAGGAAAAGTACGGTTTGCCCGAGCGGGAAAAGCACCTGTGGACGAATTTCATCCGGTAAAAGAAAAGCTCCATGCGAATGCATGGAGCTTTTTGCGTGGGATCAATTCTGCTTGTTGCGCCACTGCCGCGCGCGGTCGCCGGCGGTGAGGATCTTCTTGCGCATACGCAGCGTCTTGGGGGTGATCTCCAGCAGCTCGTCGTCGTCGATGAACTCCAGGCACTCCTCCAGCGTCAGCGGGTGGACGGAGATCAGGCGCATGGCGTCCTCCGAGGCAGAGGCGTTGCGCATATTGGTGACGTGCTTCTGCTTGCAGACGTTCACCACCAGGTCGTCGGGGCGGGCGTTCTGGCCGCAGATCATGCCCTCGTAGACCTCCTGGCCGGCGCCGATGAACAGCGTGCCGCGCTCCTGGGCATAGAACAGGCCGTAGCCGGTGGAGGTGCCGGTCTCGTGGGCCACCAGGGCGCCCACGTTGCGGTGGGGGATATCGCCCTTCACGGGCTCGTACTTCTCAAAGGAGGAGGACATGATGCCTTCGCCGCGGGTATCGGTCATGAATTCGCTGCGGTAGCCGAACAGGCCGCGGGAGGGGACCAGGAACTCCAGGCGCACACGGTCCAGGCCGGACATGCTCTCCAGCACGCCGCGGCGGCGGCCGATCTTCTCGATGACGGCGCCCGCGCTGGCCTGGGGGGTATCCACCACCAGGCGCTCGATGGGCTCGCACTTCACGCCGTCGATCATCTTGTAGATGACCTGGGGCTTCGATACGGCAAACTCATAGCCCTGGCGGCGCATGTTCTCGATGAGGATGGACAGGTGCAGCTCGCCTCGGCCGCAGACCTCAAAGGCGTCGGTGGTCTCGGTATCATTGACGCGCAGGGAAACGTCCGTCTGCAGCTCGCGCATCAGGCGGGCGCGCAGGTGACGGCTGGTGACGTACTGGCCCTCGCGGCCGGCGAAGGGGCTGTCGTTGACGCAGAAGGTCATGGTCACGGTGGGCTCGGAGATCTTCACAAAGGGCAGGCCCTCCACACAGGTGGGCACGCACACCGTATCGCCGATGGAGATATCCTCCATGCCGCACAGGGCCACGATGTCGCCCATGCTCACTTCCTTGGCGGGGATGCGCTTGAGACCGTCGTACTGGAACAGGCCGGACATACGCCAGCTCTGGCTGGTCTTGCCGGTCTCCAGATTGGTGCACACAACGCTCATGCCCTCGGTGAAGCTGCCGCGGGTGATGCGGCCCACGCCGATACGGCCCACATACTCGGAATAGTCGATGGTGGAGATCAGCACCTGGGCCGGACCCTCGGGATCGCCCTCGGGCGCGGGGATGTACTTGAGGATGGCGTCGAACAGGGGGCGCAGGTCGGTACCGGGGGTCTCCGGGTCGGCGGTGGCGGTACCCTTGCGGGCGGACACGTACATGATGGGATTCTCCAGGGTGTCCTCATCGGCGTCCAGGTCGATCAGCAGGTCAAGGATCTCGTTGACCACCTCGTCGCAGCGGGCGTCGGGCCTGTCGATCTTGTTGATGACGATAAGCACCTTCAGCTTCAATTCCAGCGCCTTCTTCAAAACGAAGCGGGTCTGGGGCATGGGGCCCTCGAAGGAGTCTACCAGCAGCAGCACGCCGTCCACCATCTTAAGGACGCGCTCCACCTCGCCGCCGAAATCGGCGTGGCCGGGAGTATCCACAATGTTGATCTTGGTGCTGCCGTAATGCACAGCAGTGTTCTTGGCCAGAATGGTGATGCCGCGCTCGCGCTCCAGATCGTTGGAGTCCATGACGCGGTCCACCGTCTGCTGGTTCTCGCGGTAAATACCGCCCTGCTTCAGCAGCTGGTCCACCAGCGTAGTCTTGCCGTGGTCAACGTGAGCAATGATAGCAATGTTGCGAATATCTTCGCGGATCATAGGTAACCTCTCCTTTCGCCTTCGGCGACCAAAGGGGCTTTGCCCCTTTGGAAACCCCACCAGAGAGGGCGCTGCCCTCTCTGGACTCTCCCGCGAAGGGCCGTTCGGCCCTCTCGACACCCGTTTTAGGTGCATTGATCGGGGAGGGGGGTAAAGTTGCAACAGTGCGTCGCGGCACGCCTGTTGCGTGTCGTGACCCCTGCAAGGATATCATCAAGTATACTTTCCCCGAATGGGAGTCCAGAGGGCCGAACGGCCCTTTGGTCGGGGATTCCTAAGGGGCTGAAAGCTCCTTAGGCGCGGTTTGCCGTTTCGGCCAATTCCAATCCCTCGTTGTTTTCGCAGGCCAGACGGATGGACCACTCGTTCTCGAAGAGGAGCACGTCGCGGTCACGGCTGTCCTTGGCGCGGCCGGAGGTGGAGGTCAGCTTCAGCTGGTCAATGGGCTTGGGGGTGTTGACCACCCAGCGCACATAGCGGAAGGGCATGCCCTCCATCACGATGTCCACCTGGTACTCGGTCTTGAGGCGGTGCTCCAGCACCTCGAACTGAAGAACGCCGACCACGCCGACCATGAATTCCTCGCGGCCGGTCTCGGTGCGGATGAAGGTCTGGATGGCGCCCTCCTCGGCCAGCTGGCTGATGCCCTTCTGGAACTGCTTGCGCTTCATGGAATCCAGCGGGCGCACACGGTTGAAGAACTCAGGCGCGAAGACGGGGATGTTCTCGTAGTGGAGCTTGGGGCCGGTGGAAAGGGTGTCACCCAGCTGATAGATGCCGGGATCGAACAGGCCGATGATATCGCCTGCCCAGGCTTCCTCCACGGCTTCGCGCTCGTCGGCCATGAACTGCTGGGGCTGCTTGAGGGTCACCATCTTGTTGGTGCCGGAGTGCCACACGTCCATACCCTTCTCAAAAGCGCCGGAAACAATGCGCATGAAGGCCAGACGATCGCGGTGGGCGGGGTTCATATTGGCCTGGATCTTGAAGATGAAGCCGGAGAAATAGGGCTCCTTGGGGCCGATCTCACCCTGGTCGCTCAAACGGGGCAGCGGCGGGGGCGTGTACTGCAGGAAGCGCTCCAGGAAGGGCTCCACGCCGAAGTTGGTCACCGCGGAGCCGAAGAACATGGGGGTCAGCTCGCCCTTGCGCACAGCCTCCAGGTCGAAGGCGTCGCCGGCCTCGTCCAGCAGCTCGATCTCCTCTTCCAGGCGGTCGCGGTAGTGCTTCTCCAGGATGGACTCAATGGCGGGGTCGTCCAGGGCAACGGTGGTCTTTTCGACCATCTTGGCGCCGTGATCGCCGCCGGCGTAGAGCTCCACCATCTTGGTATCGCGATGGTATACGCCCTGGAAATCGCCGTCCACGCCGATGGGCCAGTTGATGGGGCAGGAGCGGATGCCCAGCACCTGCTCCAGCTCCTCCATCAGGGAGAAGGGATCCTTGGCGGCGCGGTCCATCTTGTTCACGAAGGTAAAGATGGGGATGTTGCGCATCCGGCAAACCTTGAACAGCTTGATGGTCTGGGCCTCCACGCCCTTGGCCGCGTCGATGAGCATCACGGCGGCGTCGGCGGCCACCAGCACGCGGTAGGTATCCTCGGAGAAGTCCTGATGGCCAGGGGTGTCCAGGATGTTGATGTGGAAGCCGTCGAACTCGAACTGCATGGCGGAGGAGGTCACGGAAATGCCGCGCTGCTTCTCGATCTCCATCCAGTCAGAGGTGGCGTGCTTGTCGCTCTTGCGGGCCTTGACGCTGCCGGCGGAACGAATGGCGCCGCCGTAAAGCAGGAGCTTTTCGGTCAGCGTGGTTTTGCCCGCGTCAGGGTGGGAGATGATGGCGAAGGTGCGCCGCTTTTCCACCTGCTGTTGGAGCAGGTCGCGGAAGGCCTGGGTATCGGTTGAGGGAAGCATGAATGACCTCCTGAAATACTTAATCACACAACTTCTTATTTTATATTGCAAAGCCCGGTGTTGTCAAGGCTTGCGGAACAAATTGAGGGAGGGGCTTATAGCCCCGACTAACGAGAGACAACGCTTGCGTTGGCCGAGTGTAGCCAGCACGGGGCGTTGCGCCGCGGGATGGCCGAAAAAAAGGAACGCTGGTCAGTTAGCGTTCCAGAATGTGCATGATTTGATTCTTATCCAGTTGTGAGACGGGCAGCGGTTCGGCCGGCTCGCCATCGAAATCCCCCAAAGGCAGGCGCATCCAGCTGACGCTGCGCCATTTGCCCAGCTTGTAACCGGCGTTTTCAAACAGTCCCACCTGCGTGAAGCCAAAGCTATGATGCAGGCACAGGCTCGGCTCGTTGGGCAGGGTGATGCAGGAATAGGCGCTCTTGTACCCCTGTGCCCGCAAAAGGCCCAGCAGGCAGCGCATCAGCCTGCTGCCCACACCCCGGCGATGGACGGCTTCGTCCACATAGATGCTCAGCTCCACGTCCCAGCGGTAGGCCTCCTTGGCACGGAAAGCCGCAGCATAGGCATAGCCCAGCACCTGCCCGTTTTCCTCGCAGACGAGGAAGGGATAGAGGGACTCCATTTTGTGCAGGAAGTCCTCGGGTGTGAGGGGTACGGTGGCAAAGGTGACCGCTGTGTTGGCCACATAGGGGGCGTAGATCTCCGCCAGACGGGGCGCGTCGGCGGGGGAAGCGATACGGCAGCGCATGGGCATCATCCTTTCCGGAACAGTATACGCCCCGGAAGTCGTGCCGGTCAAGAGGTCAGGAAGAACCGCCTGCCGGAAAGCGCGTGCGGGCATACGCGGATCTCCACGCCCGGTTCCTGTACGGCGCCCAGGTCGGCCCGGCCCTCCGCCAGCACCACGTCGAACCAGGCGCAGCCGGGGCGCTCCACCTCCACGCACACCCGGCTGTTGCCGCGGAGGATGGTCATCTTCCGCCCGGCGGCGGGGCTGGCCAGGTGCAGGACGGGCTGCGTCCGGCGTACCTCCAGCTGAAAGGTCATGGGAACCACATAGGGCTGCCCGTCCTCCGAAAGGGCCAGCCGTGCCACGCCACCCTGACGCAGCACGTCAAGGATCTGCATCAGATTCAGCTCCTGATAACGCAGCTCAGCCATGGACATACTCCTTCCCGGGGTGCTCCCCCGATAATCTATGCCTCCGCTTGACAAGTGGTGCACCGCCGGAGTATGCTGATCGGGAGGTGAAGGAAGATGAATTACGCTACACTGGATGACTTTTTGCGGGATCTGCCCGCGTTGGCCCGGGAGCACCGGCAGGAGCTGGAGGGCCGCGCCGCGCTGATCCTGCTGCAGACCAATCAGGGGCGCAGTGTGCTGGTGCGGCTACGGGATGGAGAGGTGACCTTTCCCACCAGCTGTGGCGAGGAGCCTGAGTGCACCATCATCGCCGGCGAGGAGGACCTGATGGGCATCATTGCCGGGAAGCTCAACCCTGCCATGGCGCTGATGTTCGGCAAGGTGAAGATCAAGGGCAATCCCAAGCCGCTGCTGGAGCTGATCTCGCTCATAAAATGACATAATACCGCACGTTCGACCCACTTCCGAATACGGAGGTGGGTGTTTTTGCGCATATAGTTGTAGACACGAAAAGCGACATATGGTATACTGCATATTGTGGCAGAATCTGCCATATTGGTTTCGTGTACCCATAATATGATGTAAT
>SVGJ01000065.1 GCA_015056415.1 Clostridiales bacterium
GACGACGCCACCCGCGCCCTGATGGGCTCCAACATGCAGCGTCAGGCTGTGCCGCTGCTGGTGCCCGAAGCTCCCCTGGTCGGTACCGGCATGGAGTTCAAGGCCGCTCACGATTCCGGCGTGGTGATCCTCGCCAAGGAATCGGGTGTTGTTGACAAGGTCAGCGGCGACGAGATCGTCATCCGCGACGAGCACGGCGAACGTCACAGCTATCGCCTGACCAAGTTCGCCCGCTCCAACCAGGGCACCTGCATCAACCAGCGCCCTGTGGTCACCGCCGGCCAGATCATCGAAAAGGGTGATCTCCTGGCTGACGGCCCCTCTACCGAGAAGGGCGAGATCGGTCTGGGCCGCAACGCTCTGATCGGCTTCATGACCTGGGAAGGCTACAACTACGAGGACGCCGTGCTGCTCTCTGAGAAGCTGGTGAAGGAGGACATCTACACCTCCATCCATATCGAGGAATTCGAGTCCGAGGCCCGCGAAACCAAGCTGGGACCGGAGGAGATCACCCGCGACATCCCCAACATTTCCGACGACGCCATCAAGGATCTGGACGAGGGCGGTATCATCCGCATCGGCGCCGAGGTCCGTGCGGGCGACATTCTGGTGGGTAAAGTCACCCCCAAGGGCGAGACCGAGCTGACCGCTGAGGAGCGCCTGCTGCGCGCCATCTTCGGCGAGAAGGCCCGCGAAGTCCGCGACACCTCCCTGCGTGTGCCTCACGGCGAGGGCGGCATCGTCGTCGACGTGAAAATCTTCACCCGCGAGAACAAGGACGAGCTCTCCCCCGGCGTAAACGAGATGGTCCGCGTCTACATCGCCCAGAAGCGTAAGATCTCCGTGGGCGACAAGATGGCAGGCCGCCACGGCAACAAGGGCGTTGTGTCCCGCATCCTGCGTGAAGAAGACATGCCCTTCCTGCCCGACGGCACCCCCCTGCAGATTGTGCTGAACCCCCTGGGCGTTCCCTCCCGTATGAACATCGGTCAGGTGCTGGAAGTGCATCTGGGTCTGGCCTGCCGCGCACTGGGCTGGCACATCGCCACCCCCGTCTTCGACGGCGCCACCTACGAGGAGATCCGCGACTGCCTGGGCCTGGCCACCGATACCATGGATGCTCCCATGGATGAGAATGATCCCCGGATGCAGAAGAATTACTTCCACAACGGCAAGCCCCTGCGCCTTGCCCTGGACGAAGAAGGCAAGCGCCTTTTCCAGGACGGCAAGCTGCGCCTGCGCGACGGCCGTACCGGCGACTACTTCGAGAACCCTGTGACCGTGGGCATCATGTACTTCCTCAAGCTCCACCACCTGGTGGACGACAAGATGCACGCCCGCTCCACCGGCCCCTACTCCCTCGTGACGCAGCAGCCCCTGGGCGGCAAGGCCCAGTTCGGCGGCCAGCGCTTCGGCGAGATGGAAGTGTGGGCGCTGGAAGCCTACGGCGCCGCCCACACCCTGCAGGAGATCCTCACCGTCAAGTCTGACGATACCCTCGGCCGCGTGAAGACCTATGAGGCTATCATCAAGGGTCAGAATATCCCCACTCCCGGCGTGCCTGAGTCCTTCAAGGTGCTCTACCGCGAGCTGGAGGCGCTGGGCCTGGATATCCGCGTGCTGGATGCCAACAAGAACGAAATCGAGATCCCCGAGCTCGACCCCGAGGATATGATGACGCCCGAGGCCCCCGTCCGCGAGGAAGAGGAACCCGCCGCCGAGCTGCCCATGCTGGATGAGGAAGAAATGGATATCGACATGGACGACGTGCTCGATACCGACTTCAGCCGCGAGGACTTCTCCCTGGGCGCTGACGACGAGGAACTCGACGATTTCAACGTGGGCGACCTGGACCTGGATCCCCTGGAATAATTTCTCCAGTCATCCGACTGTTATAGCCGGCCTGCGGGCGCCACAGCGGCGCTCGCACCGGCAGATATGGCCGCGGCCCATGGCCGCTGAAGGGAGTGGACCCTTTTGTTCGAACTGAGCAACCTTGACTCCATCCAGATTGGCATGGCATCTCCCGAGCAGATCCTTGCCTGGTCCCACGGTGAAGTCACCAAGCCTGAAACCATCAACTACCGCACGCTCAAGCCCGAGCGCGACGGTCTGTACTGCGAGCGCATTTTCGGACCTACCAAGGACTGGGAGTGCAACTGCGGCAAATATAAGCGGATCAAGTTCAAGGATAAAGACAAGATCTGCGATAAGTGCGGCGTGCAGGTCACCCGCGCCAAGGTGCGCCGCGAGCGCATGGGCCACATTCAGCTGGCCGCGCCCGTAAGCCACATCTGGTATTTCAAGGGCATCCCCAGCCGTATGGGTATGCTGCTGGATATCAGCCCCCGCAGCCTGGAAAAGGTGCTGTATTTTGCCAACTTTATCGTGCTGGATCCCGGCAATTCCGACGAGACCGGCCTGAAGCTGCATGAGCTCATCTCCGACGCCCGCTACCGCGAGGTCGAGGCCAAGTGCGGCAAGGGCTCCTTCCGCGCCATGATGGGCGCCGAGGCCGTGCGTGAAATGCTGCGCAGCCTGGATCTCGACAAGCTGTCCGAGCAGCTCAAAAGCGAGATCGCCGAGCTGGTGGAAAAGGAACGTGACCGCGACACCGAGGGCCAGAAGCGTGCCCGCGCCGTGAAGCGCCTGGAAGTCGTCGAGTCCTTCCGTGCCAGCCACAACAAGCCCGAGTGGATGATCCTGGACGTGGTGCCCGTTCTGCCCCCGGATCTGCGCCCCATGGTGCAGCTGGACGGCGGCCGCTTCGCCACCTCCGACCTGAACGACCTGTACCGCCGCGTCATCAACCGCAACAACCGCCTCAAGCGCCTGCTGGAGCTGGGCGCGCCGGACATCATCGTCCGCAATGAGAAGCGTATGCTGCAGGAATCCGTGGACGCGCTGATCGACAACGGCCGCCGCGGCCGTCCCGTGACGGGCCCCGGCAACCGTGCCCTGAAGTCCCTTTCCGACCTGCTGCGCGGCAAGCAGGGCCGTTTCCGTCAGAACCTGCTGGGTAAGCGTGTTGACTACTCCGGCCGAAGCGTTATCGTCGTCGGTCCCGAGCTGAAGCTGCACCAGTGCGGCCTGCCCAAGGACATGGCCCTCGAATTGTTCAAGCCCTTCGTGATGGAGCGCCTGGTGAGCCTCAAAATTGCTCACAACGTGAAGTCTGCCAAGCGCGCTGTGGAAAAGGTCCGTCCCGAGGTGTGGGATATCCTGGAGGAGGTCATCCGTGAGCATCCTGTGCTCCTGAACCGCGCCCCCACCCTGCACCGTCTGGGCATCCAGGCCTTCGAGCCCATCCTGGTCGAAGGCAAGGCCATCAAGCTGCATCCCCTGGCCTGTACCGCCTTCAACGCCGACTTCGACGGCGACCAGATGGCCGTGCACGTCCCGCTGAGCATGGAAGCCCAGGCCGAGGCCCGCTTCCTGATGCTGTGCCACAACAACATCCTCAAGCCCCAGGACGGCAAGCCCGTTATCTCTCCCTCTCAGGACATGGTTATCGGCTGCTACTACCTGACCATCGTCAACGAGAACGACCCCAACGCCGGCCGCACCTTCCGCGATCCTGACGAGGCCATGATGGCCTACTCTGTGGGCCAGATCGCCCTGCAGACCCCCATCAAGGTCCGCGTGACCCGCACCTTCGAGGGCGAAACCGGCTCCAAGATCATCGAGACCACCCTGGGCCGCCTGATCTTCAACGACGCCATTCCCCAGACCCTGGGCTTCAAGAAGCGCGAGTGCCTGGAGGATATGTACGAGCTGGAGGTCAACGAGCTGGTCGGCAAGAAGCAGCTGAGCAATATCGTTGATATGTGCTTCCGCAGCCAGGGCGAGCATCGCACCGCCCTCATGCTGGACGCCGTGAAGGCCCTGGGCTATAAGTATTCCACCCGCGGCGCCGTCACCGTGTCCGTGGCCGACATCAAGGTGCCCCCGGTCAAGCAGACCATGTTGGCCGAAACCGACGAGAAGGTCCGCAAGGTCAACGATCTGTATCGCCGCGGTCTGCTGAGCGAGGACGAGCGCTACAAGCGCGTCATCGACCTGTGGAACGGCTGTACCCATGGCCTGCGTGACCAGATCCTCCCCAACCTTGACAAGTTCAACCCCATCCGTATGATGACCGATTCCGGCGCCCGCGGCTCCTCTGCCCAGGTGTCTCAGCTGGCCGGCATGCGCGGCCTGATGGCCTCTCCCTCCGGTAAAACCATCGAGCTGCCCATCCGCGCTAACTTCCGTGAAGGTCTGAGCGTGCTGGAGTTCTTCCTCTCCTCCCACGGCTCCCGTAAGTCCCTGGCCGATACGGCTCTGCGTACCGCTGACTCTGGTTACCTGACCCGCCGTCTGGTGGACGTTTCCCAGGAAGTCATCGTGCGCGAGGAGGACTGCTTCGAGTCCCGTGGCGAGAAGGTTCGCGGCATCATGGTGCAGGAGCTCATGAGCGGCAAGCAGTCCATCGAGTCCTTCGAGGATCGTCTGCGCGGCCGTACCGCCGCCGAGGACATCGTCGATCCCGCCACCGGCGAGATCCTGGTGCACCTCAACGAGGCCATTGACCACAACAAGGCCAAGCTGGTGATTTCCCACGGCGTAAAGAAGGCCCTGGTCCGCTCCGTGCTGACCTGCCGCACCGAAAACGGCGTCTGCGCCCGCTGCTATGGCCAGAACATGGCTCACGGCGGCAAGGTGGACGTGGGCGAGGCCGTCGGCATCATTGCCGCCCAGGCCATCGGCGAGCCCGGCACCCAGCTGACCATGCGTACCTTCCATACCGGCGGTATCGCTTCCGGCGACGATATTACGCAGGGTCTGCCCCGCGTCGAAGAGCTCTTCGAGGCCCGCAAGCCCAAGCGTGAAGCTATCCTTTCTGAAATCAGCGGCAAGGTCTCCATCCAGGAGACCAAAAAGAAGCGTGAGCTGATCGTCACCTCCGAGGAGGACAGCCGCGATCAGAAGGCCTACCAGATCACCTACGGCAGCCGCCTGAAGGTGCAGGAAGGCGACCACGTGGAGGCCGGCGACGAGCTGATCGAAGGTTCCGTCAATCCCCACGATCTGCTGCGCATTCTGGGCGTAAAGGCCGTGCAGGAATACCTGCTGAAGGAAGTTCTGTCCGTGTACCGCCTGCAGGGCGTGGCCGTGGCCGACAAGCACATCGAGATCATCGTCCGTCAGATGCTGCGCAAGGTGCGCGTTGAAGACAGCGGCGATACCAACCTGCTGCCCGGCTCCCTGGTGGACATCTTCCGCTTTGAGGAAGCCAACCAGGAGACCATCATGAATGGTGGCCGTCCCGCCGTTGCCAAGCGTATCCTGCTGGGCATCACCAAGGCTTCTCTTGCTACCGAAAGCTTCCTGTCCGCCGCCTCCTTCCAGGAGACTACCCGCGTCCTCACCGAGGCCGCCATCAAGGGCAAGATCGATCCCCTGCTGGGCCTCAAGGAGAACGTCATTATCGGCAAGCTGATCCCCGCCGGTACCGGCATGAAGCGCTACAAGGGCATCGAGATCCACGAAAATTACAACTTCTAACCAGAGGGGGCGCTGTCCCCTCTGGCCTCCCCTGCCAAAGGGCTCTGCCCTTTGGATTCCCGCGAAGGGCTTTCAGCCCTTTCGAAACCCATTCGGGGATGCCCGGGTGGGTTTTTCCTTTGTGGTGGCGCGGTGTGTAAGTCTTTGCCCGCCAAAAGCCTCCCTCTCGAAGGAGGTGGCAGCCGCTTGCGGCTGTCGGAGGGAGTGGTACTGCATTTGCCTCAACGCCACACTTGGCTGCGCATCTGTTGGAGCGATCTGCGATCGCCCGCCGTCCACAAACTAAATTCCGAATTCCCATGGAGGTTCCCATGCTGCACCTTATTCACCCCTGCTCCGACTACCTACCTTCCTACACCGAGGCTTACGATGAATACGCCACCCACGGCATTGACAGCTACGCCTTCGGCAATGCCCGCGAGATCGATGTGCTTGCTAAGTTTGAGGACTACCGCCTGGAACGCAACCTTAAGCCCAACCGCGTTGGCGCAAACTACTACTGGCTGATAGATGATGCCTCCCACCGCTTCCTTGGCGAAATCACCATCCGGCATCGCTTAACGCCGGGACTGGAGCGCTACGCAGGACATATTGGCTATGGCGTCCGGTATAGTGAATGGGGCAAGGGGCATGGCACACTGATGCTTCGGCTCGCTCTGGATAAGGCCAAAGCCATGGGGCTTGTGCACGTGCTTGGCACCTGCGATGATGACAACCTGGGTTCTTCCCGTGTGATGGAGAAATGCGGCTTTGTTTTGCACGACAAGATCGAGAACAGCATAGATGGCCAAACTGTTATTACCCGCCGCTACTGGAAAACACTCTGAGGAACAGGAGCTAATCCCATGAACATTGTACTCATCGGTATGCCCGGCTGCGGCAAATCCACCGTTGGCGTGGTGCTGGCCAAGGCGCTGGGCATGGATTTCATCGACACAGACCTGCTGATCCAGCGCAGCAGGAATATGCGCCTGCACCAGATCATCGATCAGGTGGGCGATGAGGGTTTCCGCACCATCGAGAACGAGGTGAATGCCTCCCTGAACGTGGACGGCTGTGTTATCGCCACCGGCGGCAGCGTGGTATATGGGCAGGAGGCCATGGAGCACCTGCGCGGCATTGGCACGGTGGTGTACCTACGGCTGGAGTATGCGCAGGTCAGGGAGCGTCTTGGCGATCTCCATGCCCGGGGCGTTTCCATGAGGCCCGGGCAGACGCTGCATGATCTTTTTGACGAGCGTACGCCGCTGTATGAGAAGTGGGCGCACATCACCATTCATTGCGATGGGTTGCGTCTTCGCGAGGTCGTGGCGAATATCCGCAGCAAGCTGGATCTTGCCTGAGGGACAATGGATTGCAAGACGAACGTTTATTTGGCGTTCGTCTTGTGTTATTTTGGATTTTGTGGTACAATATTTAGTGGATGTTTATCGCCAAATCGGCTTGAAATAAGGAGTTGCAACCATGACGCAAACCTACAACGCAGGAAATATTCAGGTTCTGGAGGGGCTGGACGCCGTCCGTATGCGGCCGGGTATGTACATCGGCACCACCTCCAGCCGTGGCCTGCACCACCTCCTGTGGGAGATCGTTGACAATGCCATCGACGAGGCCTCCAACGGCTTTGCCGACCAGGTGGACGTGACCCTGCACAGCGATGGCTCCGCCTCCGTGTTCGATAACGGCCGCGGCCTGCCCGTGGACGTGCACCCCACCCTGGGCGTCAGCGGTGTGGAGGTCATTTATACCAAGCTCCACGCCGGCGGCAAATTCAATAACGAAAACTACAACTACTCCGGCGGTCTGCACGGCGTGGGCGCTTCTGTGGTGAACGCCCTCTCAAAATGGGTGCAGATCGACGTCTACCGCGATTGGGAGCACTGGCGTATGCGCTTTGTCTCCGAGTTTGACGAGGCTGTAGGCAAGGTCACCGCCGGCATTCCCACCGGCCCCCTGGAGAAGGTGGGCAACACCCGCAAGAAGGGCACCCTCGTGCGCTTCCTGCCCGATGATTCCATCTTCGAGGACGTGAAGTTCAACGGTGATCAGGTGGCCCGCCGCCTGCAGGAGCTGGCTTACCTGAACCGGGGATTGAAGATCACCTTCACCGATGAGCGCGTCAAGGACGCCGCCCTGCGCCAGAAGGTCTTCCACTACGAGGGCGGCATCATCGACTACGTCAAGTATCTCAACAGCGAAAAGAACACCCTTCATGACGAGCCCATCTTCATGGAAGGCCAGAAGGACACCACCATCTGCCGGGTGGCCATCCAGTATACCGATGGCTATACCGAGAGCATGTTCTCCTACGTCAACAACATTCCCACCGGCGAGGGCGGCAGCCACGAGACCGG
>SVGJ01000028.1 GCA_015056415.1 Clostridiales bacterium
TGCGGGATCAGGAGCGCTGCCTGCGCCAGGAGATCGACATGAAGCGCGCCGCCTGGACGGAGAAGCAGTCCACCGCCAGGGACGTGGTCACCGAGGAGGATATCGCCTCCATCGTGGCCAGCTGGACGGGTATCCCGGCCCAGCGCATGACCGAGAGCGAGGCTGAGCGCCTGCTGAAGCTGGAGGAGATCCTCCACGCCCGGGTCATCGGTCAGGAGGAGGCCGTCAGCGCCGTGAGCCGAGCCATCCGACGTGCCCGCGCGGGGCTGAAGGATCCCAAGCGCCCCATTGGCAGCTTCATCTTCCTGGGCCCCACCGGCGTGGGTAAGACCGAGCTGTGCCGCGCCCTGGGCGAGGCCATGTTCGGTGATGAGGACAGTGTGATCCGCATCGACATGAGCGAGTATATGGAAAAGCACACCACCTCCCGTCTGGTGGGCTCGCCTCCCGGCTATGTGGGCTATGAGGAGGGCGGCCAGCTCACGGAGGCCGTGCGCCGCAAGCCTTACAGCGTGGTGCTGCTGGATGAGGTGGAGAAGGCCCACCCCGAGGTGTTCAACATCCTTCTGCAAATCCTGGAGGACGGCCGCCTGACGGACAACACCGGCCGGGTGGTGAGCTTCAAGAACACCATTATCGTCATGACCTCCAACGCCGGCGCCCATGCCGTGGGTAGCGGAAGGAGCATGGGCTTCGGCGCCTCCGCCATGACGGATGTGCGCAGCTATGAGATGATGAAGGACACCGTGATGAAGCAGGTCAAGGAGCTGTTCCGGCCGGAATTCATCAATCGCGTGGATGAACTGATCGTCTTCCACGCCCTGGGCGAGGAACACATCCGCGCCATCGCGGAGCTGATGCTTTCGCAGGTGGCGAGCCGCCTGAAGGAGCGGGACGTGCATCTCACCTGGGAGGAGGACGCCGCCGCTCAGCTGGCCCGCGAGGGCTACGATGCCAAGTACGGCGCGCGTCCCCTGCGGCGGGTGATTCAACGTACTGTGGAGGACACCCTCAGCGAGGAGCTCATCGCCGGTCGCATCGCCCTGGGCGACACGGTGAAGCTGGCGCTGCGGGATGGAAAGGTCATCGTGGAAAAAGCATGATCTTTGGCCCCGTCGGATCCGGCGGGGCTGATCACTTGACAATTATATAAACGAGTTATATAATTGGTTTATTCAAAGGAGGTGCCCCATGCCGAAACAGAGGATCACCCGGGAAATGGTGGTGGACGCGGCCTTTGCCATCACCCGGCAGGAGGGTATCGCGCAGGTACTGGTGAAGCGTATCGCCCAGGAGCTTGGCTGCTCCGTGCAGCCCATTTACAGCTACTGCAACAGCATGGATGAACTCCGTGCCGCTGTGGCGGAAAAGGCCGCAGCCCATATGCAGGCATACATGGCCGCGCATATCGACCCGGCGGATATGTTCCGCTCCACCGGCTATGCCTATGTACGCTACGCCAGGCAGGAGCCGCACCTGTTCCAGTTGTTCCTGCAGCGCAGGCGGCCCTATATGCGCACGCTGGAGGACCTCTACGGGCGGGACGCGGATCCACAGGTTCCCCAGAGCATCGCCCGTCATCTGAGCATTCCTGTCGAAAGGGCGAAGGAGCTCCACCTGAACATGCTGGTGTTCACCACGGGCATTGGAGTCATCATGGCCACCGGATCCCGTGAGCTGCCGGAGGAAGAAATGCTGGCCCGCCTGGAAAGTGCCTGTCAGGCCTTTCTGGGCAGGGCTATGGAGGAATAAGGAGGATATATGAAAGCGATCGTCATTTATCAGAGCAAGACTGGTTTTACCAAGCGCTACGCGGAGTGGATCGCCGTGGCGCTGGGATGTGAGGCGAAGGCGTGGAAGGATGCGCAATCCATGTCTCTCGCGGACTACGACACGCTGATCTACGGCGGATGGTTTCATGCGGGCTCCATCGTCGGGCTGAAGAAGTTCCTGCGCAAGGCAGAGCCCCTGGGTAAGAAACTGGCGGTGTTTGCTGTGGGCGCGGGTCCCGCGGAAAGCCCGGATATCGAATCCTCTCTGCGGAGAAATTTTACCGGGGAACAGTACAGCCGCATTCCCGCATTCTATATGCCCGGCGGGCTGAATTACGAAAAGATGGGTGCTGTGGACAAGGCGATGATGGCGGTCTTCCGCGCGATGGTGAAGAAACAGGAGGGCGAAAACAGCCAGATGTATCAGATGCTGTGCAAGTCCTATGATCTGGCGGATGAGAAGTACATCGAGCCGCTGGTGGAGGCTTGCCGGGGCATGTGAAAAGGGGAGAGGCGTTAGCCTCTCTCCTTAATGCTCGTCGGGCAAAACGATCTTGCCGTGTGATTCCTCAAACTGACTGACGCATTCGCGGATCAGCTTCAGCAGCATCCAATTCATGGAACGGTCATCGTATTTTGCCACATAATCAAACTGACGCAGCAGATTTTCATCGATGCGAAGGGACAGATGCTTTTCGTTCTTTTTCATCATTACCACCCCGTTTGAACCTATTATGGCTTTATTTTAGGTTCATGATGTGGTACAATGGAGAAAATGAACCTGCGATGGGTTCAAATAATGTGGGAGGAACTGCTGTGCGTGTTGCGGTAATAGGGTCGAGGAGCTTGTGCGTGCCGGATCTGGCAGCTTATCTTCCGGCGGATACGACGGTTATCATTTCAGGCGGGGCAAAGGGGATCGATATGTCCGCACGGGAATTCGCCATGGACCACGGGATCGAACTGATCGAGTTTTATCCCAAATATGTAAAGTATGGAAGAGCGGCTCCTTTGTATCGCAATATGCAGATCATTGAATCGGCCGATTGTGTTTACGCGTTTTGGGACGGAAAATCCCGCGGGACGGCATTCACCGTACAAAAATGCAAAGAATCAGGGAAACCATGCCAAGTACATATGATGAAAAACAATCCCGGAGAGGCATGAGCGCCTCTCCGGGATGATTTTATTGACTTACTGCTTCACTTCATCCACCACGGCCAGGGAGACCTCCAGGTCCACATACTCGCCGTCGGGGACGTCGTCGGGGTCGATGGAATCCTGATCCATCAGGTCGGCCAGGCCGGCCACACGGTAGACCTTCACCTTCAGCACGTCGCCGGCGGACTTGCTGCGGATGATGGCATTCATCTCGTCAGAGGTGGTGACGATGGTGTCGTTCACATCCACGATGATGTCGCCTGCCTGCATACCGGCCTTCTCGGCGGGGGAGCCTGCTTCCACTTCGCTGACGTACACGCCCTTGGGCAGGACGCCGTTGAGCACCAGGGTGCTGCTCTGGTTGATGTTCGCCACGCTGACGCCCATGCGGGGCTTGCCGATGAGGCTGGTGTTGCTGCTCTGGGCAGCGGAGGCGGTCTTGCTGACGTTCTCGGTCAGGCCGTTTTCAAGCACATCCATGATGATGGGCTTGGCAGCGTTGATCGGGATGCACATGCCGATGCCTTCGACGGTGCTGCCGCTGTAGGCGGAGCCGGTGTACTTCAGGGTGGGGATACCCATCAGTTCGCCTGTGACAGAGAACATACCGCCGCCGGAATTGCCGGCGTTGATGGCCGCGTCGGTCTGGATCATGGTGTTGGTGATGGTCTCGCGGCGGCCATATTTATCATAGGTGGTGGAGGAAACGGCGCGGTCCAGGGCGGAAACGATGCCCACCGTCACCGTGCCGGTGAACTGTTCGCTCAGGGGATTGCCGATGCAGATGGCCCAGTCGCCCACCAGCAGGGAATCGCTGTCGCCCAGCTTCACGGGGGGCAGCTTCAGGTCAGGGGCATAGATCACGGCCACGTCCAGATTCTCGTCATAGGCCACGAGGGTGGAGGCGTAGGTGGTGGCTTCCTCCTTGCCGGGCTCCATCACGGAGATTTCCAGGCGGGTGGCGTCCTCCACCACGTGGAAGTTGGTCAGCACATAGCCTTCGCCCACCACCACGCCGGAGCCGGTGCCGGCCAGAACCTCCTGCACCTGCTCCTCAAGGCCGCGGTTGTTGCCATAGCCATTTCCGTAGCCGCCGCCAAAGCCGCCGAAGCCGCCAAAGCCGCCGAAATCGCCAAAGAAATCATCAAGGCTGTAGGAATTGCGGTTGGAATAGCGGACGGTCTGATAGTTGTTCACGCCCACCACGCTGCCGCGCACCTCGGCAATGGCGGCGGTAAAGGGGCTGGTGACCACGGTGGTCACGGTGTTTTCGGCCTGGGCCACGGGATCGCCGGCCAGGGTTACGGCGGAGCCGATCATCATGCAGACCAGCGCGAGGGCAACATATCCAAGCAAACGCTTTTTCATCAAAACATAACCTCCTTTTGTGGTTGTGAGACAAGTATACGGCATGATTTTGTCCCTGTTATGAACGGTTTATGAACAGTTTTCGCAATTTCATGAACATTCCATGGGATAAAGCAGCCTGAGCGGCAGGCCGAGGAGGACTCCGGCGATCAGGCAGAAGGCCGCGGAGATGAGCTCCGGCTGAAAGATCAGCCACGTAAGGGCCGCCAGGGCTGCGGCGCAGGGCAGGGTGATACGCCAGCTGCGCGGGACTGTACCCACGCAGGCGGCCGAGGCGATCAGCGCAAGCATCAGGCCGGAGGATTCCGGCGCGGCGTATCGCATGAAGCAGCCGATAGCCACGGGCCACATAAGCGCCCAGACCAGCGCGGCGATGTGCCGCAGGCTCAGCTTTGGGGTGAACGGCGCGTTCACGATGGGCAGCAGCAGTAGCCCTGCCACGGGAACCAGCCAGGCCGGAACCTGCCACACCAGCCCCGCAAAGCCAAGGATCAGCTGGGCCGTCAGCAGCCGCACCAGCTGCCGGAGCTCAACGCGGGAGCGGGTGAAGCCCTCGGCGAGCCGGTCCATCCAGTCCGGGCTGTCGGCGGTGAAGCAGTTCATGCCTTCGGGCTGGGAAGAAATACGCAGCGCGGCGGGAGGAGCCTCGGTAAGACCGACGGACAGCCTCCAGCGGGGCGGTAGCAGCGCTTCCACCACGGATGGATCCATGGCCGGGGCGGTGATCTGCAGCGATCCCAGATAGGTCATGGGGCCGGGGCAGCCGTTTTCCACCGGCGCCATGGCAAGGCCGTACAGCCCTTCGCCCCGGGGGATCCGCTCGGCGTCCTGAGGCGTTTTCACGCGTTCCTCCTGTTCCCATACATAGGCGCAGGCTGCAAGCAGCGCGACGGGCTCGCCCAGGAAGTATGCCCGCTGGCCGTTGCCGTCGCGGACGATGTAGCCCCGCAGGCCGTTTTGCTCCACGGCTTGCAGGATGGGACACCGGGCAAGGAATTTTTCAGGGGTGAAGCCCAGGGGCTTCACAGCGGCCAGGATGGCGGCCTGGTCGGCGCCTCCGGCCAGGGAGTGTGTGACCGTGGCAGCCGAGGCCCACAGCAGCGCGCCGGATTGCAGCCGGGGCTGCGCAGTGGCTTCAAAGGGCAGGTGCGCGGCGGTCATGCGGCGGGGCTCCACCAGCAGCGTACTGTCGATGGCGGCGTGGTCCAGGGAGAACAGGGGCAGGCGCAGCCGCCACGGATGCCCCCAGCGCCGTGAAAGCATCAGCAGCGCGATCAGGGGAGGGATCAGGCATAAGATCATGTGCATGGCAGTCACCCCAGCGGCTTGTCGATCAGGCTGGGATTCACAAGGAACTCCCCGGCCCAGTACAGGGTACCGCCCAGCTCCTCCAGCATTTCACCGTTGAAGAAGAAGCGTACCCGGGTGGCGCCTATGGCCTCGCCCAGGGTATTCACCATGCCGTAGCAGGCGATCTGCTCCCAGGAGGTGGCCTGGGTGCGGATCATTTCGGCGCAGCGCGCGGAAAGATTCACCAGCAGCGTATCGCCTTCCAGAGAAATGCCAAGCACGTCGTCTGCCGTCAATTCTTCGGGCAGCACGGGCTCATAGCCTGCGTCCAGCTCCTGCTGGGTGGGGCCGGCCATGAGCTCGGCCAGCAGCATTCGGGGGCTGTGGGCCTGCTGATAGGGCAGGGCGCGCAGCACCTCCTTCAGCCGGTTGCCCGAGGAGAAGCACAGCGTGACCTGATCCATCAGGTAGGGGGCGAATTGCTGGCGCAGCAGCAATCCGTTCTGGAAGATCAGGTTGCCATGGGCAGCGCTGTACAGGCTGGTGAGCGGCGTGCCGCCGATGTACATCCGCACCGAGGAGACCGAGGGGATGAAGCTGGTCAGCGTATAGGTCAGGGCGCTGATGAAGCAGGGCATATCCACCTGCGCCTGGCGCAGGGTGTTCTCCAGCCCGGCATGGAAATAGACGCTCAGCATCCGGCCGCCGTCGTCCAGCTCAGTGGTCTGGGGCGGGGCGGACATCAGGGCGGAAAGGTCGGGCATGGCGCTGGCGCCGGAGAGATACTGCGCGCCGCCGGAAAGGGCAGCGACGAGCCCGGAGGCCAGCTGATCCGGCGATTGGCCGGCGAAGGTCAGGTTGCGGGTCTCGGCGGCGATGCCGGAGCCGTCCGCCAGGGGGAAATACAGCGTGGCCACGGCGGATACGGGGGTATCGGCGGGGTTCTCGCCCAGGGGCGCGCGGCGGGCAGTCATCTGCTCCCAGAGCACGGTGAGCTCCTCGCCGGGGTGGATCGTCTGGCTGCCCAGGGGCAGGCTGCCGGTGATGTCCATGCCGATGGCCTGGTCAGCCACGAGAAAATTGACATACTGCACATCCTCGATCTCACACAGGGTGGCGGTGATGGCGGCGCAGACCCGGTACAGCTCCTCCTGCTCCAGCTGCAGGGCGGTGGCGGCCAGGTTGACCGTGCACACCCCGCAGGAGATCTCCACGCTCTGGGCGCCGAACAGGCTCAGACTCACGCCGTTGCCCAGCGCCTGGGTCTGCTGGGTGGCGCCCCTGGTCATCAGCGCCTGCACGATGGCTTTGGCGTTGTGCTGGCCGTGGTTCAGGGGCAGGGTGACGTAATCGGTCAGCAGCCGCTGGCCGTCCAGGCTGGGCAGGTACAGCGGCACGGAGGCGGAGTGGATCAGGCTTTCATCGCCGGTGGGGGCGGCGTATCCGGCCTGCGCGGGGGGTAGCGTGGGCGCGGCGGGCGTGCCGGTCTCGCTGCGATGGCAGCTGGTGAGGCTCAGCGCGCAGGCCAGGGCCAGCAGCAGGCAAAGGATCCGTTTGTTCATATTCATTCCTCCAGCCAGCCGGTGAGCTGCGAAAGGGTCACGCGCCACAGGCCGCTTTCGCGGCAAAGGCGCAGGATGCAGCCCGGATGCAGGGTTTCCCGGCCTTTATCCAGGGTGGCCGCGTCGAGGGTATAGGTGGCCTGGGTCCCGTCCAGCGTGACGCTGCCGCCGGTGACGATGCATTGGGAAAGCAGCGGCAGATTCTCCATAGCGGTCACGAAATCACTGTAGCTGACCCGCTCCACGCCGGTGGAGGGATCCCGCCGGGCGATGTACTGGTACAGGCGCTGCCAGTCGCGGCTGCGCCACAATTCGCACAGCAGCTCCATGGTGCGCCCGGGGGTCAGGAGCAGGCTGTCGTCGCGGGTCATGGGACCCACCAGCGCGGTGGATTGGGGATCGGCGAGGAAATAGCTCTCCTGCAGGCGCAGGCTGCCGCCGGTGGAACTGGTTTGCTCCACGAGGATCTGCACCCGGTCGATGGCGCAGTTCTCGGTGATGGTGGCCACGATGCTCTGCATACACAGCCGGCGGCGCAGCTGCTGCTGGGCAGGGGTGCCGGCGCTGTCCTCCGGGTAGCCGGCGAGGATCTCCTTGCTCAGCGTGACGAACAGCGTGCGCCCCTGGGTGACGGTGGAGAGCACCTGCGTGCCCGCGGGGAAAAGCCCTGTCAGGTCGGTGGAGTGGGAGCCGGGGCCGGAGAGCAGCTCCGTGAGGAGCGAGAGCTCGTAGGGCCGGGAGGGGGAGTGGGTGATGATCCGCGTTTCCGGGGCGAGGAAGGGCTCGTTCAGGTAGCGGAAATACAGGGTAGCAGTCTCTCTGCTGTCGAGGCTGGCGGGAGCCTGAGCCTCAGGCAGGGCGGAGCGCACGCCGGGAACATTGGTGGCCGAGGCGCCGCCCTGGGGGAGCCTGGCGGTGGAACAGCCGGCGAGCGTCAGCGCGCACAGCGCCAGCAGGATCAGCAATCGCTTTTTCACGGGGCAGACACCTCCTTGCCGTCCATGGGAAGCCTGACGATAAAGGTGGAACCCTTGCCCGGGGCGCTGTCCACACTGATGGCGCCCTTGTGCAGCGTTACCAGCTGGCGCACGATGCTCAGGCCCAGGCCGGTGCCGCCGGTCTCGCGGGAGCGGGCTTTGTCCACCCGGTAGAAGCGCTCGAAGATGTGGCCCTGGTCCTCCTTGGGAATGCCCACGCCGTTGTCCTTCACGGCCAGGATGGCGGTGCGGCCCTCGGTGGTCAGGGATACGGTGACCTCGCCGCCATCGGGGGTATATTTCAGGCCGTTCTCGGTCAGGTTGTAGATGATCTGGCCCAGCTTGGTGCGGTCAGCCACCAGGTTGCAACCGGGGGTGATGTGTCCGGTCAGGGCCTGACCGCGCTGCTCGGCGGCAGGGGTGAGCAGGCGCAGGGTCTCCTCCACCAGCTCGGAAAGGTTCACCATGGAGGGGTGCAGCTCCATGCGGCGGCTGTCCATCTGGGTGAGGGTCAGAAGGTCGGTGATGATACCGGTGAGGCGATCGATCTCGTGGTTCATATCCTGCATGAATTCTGCCCGGAGCTCAGCGGGCATATCCGGCTGATAGATCAGGCTTTCCAGCAGGATCTTCATGGTGGCCAGGGGTGTTTTCAATTCGTGGGAGGCGTTGGAAACAAACTGGTTGCGGCTGCGGTCCAGCCGCTCCAGCTGATCGGCCATGGTGTTGTAGCTTTCCGCCAGCTGGCGCAATTCGCCGGAGCCGCGCACCTTCACACGGGCGGAAAGGTCGCCCTTGCCCATCTTCTGGATGGTGCGGTTCAGGGCGGCGATGGGATTGGTGATGACCCGGGCGAAGATCATGGCAACGGCCAGGGCGGCCAGGGCCACCACCACGAACACCCGCAGCAGCTGCTGCTGCACCTGGTTCAGACTGGTCATCATTTCCTGCACGGGCGCCACAAACAGCAATACGCCCAGCCGTCCACGGGTGCCGATGATGCTGGCTGTGCAATAGGCCACGTATTCATCGGCGGCGTCAGCGGTGAGGGACTGCTGCGTCCCCTTGAGGTGGTGGATGCCGTAGGCGGTGCTTTCGCCGCCGGTGAGCACGGAAAGCACCTCCGGCAGCTGCAGGCGCACGCCGCACAGCCGGGAGAAGCTGTCGAACTGCACCTTGCCGTCCTCATCGATGATCATCAGGCGGCCGCCCATCTCGCCGCCGGAGGAGACCAGCGCCTCCTGCAGGGCATCGGAGCGGGCAGACTGAAAAAGCGGCGCAAATGTCGTGGCCAGCTTTTCAACGGAAAGGCTGTCTTGACGGATGCGCTGCTCATAAAGATGCTCGCTGACCAGGTTGGTGAGAGAAGAGGCCATGATGGCGAAAGAACTGCCTATAATCAAAAGAAAGGCCAGCAGGATCTTCCACCTGATGCTGGCCCAAGGCAGGAGCTTAGTCCTTGTCCGTGAAATAGTAACCAACTCCCCATTTGGTAAAGATAAATTCCGGCTGGGAGGTGTTGCGCTCGATCTTTTCGCGCAGGCGGCGGATGTGCACGTCCACGGTGCGGGCGTCGCCGGTATAATCGTATTTCCAGACGGTCTCCAGCATCTGCTCGCGGCTGAAGACCTTGCCGCGGTTGTTGATGAACAGCTGCAGCAGGTCGAACTCCTTGGCGGTGAGGCGTACCTCCTTGCCGGCCAGGGTCACGGTGCGCTTGATCAGGTTGACCTCCATATCGCGCACACGCAGGACCTTCTTTTCCTCCACGGGCTGCATGCCGCCGGCCCGGCGCAGGATGGTCTTGATGCGGGCCTTGACCTCCAGGATGTTGAAGGGCTTGGTCATGTAATCGTCAGCGCCGTACTCCAGGCCCAGGATCTTGTCCATATCCTCGCCCTTGGCGGTGAGCATGATGATCGGCACATTGCTGTGCTCGCGGATGCGCTGACACACGCTGATGCCGTCCAGCTTGGGCAGCATCACATCCAGCAGGATCATATCATAGGGCGTCGCAAAGAACTTGGCCAGAGCCTCCTCGCCGTCCATGGCGCTGTCGGTCTCATAACCTTCCTGCTCCAAAGTGTATTTCAGCCCCTTGAGAATCAAAGGCTCGTCGTCAACCAGCAGAATGCGCTTGCCCATAAATCGTACATCCTTCCTCATTTGCAGCCCAAATAGATGGCGCTGATTAGATTGTACGATAATTTATGAAATAAATCAAGAGGTTTTGCAATCATTTTGTAATAAATTTTGGTGAAATTTTGGAGAAAACAGGAATATCTTTGGCGGAATCGCTGATGATGCGCCCGGAGGCGATGGCAATCTGCCGCTGCGCCCGCTGGGCGACCACGGAATCGTGGGTAATGAGGAGGATGGTGCGGCCGGCGCGGTGCAGGTCATCAAGAAGGCTCAGCACCTCGGCGGTGGACTGGGCGTCCAGGTTGCCGGTGGGCTCATCCGCCAGCAGCACGGCGGGATCCCGGGCCAGCGCCCGCGCGATGGCCACCCGCTGCTGCTGGCCGCCGGAAAGCTGGCTGGGGGTGTGGCGGAGACGCTCGCCCAGGCCCACCTGCTCCAGCAGCGCGCGGGCGGTGGCGGCGCGCTCCTTCGGGGGCTTGCCGCACAGCAGCAGCGGCAGGGCCACGTTTTCCTCGGCGGTGAGGCGGGGAAGAAGCTGGAACCCCTGGAACACAAAGCCGATCTCCTCGCCCCGCACCCGGGCCAGCTCCTCCTTGCCCAGGGTGGAAACGTCCCGGCCATGGAGGTGATAGCTGCCGGAGGTGGGAGTGTCCAGACAGCCGAGAATGTGCATCAGTGTACTTTTGCCGCTGCCGCTGGGGCCCACGATGGCGGTGTACTCCCCCTCGCGTACGTGCAGGCTGACGTGATCCAGCGCGGCTACAGTTTTGCCGTTCATGGTGTAGAGCTTGGTCAGGCTTTCGGTGCGGATCATGGCGGCCTCCCTGAAGAATCATGCTGGCCATTAGTATGTCGCCTGCCTGGGAGATCGATACAGGAAGGATGCCCTTTATTGCCTGTTCATCTGGCGCAGAAAGAGCAAAGCCGCGCCTGCCGTAACGATCGCCGCATAGCCCAGAATGATGGGCAGATGGGGCCACGCGTCGGCGAAGCTGCCGCTGACAAGAGCCCGTTCGAGCTCCACGGCATGGACAAACGGCAGTACTCTGGCGATCCTGCCAAACGCGCCGCCGACAAGATCAAGGTCAAACCAGACGCCCGAAAGCCATGCGGAAAGATTCGTGAGCAGCGCGCCGCAGATGCCGCCGACCTGCTTGACGTTGAGTATACTGCCGCACAGCAGGCCCAGGGAGACATAGAACACCGCGATGGGCAGGATCATCAAAACGGCATATGCGATATGGATGGTCAGGGGCAGCCCAAGCGCCATGGCGACGAGATAGCATACGCAGCCTTGCGCCGCCGCGATGGGAATGAGAGGCAGTATATATCCCAGGATGTAATCCGCCGGCTGCAGGGGTGTGGTGTATAGCCTTTGCAGCAGGGCACTTTCCCTGTCTCTGGCGATCAGCGTAGCCGAAAAGAGGGTCATGAAGGACAGACCAAAGACGGCGATCCCGGGGGCCAGCCGTTCGATTTCAAACAGCGCGACGGGTATATTGGCCTGGATCGCGCTGAGAAGCAGCAGCAAAACAACAGGAAAGCCAAGGCCGAACATCAGATTCAGGGGATCCCGCAGGATCTCCCTGGCGCAGCGTTTCGCGAATGTGAGCATCCTCATGACTTTTTCTCCTTCACGATCGAAATAAAGGCGTCCTCAAATCTTCTGGCTCCGGTTTGCTTCATCAGCTCATCTGCTGTGCCGGTGACCAGCAGTTCTCCGTTCCGCATAATGCCGATGCGGTCGGAAAGAGCCTCGGCCTCTTCCATGTAGTGGGTCGTAAGGATGATGGTGATCTTGCCCTTCAGGGCGCGGATGACATCCCACAGCTCGCTCCGGGCGATCACGTCAAGGCCCAGGGTGGGCTCGTCAAGGAACAGGATCGAGGGCTCGCTGATCAGCGCCATGGCAATGCTGACCCTGCGCTGCCAGCCGCCGGAAAGCTTGCCTGCCTTTTGGGACAGGATATCCTCAAGGCCCAATTGCGCCGAGAGCTCCTGGATCCTGGCCAGGCGTTTTTCTTTGGCGAAGCCGTGAATGCCGCACATAAGCTCCAGGTTTTCCTTGACAGACAGATTGGGCGCGACGGCGGTTTCCTGCGGCGAAACACCGATCAGCCCTTTGACCTTCAGCACGTCGCGGATGATGCTGTGTCCACCCACAAGGGCGTCGCCGCTGGTGGGCTTTGAGAGGCAGGAAAGCATTTTGATGGTCGTTGTTTTGCCCGCGCCGTTGATGCCCAGCAGCGAAAAAAGCTCGCCCTGCCCAATGCGCAGGGTCAGCTTGTCAACGGCGGTCAGATCCTTGTAGCGCTTTGTCAGTTCGATGGTTTGAATAGCGTCCATATGCTCCTCCTGTGGTATTGCTTCCGGGCGTATTATAGCAACCGGTTCGCCCAAAATGTTGATATTTGGCTCATCGGTCACTTTTTCGGCGTGAACGGTTTGCGGACACAAAAAAAAGCACGATACCATATCGTGCTTTTTGTATCAGGGGATTCACATCAGGCGATGCGCTTGAAATACGTCAGCAGGTTTTCGCCTGCGATGCCCGCGATGGCCGCGTCGTCGTAGCCCAGCTTGCGCAGCTCCTGCAGCAGGTTGGGGATCTCGCCGGGGTGGTTCATATCGGCGGGGGTGACCTCGATGCCGTCGAAATCGGAGCCGAAGCCCACGATCCCAGCGCCGCCCAGCTGGCAGATGTGGTCGATGTGCCGGGCGATCAGCGCCGCGTCGGCCTTGCCGTCTTCGGAGAGGAAGTGGGGGTAGAAGTTCACGCCTACGAAGCCGCCCTCGCGGATCATCAGGCGAAGCTGCTCGTCGGTGAGGTTGCGGAAGTGGTCACAGAGCTTGCGGCAGCAGCTGTGGCTGGCCATGGGGGGCTTGTTGGTCTTGGCGAAGAGGTCGTAGAAGCCGGCCTCGTTCAGGTGGGAGACGTCCACCGCCATGCCTACGCGCTGCATTTCCCTGGCGACCTGCAGGCCATAGGCGGTGAGGCCGCGCTGGTCGCCGGATTTGGCGGCGTAGCCCAGGGCATTCTCGTTATTCCAGAGCAGAGCGGCCATGCGCACGCCCCTGGCGCGCCATTCCTCCACGGTGTGGATGCCTTTTTCGAAGACCTCGCCGCCCTCGATGGAGAGCATGAAGCAGCTCTCGCCGGGGATGGCGTCGGCGGGGTCGTCCACCTTGCGGACGCCGGCTTCGATGAGGCGGGGCATGGCGGCCAGCTCGGCGGACACGATGGCGTCCACGTCGCCCTTGTTGCCTTTGGGGCCGGTCCACAGGGCACAGACCTGGAGGGTCACGCCGCCGGAGCGGAGGCGCTCGGGGGTGATCATCAGGGGTGCGTTGGGCTGGAGGCCCATAGCGAAGAGGGTATCGGAGTGGGTATCGGCGATGTACATGAGGAGGTCTCCTTTGCGCAAGCCCGGAGGCTTGGGGGATTTACAGGCTGGACCAGCCTGGGGGCGTACTTTTCGTCTCGGCGAAAAGTACCAAAAGCCGCCCGGGGGCCACAATGGAGGTGTGGCCCCCGGACCCCGGTGCACTTTTCAGGATCGCCTGCGAGCAAGCCTACGCGGGGCGACCTGTTACAGCAGGGTTGGCGGCGCGGGCAGCGCGCCACCCCATGATCGTTTCCCGGCGTCTGGAAGGAGATCGCGTTGGGGGTATCGGACAGCTGGAACCGCTATGCCGCAGGCATACGTCGCGGCGCATCCGTTATGCGCCGTGACCCCTGCTGATATCGGAAACGCCCGGCCATCCAACAAGGGAGTCCAGAGGGATGAAATCCCTCTGGTGGGAGAGTTAAGAGGGGGCAAAGCCCCCTCTTACAGCTCCTCGCCGTTTTCGATGGCGGTGAGGAGATCGACGCGGCGCTGGTGGCGGCCGCCTTCGAACTCGGCGGTGAGCCAGTGAGTTGCGATCATTTTGGCCAGGTCGGGGCCGATGACGCGGGCGCCCATGGTGAGAATATTGCTGTTGTTGTGGCGCTTGGAGAGCTCGGCGCTGTACACATCGGAGCAGGTGCAGACGCGGGTGCCCTTCACCTTACTGGCGGCGATGCCGATGCCGATGCCCGTGCCGCACAGCAGGATGCCGCGGTCACATTCGCCGGATGCCACGGCCTTGGCGGCGCGGTAGCCGTAGATGGGATAATCGCAGCTGACGGCTTCGTTGGTGCCGAAGTCCTTATATTCCAGGTTCATGCTGTCCAGCAGTTTCATGATCTCGTGCTTCATTTCGATGGCGGAGTGGTCGCAGGCAAGTGCAATCATGGGGAAGCCTCCTTGAAGATTCTATTACATTATTAAATATACGTGAAATAGCTTACAACTCCTGCCGGGATATGGTATAATAAACCCGATAAAGTTTTTTTCGAGGTGGAGATCATGCCGGAACATCATTGTTCCCTTTGTCATATAGGACTGGAAGGGGTAGGTGTGCAGAGGGGCGGACAGACGCTCCTGCACGACGTATCCATGCATATCCACTGCGGCCAGCTGACAGCGCTGATCGGCCAGAACGGCGCGGGCAAGACCACGCTGATCCGGGCTCTGCTGGGGGAACTGCCCCACAGCGGCAGCATCCGCCATGTGGATGACCACGGGCGGGATATTCCTCACCTGCGCACGGGCTATGTGCCCCAGCATCTGCAGTTCGACAAGGAAATGCCTGTTACCGTGGAGGATTTCATGGCGGCGGCCTTCACCCGGCGGCCGGTGTGGACGGGCGTGAGCAAAAAGACCCGCCAGGCCGTGACGGAGGCGCTTGCCACTGTGGAGGCTGCCGAGCTGGCTCAGCGGCCGCTGGGAAGGTGCTCCGGGGGCGAGCTGCAGCGTGTGCTGCTGGCCCTGGCGCTGCATCCCGCGCCGGATCTGCTGGTGCTGGATGAGCCCGTTTCCGGCGTGGATCAGAACGGGCTGAAGATGTTCCTTGATACCGTTTTGCGCCTGAAGGAGACCCATCACATGGCCATCCTGCTGGTCAGCCACGACCTGCACCTGGTGCGGGAGTATGCCGACCATGTGGTGCTGCTGGAGAAGACCGTGCTGGCCCAGGGCGGCGCGGAGAGCGTGTTCCGAACCGAGCAGTTCGACGCGGTGTTCGGCCAGGGAAAGGAGGCGCGGTGATGGACGTGATCTATGCCGTCATGGACGCTGTGCTTCCCCTGGAGGCGCTGCAGTTCTCCTTTATGAAAAACGCTTTCCTGGCGATCCTGTTGCTGACGCCGTTGCTGGGCCTGCTGGGCACGATGGCGGTGAACAAGCAAATGGCCTTCTTCTCCGACGCGCTGGGCCACAGCGCGCTGACGGGCATCGGCCTGGGCATCGTGCTGGGGGTGAGCAGCGATCTTGTGAGCATGATCGTCTTCGGCGTGGTGTGGGCGATCCTCATCTGCCGCATCAAGCAGACCGGGGCCGCCTCGACCGATACGGTCATCAGCGTGTTCTCCTCCACGTCCATCGCGGCGGGTCTATTGATCCTATCCCGGGGTGGCGGGTTTGCCAAGTATTCCTCGCTGCTTATCGGCGATGTGCTGGCCGTCACGCCTGCCGATCTGCTCTGGCTGCTGATCGCCCTGATCGTGGGCGTAGCGCTGTGGATGCAGATGTACAACAGCCTGCTGCTCACCAGCGTGAATGAATCCCTGGCCCGAAGCCGGGGCGTGCGCACCCGCCTGACGGAATGCGCCTTTGTGGTGCTGGTGGCCGTGGCGGTGATGCTGGCCATCAAGTGGGTGGGCGTGATGCTCATCAACGCGCTGCTGATCCTTCCTGCCGCCGCGGGGCGCAACCTGGCCCGCAACAGCCGCCAGCACGCCCTGTGGAGCGTCCTCATCGCCCTTGGCAGCGGTGTGGCGGGCTTGCTCAGCGCCTACGCGTGGGATACCTCTGCCGGCGCGGCCATCGTGCTGTACGCGGCGGCGTTCTACGCCATATCGCTGGCCTGCCGCAGCCTGCTGAAGAGATAATACTTGACATTATGCGACAAAAAGCGCATTATAATAGGATAAAGGGGGTATATCCATGAAGAAGACGCTGTGCCTGCTCCTGGCTTTGCTGATGCTGCCGCTGGGCGTGCTGGCTGAAACCGTGGAGCTCTCGCCCGAGGCGCCGCAGGTGCTGACGCTGTGGCATTATTATAATGGCGCCCAGCAGCAGATATTCGACGAGCTGGTGTTGGAATTCAACGAAACCATCGGCCTGGAGAAGGGCATCGTGATCGCCCCTGTGAGCCAGGGCGGCGTGAACGACCTGGCCGATAAGCTGATGGATTCTGCCAACCGCAAGACCGGCGCCGCCAGGATGCCCGATATTTTCGCCGCCTATGCCGATACGGCCCATGCCATGAACCAGATGGATCTGGTGGCGGATATTTCCCGCTATATGACGGCGGAGGAAGAAGCCGAGTACATGGACGCCTACATTCAGGAGGGCCGGCTGGACGCCAGCGGCGCCCTGAAGGTGTTCCCCATCGCCAAATCCACCGAGATGATGCTCGTCAACAAGACCGAGTGGGACGCCTTTGCCGCGGCCACCGGCGCGCAGGTCTCGCTGCTTTCCACGTGGGAGGGCGTGGTGGAGGCCTCACGGATGTATTATGAATGGAGCGGCGGCAAGGCTTTCTTCGGCCGCGACGCCTTCGCCAACTATATCCTCATCGGCAGCCTGCAGCTGGGCGTTGAGATGTTCAGCGTGGAAGACGGCATCATGACCCTTAACCTGGATGAAGCTGTGATGCGCCGCCTGTGGGACAACTATGTAGTGCCCTATGTGAACGGCTGGTTCGGCGCCTATGGCCGCTATCGGTCCGATGACGTGAAGACCGGTCAGCTGGTGGCCCTGGTGGGCTCCACCAGCGGCGCGCTGTATTTCCCCGCCGAGGTCACCCGCGACGACGGCAGCACCTATCCCATCGAGTGCATGACCCTGCCCCTGCCCAATTTCCGGGATACGCAGCCCTGCGCTGTCCAGCAGGGCGCGGGCATGGTGGTGACCAAATCCACCCCGGAGCGGGAGTACGCCGCCACGGTGTTCCTCAAGTGGTTCACACAGACGGAAAACAACATCGTTTTCTCGCTGAACAGCGGCTATCTGCCGGTGAAAAAAGAAGCCAATCAGTCCGAACTGCTCCACGAGGTCATGGAGCAGCAGAATATGACCGGTCTGGTGCATGATATCATCGATATCGGCGTGCAGATCACCAGCTCCTATCGGCTGTATACCAACAATGCCTTTGACAACGGCTATGAAGCCCGTCAGGTGGTGGATGCCAGCATGGCGCGGGAAGCCGAACGCGCGCTGGAGCAGCTGGGAATGCTGACAGAGGGCGGCATGGACCGCCAGGCGGCCCTGGAGCTGCTCACCGGCGACGAGGCCTTTGCCAGCTGGATGGAGAGCTTCCGCAAGGATATGATGACCGCGCTGAAATAAGCCGATCACGCGGGGAAGGGAGGATACCGGGATGGCAAACAAAAAGAAACGAAAAAGCTCGATCTTTATCCGTGTGTTGCTGCCGTTGATCGCCATCGTGGGTCTGACCATCGCCCTGCTGGTGGTTTCGCTGAACTTTGGCGGCGCCTTCCAGAACCTGCGTGTCAATGCGCTGGATATGCTGGAGGAGCGCACTCAGAGCCGCAGCCGGTCCCTGGAATACGATATGATCAACCGCTGGAGCAACCTGGAATCCACAGCGGATACCGTTCAGGGCATCATTCGGCGCAAGCTCCGCGCTGCGGGCGCGGAAGCCGAGGACATGAAGACCAACGCCGCCCTGAACGCCGAGATCATGCTGGAGGTGGCGCCCACGCTGGTGTCCCGGCTGCGGGCCGGCGGCACCACGGGTATTTTCGTGGTGCTCAACGGCATCGGCGTGGCCGGGCAGGAAAACACCTGGTCGGGCGTATACCTGCGCGACAGCGATCCCACCACCAACACCGCCGCCAACAGCGATATCCTGCTGGTGCGCGGCATGCCCCCGGTGAGCCGCGCGCTGGGCGTTTCCCTGGACAGCTACTGGGCGGCGTCCTGCGTGTTTGACGAGTATAACCGCGATGTGTTCTTCAAGCCCATGGAGGCCGCGCTGGAGGGAACCTCCGACGAGGCGATGCACTATGGCTACTGGTGTATGCCCTTCCAGCTCAACAAGAACAATCCCGTGACCGTTATGACTTACTCCATGCCTATCCTGGATCAGGACGGCGGCGTGCTGGGCGTGATCGGCGTGGACATGAGCGTCAGCCATCTCACCAGCCTGCTGACGGCGGACACGTTCTCCCGCGAGGCTCTGGGCAGCTATGTGCTGGGTATGCGTCAGGAGGATGGCAGCATCCGTGTGGCTTGCGCCGCGGGAACCAGCTACAAGCAGAATTTCCATGCCGAGGATTCGCTGCTCACCCTACAGACGGAGCCGGAAGACAATATCTTCTCCGTCACGGGCTCCCGCAGCGGCACGAATCTCTGCGCGGCGGTGATCCCGCTGGAACTGTATGATTCCAATACCGCCTTTGAGGGCGATCAGTGGGTGCTGGTGGGCATGCAGCCCGCCGAATCGCTGATGGCGTTCTCCAGGCAATTCCAGAGGACGGCGATCATCGCCGTGGTGGCGGCTCTTCTGGGCAGCGTGTTGGTGGCCGCCATTGCCAGCAGCAACATGGTCCGGCCCATTACCCGCCTGGTGCGCCAGGTGAGGGAGGCGGAGCCCGGCAGCGAGATCTCGCTGCGCGAGACGAACATCGCCGAGATCGACGCCCTGGCCGGCGCTATCGAGACCATGAACCACAACGCCCTGGAGGAATCCGCGCGCTTTGCCACTATCATGCAGATGACGGGTATGCGCGTGGGCGTGTTCGAATTGAAAAAGAACGACGATACGGTCTTCTGCTCGCCGGGCTTCTTTGAGCTGCTGGATTGCGCCGGGATCCCCCACACCAACGACCGGATCAGCCGCGAAGCCTTCCGCCAGCTGATGTTCGACCGCTTCACCGATGAGGTGGACGAGAACATCTGGCGCTTCCAGACGAAGGGTCAGACGCTGTATCTGAGCTACCGCCAGGTGGAGCACGACGAGTTCATTGTGGGTACGCTGCTGGATGTGACCGAGGAGATCGAGACCCGCATGGAGCTGGAGCGCGCCCGCGATATCGATGCGCTGACAGGCATCCTCAACCGCCGCGCCTTCGCCCGCATGACGCAGGATCTCTTCGGCCGCCGCAGGGATACGCTGAAGACGGCTGCGCTGGTCATGGTGGACCTGGATAACCTGAAGTTCCTCAACAGCACCTATGGTCACGATACCGGCGATAATTTCATCCGTGCCTTCGCTCATGCCCTGGGCGTCTTCGAAAAGGAGAACCAGAGCATCGTGGCCCGCCGCTCCGGCGACGAGTTCTATATGCTGCTCTACGGCTACGAAAGCCGCGGCGAGCTGGAGGAGCACATCCATCAGGCCTGGCAGCAGGTGAGCACCCAGGGCGTCGTTCTGCCCGACGGCAGCTTCTACCGCTTCCGCGCTTCCGGCGGCATGGCCTGGTATCCCGAGGACGCGTCCACCCTTTCCAAGCTGCTGCACTATGCCGATTTTGCCATGTACAAGGTCAAGCAGGACGCCAAGGGCAACCTGCAGGAGTTCGACAGCGCGCTGTTCAATGAGGAGTCCTACCTGATCGACGCCCGCGCCGCCCTTGACCGCATGATCGATAATCAGCTGCTGCACTTTGCCTACCAGCCCATCGTTTCGGTGGAAACGGGCGACCTGTGGGGATATGAATTGCTGATGCGGCCCGACGTGCCTGAGCTCAAGAGCGCCGGCGCCGTGCTCCGTCTGGCCAAGGAGCAGGGTAAGCTGCATCACATCGAGCGGCTGACCTGGTTCTGCGGCCTGGAATCCGTCAGGCTGATGACCGAGCGCGGACTGATGGGCAAGGATATGAAGCTGTTCATCAATTCCATCGCCAGCCAGAAGATGGACCTGGTGGAGCGCCAGCACGTCATCGACTGCTATACCGACCTGCTGCCCCAGGTGGTGCTGGAGGTCACCGAGGCCGAGGACAACAACATGGACTACACCCGCCGGAAGATGAAATTCATCCGCGACAACGGCGGCGAGGTGGCCATCGACGACTACGGCACCGGCTACAACAGCGAGCTGGCGCTGGTGGACATCCCCTGCGAGTATGTGAAGGTGGATGCTTCCTTCGTCCGCGATGTGCACAAGGACGCCAATAAGCAGGCGCTGGTGAAAAACCTGATGAGCTACGCCAAGACCCGCGGCATTGCCGTGCTGGCCGAGGGCGTGGAGACCCGCGACGAGATGGAGACCCTGATCTCCTTCGGCGTGGATTATCTGCAGGGCTTCTACCTGGGTATGCCCCGTGAAAAGCCCCAGCAGGTGCTGCCGGGCATCCGTATGGAGATCCGCAACATGGTTTGGAAAATGCAGAATTCGTAACGGGAGGATTCCCGTTCAGCCATATTGATGTAGGGACGGGGGAATACCCCTGCCCCTACTATCCTTTCTGAGAAACCTTTGTTTAGGAGGCGGAAGACCGCCATGGATCGTATTTTGCTTTTGATGTCCGCGGGCGCCTATCACCAGGCGGACGCGGCCCTGCGCTCCGCCAGGGAAAATGCCGCCAAGCCGGCGCGCCTTTCCTACGGCCTGTCCCTGCAGGTCGAGCCGGACGGCGCGGCGCACGCAGCCATGCGGGCCCTGGGCTCGGCGCAATTTCTGTGCCCCGGCGGCTCCAGCTGGGCGGACGTGGAGGCCCTGTGGCAGGGCGAGGGATATGTTCTGCTGGCGCATCCGGCCATGACCTTTACGAAAAACTGGGATGTGCGGCTGCTGCAGGCGTTGCGCCAGTCCCACAAGGGCAGCCTGTTCAGCGCGGTGCTCACCGGTTATCTGCCCCGCCGGCAGGACCCTGTGGACGCTGTTTGTCCGGTGGCTGCGGAAAGCTTTGACGCCGCGGGACGGCTGTGCTTCCAGCGGGGCACCCCCCTGCGATACGCTACCGCGCCGCAGCGCAGCGCCTTTCTGCATCCCGATTTCTGCTTTGCCCCGGCGGCCTTTTTCCGTGAGATGCGCCAGGAGAGCGGCCCGCTGTTTCTTTCGGCCTTCCGGCGCAAGTGGGAGATCTACACCCTGCATCGCCCGCTGATCCACATCAGCGACGATATGACCATCGAGCCCTGTGAGATCATCCCGGAGGAGATGGACGCCACGGCCCTGAGCCGATTCGAGAAGCGCTTCGGCCTGCGCTTCGCCACCCGGCAGCTGACGGCCATGGCCCGCCAGGGCGTGTTCACCGCCGACCTGACCTTCCCCACCCGCGTGCCCTATGCCGTCCGCGCCCAGGAGACCCTGCGGGAGCTGCTCCACCGGGGTGGCGGCGTGTCGCCGCTTTGCGTTACGGCGTACCTTTCCATGCCTGTGGAAGGGCCGAACATGAACGAACAGTATCTGTGCTGGTTCGGCTATCTTTCCCGGCTGAAGAATCTTTCCCTCCTGTGCTACGGCGATGGGGAGACCACCCGCCGCATCATGCCCATGCACCCCAATGTGCTGGAGTTCAAGCGCCGCTACGGTCTGCCGGTGGAGGGGGAGATCCAGCCGGACGAGACTATGAACTACATCAAGCTGTCCAAACCCTTCATCCTGGCCCGCAGCCGCGAGAAATTCCTCAACCACAGCCATTATGTGTGGATCGATTTCGGCTATCTGCGGTATCCTGTGTATGAGCGCGCAGCCATTGACTGGTCGAACATCTGCCGGGATAAGATCATGCTCAGCCTGGTGGAGGGCGTGCCGGATCTGTCCATGCTGGTGGTGCCTGACGCCATGCTGCTGACCCTGTGCCGTGAGATCGCCGCTCTGTGCGAGGGCGAGCTGAACAATCGCGGTCACCTGCCCATGGAAACGGAACTGTGGCTGATGCTCATCAGGGAGCACCGTGAGTGGTTCGATCTTATCGACCTGCCCGGCAACCGGGAGCTGCTGACCCTGGCCATGATGAACCGCGAGGAGGAAGCTCATGTCTACAGCTAAAACCGTTGCGGAAAGCCGCACCACCCATGTGGAGATCCTCATGCCCGGCGACCTGAACGGCTACAGCCGTCTTTTCGGTGGCAAGCTGATGGAGTGGATCGACGTGGTGGCCGGCGTGGTGGCCCGCCGCCATGCCGGGAGAGAGGTCACCACCGCCTCGGTGGACAATCTGGAATTCCAGGCTCCGGCCTATGTGAACGACACCATCGTGCTGGAAGGGCGCATCACCTGCGTGGGGCGCACCAGCATGGAGGTGCGGGTGGACACCTTTGTGGAGGAATTGGGCGGCACGCGCCATCAGGTGAACCGGGCGTATCTGGTCATGGTGGCGCTGGACCGCAACCAGAAGCCTGCCCCGGTGCCTGAATTGATCCTCGAGACCGAAGAAGACCATGCTGAATGGGACGCTGGCCTGCGCCGCCGCGAGCTGCGCAGGACGCGTCAGAAGGAGAATTACTGATGAAGATCGGCTCCCTGCTGCGGGACGGCAATGTGCATCTGTCCTGCGAGGTATTCCCGCCCAAGAAGTTCGACGGTATCGCCCAGGCCTCCGCTGTGGCCCAGGAGATCGCCGCCCTGCGTCCTGCCTTTATGTCCGTGACCTATGGCGCGGCAGGCTCTACCCCGGGCCATACGCTGGCTGTGGCCAAGGCCGTGGCGGAGAAGGACGTTACCCCCCTGTGCCACCTGACCTGCGTGCAGTCCACCCGGGAGCACGTGAGGCAGGTGCTGGCCGATATGAAAGCCGCCGGCATGGAGAACGTGCTGGCCCTGCGGGGCGACCTGCCCAAGGAAGGCGAGCCCGTGAAGGAATTTGCCTATGCCTCGGAGCTGGTGGAGTTCATCCATCAGCAGGGCGATTTCTGCGTAGGTGCGGCGTGCTATCCCGAGGGGCATCCGGAAAGCGGCGGACGCCGGAAGGACATCGAGTATCTCAAGCACAAGGTGGATGCCGGGGTGGATTTCCTCACCACGCAGATGTTCTTTGATAACGGCATCCTGTATAACTTCCTGTACAGGGCGCTGCGGGCGGGGATCGATGTGCCGGTGTGCGCGGGCATCATGCCCATTACGACCATCCAGCAGGTGGATCGCGTGGTGAAGCTCTCCGGCTCCATCATGCCGCCGAGATTCGCGGCGATCGCGGATCGCTTCGCTGATGATCCCGATGCCATGGCTCAGGCGGGCATTGCCTTTGCTACCGAGCAGATCATCGACCTGGTGGCGAATGGGATCACCAACATTCATTTGTATACAATGAACAAGCCCTGGATCACCAGGGCAATCGTGGATAATTTGTCCCATGTGATCAAGATGTGATGGGGGCACCGCTGCGGCGGTGCTTCTTTTTTGCGCTATTTTCAGGCAGTGCCAGCCTGGGGGCGTACTTTTCGTCTCGGCGAAAAGTACCAAAAGCCGCCCGGGGGCCACAATGGAGGTGTGGCCCCCGGACCCCGGTGCACTTCTCAGGATCGCCTGCGAATAAGCCCTCGCGGGGCGACCTGTTACAGCAGGGTTGGCGGCGCGGGCAGCGCGCCGCCCCATGATCGCTTCCCGGCGCCTGGAAGGAGATCGCGTTTGGGGTATCGGACTGATGGCGGTGCACTGCCATGCTGCAGGCGTGCGTCGCGGCGCATCCGTTATGCGCCGTGACCCCTGCTGATATCAGGAACGTTTGCTCTCCCAGCATGGGTTTCGAAAGGGCTGAAAGCCCTTCGCGGGGTGCAGGGGCAGAGCCCCTGCTCAGGGGAGTTCAGAGGGGGAGAATCCCCCTCTGGGGGGTTTACTTTTGTGATGAAAATTTGTATAATAAACTGTATTGCTTTGTCTATCAATGGACGTTAAGGAGCGCTTTATGGCGAAGATCATTGCGATAACCAATCAGAAGGGCGGCGTGGGAAAGACGACGACTTCTGTCAATCTGACGGCGATCCTGGCCGATATGGGCATGAATGTGCTGGTGGTGGATCTGGATCCCCAGGGAAACACGACCTCCGGTTTGGGCATGAAGGTGAAGGAGCGCAGCATCTACGAGGTCATCATGGGCCGCGAAACGATGAAGAAGTGCATCCAGAAGACCGGTGTGAAGCGGCTGGATATCGTTGGCGCGGATATCCGCCTGGCCGGCGCCGAGCTGGAACTGGTGGGTGTGGAGCAGCGCGAGTTCTGCCTGAAGAACGCTCTTACCACCGTGCAGAAGGATTACGATTTCATTTTCATCGATTGTCCGCCGTCCCTTGGCCTTTTGACGCTGAATGCCCTTGCCGCCTGCGACCGGGTGCTGATCCCCATCCAGTGCGAGTATTACGCGCTGGAGGGCGTTACCAGCCTGATGAACACCGTCAGCCGGGTGAAGAAGACCTTCAACCCCGGCATCGATATCGAGGGCATTCTGCTCACCATGCTGGACGGCCGCACCAACCTGGGCCTGCAGGTGGTGGACGAGGTAAAAAAACACTTCAAGAAGAAGACCTTCGCCACCACCATTCCGCGCAACGTCCGCCTGGGCGAGGCACCCTCCCACGGCGAGCCCATCCATGTGTATGATCCCCGCTCCGCCGGCGCTACGGCCTACCGCGCGCTGGCTGCGGAGGTGCTTGAGCGCAACGGCTTGAAAGCCAGGAAGTAAGGAGAAACGATCATGGCAAAGAAAACGCGCGGCCTCGGCCGTGGCCTGGAAGCCCTGCTGCCCGACGCGGAGGAGGTCCTCGCCAGCGGCGTGCAGGAGATCTCCATTGGCGATATCGACCCGAATCCCGACCAGCCCCGGCGCACCTTCTCTGAGGAGAGCATCGCCCAGCTGGCCCAGTCCATCCGGGAGCAGGGCGTTCTGCAGCCCATCCTGGTAACGCCGCAAAACGGCGGCCGCTACCGTATCGTGGCAGGCGAGCGCCGCTGGCGTGCCTCCCGCGCGGCAGGGCTGGACAAGGTGCCGGTGATCGTCCGCGACCTGGACGTGATCCAGCAGATGGAGATCGCGCTGATCGAAAACCTTCAGCGCGAGGATCTGAACCCCATCGAAGTAGCACAGGGCATCCGCAGCCTGATGCAGCAGTGCGGCTATACCCAGGAGACCGTGGCCAACCGCCTGAGCAAGAGCCGGCCCGCCGTGGCCAACCTGCTGCGTCTTCTGACGCTGCCGGAGGAGGTCATCGAGCTGGTGCGGCAGGGGAGCCTTTCCGCCGGACACGCCCGTGTGCTGGCCGGACTGGACGATAATGCCCGCAAGCTGGTCCTGGCCAAGGAGACCATTGAGCAGGGCTACAGTGTGCGTCAGCTGGAGGCGCTGGCCGCAGCCGGCAGGGACGAGCCCGCCAGGGCCCGGAAGGCCAAGACGAAGAAGGCCGCCCTGCCTGCCGAGCTCAGCGAGCTGGAGGGCCGCATCCGTGAGACCATGGGCGTTCGCGCCACCCTCACCGGCACGGTGAAGAGGGGCAAGATCGTCCTGCAGTATTATTCCCAGGAAGAATTGGAACACCTCAACGACCTGCTCGCGCGGCTGGAGGAGTGACATACCAATGAGCCAGATTCCCGAATTGCCCCGCTGGGAGGGCCCGCTGTCCCATCCCTTCTACAGCAAGGTGGTCAAGCGCGCGCTGGATCTTCTGCTGGCGCTGGTGATGCTGATCCCCGGCTGCATCGTGATGCTGCCCCTGGCCATCTGGGTGAAGTTGGATTCTCCCGGCCCGGTGTTTTATCGTGCCATCCGCGGCGGCTATCACAACAAGCCCTTCTACATCCTCAAGTTCCGCTCCATGGTGGTGGACGCCGATAAATCCGGCGGCTGCACCGCCCTCAACGATGACCGTGTCACCAGGGCCGGCAGGATCATGCGCCGCCTGAAGCTGGACGAACTGCCCCAGCTGTTCAACATCATCAAGGGCGATATGTCCTTCGTGGGCCCCCGGCCGGAGCTGCTGCTCTATACCACCCAGTATACCAAAGAACAGGAGTGCATCCTGTGGGTGCGCCCCGGCATCACCGACCGCTCCAGCATTGTGTACATCGCCCAGGATGAGATCGTGGGCGAGGAGAATCCGGTGGAGAACTTCGAGAAGTACGTTCTGCCTGAGAAGAACCGCCTGCGGGTGGAGTATGCCCTGAACCAGTCCTTTATGCTGGATATGCAGCTGTTCTTCGAGACCATCGGCGGCGTGTTCGGCAAGGCCAGGAAGATGGCCGGCGAAAAGAAAGGGAAAGAAGTATGACCGCCTCTTATGAAAGCAAGACCCACGCGGCCTTCGGCGGCGCGCCCATCGACGTGAGCGACCCCAGGGTGATGGCGTGGCTGATCCGCCGTCACGGCTTGGAGATGACCCACATCAGCCGGGGCAGCCATATCGGCGCTATCTTCTCCGTGGCGGAGGTGGTGGCCGCGCTGTATACCGGCGTGATGAACGTCGACCCCGCCGATCCCGCCATGCCCGGCCGCGACCGGCTGGTGTATTCCAAGGGGCACGCGGGCGCCGCGGTGTATGCCGCGCTGGCGGAGCGGGGGTTCTTCCCCGTGGAGGAGCTGAGCACCCATTATGCCAACGGCTCCCGGCTTTCCGGTCATGTGAGCCACAAGGGCATCCCGGGCGTGGAGTTTTCCACGGGTAGCCTGGGTCATGGCCTGGCGGTGGCCGCCGGTATGGCTATGGGCGCCAGGCTGGACAAGGCATCCTGGCGCGCCTATGCCGTGCTGGGCGACGGCGAGTGCGACGAGGGCTCTGTGTGGGAGGCCGCGCTGCAGGCCCATCAGTTCAAGCTGGATAATCTGATCGCCGTGGTGGATCACAACAGGATGCAGTCCCTGGACTTCTGCGAGAATACCCTGGCCCTGGAACCCTTCGCGGACAAGTGGCGGGACTTCGGCTGGAACGTCATCGTGGCCGACGGCCATGATACCGACGCGCTGCGTGCCGCCTTTGCCCAGGCCAAGGCGAACCTGGGCACGGAAAAACCCACCGTGATCATTGCCGAGACCACCAAGGGCAAGGGCGTGTCCTTTATGGAAAACAATATTCTGTGGCATTATCGTACGCCCCAGGGCGAGGAATACGAAGCCGCGCTGAAGGAACTGGAGGCACAGCGGCCATGAGAGACGCATTTACCCGCGCCCTGATGCGCGAAGCCGCCCTGGATCCCAGGCTGACGCTGGTCACCGGCGACCTGGGCTTCGGCGTGCTGAAGCCCTTCTGGGAGACCTATCCCGACCAGTTCATCAACGCCGGCATCGCCGAGCAGGCCATGACAGGCCTGGCGGCGGGCCTGGCCCGTACCGGCCGTACCGTGCTGACCTATTCCATCGGCAATTTCCCCACCCTGCGCTGCATTGAGCAGATCCGCAACGACTGCGCCTATCACGACGCCAATGTGAAGGTGGTCTGTGTGGGCGGCGGCTTTGTGTACGGCAGCCTGGGCATGAGCCACCATGCCACCGAGGACATGGCCATTCTCCGTGCCCTGCCCGGCGTGACGGTGTTTACCCCCGGCGATCCCCACGAGGTGGAGTCCATCGTGCCCATTATGCTCAAAACGCCCGGAACCTGCTATCTGCGCCTGGGCCGGGGCGGCGAACCCTATCTGCACGAAGGCCCGCTGACGGACTGGCAGATCCCCAGGGCGCTGACCATGCGTCATGGCACTGACGTGGCGCTGCTTTCCGCAGGCGGCATCATGACCCAGACGCTGGGCGCCGCTGAATTGCTCAGGGAGCAGGGCGTATCCGCCGAGGTGGTTTCCTTCCCTTGCATCAAGCCCATCGATACAGAGAAGATCGCCGAGCTGGCGGGCAGGTTCCGCCACATCGTGACGGTGGAGGAGCACAGCGTCGTGGGCGGCTTCGGCTCAGCGGTGAGCGAGGTGCTGGCCGAGATGGGGACGAACTGCAGGCTGCACCGCATCGGCATGCCTGACGTATATTCCTGCATCGTAGGTACGCAGCAGTACCTGCGGGGCGAATATCAAATGGACGACAAGGCCATCTGCGCCCGGACGCTGGAATGGCTGGGAGGTAAATGATGGAGGAGAAGAAGCTTTCCCTTGAGGAGATCCACGAGGAGCTGCTCTGCCAGCTGCGGGATATCGTGGCCATCTGCGAGCGCCACGGTATCGAATACAATATGATGTGCGGAAGCCTCCTGGGCGCGGTGCGCCACCAGGGCTTCATCCCGTGGGATGACGATATCGACCTGCTCATCACCCGCGAGAATTTTGAGAAGCTGCGCAAGATCTATCCCCAGGAGTGCGACAAGCGCTTCGAGCTGACCTATCTGAACACCTGGACGCCCCGTGTCATGAACAGGGATCCCGAGAAGGCTGCCGCGTTCACGGATTTCTTCATCCTGGATCCCGTGCCCGAGGCGGGCTGGAAGCGCAAGTGGTGGTTTCTGAAGCTGCATATTCTCCAGGGCATGATGAAGAAAAATGTGGATTACAGCCGCTTCAGCCTGAAGAACAAGATCCTGCTCTTCGGCACCCACGTGTTGGGCCTGCCCTTTACCACGGCGTGGAAATCCCGCATGTACGAGAAGATCTCCACCGAGAACCCCGCCAGCAACGACCTGTGCATGTCCAACGGCGCCTTTGAGCTGATGACGCATATCTGGCATCCCGAGCAGTTCGAGGAGAAGATCACCGTGAAGTTCGAGGACGTGGACGTGCTCATCCCCGCCAAACATGACGAGGTGCTCACCATCCTCTTTGGCCCCGATTACATGACTCCGCCCCCTGTGGAGGAGCGTGTGGCCAAGCATCTTGACCTGTAAACGAAAGGATATCGCTGTATCATGGAAATGATCTTCTGCCCGCTGTATTCCGGCTCGAGCGGGAATGCGCTGTTTGTTCAGGCAGGGCAGACGCGGGTGCTGATCGACGCAGGCAAGTCCGGTAAGACGCTGACGGAGGCATTGCAGCTCATCGGCGTGGAGCCGGAAAGCCTGGACGCCATCCTCATCACCCATGAGCACAGCGACCATATCGCCGGCGCAGGGGTCATGGCCCGCAAATACCAGGTGCCGGTGTATGCCACCGAAGATACCTGGGCTGCCATGGACAGAAAGGTGGGCGCTGTACCTGCCGACCTGCGCCGTACCTTTGACAAGAATCAGGATTTCTACCTGGGTCAGCTGGGGGTCGTGCCCTTCGCGATCCCCCACGACGCGGCCGACCCAGTGGGCTATCGCCTGTGGTGCGGCGGCGTGAGCATCGCCACTGCCACCGATCTGGGGTATTTCTCCAGGGGCGTGAAGGACGCTGTTTCCGGCAGCAGCCTGGTGCTGCTGGAGAGCAATCACGACCCGGATATGCTCATGCGCAATCCGCATTATTCCGCGCATCTGAAGCAGCGCATCCTGTCCAACCGGGGCCACCTGAGCAATGACGCCTGTGCCAACGCGCTGATCCAGTTGGTGGAGAGCGGCGTGCATAACGTGATCCTGGGGCATCTCAGCGGCGAGAACAATCTGCCTGAGCTGGCCCTGCAGACCAGCGAGAACCGTGCCGAGGAGGCAGGTATCCGCCTGGACTATGACCTGTGCCTGGACCTGGCCTGGCGCGACCGGGTGGGCAGCGTGTATACCTTGAAAGAGGGTGTCTGACATCATACGGGTGGATAAGACCCGCAAAGCCCTGCTGGTCACGCTGGGGGTGATGCTCCTGCGCCTGCCGGTGGGGTGGGGGATCCAGCTTCTGCTGCCCAACCCGGAGGGTGATCCGGCCATTTTTTATGCCGCGCTGATCCTGCAGGAGGTGCTCCTGTGGGGCCTGCCTGCATTGATGATACTGCCCTGGCGCAGCCGTCGCCTGCTGCGGCGGGAGAAATTCACGGGGCTGTGCGTGGCGGCGGCGTTTATCGGCTTCATCGCGCAGATGGCGCTGATGGCGCTCACGCCCCACTGGGTGGAGCTGACCGGAGCGGGGCAGGCGGCGGTGCTGCTGCCGCAAAACGAGATCCAATGGGTGCTGGCGGTGCTGGCGCTGGTGGTGATCCCTGCCGTGACAGAGGAGATCTTCTTCCGGGGCGGATTGCTCACCGGCCTGTGCGACAGCATGAGCGCTCTGAGCGCCATGCTGCTCACCACGGTGATCTTCGCGCTGATGCACGGCTCCCTGGCCGGTTTTCCGGCGCACATGGGCATAAGCCTTCTGTGCAGCCTGGCCATGATGACAAGGGGCCGGCTGGTGGCGCCCATCATGCTGCATATGTGCTACAACGGCGCGGCGCTGCTCCTGCGGGATACATCCGCCGCTCTGATGCCTGCCCTGCCCCTGGCGCTGATCCTGGCCGCCGCGGCGATGTGGATGCTCGCGCAGATCGTCTGGCGGGGGCGCTATCGCCGGGTGCGAACCGTGGACGGCGTGCTGCTGGGCGTGATCATTCTTGGGGCGGCGGCGCTGTATTTACCGGAGATTCTTTGATAACATTGGGGTGAAACCATGATTCTTTTATCACTGCAGGGCGTGCAGAAAAGCTTTGGAACCAACGAGGTGCTGCGGGATGCGTCCCTGACCCTGCAGGACGGTCAGCGCATGGGCCTGGTGGGCGTGAACGGCTGCGGCAAATCCACGCTGATGAAGATCATCGCCGGCATCGAAACCTCCGACGGCGGCACCATCACCATGCAGAAGGGCCTCAAACTGGGCTACCTGGCCCAGCAGGGAGAGGTGGGCGAAAACCGCACCGTGCTGGAGGAGCTGGAGAGCGTCTTCGACCCGGTGGTGCAGATGGAGCAGCAGCTGCGTGACCTGGAGCAGCAGATGGCCGAGGTGGGCTCCGACGAGACCATGCTCCGCCGCCTGGGCAGCCAGTATGACCAGCTGACCCGGGAATTTGAGCGCCGCAACGGCTACGGCTGGCGCTCCACGGTGCAGGGCGTGCTGGCGGGCCTGGGCTTCCGCAAGGAGCAGCAGGGCCAGCTGGCCAGCCTGCTTTCCGGCGGCGAGCGCACCCGGCTGTGCCTGGGCCGTATGCTCCTTACCGAGCCTGACCTGCTCCTTCTGGACGAGCCAACCAACCACCTGGACCTGAAGTCCATCGCCTGGCTGGAGGATTATCTGCGTTCCTACAAGGGCGCGGTGCTGCTCATCAGCCATGACCGCTACTTTATGGATCACGTCTGCGACCGCATGTGCGAGCTGCTGCTGGGCGCCACCGAGTGCTACGATGGCAACTACACCCAGTACATGGAGCAGCGTACCGAGCGCTTCGAGATCCGCATGAAGGCTTATGAGCTCCAGCAGAAGGAGATCGCCAGGCAGGAGGCCATCATCGCCCGCTACCGGCAGTTCAACCGGGAGAAGTCTATCCGTCTGGCCGAGAGCCGTGAGAAGCGCCTGGAGAAGATCGAACGCCTGGAAAAGCCCAAGGATGAAAGCGCCATCCGCTTCAGGTTCGACATCCGCCGCCGCACCGGCGAGGATGTGCTCATGGTGGAGGAACTGAAGAAGGGCTTTGACGAGCGTGTATTGTTTGACCATGTGAAGCTCCACCTGCGCGCCGGCGACCGCATCGCCCTCATTGGCGACAACGGTGTGGGCAAGTCTACCCTGTTCAAGTGCCTGATCGGCGAATTGAAGCCTGACAACGGCAGCATCCGCCTGGGAGCCGGCGTGGATATCGGCTACTACGATCAGCATCAGGCCGGTCTGCACGATAACAAAACCGTGCTGGACGAGGTCTGGGATGATTTCCGCCGTCTGGATCAGACGGAAGTCCGTGGCGCGCTGGGGCTGTTCCTCTTCACCGGGGATGAGGTGCTCATGCCCGTCAGCACCCTTTCCGGCGGCGAGAAGGGCCGCGTGGCCCTGACCAAGCTGATGCTGCGCAAGGACAACCTGCTCTTGCTGGACGAGCCTACCAACCACCTGGACATGGATTCCCGCGAGGTGCTGGAGGACGCCCTGGCGGACTTCCCGGGCACCATCCTGGCCATCAGCCACGACCGCTACTTCATCAACCGCTTCGCTACCAAGGTGTGTGTGCTGGAGAGCGAGGGCGTGAAGGAATATCTGGGCAATTACGATGATTATTTTGAGAAGATCAACCGTGCCCAGGCCCCCGATGGCGATCTGCCCCAGATGACCCGTACCGCCCAGGAAAAGGAAAAGCGCCGCTCACGCGAGGAGGAGAAGCGCATCAAGGAACGTAAGCTGGCCCTGAAGGCTGCCGAGGACGCCGTGGCAAAGGCCGAAGAGCAGGCCGCGGAGCTGGAAGCGAAGCTGGCCGACCCGGATACCTATCTGGATGCGGAGAAGGCGGCGCGGCTGGCAAGGGAATACCAGCAGAAAAAGGACGAGATCGACCGGCTGTATCAGGCCTGGGAGGCTCTCGAGATGGAAGAATGACATATCCACCGGAGAAGACGTAAAAATTTTGTCTGCTCCGGTGGTTTTTATTTGTGCAAATTGGGCAAATTTTTGGCCGTCACAACATCTGATAAAATAGACACGCCCGGGCGAGTGGGTATAAATTTGCGCGCAACATATTGAAAATCCAAGGGTTCGGGAGAGGAAAAATAGAAATAAAAATTTGCGCTGCCGAAAGGAGGCGGTTTTGCAAAAATGATGGACACACCAGAAAACGTGGATAGGGATGGTCGCTGGAAAAGACGGGTAATTCGGGGTTTGCGGCATTGGATAGTCGGAAAAATCCTAAAAAAAAGTTGAAAAAGTGCTGAAAAACATATTGCATTTTCCGTCGGCATGGTTTATAATGTGACTGTTGTCTGTTTAGGGATGAAGTGGTAAGTTGCCGCCAGGCCAGGCGGGTAATTATCAT
>SVGJ01000029.1 GCA_015056415.1 Clostridiales bacterium
TCAGGATGCCGAGACGGCTGCCCTGGCCGCCTGCCAGAAGCATGGCAATACAAGTCTTTTTTCTCATCATGGGGGATACACGCTCCTTACACTTGTTCCTTTTGCGGAAACCACCATGGGGTATCGGCCGCCGCCGGAGCGGACAGCGCTGTATGCAATGGCTTATTCAGCCGATTTGCCGTTGGTACCGGCGGGCTCAGCCGCCTTTTTGCGGGTACGGCGGACGGGCTTCTTCTCCCCCTCCGGCGCGGGATCCTTTGGTTTACGGGTACGTTTCGGTTTTGCCGCGGCAGGCTTTGCCTTGGGCTTGACCTTATCGTACTTAAAGTACACGGTCGCCAGCGGCGGCACCACGATCTTCACGCTGTGCTGGAACTCGCCCATGGGCACATCTTCAACCTTCAGGGGAGCAGGATTGCCCTTGCCGGAGCCGGCGTAGGCTTCGCTGTCCGTGTTGAGGATCTCGGTGATCTTGCCGCCATAGGGCAGCGCCAGGCGGTACACCGGGATATACTGGGGCGTGAAGTTGGTCACGCACAGGATGGATTTGCCCTTCTTGTCCGTGCGGATGAAGGCGACCACGCTGTTGTTCTGGTCGTTGGCCTGGCTCCACTGGAAGCCGTCCCAGCCGCCGTCCACCTCGTACATGGCGGGGGTGTTCCTGTAGAAGAAGTTCAGCTCCTTCACACACTTCTGCAGCTCGGGGTGCTTATCGTACACAAGCAGGAACCAGTCCAGCTGATCATCAAAGCGCCACTCCATGAACTGACCGAACTCTCCGCCCATGAACAGCAGCTTCTTGCCGGGATGCGCCATGGTGTAGCCATACAGGGCGCGCAGGCCCGCGAATTTCTGCCACAGGTCGCCCGGCTGCTTATCGATCATGGACAGCTTGCCATGCACCACCTCATCATGGCTGAAGGGCAGGATGAAGTGCTCGTTGAACGCATAGAACAGCGAGAACGTCAGCTTGTCATGATGCCACTTGCGGTGGATGTGGTCCTTTTCGATATAGGCCAGGGTGTCGTTCATCCAGCCCATATTCCACTTGTAGGTAAAGCCCAGCCCACCCTCCCCGGCAGCATGCGTCACGCCCGGGAAGTTGTGGGATTCCTCGGCAATGGTCATCACGCCGGGGAAATCATGGTTTACCGTGGCGTTGAGCATCCGGAAGAAGGAGATCGCGTCCAGGTTCTCCCGGCCACCGTATTGATTGGGCAGCCATTCCATACCGTCGCGGCAGAAATCGTAGTAGAGCATGGAGCTCACAGCGTCCACGCGCAGGCCGTCGGCATGGTACCAGTCCAGCCAGAAGCACGCGTTGCTCAACAGGAAGGATCGAACCTCGCCCCGGGCGAAATCGAACAGGTACGTCCCCCACTGGGGCATCTCGCCGCGACGGGGATCTGGATGCTCAAAGCAGCAGGTGCCGTCGAAACGGCCCAGGCCGTAACCATCCTTGGGGAAGTGCGCCGGCACCCAGTCAAGGATCACGCCGATGCCTGCCTGATGGCAGCGGTCGATGAGCTGCATCAGCTCCTGCGGCTCGCCGTAACGGGCCGTAGCGGCATAGTAGCCGCCCACCTGGTAGCCCCAGGACATATCCAGGGGATGCTCCATCACCGGCAGGAACTCCACGTGGGTGTAGCCCATCTCCAGCACATAGGGGATCAGCTTGTCGGCGATCTCCGTGTAGGTGAGCATACGACCGTTATCATCCTTGCCATCGCCCATCAGGCCGCCGCCCTGCTTGGTAGAGCCTTCGCGCATCCACGAGCCCAGATGCACCTCATACACATTCATGGGTGTGTTGAAAACATCGCGATCCCGGCGGCGTTCCATCCACTGGCCATCCTGCCAGCGGTAGCTCTCCAGGTCGCACAGCACAGAAGCGGTGTTGGGGCGGTTCTGCATCGCGAAGCCGAAGGGATCGGCCTTTTCGCGCCAAACGCCGTCGGCGCCTTCGATGGCGAATTTATACGTCTTCAGTTTTTGAGCGGCGCCTTCATAATTGTATCTCTCCGGGTCAGAGGCGGGATCGAACGTAGCCGCGGGCAGGCGGACCTCCCAGGTTCCATCAAACTGCTTGGTCATGGGGCAGGCAAACCTGTCCCACCGGCAGAATTCACCGATCAGCGAAACCTGCCGGGCATTGGGAGCCCACACGGCAAAATGCCACATAGCCTCGCCATTCTGCTCAACCGGGTGGGCACCGAGCATCTCATAAGCGCGACGGCTCGTCCCTTGGTGAAACCACTCCCGTACTTCCGCATTGGGCGCGACATAGCGCATGGCTGCACCTGCTTTCAAATGTTATTGCTTTGACTGGCCAAATAACTTCACATATTTCACATTTGCTATTGTCCCACATTTAGGCACTTTCGTCAAGGTATTCGGTGAAATTTGTCAAGTTTCTTTCAAATTGCAAAAGATTTTTATGACCTTTTGCCGATGCGGTATGAAAACATTTTCATTCATCTGCAAAGGCATGAAATAATTGTCTCTTTCATAAGCATAAATCATCCGATTTCCGGAGGGATTTCGCCCCATGAAAGGAACTCTTGCCCTACGCCTTTACGCCCTGACGCTGTTGCTTGCCATCCTTTGGGTATTGCTGGGCGCTCCGTTTTCCCCGGAGGAATGGTTGGATATCCCCCACCGGCTCTCTTTGATGGCTGCACAGCTTCCCGGCCGCATGGCAGGCATTTTCTCCCGCTGGCGCTGAATGAAACACTCCCTGCCCGGCCATGCTACTTCTCCGGGGGTGAAGGCATGGCATCCATCAAATCGATCCTGAGATCATTTTCCGCAAGGTATGTGCGTTTTGTTGAGCAGCAGGGCTTTATGATCATCCTCATGGTATGTGTCGCCGTCATTGCTGGCACCGCCGTGTGGACGAATCAGCCCGCGGAGTCCCCGCCCGTACCCACGCCGCCCGTGGGCGACGCCGCGTCCGTGGCGCAGCTTCAGCAGCAGTCTCTGGCTGAAGCCGCGACGCCTACGCCCTCGCCCACTGCCGCGCCGCAGGTGTGGCAGGCGCCGCTTGAGACTGTTTCCGTCCTGCGCGGGTATGACGCGACACGCATGGCGCGTTCAGGCGTGACCGGATTGTGGCAGATCCACGACGCGGTGGATCTGCGCTGCGCCGACGGAGACACCGTTTTCGCCATGTCGGATGGCGTGGTGACCGCCGTGTGCGACAAAGGCCTGCAGGGCGCCTGCGTCACCATCGACCATGGGAAGGAGATCACGGCGCACTATGCCGGCATGGCGCTGCACGCGGGACTTCGCGCCGGCGACCCGGTGGAGGCCGGGCAGATCATCGGCTTTGCGGGCAACGAGGTGCTGGATGAGACCGACATGGAGACGCACCTGCACCTGCGCGTCACACGAAACGATCAGGCCATCGACCCGCTCACCCTTTTATCCGACTAACTCCGGGGAGGTATCGCCTATGTGCGGCATCGTTGGATACACCGGCGCCCAGCCGGCCCAGCCCATCCTGATGGAGGGGCTTTCTCGCCTGGAATACCGCGGCTACGACAGCGCGGGCGTGGCCATCATGGATGGCGACCGCATCCGGCTGCTGAAGGCCAAGGGGCGTCTGTCCAATCTGGGCGCGCTGCTCAAAGGCTCTCCCCTTTCCGGACAAACGGGTATCGGTCATACCCGCTGGGCCACTCATGGCGAACCCACCGACCTGAACGCACACCCGCATACCGACATGAAGGGCGATATCGCCCTTGTTCATAACGGCATCATCGAGAATCACGCCCGGCTCAGGGGTATGCTGGAGGAACGCGGCTGTGCATTTTCCTCCGAAACCGACACGGAGGTCATCGCGCACCTGCTGAACCTTTTGTGGGACGGCAGTATGCTTTCCACTTTGCAGCGGGCGTTGCCCATGCTGGAGGGCAGCTATGCGCTGGCGGTGCTCTGCGCCGCCGAGCCCGGCGCCATCTTCTGCACCCGCAAGGACAGCCCGCTGGTGCTGGGGCTTTCCAGCCAGGCGCAATACCTGGCCAGCGACATTCCAGCCCTGCTCGCCCACACGCGGGAAATCGAGCTTCTGGAGGACAGGGAGATCGCCGTGCTTTGCCCGGAAAGCGTCACGGTCTATGACGCCTATGGCGCTCAGCGCGACCTGAGGCCCACCCATGTGGATTGGGATGTGGAATCCGCCGAGAAGGGCGGCTATCCTCACTTCATGCTCAAGGAGATCCACGAGGAGCCCACTGCCCTGCGCAAGACGCTTTCCGCCCATGCGGACGGGCATATGCTCCGCCGGGGCGTCATCCCCATCACGCGGGAGGAAGCTCAGTCGCTTTCCTCTCTGACCATTGTTGCCTGTGGCACGGCCTACCATGCTGGCATGATCGGCCGATACGCCATTGAACGCCTCGCCCGCCTTCCTGTGGCAGTGGACGTAGCCAGCGAGTTCCGCTACCGCCAGCCCTTGCTGGACAAGGATGATCTGTTCCTTGCCATCAGCCAGAGCGGCGAGACCGCCGACACCCTGGCCGCCCTGCGCGAGGCCGCGCGCCTCGGCGCCCGAACCATGGCGCTGACCAACGTCGTTGGCTCCTCCATCGCCCGTGAGGCGGCGCCCAACGTGCTTTACACCCACGCCGGGCCAGAGATCGCCGTGGCCAGCACAAAGGCTTACATCACCCAGGTGGAGATCATGCTGCTCCTTGCCGTCGACCTGGCGCAGAAGCGGGGCGTCATATCAGAAGAAGAGGCATCCGAGCTGCTGGCCGACATGGCAGAGATCCCCGCCCAGGCCGGGACGCTCCTGAGCTGCGAAGAGTCCGTCGCCCGTTTTGCCAGCAGGCACTACGACCGCCGGCACGTGTTCTACATCGGCCGGGGCATGGATCACGCCCTGGCCATGGAGGCCAGCCTGAAGCTGAAGGAGATCAGCTACATCATGTCCGAGGCCTATGCAGCAGGCGAATTGAAGCACGGCACCATCGCCCTCATCGAGGAGGGGACGCTGGTCTGCGCGCTGCTCACCCAGCCCCATCTGGCGGACAAAACGCTCTCCAACATCCGCGAGGTGAAATCCCGGGGCGCCCGGGTGCTGGCCATCTGCACCGAATCCCTGCAGGAGAAGACCGCCGCTGCGGCCGACGAGGTGTGGGCCATTCCCGATACGCATCCCATCCTGGCGCCGCTTCTGGCCGCCATTCCCGTGCAGCTTCTGGCCTATCACATGGCCGTCAGCCGGGGTTGCGATGTGGATAAGCCGAGAAACCTGGCCAAATCCGTTACCGTGGAGTAAAAAAGCAGGGATGCTGCGCCATTGTCAGCGTCCCTGCCTTTGATTTACAGGCGGGTATCGAACAGACCGCAGAAGCTGTCGATGGGATCCTTGCCCCTGAAGGCCTCAGGGCCCTTGATAAGGCCCTCCACCAGGGCTTCCATGGTGCTGGGCTTGGCATCGTAGGCGTTGATGTAGGTGCGCAGCTGGGGCGCGTCGGCCAGCATGGTGGGGGCATTCACGCTCACGCCCACCACGGGTAGCTCAAACACGTACCACGGGATCTCGCCGCCACCCTTGCTCATGCCGAAGGAGGGACGGCCATTGGCCACGTCAAACAGGGTAATGACCAGATCCTGCTCGCTCTTGAAGTCCTCAATGGCGTTCTTGCCGGCGAAGTACAGGTTCAGGCTGGGCTTCTCGCCGCGAGCAAGCTGCTCCTTGATCTTCTCCAGAGGGCTAACGTAGATGAAGGCGTCGAAGCCCTTCTCGATCAGGCGGTCGCGCAGATCCTCGGCAGGGCTCTTGGCGGCGCCGGCAGCGCCCATGGCCATCTTCATCAGGAAGTCCATGGGGCCCGCCGCGCCCTTTACGGGCACGATCATCACGCGCTTGTATTTTTCGGGCGTCATGGGCAGCACGCCCTCGTCCTTGTACTTCACCAGGGTCACGGCGTCACGGCTGATGGCAGCGCTGGCAGCCTTGTACTCGTCCTTGCCCAGCACGGGAGCGGCTGCAGGGACGATCTCCTTCCCCGCCATCTTGTTCAGGCCCATGTGCGCCTTCAGGCCCAGGATGCGGCTCAGGGCCTCCACCATGCGTTCCTCGCTGATGACGCCGGTCTTGTAGGCGTCCAGCATGGTGTTGAAATCCTCCTCAGGATCATTGAAGAAAAGGAACATATCGCAGCCGGCATTGATGGAGGCAGGCAGCATTTCCTTGCGGGTCATGCGGTTGGTCATGCCCACCATGTGGGAGGCGTCGGTCACCACCATACCGTTGAAGCCCAGCTTGTCGCGCAGGAGGCCGGTCATGATCTCGGGGCAAAGGGTAGCGGGCAGCATCTCGTCATCGGTGATGCCGGGCTTCACCTGGCGCATATAGGCAGGCATCATGATGTGACCGCCCATGATGGCGTCCAGATCGGCGTCGATCAGGGTCTTGTACACCTTGCCATAGGTGGCCATCCACTCTTCTTCGCCAAAGTAGTTCACATTGTTGGAAAGGTGGGCATCGCGGAAATCCTGGCCGTTACCGGGGAAATGCTTCGCCGCGCAGGCGTAGCCGGGAATGGTATGAGCGCCCTCCAGGTAGGCCTTGCTCATTTCAGCCACCTGGTCAGCATCGGTGCCGAAGGCGCGGGCGACCACCTCGGTATTCTCCCAGTTGTAGTGGATATCGCACACGGGAGCGAAGGCCATGTTGCAGCCGATGGAGGCCGCCTCCTCGTTGGACATACGGCCCAGGTCGTGGGCATACTGCCTGTTGCCGGTGGCGCCGATCTTGATGCCGGAGGCAATGAACGTACCGTCGGAGCAGCATCCGTTGCCGCCGGTCTCGGTATTGCAGGCAATGATCACGGGCACCTTGGCGTATTTTTGCAGGATACGGTTCTGCATCTGTACGGCAGCGGCGGGCATATTGTTGTAGCGGCAGCCGCCCAGGTGATACTTCTCCATCAGCTCCCGCAGATAGTTCTCGTCCATACCGGCGCACAGCTGGAAGAACAGCTGACCCACTTTCTCCTCGGCAGTCATGCCGGCGATGGTCTCGTTCACCCACCGGATATCCTCGTCAGACAGGTAATAGGGCTTTGCCTTCAAATTGACCATGCGGATCGTCTCCTCTCTTGATCACGCGCCGAGGTTCGCGAGGAACCCGGCCTTTTTCTTTTCCTGATAGGCTCCGGCATAGCTGCCCTCCAGCAGGCGCGGAAAGCCTTCGTCCATGAATTCCTGCCAGCTTTCCTTCTCGCGGCGCACCAGGATGGGATAATACCCGACTCCGTTCTTCTCCGCCGCCGCGAGGTCACCGGGAGCGTCACCGCACATGAGCACCTTGGCCGGGTCATAGCCCTTCTTCAGCAGCTCGCTGATGCAGTGAGCCTTGCTGCCCGCGTCCTGTGCCAGCACAATATCCGTGTGGGGCAAAAGGCCGTACATTTCCCACTCCTCCAGCACCGCGCCCAGGTTGGCGCTGCTGACGATGGCCACATCCGCCCGCTCATGGGCATAGGCCAGCGCTTCCTTCACCAGAGGAAACGGCAGCTTTACATCGTCCGGCAGGTCAGTGATGGCGGCATTTACCGCCTTGCTCCAGCTAAGCGCCTTGCGCAGCGAAACGCTCCGGGGAGCCGCCCCGATGGCACGGCTCAGCGCGTCGTTGGAGAGCTCCGGGCTTTCTTCTGCCCACCGGAGCAGCGCGCCGATATCCTCGATGGCCGTGTACTGTCTGTTGATCTCCTCCAGCGCCATGGCCAGTCCCTTGAAGCGGTTGATGCCGCGTGTCATGGTATAAAGATTGATGTCGTTCCAGCGTTTCAGGATGGGATCACGCCACTGTTGAAGTCCCCACTCCTCCACCATGCATGGGCCGAAGCACCGGAAATGCTTCACATCCATGGTATCCATGGCGCAGCCGTCGCTGTCCACGCAGATGAGGTGCTCATGCCGCTTGACATATCGCGTCAGGTCCTTTGCCATCGCTCAGTCCCCTTTCGGTCACAGTTTATCCTGCTGATAAGTATAATGGATACCCATTTTATTTGGGTAGAGCGCTTTTCTGTTTTCTTTCGTAGGATTTTTATCCTTTTGCGCCAACCTGCAAACATTTTCCACATCGCGCGCAGCCATTGCAGATCAGCTTGCTGCCACATTGCCTGCAAGGGCCGTCATAACGCGGCTGATACAGTTCCTCCTCCCGCAGCGGCACGCCCAGGGAATCAGTCAGCCGGAAGGAAATCTCTTTCCCCTTGTATTGCAGGCCCGACTTATGCGCCATCACCGTCTGCAGACGTTTGCCCGGAAGGTGATACACCCTTCCCTCCTTGATGAACCTCGTTCCCGTTTCGATAAAAGCAAAGGTAACGTCCGCAATCCTGCATTCCTCATACAATGCCTTTACCCACTCAAAGCAGCATGGCCGCTTGCCGCCATAATTCTCGCCGCCGCAGGCCACCTGCTCAATGAAACCTTCCCCCAGCCATCGCAGCAGGCTCACCGGGCCAATGAAGGGCGCGCACATCACGCCTTTATGCCTGAACGGCAGTTCCCGCAGGATTGGAATGCGCTCGTCCGCGCGGCTCTGATTCTCACAGGTCACATTGAAAAACACATTCTCCCAGCCCTCGCCCCAGTCCGACGGCAGGCATTGCGTCACGCGCTGCGGACGCTTGGTAAGCAGAAAGAATTTCACATCCGGACGCCGGCGGATGATCTCCCACGCCTCACCGCGCCAGGGATCGGCCTCCTCCAGAAAGAAATCCGAGGTCATGCACACCCGCAGAAGCTCGCCGCTCTTCACCTTGTATGCGCCTGTACGTTCCTTCTCCAACGGATAGCTGAACCCACCCGTTCGGTAGATCCGGCTGCCATCCCGATACCGCAGCCCGTCCATATAGTACATATAGCAATGCTCGCAGCCCTCGCTGCATTTCACGCATCCATGCCAGGGATTCCATATATCGTGCACAGCCCTCACCTCACGAACATACATTCGCCATCAATCACCAATTTCCTGCAATATATCCAGCGTATTCCCCTTTCCCGCCAGGCGAAATCATGCTATAATACCTGTAACATTGCATTTTCGGAGGGATGGAAGATGATCAGGCTCCTGGACACGACCCTGCGCGATGGCGCGCAGGCAGAGGGCGTCACCTTCTCTCTTGAGGATAAACGCCGCATCGCCCTGGCCCTGGATGAATTGGGCGTGCAGTACATCGAGGGCGGCAATCCCGCCGCCAATCCCAAGGACGCAGCATTTTTCCAGCAGTTCCATGGCAAAAGGCTGCGCCATGCCAGGCTGGTCTCCTTTGGCTCCACCATCCGTCCCGGCGAGCTGCCCGAGAATGATACCGGTCTTGCCGCGCTGCTTGCCTGCGGCGCGGATACCGTGAGTCTTTTCGGCAAAAGCTCTGTGTTGCACGTGGAGCACGTGCTCCGCTGCAGCCGCGAGGAAAACCTGCGGCTCATCCGCGAGAGCATCGCCTATCTGACTGATCACGGCCTGCGCGTCTGGTTTGACGCGGAACACTTTTTCGACGGCTACAAGGCCGACAGCGCCTATGCGCTTTCCACCCTGCAGGCCGCGCTGGATGGCGGCGCCGAGTGTCTTACCCTGTGCGATACCAACGGCGGCTCCATGCCCGATGAGGTAGGCAGCATCGTCCGCGCCGTGTGCGAGCGGTTCGACACGACCGTCGGCATCCATTGCCATAACGATTGCGGATTGGCCACGGCCTGCTCCCTCGCCGCGGTTCAGGCCGGTGCGCAGGTGGTGCAGGGCACCATGGGCGGCGTCGGCGAGCGCTGCGGCAACGCCGATCTGTGCACCATCATTCCCCTGCTGGAAAAGAAGCTGAACCTGCCCTGCCTGCCGGAAGGACACCTGACCATGCTCACCCACACCGCCCGCTTTGTGGCAGAGGTGATGAACCTTTCCATCAACGAGCGCGCGCCCTTCGTGGGGCATACGGCCTTCGCGCACAAGGGCGGCATGCATATCGACGGCGTGCTGAAGCACGCGCCTTCCTTTGAGCAGATTCCCCCGGAAAGCGTGGGCAATCAACGCCGCTTCCTCATCAGCGATCAGGCCGGCCGCGCCGGTGTATACGCCCGCCTGAGCCGCATCCTGCCCGATGTGAACCGCGACAGTCCTGAAATGGCCAGGGTCATCGCCCGCCTGAAGGAAAAGGAAGCCCGGGGCTATACCTACGAGAATGCCGATGGTTCCTTCGCCCTCATGGCGCTGGATACCCTGGGCCGCCGCCCGAAATTCTTCCAGGTGGCGGATTTCCACGTGCTCTGCCACAGCCCACTGAATATGCAGGAGGTGGACAAGAGCGCCCAGGCCTATGTGAAGGTGGAGGTCGGCGGTAAGGAGGGCATCAACGCCGGCGAAGGCGACGGCCCCGTAAACGCGCTGGACATCGCCCTGCGCAAGACCCTGGCTGATTTCTATCCGGCCATCAGCAATATGCGCCTGCAGGACTTCAAGGTGCGTGTGCTGGACATGGGCGGCACCGCCTCCACCGTGCGCGTGACCATCGAATCCACCGATGGCAAGCACGTCTGGTCCACGGTGGGCGTTTCCAGCAACATTATCCAGGCCTGCTTCAAGGCCCTGGTGGATTCCATTGACTTCATGCTCACCTACCATGTCGACAACCTTCCGAATTTGTAACAAATAGTTCTTCAAACTTATTGAAAACGTTACATTTTTCTCGGAAGAAACTCGGGAGGGACATCGTTATTATGGATGGACGAACCATTCTGGCGGCACTGCGCCGCATCCAGGCCCTGTGCATCCGCTCCGGTCTGGCTGAGGAGGCTGACGATGTGCAGGCGGCCGCGATCCCCCGCGATCCCATGGCTTACTTCGAGGAGCTTTACGAAAAGTATGCCACTGATGTGCTGCGGGTATGCTACTTCTACCTGGGCGACAGGCACAAGGCCGAGGATGTCTGCCAGGACGTATTCGTGCGCCTGATCACCAACGCCCCCGAACTGCAGGAGGGCCGCGAGAAAGCGTGGCTGCTCAAGGTCGCGCTGAACCGCTGCCGCGACCTGTGGCGCGGCGCATGGCTCAAGCGCGTGGTGCTTGGCTCCCCCGCCTTCGAGCTTGTTCCCGCCCCTGACGAGTTCGGCAAGCTTGCCGAGCATGAGGAGATCATGCAGGCCGTCAATCAGCTCCCCGCCACCTTCAAGGAGGTCATTCTTCTGCATTATTATCAGGGCTACGGCATCGCTGAGATCGCCGAGATGATGGATCTCCCCGAGGGCACCATTTCCTCCCGCCTGAGCCGCGGGCGCAAAAAACTTGAATCCATTCTGAAAGGAGGCGATGCCCGGTGAAGCGTCTTGAACAACTGCCCGAGATCACCGAAAAGGCTCTGGGAGGCCTGACCGCCGGGCAACACCTGAAGCTCCGCATCGAAAAGGCCGCCATGAAACCCCAGCCCCAGCGCCGCCGCGTATCGGCATGGGTGCCCGCCCTCTCCTGCGCGCTGGTGCTTACCATCGCCCTGGGCATTGGCATCCCCGCGCTGAACGCCCCGCCGCCGGAAAACCTCATCACCACCCAGGCGGCCGGCCAAAGCGGCGTGAATAACGAGATCGCCCTCCTTGACCTGAACCGCAACAACGTGAACATCCGTCAGCGCATCGCCGATGCGGGCGAAAACAGCCTGTGGGCCAGCGGCGACAGTGGCAACTTCCCGCTCATCGGCGTCAACGGCAAGTATTATCGTATGCTGACGGTACCCCAGTCCGTCAGCGGCAGCCTGCTGGGCAAAAGCCTGGGCTCCGTGGCGGAATTCACCACCGAGCCGGCCCTCTCCGGCACGGATGTAATTCTCTCAAACGCCGCGTCCTACGGCAGCACAGTCTATGCCATCAACGGCATGGGCGGCACGCTGGTGGCCGCCGAGGTGAACGGCACAACCCGCGTGTTCCAGCGTGTCAGCTTTAACGGCAGCGCCATCCGCGGCAGCGAAGACCTGTCGGACACCCTGCAGATCGCCGGACACATCGTTTCCATGGAGCTGACCGGCACCGGTTCCGTGACCGACAGCGCTGCCTGCGAGGCGCTCTTCGCCACCCTGGCGGACTGCGCCAGCTATGAAAGCAGCGGTTCCCTCAGCGGCAAGCAAACGCTGCTGATCACCCTGGACAACGGTCTGGCCGTACAGCTCAACGTAAAGAACGACAAGCTTTCCGCCTGCGGCACCTGGAGCTGCCCCGAGTTCTTCGAGGAGTTCGAAGCCGCCGTGAATTAACAAATCATAAGGAGCGACCTTACAGGCCGCTCCTTTTCTTATACTCGTTTGATATATACCGGCACGGTGTTTTTTGCCAGCTATCAGCTACATTGCGTTTCCCCGCGTCCAAGCCAAGCAAAAAGCCCGCCGGAGCATTTCCGGCGGGCTGATCTTCACTTAGCCAAGATACTTCTTCAGGGTTGCACGCACAGCGCCGGGGCCGGCCAGTTCCTCGGCCAGCAGCGCCTCGACCTTATCGGCCAGGCCGGCTTCGTAGAGGTTGACGCCGAAGATCACGGGGTTGGACAGGATGCTCTGCAGCTTGCCCTTCACGCTCTCGGGCTCACCCACCTTCACATCCGCCAGGTCGGCCTGCATCTGGGCCAGCATGGGATCGGAGGACACCGCCATCTCGTTGCCTTCATCGTCCACGGCCTTGATGTAGCGCAGCCAGCCGGCCAGCACCAGCGGAATAGCCTTCAGGCTGGAGGCATCCTTCCCGGGATCGGCCATGTAGCTCTTGATGGTCTCGCCAAAACGGATGGCGATCTTCTGGGAGGTATCGGTGGCGATACGCTGAGGAGTATCAGGAATGAAGGGATTGGGCAGGCGCTGCTCAACGACCTCGTCAATGAAAGCCTTGGGGCTGATGATGCCGGGGTCGGTCACCACAGGCAGACCTTCCACATAGCCGATGGTCTTGACCAGCTTCACCAGCTGCTCGTCCTGCATCTCAGCAGCGATGGACTCATAGCCCAGCAGGCAGCCGTACACAGCCAGTGCGGTGTGCAGGGGGTTCAGGCAGGTGGTGACCTTCATGCGCTCGGTCATGTTGACGATCTCGCGGGTGGTCATGTACACGCCGGCCTTCTCCAAGGCGGGGCGACCATTGGGGAAGCGATCCTCCACCACCAGGTACTGAGGGATCTCAGCATTGACGAAAGGCGCGATGTAGGTGTTCTTGCTGGTGATAACGGGAGCCATGTCCTCCACGCCGGCCTCGTTGAGCTGCTTCTCGATCACCTCTGCGGGACGGGGGGTGATCTTGTCGATCATGCTCCAGGGGAAGGATACCCGGGTCTCATCCTCCACATAGGCAACGAAATCAGCGGTAACAAAGCCCTTTTCGGCCCAGCCCCTGGCAATGGTCAGCACAGAGGAGCGGAGCTTCTCGCCGTTGTGGGAGCAGTTGTCCATGCTCACCATGGCGATGGGCGCGGCGCCGGCCTGGAAGCGGGCCCACAGCATGGCTGCGACGCAGCTCATGGCGTGGCGTGCCTTATCGGGGCCTTCCTCGATGTCAGCCAGCACCACGGGCATCATCTCGCCCTTGATGTTGGTGAGGGCATACCCCTTCTCGGTGATGGTGAAGGAAGCCATCTGCAGTTCGGCGCTCTCAAAGCACTTCTTCAGCTGGTTCCACTTTTCCGCATTGGCGGAGTTGGCGGGAACGCCCTTGGCAATGGAAGCGATGACTTCCTTGTCGGTGCTGCCATCGGGCTTCAGGGCCACCATGAGCGTCATGGAATCATGGGGCTCGTAGATCTTCTCGATGATATCATAATCGAAGGTCTCCGCCGCGATGATACCGCTGCGGGCCATGCCGTTGTTCAGCAGGCGCTGCTGCAGGCCGGCGATGAAACCGCGGAAAATATTGCCGGCGCCGAAGTGTACCCAGACAGGATGCTCCTGGGTGTACTCAGCCATCTGCTTCCAATCGTACTTGGGCAGGACGATGCCGGCAGTCTCGAATGCTGCCTTATCCTGCAGACCAGCGTAAGAAAGCTTCATGATTATTTATCCCCCTTGATCTTGCAAAGAGCTTCCCAGATACCATTCAGGTAGGTAGCGCCCAGAGCGCGGTCGAACAGGCCGTAACCGGGACGACCTTCCTCATCCCAGATCATGCGGCCATGGTCGGGGCGGATGTAAGTATCGGGGCAGGTGTCATAGATAGCCTCCATAATGGCGAACATATCAAGGTCGCCGGTGGAGGAAAGATGGGCAGCCTCGCGGAAGTGGCGGTGACCCAGGTACTTCACGTTGCGCACGTGCATGGCGCCGATGCGGTTCATCCCGCCGAAGTGACGGATGATGGCAGGAATGTCGTTAGCGGGATTGGAGCCCAGGGAGCCGGTGCACAGGCACAGGGTGTTGGCGGGGCTGTCGTGCAGCTTCACGATCTTATCGTAATCCTCCTGGCTGTGGGCGATGCGGGGCAGGCCGAAGATAGGCCAGGCGGGATCATCGGGATGGCAGGCCATCTTCACGCCCACTTCCTCGCAAACGGGGATCACGCGATCCAGGAAGTACTTGTAGTTCTCGCGCAGCATATCGGGGGTGATGCCCTCGTACTGCTTCAGGGTCGTCTCCAGCAGAGCGAGACGCTCGGGCTCCCAGCCGGGCAGGGTGAAGCCCTTGGAGTCCTCGGCCGTGCGGCGGACGATCTCCATGGGGCCCATTTCGCCCAGATCCTCCTCGTTGAAGTACAGGCTGTTGGAGCCGTCCTCGTCGATGACACGGGCCAGGTCGGTGCGCAGCCAATCAAACACGGGCATGAAGTTGTACACGATGACCTTCACGCCATACTTGGCCAGGGTACGGATGGTGGAGCAGTAATTCTTGATGTATTCATCACGGGTGGGCAGGCCCATCTTGATGTCCTCGTGAACGTTCACGCTCTCGATGACTTCCAGCTCAAGGCCGCAGGAGTGGACATAGTCCACCAGCTCCTTGACTTCCTCCTCGGGCCAATCAACGCCGGCAGGCTTGTCCAGCAGGCCCATCAGACCGGACATACCGGGAATCTGCTTCACATACTTCAGCGGGATCGGATCGGATTCTTTGCCATACCAACGGAACGTCATTTTCATTTGGACGCACCCTCCAAAGCTTTTTTCAATCATCGAAAGCCCGGCCGAAGCACAGGCTTTCCTCCCGTGTATTATACAAAACCGCTTCCGTCAAGTCAACGCCGCAGTTATCAGCGTTCTCAATTTGCCGAGAAATCAAACGGTTCTTTCTGAAAATGCTACGAAAGTTCCTTTTTTCACAATGCTGTTTTCTTTTTTATGGAGTTGTGGTAAAATGATTTCGTTTCTTTGAAATGACGATCCACGACATGGAGGTATCTTCTATGCGCATACTTATTGTAGGCGACGGCAAAGTCGGCCACACGTTGGCCAAAAGCCTGACCGACGAAGGACACGACGTCGTCATCATCGACCGGGATGAGGATGTCCTCCAGCACTGCGAAGACACGCTGGACGTTTTATGCATCCGCGGCAACGGCGCCAACGCGAAGACCCTTATCGAGGCCGACGTGGCCGCGGCCGACATCGTTATCTCCGCCACCGCCAGCGACGAGACCAATATGCTCTGCTGCCTGGTGGCCAAGCGGCTGGGCGCCAGATACACCATCGCCCGCATCCGCGATCCCGAATATAACGAAAGCCTCACGCTCCTGCAGCGTGAACTGGGCATCGACCTGACCATCAACCCCGAGCGGGCCACCGCCATGGAGATCAGCCGCCTGCTGCGCTTCCCCTTCGCCAGTAACATCGAGCCCTTTGCCAAGGGCCATGTGGAAATGGTGGAGTTCCGCGCCCAGGAAAAGGACAGCATCATCGATTGGCCCCTGAAGCAGCTCGCCGCTCACCTGCCGGGCATCCCCCGCGTACTGTACGCCGCCGTGGAGCGCGATGGCGAGGTTTTCATCCCCAACGGTGATTTTATCATCCGCGCAGGCGACCGTGTCCACGTGACCGGCGATATGGTCACCATCACGAATTATTTCCGTTTCCTGGGCCGTGATTCCCTCCGGGTGAAGAAGGTCATGCTGCTGGGCGGCAGCCGCATCAGCTATTATCTGGCCAAGATGATCGTGCCCATGGGCATTCACGTCTCCATGATCGAGATCGATCCCCAGAAGGCCGCCGAACTGAGCGAAGCGCTCCCCCACGTGGACGTGATCCTTGGCGACGGCACCGATCAGGAGCTGCTGGAGCAGGAGGCACTTACCGACATGGACGCCTTCGTCTGCCTGTGCAACCGCGACGAGGAGAACCTGATCACCGGCCTGTACGCCGCCCGCCAGGGCGTACCGAAGGTCATCGTGAAGAACAATCGCGTCTTCTATGAAGAGATCCTCTCCGACCTGGGACTGGACAGCATGGTCAGCCCCAAGGAGATCACCTGCGATACCATCCTGCGCTACGTGCGCGCCCGCGTCAACGGCGGTGGCACGGCCGTGGAACGCCTCTACCGCCTGGTGGATGGCAAGGCTGAGGCCCTGGAGTTCATCGCCCGTGAAGGCGATCCTTACATCGGCATCCCCCTGAAGGATCTGCAGATGCGGCGCAATGTACTGGTAGCCGTGATCGTCCGCGGCAACAAGGTCATCGTTCCCTTCGGCAACAACCACATTGAAGCTGGCGACCATGTGGTCATTATGGCCAGCGAAAGCGGCATCAGCGATCTGAACGAGGTCATTCATCGATGAACATACAGCTTATTTTCCGCCTGATCGGCTCGATCCTGATGATCGAGGGCGCCGCTATGACCCCCTCGCTGCTGGTGTCCCTGTACTTTGGCGATGGCGACGCCATGGCCTTTGTGTACACCATGCTGCTGCTGTTCGCCATCGGCCTGCCGCTGTGGCTGCTCGCCAAGCCCCGCGACACCAATCTCCGCGCCCGCGAGGGCTTTCTGGTGGTTCCGCTCGCCTGGATCCTTCTTTCTTTTTTCGGCGCGCTGCCCTTCATGTTCAGCGGCATGATCCCCAACTTTTTTGACGCGCTGTTTGAGGCCGTTTCCGGCTTCACCACCACCGGAGCCTCCATCATGACCAACGTCATGAACCAGCCCCGGGGCATGATGTTCTGGCGCAGCTTTACCCACTGGGTGGGCGGCATGGGCGTGCTGGTGCTGACGCTGGCTATCCTCCCCAAGATGAGCGGCCGCACCTCCCACCTTGTCCGCGCGGAAAGCCCCGGCCCCACCCTGAGCAAGATCCTCCCCCGCATGGGCGATACCGCCAAGGTGCTCTACCTGATCTACGGCGTTCTTACCGCCATCATGCTGGGTGTGCTGATGCTCTGCGGCATGAATTTCTACGATGCCTCCATTCACGCCATGGGCACCGCAGGCACCGGCGGCTTCAGTAATTATGCCGCCAGCATTGGCGCCTTCAATTCGCCGGTCATCGAATGGGTCGTTACAGCGTTCATGGTTCTCTTTGGCGTTAATTTCGCCTTGTTCTACAAGCTGCTCCGGGGCGACTGGCGCGATGTGAAAAACAATGAGGAGCTGCGCTGGTTCCTGTGCATTTTCATCGGCGCCACACTGCTGATCGCCCTCATCATCCTCCCGGATTATGAAGGCAATTTCTTCACCTCGCTGCGCTACTCGGCCTTCCAGATCGCCACGATCGTTTCCACCACCGGCTACTCCACCGCCGATTTCAACCTCTGGCCCATTGCCGCCAGGATGCTGATCTTCCTTCTGCTCTTCTTCGGCTCTTGTGCCGGTTCCACCGCCGGCGGCATGAAGATCTGCCGCATCGGCATGCTGTGCAAACAAGGCCTGCGCGAGGTGCGCCGTGTCTTCCAGCCCCGCAAGGTGCAGACGGTGCGCTTCGAAGGCAAGGCCGTGGATGAAGCCATTCTGCATCAGGTAGCCGTGTTTGCCTGCGTTTATGTGATCCTGATCATTCTTGGCGCGGTGTTGCTCTCCTTCAATGGTCTATACGATTTCGAGACCAATTTCACCGCCGCTGTCACCTGCGTGAGCAACGTCGGTCCCGGCCTTGGCGCGGTGGGTCCTGCCGGCAGCTTTGCTGGCTATAGCGCCTTCTCCAAGATCATCTGTTGTGTGCTGATGCTGGCCGGTCGTCTGGAGATCTTCCCGATCCTGGCGCTGTTCCACCCAGCCATCTGGAGAAAGTGACAGTCGTCGGAATAGTACTCTTAAAGATCCTTTTTCTTCTGGGTAAAACGGACGAGCATCCGGCTTTTTTGCCGGATGCTCGTTTTCGTATGTGATGACAGGCCTGTCGGTCAGGCGAATTATGGAAGTGTGTACAAAAAGGAATTTACTTATTCTCGACAGGAGAAATAACAGGTTTTCCCTCTTTATCCAATAATGGAGTCAATCCTCCTGCATATCCATGCTGAACAAACAGGTAATTCACGCCGGTCTCTTTATCCACCCAGATCTCTGTCCCTTTCAATTTGCCCTGAGAATATACTTTTTGAAATCGTTCGTTCTCTTTCATTACGTTTTCTCCTTTAACGCAGGCGTTTCGTATACTCCATGTCACAGAACAAGGAAATCAGCAGACTGGATGACCAGCAGCGCCTGCGGCTGTAGGGAAGGATCATTCCTTGCTTTCCGTTGCAGCTTCTGCCGGAGCGTCCTTTTTCATGTTTGATTTACAGCTTCTGGCCGCAGTTGGCGCAGAACTTGGCGCCGGGAGCAACGGTGTTGCCGCAGCCGGGGCAGACATTCGAGGCTTCCTGCTTCTGGCCGCAGTTGGAGCAGAACTTCGCGCCGGCAGTCAGGGCAGCGCCGCAGCCGGTGCAGAAGCCACCAGCCTGGACAGGAGCCTGCTGCACAGGGGCAACGGGCTGCTGGGGCTGAGCCATGGACTGGGTGAACAGCTGACCCATGCTCATGCCGGCGCCCATGCCAATACCCATGCCGGCCGTGCCGTTGGGATTGTTGGCGGCCTCGCGCAGGGCCTCGGCGGCCTGATACTGGGTGTACTTGTTCATGTCGCCCAGCACACCCATGGAGGTGCGCTTGTCCATGGACTTCTCCACCTCTTCAGGCAGAGAAATGTTTTCGATCACAAAGCTGGTCAAGCCCAGGCCCAGGGGAGCGATCTTGGGGTTGATGGCCTGAATGGCATAATTGGCCAGTTCATCATAATTGGCAGCCAGGTCCAGTGCGGGGATCTTGCTCTCGGCAATGGCGTCGCTCAGGCCGCTGATCAGCGTACGCTTGATCTGGCCTTCCACGCCGTCCACAGTGAACAGGCTGGAGGTACCGAACACTTCCTTCAGGAAGGCCGTGGGATCAGTCACCCGGAAGGAATAGATGCCGAAGGCGCGCAGGCGGATCATGCCGAACTCGGCGTCGCGCATCATCACGGGGTTGGAAGTGCCCCACTTCTGATCCAGGAACTGCTTGGTATTGATGAAGTAGACGTCGGACTTGAAGGGGCTGTTGAAGCCAAACTTCCAGGCCTTCAGCGCCGTCATGATGGGCATATTGGAGGTGCTCAGCTCATACCGGCCGGGCTGGAAAACGTCGGCCAGCTGACCTTCGTTCACGAAGATCGCCACCTGGCTCTCACGCACAGTCAGCTGTGCGCCCATCATGATCTCCTTGCCGTTCATGTCGTACTTGTAGACCATGGTATCGTTGCTGGAATCGGTCCATTCGATGACGTCGATGAGTTGTCCCTTCAAAATGTCAAAAATGCCCATAGAATTCCCCTCCTCATATTTGCTTGTATTATCTTATGCGTTGGTCGCAAGCGAAGTCAGGTCAGACAGGACGCGCACGCTGGCAATGGACAGGTGCAGATCCAGGTATTCCCTTACGTGAGCAATGCTCTCCTCCGCGTGGCGGTGCACCACACCGGAGATGGAGTCCACCGCTTCCTCACCCAGCATGGGGCAGGCCAGCAGGAAGATCCTTTCGTCCGGCAGCACGGAGACCAGGATGCGCATGCCCCCCAGCTCCACGCCGAAGAAGTTGCGCAGCGCCACCTCCAGTCGCTCGGAGCCATAATGCCAGCGGCCGGTAAGGAAGCTGTCGCCCGCGGGGAGAGCCAGTTCCACCAGCACGCAGGGCTTGTCGGCGCTCATACGGCTGCGCAGCAGGTTCAGCCGCCGGGTCACATCGGTCTTCTCGGCCACCTTGCCGCCGATAAGCCCGCGGAAGAACTCATGCCGGCAAAGCTGGAGCATATCCGCCTCGCCGAAGTTATCATCGGAAAAATCCGCGTGGGTGCGGTTCAGCAAAGAGCGCAGCTCGGTCACAGCGTCCATGACCTGCCCGGGATTCCTGCCCGCGGTGATAATGGGCAGGATCGGGTAATCCTGCGTCAGGTGGTTCATCAATGCATCGTTGTCTGATTGTTCAAAAGCAAAGGCGATGCCATCTGCGTGATGCTTTTTGAGGCTGTCGATCGCTGCCTGCGCCGTGGATACCATTCGCGGCGTTCTGAAGCCCAGACTTTCCCAGGAGTTCACTGCCTGAAAGGCCTCCATGATCTCCGGCTTATCCGTCGCCAGAAGAAGCTTGTACATCCGTCATCCTCCAATGAACATAATTCGATACGATATCATTATACCTTGCTTTCACCAAAAAAACAAATGTTTTATCAAAATTTGGTCATCATTGTTACTGGCCGGATGTTTTCCGGCTTTTCCCGAGATAATAGGACCGGAGCACCCGCTCATTCAGGCGTGCCGGCAGCAGCTTATGCAGGTACACAGCCAGGTGCTGATCAGCGCTTGCCACCCGCAGCCGGAAGGGCATGCGCCTGCGGCCCAGCGCCCTGACAATTCCGCGCCCCAGCTTAGCGGGATCAGAGCCGTTCTGCTCGTCATGGCGGATCACCGCCGTGCCCCGGAGGAAATCCTGTCCATACGGTGAGCCCGCCGGAGCGATTCTCCCCCGGTAGGCCTCGCTGCCGCCGCGGTGATCGCCGGGCTCCACCAGGCAGACCTGTATACCATAAGGGCGGGCCTCCATCTGCAGGCACTCGGCATAACCCTCGATGGCGTGCTTGCTGGCCACGTAAGCGCTCTGGAAGGGTATACCCAGCAGCCCGTTGATGGAGGAAAACAGCACGATCCTCCCGCCGCCCTGCCGGCGCATCAGCGGCAGTACCTGCTGATTCATACGCACCATGCCCAGGAAATTGGTCTCCATGATGCGGCGATATTCCTCCACGGGGATCTCCTCGCAGGCGCCCAGGGTCAGCACACCGGCGCACTGCACCAGCGCGTCCAGTCGCGGCGATATCCGCCACGCCTGCGAAACGAAATCCGCCACGCTGTCTTCGCTGGTCACGTCCAGTGGGACACGGTGGATCCCCTCGTTTTCCTCCCGCTGGAAGGATCGTGCCCCCGCGATCACCGTATGCCCGGCGTCACGCAGAGCCTGCGCTGTGTAGAGTCCCAGCCCACTGGAGGCCCCGGTCACCCAGACGATCACCGGTCAAGCCCTCTGAGCAGCTGCTCCACCACCTTCACGGAGTGGCCGGCCGCCATCTTCACAAAGGTGGGATAATCCATATCGCTGTGACCGTCGGCCTGGTCGGAAATGGAGCGCAGCACGCCGCAGGGAACGCCGTGCATATAGCAGGCGTGGGCCACGGCAGCGCCCTCCATCTCCACTGCCTTGGCATGGAAAAGCTCATTGATGCGCTGGCGCACCTCGCCCTTGTTGATGAACTGGTCACCCGTGGCAATAACGCCCTCGTGCACATTCACATTCTCCAGCGTGGAAGCGGCCTGTACCAGCCGTGCCCGGAGCGCCGCGTCGCAGGGCAGCTCCACCAGGTTGATCTTGCTCACCATGCCCACCGGATCGCCAATGGGCGAGGTATCGCAATCGTGCTGCACGGCGGCGGTGGCGATCACCATATCGCCGATGGAAACGCTGCTCTCGCCAGCGCCGGCCACGCCCAGGTTCAGCACCCATTCGGGGCGGAAATGCTGGATCATGCTCTGGGCGCACAGGGCAGCGTTGATCTTGCCCGGGCCGCACACCGCCAGAACGGTATCCTGCCCAAACAGCCTGCCGCTTACGAACACATCCATACCAATACGGGTCTCCTTTTTTTCCTCCACCTGAGCCATCAGGCTTTCCACTTCAACGGCCATCGCGCCGATCAAACCAACCATGTACATCCCTCCATACACATGAATGTTAACATTATATATGCTTTTTCCCCATCCGTCAAACTTCCGGGAGGTCTTCATGCTGATAGTTCTCCTGTTTTTCCTGCTGATCATCACGCCTGTCAGTCTGCGCATCGATTGGGATCGCAAGCTGACCATCTCCCTGCGTGTGTGGGGGATCCATCGCGCCATTCCGGCTGCCTCCTCCGGTTCCGGCGGAGGCTCGTCCGCGCACCGGCAGCTGGCGAAACTCTTCAGGATCATTCTGCGCACCGAAAGATCCCGGCGTTTTCTGCACCGCCACGTGAAGATCATCCGTCTGCAGGCGCTGCTCTGCCTGGGACTGAGCGACGCGGCCCGCACGGCCGTGCTCACCGGCTTTCTGCAGCAACTGACATACCTTCTGCCGGACAAGGCAGACGTCCGCGTTCAGCCGGATTTTCTCGCTCCCACCCGTTTAAAGCTCCGCTGCATACTCTTTTTCCATCTGGGAACGATATTCATCACAGCGGCCATAGCGCTTGCGGCCCATCTGCCGCGAACCTGCAGGCGTCCCAGGCCGCGCCCGAAGGAGGCGTAACGAATGGAACATCCTATTGGCGAACTGATGCAGACTGCCATGTCCTCCATCAAGGACATGGTGGACGTGAATACCGTTATCGGTGACCCTGTGGTGGCTGCCTCTGGCGCCACCATCATCCCTATCTCCAAGGTAAGCTTCGGCTACGTCACGGCCGGCGGCGATCTGGCGCACCCGGAGAAGCGAGGCCAGTCCCCCGCCGTTCAGCAGGATTTCCCCTTTGCCGGTGGCAGCGGCGCAGGCGTATCGGTTCAGCCGGTGGGCTTTCTGGTGGTCAGCGGCGATTCCGTGCGGATGCTTCCCGCCCAGTCCTTATCCGTTGCCGACCGCGTGGTGGAGCTGCTCCCCGGCGTGGTGGAGGATGTGGTGAGCCTCTTTGCCAAACCCCGACAGGATGGTCTGATGGGATGAAAAAGCTGCTTCTGATTCTGTTTCTGCTGGCGCTTCCCTTTCCTGCCCTGGCCCAGGAGATCGGTACCTCCGCCAATGCCTGCGTGATCATCGACCAGGCCAGCGGCCGGATCCTGCTGGAGCACAATGCGGATCTGCCTCTGCCCATGGCCTCCACCACCAAGGTGATGACGGCCCTGCTGGCCCTTGAGCAAAGCGATCTGACCGCACCGGTCACCTGTGGTCGCAATGCCTTTGGCGTGCCGGGAACCAGCATCTATCTTTCCCAGGGCGAGACACTCACCCTGGAGCAGATGCTTTACGGCCTGATGCTGGCCTCCGGCAATGACGCGGCGGTGGCCATCGCCGAACACATCGGCGGCAGCGTGGAGGACTTCTGCCGCATGATGACCCAGCGAGCCGCCGAGCTTGGCTGCCGGGACACCGTTTTTCTCACGCCCCATGGTCTGCCTTGCGAAGGACACCATACCACAGCCCGTGACCTGGCTCTCATCGCCCGCGAAGCCATGGCCCACGAGACCTTCCGCACCATCGTATCCACCCAGCGCGCAACGATCCCCTGGCAGGGGCGTGACTATGACCGGGTACTGAACAACAAGAACAAGCTGCTCTCCACCTATGAAGGCGCCACCGGAATCAAGACCGGCTACACCAAGGCTGCCGGGCGCTGTCTGGTCTTCGGTGCAGAAAGGGACGGCATGAGCATCATCGGCGTTGTGCTGAACTGCTACGATTGGTTTGACGAAGCAGCCCGGCTAATGGATGAAGCCTTTGCCCGGTATGAATCCGTTACCCTGATGAACGCAGGTGAAAGCCTACGCACCCTGCCTGTTGATGTGGCGGACGGTGCTGAGGTCAGCGCCATTCTCACCGCCGCCCTCACCGGCGTGATCCCACGCGACCAATTCCCCGCAATTGAAATCGACCTGCCCCAGAGCCTCGAAGCTCCGGTGCAGGCCGGTCAGATACTTGGTGAAGTCCGCATGCTGCAGGGCGATACGGTACTCTGCGCCGTTCCCCTCGCCGCCGCGAACGATGTCGCTCGGGATGATTTCGCTTCCCGCTGGCAAACCTTTGTGAATGGGTGGCCGCTTCTGGCCGATTGATCTTGCCGCGTCCTCCGGGGCGCGGTTTTTCATGTGGCTGATATCATGCCTTGCGCAGATCTTTTGCCATATACAGCACCAGATCGTCATCAACGGTGCAGACCGTTTCATACTGCACGCACTGCTTGTCCTGATACCACACGCCGGAGCCATCCGGAATATACCCACGCTTGGCATACATCCGCTGGGCGGAACCATACTCACGGCACAGTCCGACGCCCAGACAGATGGTGTCCGCGTACTGTCCCGCGATCCGCTCCGCCACGTCCATCAGCCGGTTGCCGATGCCCTTTCTCTGGTATTTCTTCAGCACGCCGAAATCAACGATGATCGGCCAGCCAGTCCCTTTGAAGGGGCCTCCATCCGCCGCCAGATACACATACACGCTGCCGGCCGGGCATCCCCGATATTCCGCTGTCAGGGCAACGCATTTCCCTTCCGCCTGTTCTCTGATCCTCATCAGATAATAGTCAACATCCGGGTGCCAGCCCTGGGCCGTATACTCATCCGTGAAGATCTGCGCATCTGCTTCTTCCATGTTGCGGATCACCAGTTCTTCGTCTTTGTGGTAAATCATTTGGTTCCTCCTCATCATTTCCCGGCGCATCCGCCCAGACCCAGCGCCTGCACGATCTGCTCAGCGCATTCCTGCGGCGTATGCAGGTGTGTCTCCACACGGCAGCTGTAGCGGATGTCCTTCGCCATGATGTCATGCTGTTCCCGGGATTGGCTTTCATACCTGTCGCCCCGGGCGATGTTCCGCTCACGGCACACATCCAGCGGGCAGTACACCTCCACCACGTCCACCCGGCTGTCGCCCATGATGTCCATGAACCGCCGGTAGTGCGGCCTGAGCTGCGGCTGCTCCACAAGGATGCCGTCAATGAGCACGTCATGTCCCATGTCGGCATAGAGCCTGGCGGTGTGATACATCAGCAGGACCACCCGGCTGAGATGCTCCCAGTAGTTTTCCCGCAGGAAGCGCTCCCCCACCATTTCCTGAAACAGGTCGTTGGCCACCACGTAGAAATAGGCGTCGGTCCGGTCCTGCAGGGCCTCGACAATGGACGTCTTGCCCGAGGAGGTCACGCCGTTGAGAAAGACGACGCGACCCTTGCGCCTGCATTTCCGCAGGTACACCCTGCTGTCCTCGCCATAGATGGACACACGGTTTTCCAGATAGGTGAAGCCGTATTTCTCATACAATCCCACATGATCCGTGCAGATGTATACCTGCTCAGCGCCGCGTTCACCGGCAACAGCCACGGCATGGTCGATCAGCCTGCCTATATGGCAGCGACCACGATACTCCGGCGCTGTATGCACAAAGCCGATCCACGGCGTATATTCAGGCGCGTCGACGCAGTCCTTTTCCGCCAGCGTCAGGAAGGAGACGAGCTTGTCTCCTTCCGTCAGCAGATACAGCGTGCCGCTGCCCAGGGTGCTGTGGAAGCGCCCCTCGGCCAGCAGCTGCGCAAGGAACCGGGCGGCGCGCCACTCATACCGGGCGATCTGCTCCCGCCAATGCTCCTTCCTGTCGCTGTGAAAATAGTCAATGATCTTCATTCATTACCCCTTGGAGAAGGCGTCGGAAATGGCTTCATCCTCATACTGGCGGGTGTACAGGCTGTAGTAATGGCCCTTCGCCTTAAGCAGTTCCTCATGCCGGCCCTGCTCGATGATCTTGCCGTCCCGCACCACCAGGATCAGGTCGGCATTCTTGACGGTAGACAGGCGGTGTGCGATCACCAGCGAGGTGCGGCCCTGGATGATGGTCTCGATGGCGGACTGGATCTTCTGCTCGGTCAGCGTATCAACAGAAGCGGTAGCCTCGTCCAGCACCAGGATGCGGGGATCAGCCAGAATGGCACGGGCAAAGGAGATCAGCTGCTTTTCGCCGGTGGAGAGCATATCGCCGCCCTCGCCCACATCGCTGTCCAGGCCCTTTTCCATGCGATCCACCACCTCGGTAGCGCTGACCAGCTCCAGTGCGCGGCGGATCTCCTCCTCCGTGGCGTTGGGGTTGCCATAGAGCAGGTTCTCACGTACTGTACCGGAGAACAGGTGGGGCGTCTGCAGCACATAGCCGATAGCCGAGTGCAGCCACAGCTGGGAGCGTTCGCGGGCGTCACGGCCATCGATGAGCACCTGGCCCTTGGTGGGCTCAAAAAAGCGGCACACCAGGTTCACCAGGGTGGATTTGCCCGCGCCCGTTTCGCCCACGATGGCGATGTTGGAGCCAAAGGGGATCTTCAGGCTGAAGTTTTCCAGCACATACTCATCGCCGTCGGGATACCTGAAGTCCACATTTTTGAACTCGATATCGCCGCGGATGGGTTCCCAGTTCTCCCGCTTGGGATCGAAGGAATCGCCATACTTCTCGATGACCTCCCGGGAGTCAGCCACATCGGACTTCGTTTCCAGCAGGCGGGAGAAGCGTTCAATGTTCACCTGGGTGGTGATCAGGTCAGAGATGGCGTCGATGATCCAGCGCACAGGCTCCATCATGCCCTGAGCATAGGACATGAACATGGAGAAGGTACCCACCTCGCTGGCAGCGATATAGCCGCCCTGCCACAAAACGATGGCCAGCGCCAGGGACGATGCGATGTTCAGCGTAGCGGAGAACATACCGCGCAGATGCGCCACCTTGACGGACTTCCTGCGCATGGCGTTGGTATCCTCAAGGAAATCATGCACCATCTTATCCTCGATGACCAGGGCCTTGATGGTCTTGGCGCCGGTGATGCCCTCGTTGAAATCGCTGGTGATGCGGGAATTCAATTCACGCACCTCGCGGTTCACGCGGATCAATTTGCGCTGGAAGATGGAGAACAGGATCACGATCAGCGGCAGGATGGTGATGACCAGCAGCGCCAGCCTGGCATTCACCAGCAGCATAACGATCACTGCGCCCACCAGGTAGGAAAGGTGCCACACGCTGTCCATCAGCGACCAGGAGACCAGCGAACCGATGCGGCTGGTATCGCTGATGACGCGGGCATGGATATAGCCCACGCTGTTCTGGTTGAAATAGGAGAAAGAAAGCGTCTGCAGGTGACTGAAGGCCGCGTTGCGCAGGTCACGGTTCACGCAGACCTCCGTTTTCATGGCATAGGTGCAGGAAATGTAGTTCAGCACGCCCGTAAGCAGGATGACTACCACATACACACCAATGAAAAAAGGCAGCGTATCCAGCGTATTTTCGGCAATGTAGTGGTTCAGGGCGTAGCGCTGGAACTGGGGGATCAGGATATCCACGCCGGTGGAGGCCAGACCGCACAGCACCATGGTCAGCATCACACCGCGGTATTTTTTCAGGAAGGGCAGCACCTTGCCAATGCCAAAGAACGGCAGGGAACGCTGCTCCTTTTTCTCATTCTGTTGCATTACGCTTCCACCTCCTCTTTGGAGAGCGACTGAATTTCGTAAATCTTCTGATACAGCCCGCCCGACTTCTCCAGCTCAGCCGGGGTGCCCATTTCGGCAATGCGCCCCTTGTCCAGCACGATGACCTGATCCGCCTTGGAAAGCGTGGTGATGCGGTGGGAGATCAGGATGATGCTGGCGCTGCCAAAGCGCTGCTCCAGCGCCTTGCGGATCTTGGCGTCCGTCTCGGCGTCCACGGCGGAGAGCGAATCGTCAAAGATCATGATGGGGGTATGCTGGGTCAGCATACGGGCGATGGCGGCACGCTGCTTCTGGCCGCCGGAAAGGGTCACGCCGCGCTCGCCCACGAAGGTATCATAGCCCTTGGCAAAGCCTTCGATGGTCTCGTCCAGGCAGGCGGCACGGGCGGCCTCGCGGATGTCGGTCAGGGTCAGGCCGTCATTGGTGATGCCCAGGTTCTCCTGCAGCGTACGGGAGAACAGGAAGGGCTCCTGCAGCACGATGCCGATGTTGCGGCGCAGGTGTTCACGCTTGATATCGGCGATGTCCACGCCGCCGATGGTGATGCGGCCGCTGTCCTCAGGCAGATCGTAGAGCCTGTCCAGCAGGAGCATCAGCGTGGATTTGCCGCTGCCCGTGCCGCCCAGGATGCCCAGGGTGGTGCCGGCCTTCATGGTGAAGTTGATATCGTGCAGCATCTGCGGGCAGCCGTCATAGGCGAAGTTCACATGCTCGAAGGCGATATCGCCGGTCATGTCCGGCTCGCAGGCGTTCTCGCGGTCATGCTCAATATCGGAATGGATGATGTAGCCGATGCGGTCAACAGCCACGCCGGCCTTGCTCATTTCGGAAATCATGCGGCCCAGCTGGCGGATAGGCCATACCAGCTGCGCATTATAGGAAATGAAGGCGATGTATTCGCCGGAGCTCATCTCGCCCCGCAGGCAGAACACCACGCCAAAGACCACCACCAGCATGATCTGAATGCCGCTGAGGACGTCGGAGGTGGACCAGAACCGGCTCATCACCTTGGCCAGACGCACCCACAGACCGGTGTATTCCTCGTTGTGCTGCTCAAAGCGGTCACGCTCGTAACGCTCACGGCCAAAGGCACGCACCACGCGCACGCCCGTCAGATTTTCCTGGGCCATGGCGGAAAGGCGGCCCTCGCTCTCATCGCACTCCTTGAAGCCCTGGCCGATCTTGTTATGGAACACCAGGGAATACAGCACGATAACCGGCATGGGCAGCAGGGCGATCAGCGCCAGGAGCGGATTCATCGAGAACATGAATACCACCGAAAGCACCACCAGGATCAGGATGCGGAACAGGCCCGTCATCTGTCCGGCCACAAAGTTGCGCGTGGTATCGATATCCGAGGTACAGCGCTGGATAATATCGCCGGTATGGTTCTTCATGTGCCAGGAAAAGGGCAGGTGCTCAATGTGGGTATAAAGCATATCGCGCATAGTCTTCGTCAGGGTTTCGGAGGCACGGGTGTTGCTCACCAGGAAGCCATACTGGGAAAGCACCTTCACCACCGCAACCACCAGCACGGCCACCGCCATAATCCACAGGTTCCTTCCCAGATACTCAAAGCCGCCCACGGCATTGACCAGCTTCATCACCGCCGGGCCGAAGGTTGGCTCGTTCCCGCCGATGGCATTATCCACCGCCGCGCGGATGATCTGCGGGGTGATCATATCCGCCAGGGCCGTCAGCGCCGCCATCAGGATGCTGATCACGAACATGGTCTTGCTTCCCTTAAGGAAGCGCCAGACCAGCGCCAGCATACCCTTGGTGGATTTCTGTTTCTGTTCCATAAATAACTCCTTTCCGTCTCCCGAACAATACAAAAACACCGGTCACATCCTATGCGACCGGTGCTGTATGCGAAGATATACAGGCGCAGGCTTAGCCGCGCTCCTCCATCCCACAGGCAGACAAGGCCGCAGAAATCATTCCGTTTCCCAATGCAAAGCTCTTGTTATACATTTTGCGGCCTCCTTTCTGTAAGAATTTGATTTCGTTGGAAGTATATCGCAGCAGCGTCCGTTCGTCAAGAGGTTTTTATAAAAAGGTGAACATTTTCTGCAAATCCGGGAATTATTTTCAGAAGATCCCTGCCGCCATGGCCGCCACGTCCTGGATGGCTTTTTCCGTCTCAGGCACGTCCGTCCCGTTGGAAAGGAAGCAAACCACGCAGGTCTTCTCCGCGAAGATCACACCCACATCGTGGGTGATGCCGCTGTCCTCGCCCGTCTTGTGGGCGCAGCCGATATCCCGGCTGTGCAGGTAGAAGGGCAGCTTACCGTTGAGCCGCTGGTCGCCCAGGATCTCCAGCATCCGTGCCGAAGCCTCGGGGCTGACGATCTCGCCCTGCAGCATCCCCTGCAGAAGCTTGCCCATATCCACAGCGGAAACGTAATTCTGAATGCCCTGCCGCGAGAGTTCCGGCCGGAACAACATCCGGTTCAGCCGGGTGCCGGTCAGGCCCAGGCTTTCAATGGTTGCGTTGATGTTCTCAATGCCCAGCATGCCGATCATCAGATTGGTTGCGGTATTATCGCTGAGAATGATCATCAGCGTCACCAGATCCCCCACCGTTACGGTCAAGCCGTCATGAAGGTAAGTCAGCGCCCCGCAGGAGGGCAGTTTGTCCTCCGGGCGGATGGTCACGGGCGCGTCGAAATTGATCAGGCCCGCTTCCTTCTGGCGGAAGGCCTCTACCATGATGGGCAGCTTGATGACGCTGGCCGCCTCCAGGGGCATGTCCGCATTGAAGCCATAGCCCTCTCCTCTTTCCGGGTAGCACACATACAGGCCGATCTTTCCCTGCAGGCCCTGCACCCGCTCCGCAATGCGTTCGAACACGTTCACCGCTGATTCTCCTTCCATGCGGCGATCTCCCGCTCAACGATATCCGCGGCGTTCCTGGTGCCGGTCTCCTGGCTCAGGCGCATACCCATTTCCTGCGCGGCCACACGGTAGCTGCCGTGGGTCGTCAGGTCGATGAGACCCTTGGTAAGCCGCTGCACCGTCAGCCTGTCACGGCTGATGGGCTTGGGGCCGCAGCCAATGGCGTTTATACGGTTGCCCCAGAAGGGCTGATCGCCGCCAAAGGGCACCACCAGCGTAGGCTTACCGTAGCGCAGGCCGGCAGCCGTTGTTCCGGCGCCGCCGTGATGCACCACCGCCCGCACCCGGGGGAAGAGCCAGTCGTGGGGCACATAATCCGCGAAATACACCCGGTTGTTGGACTTGAGGTGCATATCCTTGGCCGCCCAGCCCAGGTTGATCACCGCGCGTACCCGTGCGGCCCGTACCGCCTTGAGCACCTTGGTGAAGGTTTTGTTCATATCGCCGCTGACCATGGAGCCGAACCCGATATAGATGGGCTGCTCGCCGTTATCAAGGAACTCCTGCAGCTCCTGCGGAGGCTCCCAGGTCACGGGCTCATCATCCCACCAGAAGCCGGACATATGGATATGCTCCCCCCACTCCTTGGGCCGGGGCAGCACCATGGGGCTCACGGCGTAGATCACAGGCACCGTACGGTCACCCACGCGGTAATCGGGGGTGGTCTTCAGCTTGCGGACCTCCAGGCCGTTCTCCACGCGCCACTGGGTCAGGTAACGCTTCTCCAGCATGCTGATGAGCAGATACCCCAGCCTGTAGGACGTACGGTTCCACGTTTTGCCCAGTCGCTGCCCGGGAGCCGAGGAAATGGGCGTAACGGCATTGGGATCCATTGGGAAATAGTGCGTCTGGATGCATGGAATGTTGTGCTTCTCAGCAATGGAATAGAACAGGCTGCCCAGGAAGGTGCACATCATAGCGTCGGCGCCCTCGCAGGCGCGGGTCAGGTCAGCCAGCAGCACCGGCGCAACATCCTTGATGGAATCCTCAAACTGCTTGAGGAACGTCACGCCGTTCACGCCGGGCTTCATGACATTGGACATCAGCTTGACCACATCGCCGGACAGAGGGAAATAGTTCAGGCCGTTCTCCTCGATCAGCTTTTCAAAGCCGGACAAGGTCGCGATGGTAATCTCATGGCCGCGTGCCTTCAGCTCCCTGCCCAGCAGCACATACGGCCGCACGTCGCCCGTGGAGCCAATGGTCAGCATTGAAATCTTCATACTATACTCACCTCGTCATATCACGCATCTGTCGTACGCATCCATACGGGAACGCTCCCGCAGCGAATCATCGTAATATCACCGGAACCGCAAAGCGCATCGGCAATCACATCACCGCCGCGCCATTGATACTCATAATAATTTTACCATACCGCGCCTGCTTCGTAAAGCCCCGACGTGGAATTCTAATCAACCCCTAAGGATGCTCCCCTGACATTTCATAAAAAATCCGACAAAATAGGGCTTGACAATCCGAAGCCAAACGGCTATAATAACATCCGTTGCACGAAGTGCATAGGGGTATGGTGTAATGGTAACACGTGGGTCTCCAAAACCTTTGTTCTGGGTTCGAGTCCTAGTGCCCCTGCCAAAGCCGGTTTCGAAAGAAATCGGCTATTTTCATATTATCCGGAAAAGGTGATGAGCAATGATTGACTATGCAAAGTTCGATGAATTGATCTTCTTTGCAAAAGTAAAGAAGAGTCCAGGAATGTTCCTTGGCAGAAAATCTTTAACCAGTCTGAGAGATCAACTCTTTGGCATGATCTATGCTTTTTCAATCTGTGGTCATCCCGACGCCTTGAAGTTGTTCAAAAGCTTCATCGAATATTACAATAACAATCTGTTTCTTACTGATAAAAACGGTTATGTCTGCTGGTGGAATCATCTTCTTTATACCAGTGGCGGTATGGATGAAGAGGCGTTTGATTTGTTCTACAGAAGTTTTGAGTCATACCTTATGAAAGAACACAATCTGAAACTGCCGGAAGTTGAATAGATACGGCAAGCCCTAGTGCCCCTGCCAGAAGAACCAGTTTCGAAAGAGACTGGTTCTTTTTCTATTCCCTACTCCGTAATCTCTTGCAAGCGGACTCTTGAAAAAAACACACATACAGTGTATGATTATTTGTATAGTGAGTGCGATGAAAAAGATTGCATTGAGGAATCTATGGGGAGGGATAAGACTATGTCTTCGAATTCGGATCAGAACCCCTTTGAAATTAGCAACGGCGAATTGGTTAAATATCATGGCGATCAAGCTGTTGTACATGTACCGGATGGCGTAGTTCGCATTGGCGAAGGGGCATTCACCAGGCCTGTTACCTTTTTAGGCTATGGCGGGCCACCGCCGATGTGCTCATGGGGCGGCATGGAAACCTCTGAGACCAATGTGGGAACTCACGAAGAATTTTGTGGATT
>SVGJ01000001.1 GCA_015056415.1 Clostridiales bacterium
CAAATTCAAGTTTATCGCTTTCATTCTATCACGCAGAACAAGAAATCACAAGCCAGCTAAGGTTTACGGTTTCGCTTTTTCGTATGATGTAATGTAAAGGATAACTCATTCCTTTCCATCACTCTTCCTGTGGTGGGAATTTTTATTGCGCATGAGAGATAAGAGGGAGTCGAACGGGCGCGGTAGTGAATGACAGCCTAGTGGGCTGTCAGAGCCGCGCTGACCGAGTCCGCCCTCATCTCCACTCAAGCAAGGCGGCAGGTGTGCCGTCTTGCTTTCGTTTTGGCGATGGTGTATGATGTTGTGGGGTGATGGCTGATGAAGCTTGAGGAGATCACAGCCTGCGGCGAGTGCTGCAAAGGCTGCGCCAAAATGGAGCAGGGGCTGTGCAGGGGCTGTATCGAGGCGGATGGTTACGTGCCGGAGTGGGCTCAGTCCGGCCGGTGCCGTGTTCACGCCTGCACCAGAGATCACGGCGTGCGGTTTTGTGGGGTGTGTCCGGAGTTTCCCTGCGGCAAGCTGACGGATATGATCCCATGGAATACGAATATTGTGGCGCACCTGCGTGACCTGGCAGAGAAGTTCAGGGCATGTGAGTGAAGAAAGCTCCTGTTCCGTGAGGAAACAGGAGCTTTTGCATGGCCATCACAGCCAGAGCATTGGATCCTTGCCGGTGAGCTTGGCCAGTGCCTCTACAAGGAAGTAATCGCCATAGGTGATATTGGTGTGACGACCAGCGCCGTCATCGTGGTAGGAGGCGGTGCAGTGGGTCAGGATACCGCAGGACGCGTCCGTCCAGTCGCAGCAGTGTTCGATGACGCCATCCACCAGGCGGCGGGCGGCAGCCTCGTAGGCGCTGTTCCCGGCGGGCCTGGCCAGCTCCAGCAGGCCGCAGGCGGCGATCATGCCGGCAATGTTATCCAGCCTCAGCTCATCAGCAGGCTGGCAGAAATCGCAGTCGGTCAGGCCGTCGGGACGGATGTGGGCGATGAAATTATCCGCGATGCGGCAAGCCGTGTGAAGATAGCGCTCCTCATAGGTGTTCAGGTAGGCCAGGGTGAAGCCATACAGGCCCCAGGCCTGGCCGCGGCTCCACTGGCTGCCGAGGCAATATCCCTGTCCGGGGTGTTCCGCAACGCGGGCGCCTGTGAAGGGATCAAACTCGACAATATGGCTGGAGGAGCCGTTGGGCCGGATGAATTCACGCATGGTGGTATCGGCATGGATGCGGGCGGCATGAGCAAAACGGGGATCCCCGGTAGCGCGGCTGGCCCAGAACAGCAGGGAAAGGTTCATCATACAATCGATGATGGCGTAGCCGGCCTTGTCGGCGCCGTTCCACGCGCGGATGAACCCGGCCGGGTTGAAGCGGCCCATCATAATGCTGGCTGCGTGCTGGGTGTGGATTTTGCTTTGTTCATCGCCGGTGATCTTCCAATCGGCGCCGGTGGAAAGCAGATACATAAATCCTACATCATGGTGCAGATCCACAAAGGAGCTCAGCTCATCCACCAGCAGTTTTTCGGTGCGGCGTGCCTCGGCCTTGAAGAAATCATCACCCGAAAGGGTGTGCAGCAGCCACATGAGGCCGGGCCAGAAGCCGCCCGTCCACCAGCTGTTGCCGTCCCACGGAGAGGTGATCCAGCGCCCGTTTTCACATTTGTAAGGGATGATGCCTTCCTGCTCCGCCATGGCAGCGCTGCGGCGGAATTTGGCGACAGCCTGATCAATGATCCTTGCGTAATCCATGGTTTATTCCTCCCAAGATGTATGAGCGTAGTTTTTGACTTGATCCCAGGGAACGGTGAAGCCTGCTCCCTTGGCACAGAAAACGGAATCAGGGCTGTCATCAGCGCAGGGGTTGTATCCGGAGCTTTCGACGATGGTTTGCTGCTCGCGGCAGGGAGCATAGCGGCTCATCCATACCTGAAGCGAGCCGCGGCCACGGGTTGCGGCCATGAAATCCTCCTGCCAGGCGGCAAAGACGGAGAAAACAGCCTCGCCACGCAGGAGGACGGTATCGCCGGCGTATTCCGGGGGCTCTACCTGGGCCTGCATACGGGTCAGCGCGCCGGATAATGTGCCGTACTGCTCGCTGGGAGCGGTGATGGAAAAGCCGCAGACAGGCTCCAGCAACACGGAATCGGCGTGCATCAGGGCGTTGCGGATGCCCCGGTACACCGCCTGACGGAAATCGCCGCCCTCGGTATGCTTCAGGTGCGCGCGGCCGGCGAGAAGCTCAACGCAGACGTCCGTCAGCGGAGCGCCTGTGAGTACGCCCTTGTGCTGCTTTTCGGAAACATGACCGGCAATAAGCCGCTGCCAGTTCAGGGAAAGATCATCCACATGGCACAGGCTGCGGAAGGTAACGCCGCTGCCGGGAGCAGTCGGCACAAGGCGCAGCATGACCTCGGCATAATGGCGCAGGGGTTCGTAATGCCCCCAGCCGATGGCGGGCGCAGAGATGGTCTCCTTATACAGAACACGGAAGGGTCCGAAGCTGATGGCGTAGCCGTAACGCTCCAGCATGAGCTGGCGAAGCACCTCAAGCTGGATCCTGCCCATCACGTGTACGGAGATATGCCCCCGTGCTTCCTCCACGGCCAGGGAGGGATCCTCATCCTCAAGGATGCGGAGCGCCTGCATCATGCGGAAGGCGGGAACGTCCTTCTCATTCCAGATCACATCAGAGGCCATCATGGGGATGGTGCGGAACTGGTTTGTGCCTTCCATGCCGATGCGGTCGCCGGGCTTGATGCCCTCAAGACCGGGAATAGCCACGATATCGCCGGCTTCGGCTTGGTCAACGGCGTGGAACTTTTCACCATGATAGACGCGCAGCTCATTGACCTTGACCGGTCCATCGGGAAGGGAAAGCTCGTCCTTGACGTGCAGGGAGCCGCGCAGCAGCTTCAGAAAGCACAGCCGTGTGCCCTGTGCCTCGTGACGGACACGATAGCACTGGGCGGCAAATGACGCTGAAGGATCATAGTTCGTGGAGGTAAAGGCAGTGAAGCAGGCAAGGAATTCTCCGACGCCACGGCCTTCCAGGGCAGCGCCCGCCATAACGGGGAAGCACCTGCGCGCTTTGATCTGCTCCCGCAGGGAGCCATGCCACATCGCAGCGTCATATCCTGTGGTGAACAGCGCATCCAGCAGCGTCTCATCCTGGGCGGCAACAGCCTCCTGCAGGGGCTCGTCCATCTCGCCATTGACCTGATAGGTGCGCATATCAAGGATGTCCGGCGAGAGGCGCTTGCGCATCTGTTCGATCACCGCGTCGGGATCGGCGCCGGCACGGTCGATTTTGTTGAGGAAGATGAAAACAGGCACGCCGTAGCTCTCCAACAGGCGCCAGACGGTTTCGGTATGGCTCTGCACGCCTTCAGCACAGGAGACCACCAGAATGGCATAGTCCATCACGGCTACGGCGCGTTCCATCTCGGTGGAGAAGTCAACGTGCCCCGGCGTATCCAGCCAGTAGAGCGTATCATCGCCCAGCTGAAAGCAGGCCTGGCCGGAGAAAATGGTAATTCCACGCTGCTTCTCCAGCGGGTGCGCATCAAGAAACGCGTCCCGATGATCCACCCGGCCCAGGCTGCGGATGGCCCGGGAGCGATACAGCACCTGCTCGGAAAAGGTTGTTTTTCCTGCGTCTACGTGCGCCAGGATGCCAATGGTTTTCTTCATGCTCCGCCTCCTAATGACACCAGTATAAGGATGGTTGGGGTTGCGTGTCAAGCGGAAAACGTGGTATTATGCTGGAAAGGATGTGATACTTTTGTCATGGATGAACGAGTACCCCCGTCCGCAGCTGCGGCGTGAGAGCTTTTTGTGCCTGAATGGCCAATGGATGCTGGACGATCAGGCGATTCAGGTGCCTTTTCCGCCCCAGAGCCGGCTATCCGGCTTCAGGGGTGAGGTGCGGTATATGCTGACCTATGTCAAGCTGTTCAAGCTGCCGGCCGGCTTTTTACCCAAGGGCTGGAGGCTCCGGCTGCACTTTGGCGCGGTGGATCAGATCGCTGATGTGTTCTTCAACGGCCGGCCTGCCGCGCACCATGAGGGCGGCTATCTGCCGTTCTGGGCAGATGTGACGGATTGGGTGAAGCAGGGGGAGAATGAGATCGTTGTCTCGGTGATGGACGCGCTGGATCACGATTATCCTTATGGCAAGCAGTGCAAGAAACGGGGCGGAATGTGGTATACCCCTGTCAGCGGTATCTGGCAGACGGTGTGGATGGAGGCTGTGCCCCCGGTATGTGTGGAAAGCCTGCGTATCACGCCCGATATGACCGGCATCACCATGCAGATCGTTTCAGGCTGCGAGTCGGCGCAGGTCATCATTCCTGGTGTTACGGAGACCCGTGTACCCTGCGGACAGCCGGTGCGCATCGATGTGCCTCAGCCACATTTGTGGACGGTGGATGATCCATACCTGTATTCTCTTCGCATCATCGCCGGCGAGGACTGCGTGGAAAGCTATTTTGCCTTGCGCACGGTGGAGGTCAGCGGTAACCGGATCATGCTGAATGGAGAGCCGGTGTTTCTCAACGGCGTGCTGGATCAGGGCTACTTCCAGGAGGGCATTTTTCTGCCGGAGGATCCTGACGAATTTGCACATGATGTTCGCCGCATGAAGGAGCTGGGCTTCAATATGCTGCGCAAGCATATCAAGGTGGAGCCGGAAGCCTTCTATCACGCCTGCGACAGATTGGGGATGCTTGTGCTGCAGGATATGGTCAACAGCGGCCCCTATAGCTTCCTGCTGGATACGGCGCTGCCAACCATCGGCATCAAGAGACGTCCGTTGATCCCGGCGGGAAAGAAACGCGCTCAGGTGTTCAGGGATCATTCGCTGGCTACGCAGGAGCATCTGTACAATCATCCGTGCATTGTGGGATATACTATCTTCAACGAGGGCTGGGGCCAGCACGACACGGAGGCGCTGTATCGCCTACTGAAGGAGAACGACGCTACCCGCTTCTATGACGCCGCCTCCGGGTGGTTCACTCCCAAGGAGACCGACGTGGACAGCGTGCATGTGTACTTCCGCAACAAGCGGCTGAAGCCTGGCGTGCGCCCCATGCTGCTCAGCGAATGCGGCGGGTATGCACGGTCTATCGCAGGACATCTGTTCCAGCCGGACGCAAAATACGGCTATGGCAAGACGGATACGGAACAGGCTCTGACGGACAAGATTATCCGGATGTACGAGAGGATGGTCATCCCCGCGATTCCCGCCGGCCTGTGCGGCGTGGTTTATACCCAGCTCAGCGACGTGGAGGATGAGATCAACGGCCTGTATACCTATGACAGGCAGGTGTGCAAGGTGGAGGCGAACAGGCTTTGCGCCTTCATGAAAAACGTGAAAATATGAGCCAAGGCCCGGAACCGTGCAGGTTCCGGGCCTTGGTGTTACCAGGTCTCGCAGGCGTCCTTATAGAATTCGTCCATGGCTGCCTTGGTGGGGAAGTTGGCCACGTACATCTGATTGCCCATGGCGCCGGAAAGGGCGTCGGGAATGCGGCTCACCATGCGCATCTGGCTGTGATACTTGTTCAGCAGATCCTGATGGGAAAGCTTGAAGTTCTTTCCGTCGCGGCGGCCGGCAAAGGCGCAGAAATTCTTTTCGCCGCAGGGCTTCAGGGTGCTGTCAAAGGCGATCATATCGGCGTAGATCTTGTAAACATCGGTGGAGTTGGCGAAGTTCATCATGTCGGGGGAGAAACCTCCGCAGGGCCGCATGTTGACCTCCAGGGCAACGACGTCGCCCTTCTTGCCCATATGGGGATGATCGGCGGTGAGGCGGAAGAACTCAAAATGCACAAAGCGGTTCTTCACGCCAAAGGACTTCACAGTGGCGCGACCTGCCTTGCGGGTATCCTCGGGCAGCTCGTTGACGATGTAATAGATGGAGTTGTCCCCGGTGTTTACCACGTCCATGATGGAGTTGGGGGTCACGTTGCCGGTCTCGAAGATGGGTTCGCCCTTGCTGTCGATGATGGCGTCGTAGCTGTTGACCTCGGCGGTGATGAACTCCTCCATGATGTAGCTGACGTTGGCGTCCTTCTCGGCAAGGAAGCTGCGCAGCTCATCGTCACTCTTGAGCTTGAAGGTGCTGGAAGCGCCCACGCCGTTATCGGGCTTGACGATCACAGGCCAGTTCACTTCATCGATGAACTTCTTGCAGCCATCGAAATCGTCCACAATGTGGTAGCGGGCGGTGGGAATGCCAACGGCTTGATAGTAAGGCTTCATCTTGGACTTGTACTTGATGCGTTCCATATCTTCCACCTGGAAGCCGGAGGTGATATGGAAATCGGTGCGGAGCATGGCGTCACGCTCGAGCCAGTACTCGTTGTTGCTTTCCAGCCAGTCGATGCGGCCGTACTTGCTGATGAAGAAGGCCACCGCGCGGTAGACCTCATCGTAGTTTTCCATGGAACCGACCTTGTAGTATTCGTGCAGGTTCTCGCGAAGCTCGGGAAGCAGGGTGTCGTAGGGTTGGTCGCCCACGCCCAGCACGCGCAGGCCGTTTTCCTTCAGGTGCTTGCAGAACTGCCAGTAGTTGGTGGGGAAATTAGGGGAGATGAAAACAAAATTCTTCATGGTCATTCTTCTTTCTTACAGGATGTGAGGAATGTGGTATTCGGCTTGCTTGTACCACCAGTCCCAATCGTGCTTTACGTCGTGGCCCCAGATGTCGAACCACACGCCAATGCCCTTGTTTTCGCAGATGCGCTTGAGCTGGAAGGTGGTCTCCGGGATCTCCCAGGGACCCTGGCCGACAACGATCACCGCCTTGTGATTGTTGTACTGGCGGATGAAGGGATGGTCGGAGGGCATGCCGGCCATGTAGTGCACGGGGCTGTTGCGGTAGACCTCCTCATCCATGTAGCCGGGGAAGCCGTATTCGGAGGAGTAAATGCCGGAAAGCGCCAGCAGACCATCGAACACATCGGGGTAGCGGAAGTACAGGTTGGCGGCGTGGGTCGCGCCCAGGCTGCAGCCAAAGGTGATGATCCCCGGCGTACCGCTCCAGCCGTTGCGGTCGTTGGTCATGGACTGGATGAAGGGTACCACCTCGTTGCGGATGTAGGCCATCCACTGTTCGTGACGGCGGATGCGCCAATAGGCGTCGTAGGTGGCGGAGTAGGTCTCCAGGTCCATGGTGTCGATGGCAAAGACCATGCACTGGCCGCTTTCGATCCACGGCGCCCAGACGTCGGTCATCTTGTAGTTCTCAAAATCGAAGAAGCGGCCGTCCTGGCAGGGGATGAATAGCACCGGGCGACCGGCATGCCCCCATACCTTGATCTCCATCTCCCTGTTCAGGGAGGGACTGTGCCACTTGGTGTAGTAGGTCTGCATGAAATTCCTCCGTTAATCCCGCTGATACAGCAGGGTGTTCATGAAAAAGGGGATCTGCTCCTCCCAGCAGGCTTCACAGTGATCGCCGTTGGGAACGATGCGGCTGGTGAGAAGAACATTCCTGTCCATCAGCGCAGTTACGACACGGGTATATTTTTTCAGCATGCCGGGGTGGGTGGCCATCTCGCGGGAGCCATAGTCCATGTAGATCACTGTGTCCGGCGCAACGGCGGCGTTACGGATCATGTCGACAACCCGACTGTTGGCAAACCATACCGAGGGCGAAAGGCAGGCGGCACGGCTGAACACATCGTTATACTGCACGGCTGCGTAAAGGCTCATCAGGCCGCCCATGGAGCTGCCCGCGATGAAGGTGTTCTCCCGGTCTGGCAGGGTGGGGTAGGTTTCGTCGATGATGGGCTTGAGGGTGTTCACAAGCCAGTCCATGTAGCTCCTGCCCTTGCCGGTGATGCGTCCCAGTCCCTTTTCCACAAAGGTGAAGGGGGAGTATTCCTTCAGGCGGTCGTGGTGCTTGCCGTGGTTGCATTCCACCGCCACGATGATCATGGGTATTCCGGCAGATTCCATGTATTCCCTCATGCCCCAGCTTTTGCCGTAGGTCGCGTGCTCGTCAAAAAAGACGTTGTGTCCATCGAACATATAAAGCACCGGGAAACGGGCGGCAGGGTCATCCTTTGCCTGCTCAGGCAGGTAGACGTAAACGCCGCGTTGCTTCTTGCCGGAAAGCTGCGGAATGGCGACAGGCCATTTATCGATCATGTGCATGACCTCTTCCAATGGATTGGACAAAAAGTCCAGACGGTATTCTATCACATAAAAGAAACAGGCACAAGGTTTTTGTGCCTGTTATTTGTTGATTTAGTTGCCGCACTCGATGGAAATGGAGTTGAAGATGGAGAGCAGGTCATCCACCTGGGTGTTTTTCTTCTCCTCGCCGCCCTTGTCCAGCACGATCTGTCCCTGATGCATCATCAGCAGGCGGTCGCCGTATTCCACGGCATGGCGGAGATTGTGGGTGACCATCAGGGTGGTGAGCTGCTTCTCGCGAACGATCCTGTTGGTCAGTTCCATTACGATCTCGGCTGTTTTGGGATCCAGGGCGGCGGTATGCTCGTCCAGGATCAGGAAGTCGATGGGCGTCATGGTAGCCATGAGCAGCGCCAGCGTCTGACGCTGACCGCCGGAGAGGTTGCCCACGGGAATGCCCAGCTTGTCCTCAAGGCCCAGACCCAGGGGGGCCAGCATATCCTTGTAAGCTTGAATGCGGGCTTTGTTGGTGCCTCGGGTCAGGCCGTACCGCTTCCCCTTGTTGTCGGCCATGGAGAGATTCTCCAGAATGGTCATGGTGGGGCAGGTGCCCTTGGCAGGATCCTGATACACGCGTCCCATGCGGCGATAGCGGCGGAATTCCTTCATTCTGGTGATGTCCTGTCCACCAATGAGGATGTGACCGCTTTCCACAGGGATCGTACCGCAGAGGATGTTCAGCATGCTGGTCTTGCCGGAGCCGTTGGAGCCAACCACCGTTACGAAGGAGTGATCCTCGATGCTCAGATTGAAATCCTGGAAGAGCAGTGTCTCATGCACGGTGCCGGGATTATAGACCTTGCTGATAGACTGGAACTCAAGCATGGATGCGCACCTTCTTCCTCTTGACCTGGCCCACGACAAGGATCAGCAGGAACAGGACGGCGGTGACGAGCTTCATGTCCGTGGCCCGCAGACCCAGGGAAATGGCCAGTTGTACGCAGGCCTTATAGATGATGGAGCCGATGATGACCATGGTGGTACTCTTCATGAAAGAAAGATTCTTGAACAGGTTGGTGCCAATGATCACCGAAGCGAGACCGATGACCATTGTGCCTGTGCCCATGGAGATATCGAAGCTGCGGCTTTCCTGGCACATGACGGCGCCAGCCAGAGCCACCAGAGCGTTGGCGATCATCAGGCCCACGATCTTCACGCTGCCCTGATCTTTGGCCAGGGTGGTGACGACGGAGGCGTTGTCGCCGGCGGCTCGCAGCAGATAGCCTGCCTTGGTCTTCAGATAAAGATCCAGCAGCAGTTTGGCGGCAAGCACGATCAGCAGGATGATCAGCAGTTTGGAATAACCGCTGAGCCAGTCGGGCAGAAGATTGATCAGATCATTGCGGAAAAGCGTGTCCGACTGGAGGAGGGAGAGGTTGCTCTTGGGCATGTAGGGCGAGGTGCCTATGCCGGCAATACGCAGGTTGATGGAATACAGCGCCGTCATGGTGATGATGCCGGAGAGCAGATCGCGAACCTTGCACTTCACGTGGATAAAGCCGGTGATCAGGCCCGCCACGGCGCCGGCTGCCATGCCGCAAAGAAGCGTCAGCACCGGGGGAACGCCTTTGAGCGTCAGCATGGCGGAAACCGCCGCGCCCAGCGGAAAGGAGCTGTCCACCGTAAGATCCGGAAAATCGAGAATACGATAGGTGATCAGAAGGCCCAGGGCAAGGATGCCATAGATCAGGCCCTGTTCCAGAATGCCAAGGATCATGGGATCGACCAGCTTTCTAATGTATTGGAATTACTGGGCCAGCACGTCGATGGCGCGGTCAGCCATGTCGGCGGGCAGCTCGATGCCGAAGGAAGCCATGGCGTCCTTATTGACATAGAGATAGGAGTTGGTGATCAGCTCGAAAGGCAGGTTCTTGGCTTCGGCTTCGCCCTTGAGCACCTTGGCGGCCATACGGCCGGTCTGACGGCCAAGCTCCAGGTATTCAAGGCCCTCAGCGGCCACGCAGCCCAGCTTGACCTGCTCGATCTCGCTGCCGAAGACGGGCTTGCCGGCGGCAGTGGCCTTTTCAAGAACAACAGCCAGATAGGAAACAACGGTGTTGTCCGTCAGGTTGGAAATGCAGTCCACCTGGGGCAGCAGAGCGTCCAGGGCCAGGGGAATGTCAGCGCCGGCGGTAATGCCGCTGGCAACGATCTCGAAGCCATAGGTGGCGGCCAGGTCGTTATACATGCTCAGGGGCAGCTCGTTATTGGACTCGCTGGTGTTGTAAAGGATGCCGATCTTCTTGGCTTCGGGCATCATGGCGCGGATCATCTTCAGCTGAGCTTCAACGGCCAGCAGGTCGGAGGTACCGGTGATCTGACCGGGGTTTTCGCCCTCGGCGGCAGCCAGGGAGGCACCCACGGGATCGGTCACGGCGGTGAAGATCACGGGGATGTTCTTATCCTGGGCATAGTTGAAAGCAGCCTGGGCAGCAGGGGTGGCGATGGCGCAGATCATATCGCACTTATCCACATCCACCAGGGAGGACGCGATCTGGGACGCGATGGCGAAATCAGCCTGGGAATTCTGGGTGACGAAGGTCACGTTCTGGCCCTCCACAAAGCCTTCCGCAGCCAGACCCTCGATGAAGCCCTGACGGCAGTTGTCCAGGGAGCCGTGTTCAGCAAACTGGATGATGCCGATCTTGGTGATCTTGGCAGCTTCGTCGGGCTTGCTGCAGGAGGAGAGGGTGAGCAGGAGTACCAGGGCCAGGAGGATAGCAGTCAGTTTTTTCATGGGGATACCGTCCTTTCTCGTCTTATCTCGTCTCATCTTGGGGAAACCATGGAAAAATAAAAACGCCCCAGTCCATTGACTGAGGCGGTATTCCCGCGGTGCCACTCAGCTTCGTCATAAAGACGCGCTCTTTCACGCATACACATGATATGCGCCGCGCTGGTAACGGGTGCGGCTCCCGTTCCTTCCTACTGGATGATTCGGAAGAACCCTCCGGAGTCCATTCGCTCCAACCGCACGCGCCGCCGTCCCACTATCGGCGACTCCCTTTGCCGCGCTGTGAAGGAGGTACTACTCTCCGTCGCAGGTTTGATCTTGAATTGAGCAAAGCATACACTATCTTTTCCTGTGTGTCAATAGAATGGAGATGTTTTTTAATTGTTTTTGACCAGAAAGGACAAGCATGATTCTGAATATGCTTAGTATTTTCAGCAAGAAAAAAACCGAGCCATCAGGCTCGGTAAGTGCGGTCGACGGGACTTGAACCCGTACCCATTGCTGGACACGCCCCTCAAACGTGCGCGTATGCCGATTCCGCCACGACCGCGTGTCGTAAACGTGCGAAAATAATTATAGCAAGCATTCGGTGGTTTGTCAAGCACTATTGTACAGAAAAGTCATTCTGAAACAAAGCTATTTTTCTGTTGACGCATGAGGGTTTGAAAGGTATCATAAAAGATGGTATTTCGGAACATTGATCAACAGGAGGAAATCCCCAGATGAATTTGATCTTCAAGATGATCCAGGGCGCGCTGATCGGCGCGGGCGCGGTGCTTCCCGGCGTGTCCGGCGGCGTGCTGGCGGTGCTCTTTGGTGTGTATAAGCCCCTGATGCGGCTGCTGGCCCATCCCCTGAAGGAGTGGAAAAACAGTCTGATGCAGCTCTGGCCCATTCTGATAGGTGTGGTGATCGGCTATATCGGCATTGCCAAGCTGCTTTCCACTGTGCTGGAACGCTATGAAACCCAGTCTCTTGCGCTGTTTGTGGGTATGACCATCGGCATTATGCCCTCTCTCTTCCGTGAGGCGGGCGAGAAGGGCCGCAGCGGAAGATCCTGGCTTTCCCTTGCGCTGGCTTTTGCTGCTGCCATGACGGTGCTGATCGTGTTCAAGTTTGTGATCAAGATGAACATCGTTCCCAACTTCTTCTGGAACATGTTTGGCGGCTTTGCCCTGGTGTTGAGCATGATCGCTCCCGGCATGAGCTCCTCTGTGCTGCTGCTGCCGCTAAACGCCAGCTATGTCAACGCAGATGGCGCTACCGTTACCTCCACCTTGTATGAGTACATTACCGGCGCGATCGGCGATCTCAATTTTGCGACGCTGCTGCCCATTGGTGTTGGCGCGCTTTTGACGGTGGTGCTGCTTACCAAGGCCATCAACTGGCTGCTGGATAACCATTATTCGGTGACCTTCCACGGCATTATCGGCATTGTGATCGCCGCGACGATCTTCACCATCCCGCTGCCTGTTTTCCCCGGCTGGGAGAACAGCGCGTTCATCATGAGCGTGAAGACGAACGAGACAATGAGCATCTTCACGGCGAATACCGGCAGCTGCCTGGTGCACCTGTTGTTTGTGGTGATCGGCGTGATCATCACCCTGGCGCTGGATAAGTTCAACCAATCGGTAGAGAAGCCTGAGGTGGAGTGATCCATATTCATAAGGAGGTTTCCCTCATGAAGAGGTTGTTTCTGTTGGTGCTGATTTGCCTTTTGCCTGCCATCGCGCCGGCGGAGGGCGTTCTGACCGTCGAGCCTGATGCAACAAAGGGCTTTGGATGGAACGGCATCACAGTGACTGCCCCTGCGGAGGGAGACCTCCTTTTGCGTATCTATGATAAATACAATGTCTATCGCACGATGACGCATACTGTGACGGCTGGGGAGAACGAGATCTCCTGGGACGGGCTGGGCGAGAATCAGGAACGGATCATGGATGGGGAGTATTCCCTGTCGGCGGAGCTCACTACAGCGGACGGCGGAACCTTCACGGCCCAGACAAGGATCACCTTTCAGCGCTGCCACCAGGCCATGACGCTGGCGCTGCCCAGCTCCCGGGTGCTGTATCAGGCTGATGGAGATTGGTTTGTAGAGCTGGATCTGGTGCGCCCGGGCGCATACGTAGTGGAGGTTTACGCTGCCGATCGCATGGACGAGCCTGTGTCCAGCCATCGCAAAAACGCAGCCGGCTCCGATCCGTTCAAATACAGATGGAAGGCCAAGGGCTTGGAGCCGGGCGAATATGTACTGCGCTGCTATGCTCAAAGCAATCCTGCCTACGCCTTTGATGTGCCGGTGACAGTGGTCGCGGGCAGTGCGCCGGCGCTTTCCCTGGCGGAAACGGACACCTTCATGCCTTCTGCGGAGGATACGGATGAAACCATCTGGCGTGTGATGATGCAGCCCTCGGCCGTGATCGACATGAAAGTCTCTACCTCCCACCAGGAGGTCTATGCGTTTCCGGATGATTCCAGCCGTGTGCTTGGAACATTGCATGCGAAATCGCAGGCAGTGAACGTGCTGGATATCCGTTCGGATGGCTGGGTGCGCGTCAGAGCGTGGAACCATGAGAACGGTGAGCAGGTGGAGGGTTATGTGCCACAGGAACGCCTGATGATGGTACAGCCCAACACGGAATACGGCCTGCTGCTTGACAAACGGGATCAGACGCTGGCCATCTTCTTCCGGGGTGAGCGGCTCACCACGCTGAGTGTCTCCACGGGCCTGATGGCTCAGAACAAGCTCTTCCGTGAGACACCGGCAGGCTCATACCTGACGCTGGAGCACATGAGCGGTTTTGCCAGCGAAGGATATCATTATGAGTATCCCATCCGCTATGATGGCGGCAATCTGCTACATCAGCTTGGACACAAGGAACGCTCCGGCAGGAATGATTTTTCCGAACAGACGACGGAATTGGGCAGCAAAGCCTCTCACGGGTGCATTCGTTTGCCCAATCAGCCCAACGAGGACGGTGTGAACGCCTATTGGCTGTGGACGCATTTGCCCTATCACACACGGCTGATCATCCTGGATGATTCCATTCAGCGCATGGAAGATGAAGCCCTGGCCAACGCCGGTCTGTCTGAGATGCCCACCGACCTGAAACCTGCACAGGCATTACCGGAATTGAAGACGGGGGAAACGGAGATCGTGATCACCCTGGGCGGCGACGCGGTGCTGGGCACTCGTGAAAGCTGGTGGAAGGAGGAAGAGTCCTTTCCGGCGTATCTCGGGCTGGAGGGGATGAGGTATCCCTTCAGCGGTCTGGTGGACGTTTTCGCCGGGGATGATATGACGCTGGTAAACCTGGAATGCGTGCTGAAGGACGATCCCTCCGGGGAGGATAAAACAAAGCCGTACCGCTTCCGGGGCCTGACCTCGTACACAGAGATCCTGACGCTTTCCTCCATTGAGCAGGTGAACATCGCCAATAATCACTATGTCGATTACGGCGCGGCCGGGAAAATCGCCACCCGTGAGGCGCTTCAGTCGTCCGGAATGGCTTTCAGCGGGTATGGCTATACCTTTGTGTGGGAAAGCAAGGGGCACGTCATCGGCTTTGCCGGTTGCAGGGAAACTACCTACAAGCAGGACAAGCAGACCATTGCCCGGGATATCGCCGCGCTGAAGGATGCCGGATGCGAGGCGGTGATCTACAGCTGCCACTGGGGTACGGAATACAGCGCGCTTCACAATGAACTCCAGGAAGAGATGGCCCGCGCGGCCATTGAAGCCGGCGCCGATGTAGTGGTTGGCACACACCCCCATGTGGTGCAGGGGATCGATGTCAGCGAGGGCGCTGTGGTGTTCTACAGCCTGGGCAACCTGATGTTTGGCGGAACCCATGAGATGACGACCTTTGACGGGACGCTGGCCCGGCTTAGCCTGCGGTTCGATGCGGACGGCTATCTGGGCACCGGCGTGGAACTGATCCCCGTGCTGACCAGCAGCTCGGCGCCTCATAACGACTTCCGCCCCATGATGGCGGAGGATGAGGACAAGCTGCGTATCATGACGAAAATACAGATCGACAGCGGCGTGCAGCTGCTGGATTCCATGTGGTTTCCGGCGGAATGAGGGCACGGCATCAGTTGTCGATATACATTTCCGGAGGTGTGATATGCCAACGATACGTGTAATGCATATCGATGATTATGACGACCTTTTCGCACTGTGGACATCCTGCAGGGGGATGGGCCTGAACAACGTGGATGACTCCCGGGAGGGGATCGCTAGGTATCTTGCCAGGAACCCCTCAACCAGCTTTGTGGCAGTGGAGAAAGGCCGCATCGTTGGCTGCATTATGGCGGGCCATGACGGACGGCGTGGGTACATCCATCATACGGCTGTATCGCCGGAGCATCGCAGGCAGGGCATAGGCCACACGCTGGTGGATGCCGCGCTTGCCGCGCTCAAAGCGGAGGGGATCAGCAAGGTGGCGCTGGTGGCATTCAGCAGAAATCAGGAAGGAAACGCTTTCTGGGAAAAGGAAGGCTTTTCCCTGCGGGAGGACCTTGCCTACAGAAACCGAACTCTGACTGAAATGATCCGCATGGACACATGAAAAAGCCCCGGAGAGCAGGTGATGCTTTCCGGGGCTGATGCTTTTAGCCAAGGATCTGGCGGATGGCGTTCTTTTCCTCATCGGTGAGGGGCGTGTGCTTCTGCACGGTCTGCACGTTCTGCTGGATCTGGCTCAGGCGGCTGGCGCCAATGATCACGCTGGTGATGGCAGGGTTCTCCAGCACCCACGCCAGGGCCAGCTGAGCCATGGTTTCGCCGCGGGCATTGGCCAGATCGTTCAGGCGGCGCACCTTACCGAGCACATCGTCGGTCAGATTGCTCTCGTTGAGGAAAATGCTCGTGCTGGCGACGCGGGAATCGGTCGGGATGCTGGTGAGGTAACGGTCGGTCAGCAAGCCCTGTGCCAGAGGAGAGAAGGCAACAGCGCCGATGCCCTTTTCCAGCAGCACGTCGCACAGACTGGGCTCGCCCTGCTCCACCCAGCGGTTGAGCATATTGTAGCACGGCTGGTGGACGGTCAGCTTCACGCCCATGGATGCGAGGATGTCATGCGCCTGGGCCGTCTGCTCGGCGGAATAGTTGGAAACGCCGACGTACAGCGCCTTGCCCTGGCGTATGATATCCGCCAGCGCGCCCATGGTCTCCTCCATGGGCGTATCCGGATCGGGCCGGTGGTGATAGAAGATGTCCACATAGTCAAGGCCCATGCGCTTCAGGCTCTGATCGAGGCTGGCCATCAGGTACTTGCGGCTGCCGAAATCGCCATAGGGCCCGGGCCACATGTCATAGCCGGCCTTGGTGGAGATGATCATCTCGTCACGGTAGGGACGCAGATCGCTGGCCATCACCCGGCCGAAGTTTTCCTCGGCAGCGCCGGGGATGGGGCCGTAGTTATTGGCCAGGTCGAAGTGCGTGATGCCCAGGTCAAAGGCGCCCAGAAGCATCTCGCGTGTGTTCTGGAAGGGCGTCAGGGAGCCGAAGTTGTGCCACAGTCCCAGGGAGACCTGGGGAAGCTTCAGCCCAGAACGGCCGCAGCGGGCATAGGTCATGCTGTCGTAGCGGGTGGATGCAGCGTCGTAAGCCATGGGAATACCTCCTTATTGATAGATAAGAAATTCACATTCCAGCCTGCCGTTGTAGAGCCGGCGTTTTTTATTCGCGCGTTTGCCATAGGCGCGTTCAAAAGCGGGATCGGAAGAGATAGCGCACAGGCTCCAGCCGGGATGGCGCTCCTTGAGCAGGTGCATTTCACGGTAGAGCTTCTCGCAGGACTTACGGTCGGACAGGCGCTCGCCGTAAGGGGGATTGCACAGGAAAACGCCTTCCTCGTCGGGCAGTTGAAGCGTGCGAAGATCCTGGTTCGTCAGCTGGATCTTGCCCTCCAGGCCTGCCTGGCGCACATGGCGGGCGGCAAGCTCCAGGACTTTGGGGTCGATGTCGGAGCCACTGATGCCGGAAAGCCTGTCGGGCTTGAAGTCATTCCAGACTTCCTGGCGGATAGCGGCGGCTTCCTCCCGTGAAAAGAAAGAGAAATGCTCGCAGGCAAAGATACGCTTCATGCCGGGCGCGCGGTGACTCTGGCGGAAGGCGGCCTCGATCAGCAGCGTTCCCGTTCCGCAGCAGGGGTCGTGCAGGCGCATGCCGGGCCGCCAGGGGGAGAGCTCCACCAGCGCGGCGGCAAGGGTCTCGCGCAGAGGCGCTTCGCCATTCCAGGTGCGGTAACCGCGGCGGTTCAGCGCCTCGCCGGAGGTATCCAGCGTGATGCGGGCGACGTCGGCGTGGAGCGCCACCTCAATAGGGTAAGGCGTACCTGTCTCAGGGAAGGTTTCGCGGCGGGTACGTTGACGCAGCCGTTCGATGATAGCCTTCTTGGTGATGGACTGGCAGTCGCGTACGCTCATCAGCTGGCTTCGGGCGCACTTGCCGGAGACGTTGATCTTCGCGTCCATCGGCATGATCTCTTCCCAGGGGATGGTTTGGACGAGCTGAAACAGCTCCTCAAAGCTGCGGCAATCCTTCTCGGCGAGGATGATGAGCACACGGTCTGCGCAGCGCAGGCGAAGATTGCACAGGAACGCGTCAGCCATAGCGCCGGTGAAGCGGGCGCCGCCGATCTCGGCCTGTACATTCTTCATGCCAAGGCGCTTGAGCTCGGCAGCGACGATCCCTTCCAGGCCAAAGGCGGCGGTAGCGAAAAAGGTCATATTGGTAAAATTCAATGAAGTCACTCCCTTACACGAACATCATAAAGGAAGAGGCGGGAAATGTAAAGCAGGATTTTACCCGCATGGATACTTGCCGGGCGGGAAAGCTGGTTAAAACCGTCACGGGCCTCTACTTGCATTTTTGCGCGTAATGCTGTATACTGTTAAACAGGAAAGGTGTAGCCTTTCGGATAGTAAGGAGGAACTGACATGAAGCTGATTGTTGCCATCGTCCAGGATGAAGACGCGTCCCGTCTGGTCAGTAAACTGATGAACGAAGGCTTCGGCGTGACCAAGCTGGCCACCACCGGCGGCTTCCTGCGTGCCGGCAATACCACCCTGCTGGTGGGTGTGGACGACGAGAAGTTCGACGCGGCCATGGCCGTGATCGAAAAGGTCTGCAAGTCCCGCAAGCAGATCGCCACGGCTCCCACCTCCATGTCCGGTGTGAACGGCGTGTATTCGCCTTATCCCATCGAGGTCATGGTTGGCGGCGCAACGGTGTTTGTGCTGTCGGTTGATCAGTTTGTAAAGATGTAAGCGGATCAGTAAGGAGAGCGCCACTTGGCAGAGCCTGAAATGCAATTCGCCCATCAAGCGCCCGGCATCGCGGCATTCGCACCGCAGGGCGCCGTTTATGATGGGCTGATGAAAACCCTTCGCCAGGGCACGTTCGTTCATGCGTATCTAATCAGCGGCATGGCGGGCGTTGGCAAACGCACACTGGCCCAGGCTATGGGCCAGTATTTGTTGTGCACAGGCGAAGGGGAAAGGCCCTGCGGCGTCTGCGCAGGCTGTGTTCAGGCGCAGGAGGGCGTCCATCCCGATGTAACGGTTGTTCAGCCGGAAAAATCCATCCAGGTCGAGACGATCCGCGAGGTGATCCGCAAAGCGGGCGAGCATACCTATGCCGGCGGCCGGCGCGTGATCCGCATCGAGCAGGCGGAGAAAATGACTCCAGCCGCCCAGAACTGCCTGCTGAAGACCCTGGAGGAGCCTGTGGAAGGCACGGTGTTCCTGCTGATCACCGACGCCCCTGAGCTGCTTTTGCCCACAATCATCAGCCGTTGCCGCGCTCTGAAGCTGCATCCCTGGCCGGACAGCGTCGTGCTGAATGTGCTCAAAAGTCATGGCGTGAATGAAGTCCGTGCGCAGGAGGCGCTGCACGTCAGCGGCGGCTCCATTGGCCGGGCGCTCAGCGTGGCGGCGGATGAGGGCTACTGGAAGCGCAGGGATGAGGTCATTCGTGACTTCTTTGGCCTGGAGGGCCGCAGCGAGATCCTGCGCGTATCCGGTCAGTGGAAGGACAGGCGAGACCAGAGCGGAGCTTTGCTGGATGACATCGAAGACGTTATCCGTACGATGCTGCTTGTCCGCCTCGGTCAGAGAGACAGAAGTTCCGTCAGCGGTTATCCCGCCCCGTGGCAGAGGATGGCGGCAGATGGAGATACGGCTGCCTTTGTGCAGCTGATGGACGCTGTGTGCGAGGCGCGTCAGCTCCGTGGAAATCAGGTGACTTGGCAGGCTGTGGTGGAAAAGCTGCTGCTGCGCCTTATGGAGGAAAGAAACCGATGGTCAACGTGATTGGCGTTCGCTTTCAGAACGCTGGAAAGCTTTATTTTTTTGATCCCGGCGCATTTTGGCCCACGCCCGGTGATTTTGTCATCGTAGAGACCGCCCGCGGCATTGAGTTTGGCGAGGTGGTCACCCCCGTGCGTGAGATGAACGACGAGCAGCTGGCCGCGCCCCTCAAGCAGGTGGTGCGCATTGCCACCGCTCAGGACGTGCAGCACGCACAGGAAAACAAGCAGAACGAAAAAGAGGCATACGCTATCTGCCAGAAGAAGATCAGCGAACACAAGCTGGATATGAAGCTGGTCAGCGTGGAGTACACCTTCGATAACAGCAAGATCCTGTTCTATTTCACCGCCAACGGCCGGGTGGATTTCCGCAGCCTGGTGAAGGACCTGGCGGCAGTGTTCAAGACCCGTATCGAGCTGCGGCAGATCGGCGTGCGTGACGAGGCCAAGATGCTGGGCGGTCTGGGTCCCTGTGGGCGCCCGGTGTGCTGCGGCGCATTTCTGGGGGATTTCCAGCCTGTGTCCATCAAGATGGCCAAGGAGCAGAACCTTTCGCTGAATCCGACCAAGATCAGCGGCGTGTGCGGGCGCCTGATGTGCTGCCTCAAGTATGAGCAGGATAATTACGAGCAGACCCGCAAACGTATGCCCAAAGTTGGCAAGGAAGTCGTTACGCCCGAAGGCAACGGCGTGGTGTGGGATCTGAATATCATCAAGGAGACTGTGCGCGTTCGTATCCAGAAGGGCGACAGCAGCGAGCTGAAGGACTTCCCCATGGATGAGGTGCAGCGTGTGGGCGCTCCTGCCCAGCAGCATAAGGAAACTCCCGCTGTTGAAACGTCTCCCGCGGCAAAGGAAGAAATGTCTGTGGAGGAGATCGCGCCCGTCGTTGAAGTACCTCAGGAGCAGCCCCGCGAGCAGCGTGGCGAGCGCCCCCGGCGTGAGCGTCCCCGTAAGGAGGAAAACCGCGACAAACAGCTGGGCAAGCCTGTACAGCGTGAGAATCCTAACCGCAGGGAACACGCGGAAGGGGAGGCGCAGCATGAGGAGCGCCGTCAGAAGCCTCAGCGCTCTGAAAAGCCAAGGCAGCAAGACAAGCCTGCTCAGCAGACACCTGCCAAGCCCGCCGTTAGCCCTTGGAAGCAAGCTGTGGAAGCTGCGCTGAAGGCTGCACAGGAAGAGAATAAGTAAGTTTGTGCTAACCAATCTGGTGCGATTTTACGCCGGATTTGCAATTTAACTCTTGCATTTCACGCTGGGGCGTGGTATGATATTTTCATCGACACACCATGTGATGTGTTACTCTGCGAGGAGGTGAATCCACCATGGCATACAAGATTACTGCGGATTGCATCAGCTGCGGCGCTTGCGAGGCTGAGTGCCCCGTGAATGCTATCGCTGAGGGCGACGGCAAGTACGAGATCAACGCCGATGCTTGCATCGAGTGCGGCGCTTGCGCCGACACCTGCCCCGTTGGTGCTCCTGTGCAGGAGTAATCCGATAGGCAAAAAGAGGTTCCCATGGCCTTGTGGCTGTGGGAACTTTTTTTCAAAAATTGAATATATTTTTGAAAAAACTATTGACTTCTAAATGAAACGGTGTATAATCTTTATCGTTGACCTCGAGGCAACATGAGCACCATTAGCTCAGTTGGTAGAGCACCTGACTCTTAATCAGGGTGTCCAGGGTTCGAGTCCCTGATGGTGTACGAAAAGCACTGCTGAATGGCAGTGCTTTTTTCATTAATATCCGCAGGAAAGGCTATCCAAATTGATCCTGTTATGATATAATGAATGCGTATGCGTAGAAGGAGGCGGTGGCGTGAGCTTGCGGGAATCCGCGCCCATGACTGAAGAAACGGCCCGGCTGCTGAATCCCTTGCAGCTGGCTTATATCGGCGACACGGTGTGGGATCTTCTGGTCCGCACAAGGCTGCTTTACCGCGGAAGAAACCTGCGGCATATGCATCAGGAGGCTGTAGCTCATGTGAATGCAGCCGCTCAGGCTGCCGCGCTGCGCAGACTTGAGGGCGTGACGACCGAGCAGGAGAACGATATCCTCCGTCGGGGCAGAAACGCCCATGCGCGTCATCCCGTTCCCAAGAATCAGGATCCGGGGGATTATTCCGCGGCCACCGCGCTGGAGGCGCTGATCGGTTATCTGTATGTGACAGGGCAGGAGGAAAGGCTTCTGCAGTTGTTTGACATCTCGCAGCAGGAGGAATGACCATGCAGGCAAAGCTGAAGGTGGCATTGATCCGCCACACCCTTTCCCCGGAGGAAACCGTCGCCCTTGGCGCACGGCTGTGCTATTCCCGCGCCACCATCGACGACCTGACCCAGCGGGTTTCTGCCAAGGATCAATCCGATTTTGTGCAGAAGATTATGGGCATGGGTCATGAATCCGTGCTGGAGCACGCATCCTTCACCTTTGGTGTGGAGGGCGTGAGCCGTGTGCTGCTGGCTCAGCTGACGAGGCATCGCCTGGCCAGCTTCTCGGTACAGAGCCAGCGGTACGTTTCTTACGAGAATGGCTTCGGGTACATCGTTCCGCCCAAGATCGAAGCGCTGGGCGAGGAGGCCAAGGCGGAGTTTGAACGCCAGATGCAGCAGATGCACGAATGGTATTGTGCCTGGCAGGAAAAGCTTGGTACAGGCGAGGGCAGCAACGAGGACGCGCGGTTTGTGCTCCCCGGCGCCTGCGAGACCCGGCTGATGATGACCATGAACGTGCGCGAGCTTCGGCACTTCTTCGGTCTGCGGATGTGCAGCCGCGCCCAGTGGGAGATCAGAGCCATGGCTACAGAGATGCATCGCCTGTGCATGGAGGTCGCCCCCGCGCTGTTTGCCGATGCGGGCCCCGGCTGCCTGCGCGGCGCTTGCCCCGAGGGCGCTAAGTCCTGCGGCAAGGCTGGAGAGATCAAACGCGAGCGTCAGTCAATGATCGCTCGGTTGACGAAGAATAAAGGAGAATAATAATGGCATTTTATCATGATGTTCCCGGTAAGCGCCCGGTGAAGAAGGATCATTCCAGGGAAAAGTGGGAAGAGGAAGGCACCCGCTATCGCGGAGCCGCCCGTCGCTTCGGCCCCGATGCTGAGGATGACGGTGAGCGCCGTAATTTCCGTGGCAATAGCAACCACCGTGATAACCGTTCCTCTTATGGGCAGTATCGCGGAAATGACAACCGCCGTGATAATCGTGGTCGGGATGATTTCCGCTCCCGCCGTGAGGACGATCGCCGCGACAACCGGTCCTTCGACAGAAAGCCCCGTACTGAGCGCCGCTTTGAGGAACCCCGGCAGGAGCGTTCCTACCGCGATTTCGAGCATCGTCCTGCCCCCGTGGCTGCTCCTGTGCAGGAGGAGATCATCCATGAAAACCTCCTCTCCGGCCGCAATCCCATCCGTGAGGCGCTGAAGGCTGGCCGCGATATCGAAAAGCTGCTGGTGCAGCGCGGCGAGCTCTCCGGCTCCGCCAGGGAGATCGTTCAGATGGCTCGGGAACAGCACATCCTGGTGCAGGAGGTAGATAAGTCCCGCCTGGATGACATCACCCCCCATCATCAGGGCCTGTTGGCTTTTGCCTCCGCCTATCAGTATTCCACGGTGGAGGCCATGCTGGCCGAAGCCGCCGAAAAGGGTGAGGATCCCTTCCTCATTCTGCTGGACGGCGTTACTGATCCACATAACCTGGGCGCCATCATCCGCAGCGCCGAGTGCGTTGGCGCCCATGGTGTGATCGTGCCTGAGCGCCGCAGCGTCGGCCTGACCCCTGCCGCCGTAAAGGCCTCCGCCGGCGCGGTGGAGCACATGAAGGTCGCCCGTGTCACCAATCTCAACCGCACCCTGGAGGAACTGAAAAGGCAGAACGTATGGGCCTACGCGCTGGACATGGACGGCGAGGATTATGAAAAGGTAAACTTCAAGGGTGGCGTTGCGCTGGTCGTGGGCGCCGAAGGCGAGGGTGTCAGCCGCCTCACACTGGAAACCTGTGATCAGAAGGTTTCTCTTCCCATGGCCGGGCACATCGATAGCCTGAACGCTTCTGTGGCCGCTGGTATCGTGATGTACCGCGTGCTCTCTTCCCGCAGGAAATGAAACCGCTCCTGATTGTCGATGGCTATAATGTCATTGGCGCATGGCGTGAAGCCGAGAAGCACCAATGGTCCCTGGATGAAAGTCGCGACAGGCTGATGCATCAGCTGGAGGATTACAGCGGCTATGCTGGCGAGGAAGTAGTGCTGGTGTTCGATGGATACCAGTCCGATCGGAAGATCCGCACCGAGGAGCCTCATGGTAGCCTGACGCTGGTGTTTACCTGCCATGGCGAAACGGCAGACAGCTACATCGAACGTCTGGTGGCGCAAACACCAAAGTACCGGACGGTGAGGGTCGCTACCTCCGATGGGCTTGAGCAGTCGCAGGTGCTTTCCACCGGAGCTACACGCATGACCTCGCGGGAACTGCTGCGCGAGCTGAAGCAGCTGCGCACCACAGGCATGGAAGCCCACCGCCATCAAAGCCTGGGGCTGAAGCACAACCTTGCCGGACGGCTGCCGGAGGATATGCTTCAGGTGCTGGAAAAGCTGCGCAGAGGATAGAATCATACAAACTTACAAGGCAGGAAAAAACAATGGATGACCGCGACATGGAGTTCACCGAGGAGGAGCTGGCCACGTTGGCTGAGTTTCGCCGGGAGATGGATTTCCAGGATGATGAACACAGCGATGAATCCCTTCCTGAATTGGAGGAGGGGCCGGAGGAAGACATTCCCCTGATGTCTGATTATGCCGCCATGGCTGATGAGGACGTTGTTGCGCTGTGCCGTCAGGGCGATACCATGGCAGAGGAATATCTGCTCAATAAGTATAAGAATTTTGTGCGATCCAAAGCCAGGAGCTATTTTCTCATTGGCGCCGATCACGAGGATATCGTGCAGGAAGGCATGATCGGTCTGTACAAGGCCATCCGCGATTTCAGGCCGGATAAGCTTTCCTCCTTCCGCGCTTTCGCGGAGCTGTGTATCACCAGGCAGATCATCACCGCCATCAAAACCGCCACCCGCCAGAAGCATATTCCGCTGAACAGCTATGTTTCCCTGAATAAACCCCTCTATGACGAGGAATCCGACAGGACGCTGCTGGACGTGATCATCGAGGGAAGAGCTACCAATCCGGAGGAACTCATCATCGGTCAGGAGGATCTCAACAGCATCCATCACAAGATCGACGAGGTGCTTTCCGGGCTGGAGCAGGAGGTGCTTCGCGCCTATCTGGACGGCAAGAGCTATCAGGAGATCGCCGATAACCTGGGTCGTCATGTGAAATCCATTGACAACGCGCTTCAGCGTGTGAAGCGCAAGCTGGAGAAATATCTTGAGGAAAACGGTAAAGAGGCCTGAGATTGTACTGGGTTTGTTTTCCTTGCGGACAGTACTTGCAAAACGCCGCGAACAGGCGTATGATGGTATCATTCAATGAAGGAGGATGCGACGATGTGTAATGCTCGCTACGCCAAGTATTATTATGTTCTGTATCATGTGTGCAGGGCTTGATTTGGCGTGGAACGCATCCTGATCGCCCTGCAGCGTAGGCTGTGGGGCTTTTCATTTGAAAAAGCAGCATGGAGGTATGGAAGCATGATCGTTATTCTGAAGCAGGAAGCACGGCAGGAACAAATCGATAAGCTGACAGCGTTTTTTAACAAGATGGGACTGAAGATCCATCTCTCCCAGGGCGAGCACTCCACCATCATGGGCCTGGTAGGCGATACCAGCCGCATCGATGAGGATATGATCGTTACCCTGGATGATGTGGAGGCAGTACGCCGCATTCAGGAGCCCTACAAAAAAGCCAATCGCAAGTTTCATCCGGCGGATTCCGTCATCGATTGCGGCGGGGTGAAGCTGGGCGGCGGTATGTTCCAGATCATCGCCGGCCCCTGCTCGGTGGAGAGCGAGGAGCAGATCATCGGCATTGCCAGGGCTGTGAAGGAAGCAGGTGCGACGCTTCTGCGCGGCGGCGCGTTCAAGCCCCGCACCTCGCCCTATGCCTTCCAGGGCCTGCATGGCGAGGGAATCCGCCTGCTGCTTGAGGCCAAACGGGAGACGGGGCTTCCCATCGTGACGGAGATCATGGACATCAGCCACCTGCCCTTGTTTGAGGAAGTGGATGTGATCCAGGTGGGCGCCCGCAATATGCAGAACTTTGAGCTCCTCAAGGAGCTGGGCAAGTGCGATAACCCCATTCTGCTCAAGCGCGGCCTGGCCAATACCCTGCAGGAGCTGCTCATGAGCGCCGAGTATATCATGGCCGGCGGAAATGAGAACGTGATCCTGTGCGAGCGCGGCATCCGCACCTTTGAAACAGCCACCCGTAATACCCTTGATCTGAGCTGCGTGCCTGTGCTGCATCAACGCACGCATCTGCCGGTGATCGTTGATCCCAGCCATGCCACGGGTGTGAGCCGCCTGGTGAAGCCCATGTCCCTCGCGGCGGCGGCTTGCGGCGCGGACGGATTGATCATCGAGGTGCATAACGATCCCAAGCACGCCTTGTGTGACGGCGCGCAGTCCCTGACGCCGGAAGAATTCGCTGACGTTGCCGCCCGTGTTCGCGGCGTACGGAGCTGCATTGTGTGACCCGGAGGTAATCCATGGACGAAATGATGTTGATCGAGCCGGATATATCCCTGACGGAGGAGATCAGGGATTTCCGGCAGGAGATGATCGAAGCGGGAAGCGATATGGATGGCTGCGGCAGCCTGCGTCGCCATGAGGAGCCGCGGGATTGGATCGATTTCAATCTGCTGCTGAAAAACAGGGAGACCGTGCCGGAAAAGTGGGTGGTCTCCACCCAGTTTGCGTACGTCCGCAGGCATGACAAGCGGATCATGGGAATGATCCAGGTTCGGCATTATCTGAACGATTATCTGCGGGACTACGCCGGACACATCGGATATTCCGTCAGGCCGTCGGAGCGGCGCAAGGGTGTGGCAACCGCCATGCTGCGGGCCGTTCTGCCTTTCTGCCGCAGCATAGGTCTGGACAGGGTGATGATCGCCTGCGAGCCGGATAATCCGGGCAGCCGCGGGACGATCCTGAACAACGGCGGCGTATACTGGAGAACAGTACATTTCCCGCCGGAGGATATTGACCTGGAGCAGTATTGGGTTGAAACATAAAACAGGCGCTGACGGTTAGTCAGCGCCTGTTTTATTGAGTTGCCGGCGTCTCTGCTTAGTTCAGGCGATCCGCGATGGCCTGAAGGAACTGCTTGCTGTTAATGGCGGTGCATTCGCCCTCCCACAGCAGCGCCAGATCCTTGGTCATTACGCCGGATTCGATGGTATCGATGGTGGCCTTCTCCAGCTTGTCGGCAAAGGCGCACAGGTCGGGCAGATGATCCAGCTCGCCGCGCTTGCGCAGGGCGCCGCTCCAGGCAAAGATGGTCGCCACAGGATTGGTGCTGGTTTCCTCGCCCTTCAGATGGCGATAGTAGTGGCGGGTCACGGTGCCGTGGGCGGCTTCGTATTCAAACTTGCCATCGGGGGAGACGAGCACGCTGGTCATCATGGCCAAAGAACCAAAGGCAGTAGCCACCATGTCGCTCATAACGTCGCCATCGTAATTCTTACAGGCCCAGATAAATCCGCCCTTGGAGCGCACCACGCGGGCCACGGCGTCATCGATAAGGGTATAGAAGTACTCGATACCGGCGGCCTCGAAGGCTGCCTTGTAGTCCTTATCATAGATCTCCTGGAAGATATCCTTGAAGTTGTGGTCGTAGGTCTTGCTGATGGTGTCTTTGGTGGAGAACCAGAGATCCTGCTTGACGCTCAGGGCGTATTGGAAGCAGGCATGGGCAAAGGATGCGATGGAGGCATCCAGATTATGCACGCCCTGCAGGATGCCGGGGCCTTTGAACTGAAACACCGTCTGCCGGATCTCCTGGCCATCCTCGCCGGTGAAGACCAGCTCAGCCTTGCCGGCGCCGGGGACCTTGATCTCCGTGTTGCGGTACACATCGCCATAAGCGTGACGGGCGATGGTAATGGGTTTTTCCCATGTGCGGACGGTGGGATGAACGCCCTTGACAAGGATCGGCGCGCGGAACACAGTGCCATCCAGCATGGCGCGGATGGTGCCGTTGGGGCTCTTCCACATTTCGTGCAGGTTATATTCCGTCATGCGCTGCGCGTTGGGGGTGATGGTGGCGCACTTGACAGCAACGCCATATTTTTTGGTGGCTTCGGCGCTGTCGATGGTGACCTGGTCACGGGTCTCGTCGCGATGGGGCAGGCCAAGGTCATAATACTCAGTCTTCAGGTCGACGAAGGGAAGGATCAGCATATCCTTGATATCCGCCCAGAGGATCCGGGTCATCTCGTCGCCGTCCATCTCCACCAGGGGGGTGGTCATCTGAATTTTCTGCATAAGGGCTTCGCTCCTTTATATCATATTTGTTGTATACAATTCGCGTATCTCATTTTACAGGAGCATTGCCGGCTGCGCAAGCCCTTGAACAGCAAAAGAACATCCGCATCGGAAGATTAGAATTTGCTTAGAATGTCGAAATACATTGACAGGCGAGGTATACCTGCATATAATGTATTCAGGAGGTGAGGATATGGTATTGACCGCGGATATCCTGAGGGGATATACGGATTCCATCATCCTTAGACAGTTGGCCGGGGGCGACAGCTATGGTTATCAGATCAACAAGCGTGTGTCGGAGCTGAGCGGCAACAGGTTTGAACTGAAGGAAGCGACGCTTTACACCGCGTTCCGTCGTTTGGAGAATGCCGGTTATATCTCCTCCTACTGGGGAGACGAGCTTAGCGGCGCCAGGCGGCGATATTACTCGTTGACAGAGGCCGGCAGGGAGAAGCTGCGGCAGGATCTCGAAGCATGGCAGGAAACAAAAGCACTGATCGACCAGCTATTGGAGGAATTACGATGAACGAAACAGTTGCACGCATCGTTGAGATCATATTCCAGGATACCTTCATGACCGATGAGGTTCAGGCGCTGAAGGATGAGGTCATGAACAACTGCCAGGAGCGCTACCAGGATCTCATTGCCCGTGGCCTGAATGAGGACGAGGCGATCGCCGCCGTGGTGGAGAGCCTGAAGGGCATGGAGGAAGTCATTGCGCAGTATCCGAGGAAAACCGAAGCATATGCGCAGCCTGAAGCCGATGAGGAAATGGATAGGGATCTTTTGTTTGATCCCAAACAGGTGAAGTGCATCAATGTGATGCTGACTTCAGATGACGTGAATTTCGAGCTTTCCGGCGACGAGCTGGTCCATGTGTATTACGATGCGGAGAATATGCCGAATCTGCGGGTCGAGATGTCAGGTGAAGTCCTGAAAATCTACCGGGATAATAAGGCGGAAGTCAGGTATGACCGGACTGGGGAGCAGGAGAGCGAAGAGCAGGATTGGAACAGCTTCTCCGGCTTTATGAATGGTATCAAAAAGATACTGGGGAATATCCACATCAATATGCAGTATGGCGGCGGTGGCGAGGTGACCATCGCGATGCCGGAAGAATACGCCTTCGCCCTGGATCTCCATACCACCAGCGGCGATGTGGATATCGATGAAGTGAATGTCAGTGAATTACGCATGGAAAGCACCAGCGGTGATTTGCTCATGGTGCTGCTGGATGACGTGATCCCCGGCCAGATCAAGGTAAGGGGCTCCAGTGGCGATGTGGATATCACGGCGAATACCCCCGCGCTGACGGTGCAGACGGTCAGCGGCGATGTGGCGTTTACGGGCAATTGTCCTGAGATCAATATCAACACTGTCAGCGGTGACGCGGAGCTTAACGGCGGACTGCAAAACGTGAACACAAAGACTGTCAGCGGTGATGTAATCCTGAGGGTGAAAGAGGACACGCTGAGAAACGTGAATGCCAACACGACCAGCGGCGATCTGAAGATCTGGCTGCCCGACAGCATGCGGGGACAGGTGGGCGCGCAGCTGCAAACCGTCAGCGGCACGAAGATCAACCGCTTTGGCGAACCGCTGGGAATGCCCGTTGCATATGTGAACGTCAACAGCATCTCCGGCGATGTGAAGCTGTTCTGATTCTGCCGATAAGCTAATCAAGTGACCTTTATGGTCACTTTTTTGTATATGGGTCGTGTGAAACGCGCATTCTACCATTATCCTGAACGAATGGTGGAGGCAGTATGTCGGTTGGAATGCTGGTATTGACGGTGGTGGCCGTGCTGATCTTCTTTGGGGTGCTGCAGCGGGTGCTGGACAGGCTGCATCTGACAGATCGCATGGCGCTTTTGCTTGTGGCGGCAATGTTTGTCGGAACGCTCCTGCCCAATGTGACATTGGGGAAGGTTTCAGTCAGCCTCGGCGGAGCTGTGATTCCGCTGGGAATATGCGTCTATTTGCTCATCAAGGCTGATACGGGCAGAGAGCGCGTTCGCTCCCTGATCGGCGCTGTGCTGACGGGCGCTGCGGTGTATGGTCTTTCGGTTCTGCTGCCGGATGAACCGGAGCAGATGTTCATTGATCCGAATCTTGTTTACGGGCTTGCGGGTGGTGTGATCGCCTGGCTTCTTGGCAGGAGCCGACGCGGAGCGTTCATCTGCGGCGTTGTTGGTGTGATCCTTGCCGACGTGATCACCGCCTGTGTGAACTGGCGCAATGGCGTTGACCAGCAGCTGGTGCTGGGTGGCGCGGGAATCGCTGACACAGTGGTGATCAGCGGCGTTCTGGCTGTGCTGCTCGCTGAATTGATCGGTGAGATAACGGAGCGGATCGTCCGGAAAAGAAAGGAGCGAAACAACGCATGAGGAAGCTGATCATTTGGCTGGTTCTTCTCATGATGCCCCTGGCGGCCTGGGCGGATGAGCCCGTCTGGACGATCGTGGATGAAGACGGAACACGATTGACGCAGATCTGCTATGAGCCGGAGGCGGGTGACGAGTATATCTCCGGTGACGACCGGCTGTATGAGATCATCCGTACGCAGGAGGGTGTGGCGGTCGCGAAGGATAAGGGAAACATCGACCTGCCTGACGTGAGCTGGCTGAACGCGGACGCCGCGCTACCCGTTGTGGCTTTGGGCGACAAGTTGATCGCCTTGTACTGCACACACAGCGATGAAAGCTATGAACCATCCGATGGGAAATACAGCGATGAGGAGCGGGGCTCCATCTATCAGGTAGCTGATGCGCTGGCGGAGGCGCTTGAGGAAAACGGCGCGGAAACGGAGGTTTCCGACGCCCTGCATCACCCTCACGACGCCGGTGCATACCGCAGGTCCAGGCAGACGGCTGTGCAGCTGCTGAAAGCCATGCCTGACGCGCTGCTGGATATCCACCGTGACGGAATTCCGGATCCGGATGAATACGCGACGACCATCGGCGGCAAAGATTGCTCCAAGGTGCGCCTGCTGGTTGGCAGGGGCAACCAGAACATGGACGTCAACAAGGAGTTTGCCCTGAAGATCAAAGCAGTGGCAGACAAGGTTTATCCCGGCCTGATCAAGGATATTTATATGGGCAAGGGAACATACAATCAGGATCTGGCGCCCCACAGTGTTCTGCTGGAGTGCGGTACGTATACGCTCAGCAAGGAGCGGGTGCTTGCCAGTATGCCCATGATGTCCGATGTGATCTACAGAACGATGTACGGTGGGGTTACCGGCTCGGCAGGAACATCGGACGTAAGGGGGACAGGCACCCGGATGAATGACGCCGCGCGGGACGACGAAGAGCCTGCGGCTGAAAGCAGCAGCGGTATGGGCAGCGGTATTCTGTGGATCGTTGGCATCGCGGTGGCGGCGTTCATCATCTTCGCTATCGTTTCAACCGGATCGATAAAGGATGGCATGAGAAAGGCCGGTCGTAATCTAAGCGAGATGACCGGAGGATTGATCGGGAAAAAGCCAAAGGATGGAGAAGATCACAATCATAGCTGAGGCAATGAGCCGGGGAACAATCCCCGGCTTTTTCTGATGGATCCGGTGCGGAAAACAGCCCCCAAAGGAAGTCTTCCAAATCGCATGGAAGGAGGGAAGAATGCCGGATCAATGGCTGGATTGACGTATCGCCCGTTCAGCAAAAAGGTAAATCGCGGAGATACCGCACCAGGCCACGGTGTACGGAAGGCAGACCTGCCCCCGCCAGTTCAGCGGAATTCGCCGGTAATCCCATACCTGATGCCTGCGGTTCCAGATGAATCCGCATAAGCCTTCGACAGCGGTTACGCCAGCGCCGCACAGCAGCACCTTGTTCAGGAAGGGTAGATCTGTGCGGCCTACCTGATGGATCATTGATGCGCTCAGCCCACCTGCCAGGGCCATGCTGGGGTGTGTATGTCCGCGCCAGGCCAGCTCCAGCAGGGGATATCCCATGGCGCCGATGAGAAAGTGTTTCATATAAAATCACCTCCGGAACAGTTTTGTCCGGAGGTGAAGCTGTTATGTGGGAATCATTTGATAAACTGCATCAGATCCGCGAAGAGGGGATTGGTCTGATCCAGTACAAGGGTCGCGTTCTCGCCCAGGGCTTTTTCCAACGCCTGCAGGCTGCGCCAGAAGGCATAGAAATCGGCGTCCACGCTATAAGCCTCGGCATAGATCTCGGCAGCGCTGGCCTCGCCTTCGCCACGGATGGCGCCGGCCTGGCTGACGGCCTGAGCCTCGATCTGACGTGCTTCCAGGTCAGCGGCGGCGACGACCTTGTTGTACTCTTCATCGCCTTCGCTGCGCAGCTGCTGGGCTTCTTTGGCACGGTCAGCCTGCATGCGGGCGTAGGTGGATTCGATATTGCCCGTGGGGAGGATCGTGCGGTGGATCTGGATATCCTTCACCTCAATACCGCGGACGCACATATCCTGATTGATGGTGGTCAGGCCCTCCTGCAGGGCGGTGTTCAGGGCGTCCTTGTTGGAAATGAAGTTGTCAGCCAGCATGCGGTTGATCAGCTGCACGATAACAGGGTGGATGATGTTGTCCAGCTGGTTTTCGGCAGCGGTCATGCTGCCCAGTTTCAGGCTGAACAGCGCGGGATCAGTGATGCTCCACTGGGCGTAGGTGGTAATGTAATACTGCTTCTTTTCGAGGGTATTCACGACCTCGCTGTCAGAAATATAGGTATACAGGCGGGAGGAATACTTTTCCACCTTGTCGATGAAGGGGAGCTTGAAATGCAGGCCGCTGCCGACCTGCAGCTTCACATCACCCGAGGAGGTGATCTCGTCCTTCAGCTGATCGGCGTACCGCTGATGGAAGTCGTTATCGCTGTTGGTGATCAGGCGCTTGATAACGCCGAAACGGCTTACCATGGCCTGTTCGGCCTCGCCCACGATAAAGACGCTCTCGCTGAGGAGAACCAATGCAAGGATGGCGATGATGGCGATCAGCACCGTGCGGCCGCCATGCTTTTTGATAAACTGCCTGGCCTTGACCTCGTTGATATTGATGGGATCCGGGGAAGACTGCTGATTAAACTGATTGAACTGCATATTATTCACCTCCGGCGACGGCTGCTGCATTTGAGGTAGCAGGGGAGCCATTCAGGTCGAGGAGCTTGGTGGTGCCAGTATCGCTGTCGACAAGGTAAAGCTTGTTGGCGCTGGAAAGAACCTTCTCCAGCGTTTCGATCAGCAGGCGGGTCCGGGTGATCTCCGGCGAGGCCTGGTACTTTTCGTACACTGCCTTGAAAACGGACACGTCCGCCTCGGCCGCGGCGATGGTCTCGGCCTTGTAGGCCTCGGCCTCCTGCAGCACGGCATAGGCGTTGGAGCGGGCGGTGGGCAGAACATTGTTCTTGTAGCGCTCCGCTTCGTCAAGACGCTTGGTCTTCTCGTTCTTGGCGTTGTTAACATCCTCGTAGGCGGAGGCGACTTCCGCAGGCACGGTGATGTTCTGGATGCGAACGTCGTTGATCTTCACGCCCATCTCATAGCTGTCGATCAGGGCTTGGAAATCAGGCAGAACCTCGCGCTCGATCTCTTCCTTGTTCAGAAGGGCGTCATCCAGGCTGCGGTTCTGGATATTGCGGCGGATCACGGCTTCGAAGGCCAGCTGCAGGGTACCCTCGGGATCATGTACGTCGAAAGAGTACTGCTTCACGTCGCGGATGGTATACTGGTAGATCGCTTCCAGAGACACGATACTGTTATCGTTGGTGAGCATAACGCCCTCGTCCGTCTCATCGGCATACTTGGCCGCGGTGCCGTAGCTGCCCTGACGGGTGGTGCGGAAGCCGTATTCTTTGGTGTGGATGGTGGTTACGGACTCGCTGATGATATCCTGGATCAGCGGGAAGTGCCAGTACAGGCCGGGGCCGTTGACGGTGGTGACCTTGCCGAAGGTCAGCACAAGGGCTTCCTCACCCTGGCCCACGCGGTAGAAGCCGCTCCAGCCCACCAGCACTGCCAGGACAAGCACGCAGATCAGCGCGATGACGCCAGCTTTCATTTTGCGTTTCATGTTGGTCTCCTTTCGTTGTCAAGCAATCCATTGAAACAAATGTATCATACCACATTGTTCCTGAATTGTGAAGGTTTACGTACCCAAGCATACATTGCTATGTCTGAAAGCTACAGGATAGGATTTCAAAGCAAAAATTTCTTCCACAGGCGCCGCGAAGGTTGACCATCCGCCGCCAAAATAGTACAATATAATGAGTGTTTTTTTGTAAGGAGGCACGCACTTTGTATTCCGAGAAGATCGAGGCCATGCTTGAGAAGGTGCAGAAGGCGCCCCGCTATACCGGCGGCGAGATGAACACCGCCCTGAAGAGCTGGGAGGAGACTGAACTCCATTTTGCATTCTGCTTTCCCGATACCTACGAGGTCGCCATGTCTCACCTGGGCATGAAGATCCTTTATGCTATCATCAATCAGCAGGAATGGAGCCTGTGCGAGCGCGCCTGCATGCCCTGGGTGGACATGATGGCTCTCATGCAGGAGGAAAACGTTCCGCTGTTCTCGTTGGAGAATCGCCGCCCGTTGAATGAATTCGACGTGGTGGGATTTACCCTGCAGTATGAGATGAGCTACTCCAATATCCTGGCCATGCTGAAGCTGGGCAATATCCCGCTGCGCCGTACCGAGCGCGGAGAGAATGATCCCATCGTCGTGGCAGGCGGTCCCTGCGCCTTCAATCCCGAACCCCTGGCTGATGTGATCGACGCCTTCATGGTCGGCGACGGCGAGGAGCAGATCGTGGAGCTGAACCAGGTCATCCGCGAGTGGAAGAAGTCCGGCGAGCCCCGCGAGGCCTGCATGAAGCGACTGGCTTCTGTGCGCGGCGTGTATGTGCCCTCTCTCTACGATGTGTCCTACAACGAGGACGGTACCATCGCTTCCTTTGCGCCCAACTGTCCCGAAGCGCCCGAGCGTGTGCTGAAGGCCATCGTTACCGACCTGGACGCCGCCTTCTATCCCGAAAAGATCCCGGTGCCGTATACCGAGATCATCCATGATCGCATCATGCTGGAGATCATGCGCGGCTGCACCCGCGGCTGCCGCTTCTGCGAGGCGGGCATGCTCTATCGGCCGGTGCGTGAGCGTAGCCTGGAGCGCCTGGTGGAGCTGGCCGAAAAGCTGGAGGCCTCCACCGGCTATGAGGAAATGAGCCTTTCCAGCCTGTCCAGCGGCGATTACACCTGCCTGGCTGAGTTGATCCGTGAGTTGATGAAACGCCTGAACGAGAAGCGCGTGTCCATCAGCCTGCCCTCCCTGCGCATCGACAGTGTGCTGAAGGAGTCCCTGGAGGAGACTCAGAAGACCCGCAAGACGTCCCTGACCTTTGCTCCGGAGGCGGGCACCCAGCGCCTGCGTGACGTCATCAACAAGGGTGTGACGGAGGATGACCTGATCGAGAAGGTTTCCGACGCCTTCCAGGGTGGCTGGAGCAGTGTGAAGCTGTACTTTATGATGGGCCTGCCCACAGAGACCTACGAGGATCTGGATGGCATTGCCGACCTGGCCCGCAAGGTCGTTTCCGCTTATTTTGCCGTGCCCAAGGAGCAGCGCGCCAAAGGCCTGCGGGTGACCTGCTCTGCCTCGGTGTTCGTTCCCAAGCCCTTCACGCCCTTCCAGTGGGAACCCCAGGATTCCCTTTCCGTCGTGCAGGACAAGCAGCTTCACCTGCGGGACGCTCTGCGCAAGATCAAGGGTGTGAACTTCAATTATCACGAGTCCGGTCTGAGCTATCTGGAAGCCTGCTTTGCCCGCGGCGACCGTCGTATGGGTCAGGTACTGCTCAAGGCCTTCGAAAAGGGCTGTATGCTGGATGGCTGGACCGAGCACTTCAAGTATGATACATGGATGGAAGCCTTTGACGAGTGCGGCATCGACCCGGCCTTCTACGCCTACCGCCGCCGTGAGAAGGACGAGATCCTTCCCTGGGACTTCATCGACAGCGGCATCACCAAGGAGTTCCTCTGGCGTGAGAAGGAAAAGGCCGATCGCGCTCAGGTGACCCGTGACTGCCGCCAGGGCTGTAACGGCTGTGGCCTGCAGCGATTCAAGGGGGTGTGTTCGTTTTGCGGATGATGGCAGTGTTTGAAAAGAGTGAACGCCTGCGCCACATTGGCCACCTGGATATCATGCGTTCCACCCAGCGCGCCCTGCGCCGCAGCGGCCTGCCTGTGAGCTATTCCAAGGGATTCAATCCCCATATTCTGATCACCTTTGCGTCCGCTCTTTCAACCGGTGCGGTAGGCCTGAATGAAATGATGGACGTGACGCTGGACAGCGATGTGACACCAGAGACTTTCCTTGCCGCCATGAACGCCGCTATGCCCCCGGATATGCAGCTGAAATCCGCCAGGGCGCTGGATGACAAGCATCCTGCGCTGATGGCGATGGTGCAGGCTGCCGAGTATGACCTGAAGCTGCTGGACGCTGACGCGGCGGCCAGATGTGTTGCGGCTATCCCTGACTTCCTGGCTCAGGAAAGCATCATGGCCATGCGCAAGACCAAGAGCGGGATCAAGGAATGTGATATCCGTCCGCTGCTTTTCTCGCTTTCCGGCGAGGGTGATCACATCTATTCCACCATGACGCTGACGGAGCATATGTCCTGCAAGCCTGATATGCTGGTGAAGGCCCTGTGCGGCTTTGCCGGCTGTGATGTTCCCCGCGTGCTGGTGACCCGCAACCGTCTGCTGGGACACAACGAAGCGGGTGAGCTTATCCCGCTGGAGCATCTGTGATGCGCGAGATTTACGTGAAAAGCGGCGCCGTTCGTGAACTGGCGCTGGTGGAGGATGGTAAGCTCTGCGAGTATCTCCTCGACGATGCCGCCTCTGCAACAGAGGCCATCTATACCGGCCGGGTTGAGCGCATTGTTCCTGGCATGAAGGCTGCGTTTGTGGATATCGGTCAGGAAAAGAATGGCTTTCTGCCCCTGGAGGAGCGCAGCCAATCGGTCTCGCTTCCAAGGCTTCAGACTGGAGACACGGTGCTGGTGCAGGTCAAAAAGGAAGCCCAGGGCGCCAAGGGAGCCTTTCTTACCAGGGATATCACCCTGTGCGGCGAGCGGATCATTCTGATGCCGCTGAACCGATATGTGGGCGTTTCCTCGCGTATTGAGGATGAGGAAAAGCGAAAGGCGCTGCAGGCTATGGGTCGGGAGATCGCGGAAGGGGCGTTTGGCCTGATCCTGCGAAACGCGGCATTGAACGCGGCGGAAGCTGATATCCGGGCGGAGGTGAATGAACTGACCTCTGCATGGAAGAGCATCCAGCGTGCCGCGCCTACCGCCCACGTGCCTTCTGTGGTACATAAACCGCGCACCTTGCTGGACAGTCTGCTGGACGATTATCGCCCCCGGGGCATCGACCGTATTATCACCAATGATGAAACGCTCGCGAAGGCGCTGGCTCCGGTCGCGCCTGTGACTATGGCTTCGGATGATCTGATGTCCATTGCAAGGCTGCATCATCAGCGCGACAAGGCCCTGCAGCGCCACGTGTGGCTGGACAGCGGTGCTTCGCTGGTGATCGATCCCTGCGAGGCCATGACGGTCATTGATGTGAATACCGCTAAATTCACCGGCAAGCGTGACCTGGAGCAGACCATCCTCAGGACAAATCTTGAAGCCTGCAAAGAGATCGCCCGTCAGGTGCGGCTGCGCAATCTGAGCGGCATCATTCTCATCGATATGATCGATATGCACAGCGACGTTCAGCGTGAGCAGGTACTGGCAGCGCTGCGGGACGCCTTCGCGGCGGATCGGGTCAAGACGGTGATCCATGGCTTTACATCCCTGGGTCTGATCGAAATGACCCGCAAGAAGAGCCGGATGCCCTTGCGGGAAGAATGGACGGTTACCTGCCACGTATGCCACGGCTCCGGCCGTGAAATGCTGATGAAGGAGGAGAAGCATGGCTGAAAGAAAGCCTGTCATCATTACAGAAGAGCAGCTGGCTGAGCAGCGGCAGTATATGGCGGAGATCCGCAGTATGCCGCAGCGGCCCAGGAGCTACTACGTAGTCACCTACGGCTGCCAGATGAATGCTCACGACAGCGAGATTCTGGCGGGGATGCTCCGTGACATGGGCATGTCCGAAGCCCCTGACAGGGAGAATGCGGATTTCGTCATCTTCAACACCTGCTGTGTACGCGACAACGCCGAACGCCGGGCCCTGGGCAATGTGACCTGGCTGAAGGAGATCCGCAAGCGTAACCCTGACCTCATCATCGCTGTTTGCGGCTGCATGATCCAGCAGCCCGGCATGGCTGAGAAGATCCTCAGGCAATATAAATTCATCGATCTTGCCTTTGGCACCACGAATCTCTACAAGCTGCCGGAGCTCCTTTGCCGGACGCTGAATTCCGACAGGGCCGTGGTGGTCGTGGAGGACGAGGACACCATCGCCGAGGATCTGCCGGTGAAGCGCCTGCGTGAGGACGCCGCGTATATTACCATCATGTATGGTTGCGACAACTTCTGCTCGTACTGCATCGTTCCCTATGTGCGAGGACGGGAACGCAGCCGCGAGATGAAATCCATTCTTGCCGAGGCGCAGCGGCTGAAGGACAGCGGCGTGAAGGAGATCATGCTGCTGGGACAGAACGTGAACTCCTACGGCAAGGGGCTGGAAGGCAATGTGACCTTCGCGGAGCTTCTGCGCCGCCTGGACGAGATGGGCATTCCCCGCATCCGCTTCATGACCAGCCATCCCAAGGATCTTTCGGATGAACTGATCGAGGTCATGGGGAAGAGCAAGCATATCCTGCCGCAGTTTCATCTGCCTGTGCAGGCGGGCAATGACGATATCCTCCGCCGGATGAACCGCCGTTACACCCGCGAACAATACCTTGACCGTGTCCGCGCGCTGCGGCAGGCTGTGCCGGGCATCGGCCTGACCACTGATATCATCGTAGGCTTCCCGGGGGAGACGGAGGAACAATTCCAGGATACCATGTCTCTGGTGAAGGAGGTTGGGTACGACTCGGCATTCACCTTCATCTATTCTCCCCGCACGGGAACAAAGGCGTCCTCCATGGATAACCAGATCCCCGAGGACGTGGCTACCGATCGCATCCAGCGGCTGATCGCTCTGCAGGACGAATGCCAGAAGCAAGCTATGGCCCGTTTTGTGGGCATGGAAGAAGAAGTGCTGGTGGAGGGCCTGTCCCGTCGCAGCAATACGGCTGTTTCGGGCAAGGGAAAGCACGGCGTGTCCATCACGTTGCCCGGCGGCGAAAAGGACATCGGGCAGATCGTCCGCGTCCGCGTGACTGAAATCAAAAACAACACGCTCATGGCTGAGCGCATTTGAGAAAGGAAGTTTGAACCATGAATAATGTTATGCACAAGGCTCAGGAACTGGCAGAGGCCATCGTGGAGAGCAGCGTTTACCAGCGGATGCACGCCGCCGAGCTGCAGGTCAACAAAGACGAAGCTTCTGTGAAGGCCGTCAGCGATTTTGTTGAAAAGCGTCAGGCTGTGGAGAGTATCCTTGCCTCCAACAATATGGATCACAGCGCTCTGGCCGAGGCCGGCAAAGCCATGGAAGCAGCCGAAAAGGCCATGAACGAGGTTCCCCTGATCATGGAGATGCAGGAGGCCCGCCGTGAATTCACCCAGATGATGGAGAATGTGAACCGCATCCTTCGCCTGGTCATCACCGGCGAGACCGAAGATGAATGCGATTGCGGCGACCACCATCATCACCATGGCGGGTGCACCGGCTCCTGCTCCACTTGCGGCGGCTGCCACTAATCCATAGCTTTTCACACGCAGAAGAGGAGGCCATTCATGGCTGGCATTACATCCATGATGCAGCAGTACCTGAACATCAAGGCTGAGCATCAGGACTGCATTCTGTTCTTTCGCCTGGGCGATTTCTACGAGATGTTCTTTGACGACGCAAAGCTCGCTTCGCGCGAGCTGGAGCTGACGCTCACCGGGCGTGACTGCGGCCTGGAGGAGCGCGCGCCCATGTGCGGCGTTCCTTTTCATGCCTGTAACACATATGTGGAGCGTCTCATCGCCAAGGGATACAAGGTAGCCATCTGTGAACAGATGGAGGATCCCGCCACCACCAAAGGACTGGTAAAGCGTGATGTGGTGCGCATTATCACGGCAGGTACCGTGATCGAGCCCACCATGCTGGACGAGCATACCAACAACTTCCTGCTGGCGGTGTGCTTCAATGGCGATAAAGCCGGTCTGGCCCTGGCGGACGTTTCCACGGGCGAATTCTCTGTTCACGAGATCGACAAGGCGGAAGCGACGCTGGCAGACGAGATTGCCCGCATTCAGCCTATCGAGATCATCTGCAATGATCTGGTCCGCCTCCGTTCCTGCCTGAATCGTGAGACCTCCTCTGCCTCTGAACAGCCGGGAACCTGGTTCCAGTTCCAGAATGCCAGTGAAACGCTGTGCCGGCACTTCGAACTGAACGATCTTTCGCCCCTGGGGTTGAGCGAGGAATACCGTGTAGCTGCCTGTGCTGCGGGAGCGCTGATGCGCTACCTGAGCGAAACACAGAAGAACTCGCTGGAGCACATCACGGAGCTGCGGATCTATCAGGGCAGCGAGACGATGCTGCTGGACCGCAACACCCGGCGCAACCTTGAATTGACGGAATCCCTGCGCAGCCGTACCAGAAAGGGATCGCTCCTGTGGCTGCTGGACAAGACGTCCACCGCCATGGGCAGCCGTCTGCTGCGCTCCTGGATCGAACAGCCGCTGATCCACCGCGGCAGGATCCTACATCGTCTTGACGCGGTGGAGGAGTTTACCAACCAGCATGTGCTGACCATGACGCTGGCTGAAGAACTGCAGAACGTATATGATGTGGAGCGTCTGCTCAGCCGTGTGGCCTACAAGAGCCTCAACGCCCGTGATTGCCTTGCGTTGGGGACTTCTCTCAGCCATGTGCCGGACATCAAGAATCTGCTTGCGAATGCTGAAAGCAAAGCCGTGCGCGATATCTGCGACCAGCTTGATCCGCTTGAGGAACTGACGGAGCTCCTGGAGCGCTCCATCGACCCGGAAGCGCCCATCACCATTTCCGAGGGCAATATCATCCGCAAGGGCTATTCCGCACTCCTGGACGAATACCGCGAGGCCTCCTCCAACGGCAAGCAATGGATCCTTGAGATGGAGCAGAAGGAACGCGAGGAGACCGGCATCAAGAATCTGCGAATCCCATACAACAAGGTTTTCGGTTACTGCATCGAGGTAACGAAATCCTATTATGACCTGGTTCCGCTGCGCTATCAGCGCCGCCAGACGCTGGCGAACTGCGAACGCTACGTGACCCCTGAGCTCAAGGAGATCGAACGGAAGATCGTCGGCGCGCAGGAGCAGTCTGTTCGCCTCGAATTGGAGATCTTCAGCGAGATCCGCGAGAAAATCGCCGGGCAGATCAGCCGGATCCAGCGCACTGCCAACGCGCTGAAGGAACTGGATGCACTGCTGTCCCTGGCGCGGGTAGCGGTGGCGAATCACTACGTGCGTCCTGAGATCACCGAGGACGGCACGCTGGACATCGTGGAGGGACGCCACCCTGTGGTAGAGCAGACCATGCAGGACGGCGGCTTTGTGCCCAACGACACGCACATGAACGGGGAAGGCCAGCGGATGCTGATCATCACCGGTCCCAATATGGCGGGCAAGAGCACCTATATGCGGCAGGTGGCGCTGATCAGCCTGATGGCCCATGTGGGCTCCTTCGTACCCGCCAGGGAAGCGCGCATTCCTGTTATCGATCGAATCTTTACCCGCGTTGGCGCTTCTGATGATCTTGCCAGCGGCCAATCCACCTTCATGGTAGAGATGTCCGAAACGGCATATATCCTGCGCAACGCCACGGCTAAATCGCTGGTGATCCTGGATGAGATCGGCCGCGGCACCAGCACCTTTGATGGTCTCGCGATCGCCTGGGCCGTGGTGGAATATCTCTGCGACAAGAATAAATCCGGCGCGAAGACGCTCTTCGCCACCCACTACCATGAGCTTTCCGAGCTTGAGGGCCACATTGACGGTGTTGAGAATTACTGCATTTCCGTGAAGGAGCATGGCGAGGACGTGATCTTCCTGCGTAAGATCATCCGTGGCGGCGCCGACAAGAGCTTCGGCGTTCACGTCGCGCGATTGGCCGGCGTGCCGCATCCTGTGCTGGTTCGCGCCCATGAGATCCAGGCCCGCCTTGAAGTGAGCAACATCAATCAGAACACCATTGGCCAGAACATTCTGGAGGATGGCCCTGTGCGCGAAAGCGAGCAGGTGGATATGTTCGATTACGCTAAAACAGAGATCATTAACGAGCTGCAGAATATCGACGTGATGGCCCTGACGCCCATGGACGCCATCAACAAGCTTTTCCTCCTGCGGGAGAAAGCACGTAAGCTGTGACGAAAGGAGGCTGCCTGTGGCTAAGATTCAACTGCTGAATGACGAGGTCATTGGAAAGATCGCGGCAGGTGAGGTCGTGGAACGCCCTGCGGCGGCCATCAAGGAACTGGTGGAAAACAGCCTGGATGCAGGCGCCAGCGCTGTGACGGTAGAAATCCGCGACGGTGGCATTAGCTACTTCAGGGTAACGGATAACGGCAGCGGCATCCCTTCCGGCGATATACGCATGGCCTTCGAACGCCATGCCACCAGCAAGATCACCCGTGCGCAGGATCTGCACTCCATTGCTACGCTGGGCTTCCGTGGGGAGGCATTGGCGTCCATTGCGGCTGTCAGCCACGTGACCTGCACCACCCGCACCAAAGATGACGCCAGCGGAATCAAGGTCAGGAATGATGGTGGCATCATCACCTCCATCGAGGAAGCTGCGTGCCCGGAAGGTACCACTTTTGTGGTGCGCGATCTTTTCTACAATACTCCTGTACGCTTGAAATTCCTCAAGAAGCCCGTTACCGAGGCAGGATTTGTTACCGACCTGATGATGCGGCTGATCCTTTCCCGTCCGGATGTGTCCTTCCGGTATATCAGCCAGGGAAAAACGCTTTATCATTCCGCCGGCGATGGCAAGATGGAATCGGCCGTGTTCAGCATCTACGGCAGCGAAATGCTGCGCTCCATGCGCAAGGTGGAGGGCAATCAGAGTGGCGTGATGATCAGGGGCTATGTGGGCATCGGCGAGAGCGCCCGCGGCAACCGTGGGCATCAGTCTTTCTTCATCAATGGCCGGTATATGAAGAGCAACATCCTTTCTGCGGCGGTGGAAAGCGCCTGCCGTGAGCGGGTGATGATCGGCAAGTTCCCCAGCTGTGTGCTGCATTTGACCATGCCCTACGAAACTGTGGATGTAAACGTGCATCCCAATAAGCTGGAGGTACGCTTCCAGAATGAAGGAGCTCTTTTCAGCGCGGTGGAATCCATTGTATTGGACGCTCTGGTCGAGAAGAACGCCTTTGTGAAGCCTGTGGAGGTCAAGCTTACAGCGGAAAAGCCTGCCGCAACGCCTGTGCAGGTTACCCGGCAGGATACGCAGGCGCTGCCCGTTGCCGAAAAGAAAGCAGCGGTTTCAACGGCGTCTGCGTCCTCGATCAAACCGGTTGTGGAAGTCGCCCGGCAGGTTGTACCGAAGGCGCCTATTCCCGCCGCCCCTGCCAAAGTGGCAATGTCAACAACCGTGCAGCCTTTGCGGCCTGCGCCCCATATGTTGAACGAGCCCATTCGCAGGCTTGAGGACGATATTCCCAAAGCGCCGGAAGCCAAAGCTCCCGTGAGCGTACCGGCAGAAAAGCAGATAATACCCGCTCCCATTGAGGAAAAAGTGGAGCAGGTTCCCTCCTTCCTGCCGGACGCGCCCAAGCCCATGAAGCTGCTGGGCGTAGCCTTCAATACCTTTATTCTGGTGGAGTATGAGGATCATCTTTTAATGATCGACCAGCACGCTGTGCATGAGCGCCTGCTGTTTGATCGCCTGATGAAGGCTTATGACCGGCATGAAGCCGGCCAGGAGCTGCTGATCCCCCTGCTGGTGACGGTGACCCGCAGGGAGCAGGAGCTGCTGTTGGAAAACCAGGAGCTGCTTGAGGGCATTGGCTTGACCATCGAGCCATACGGCGATCAGGAGATGGCGATCAGGTCGATTCCCATGGTGCTTGGTAATCCGCAGGCAAAGGATTTCCTGCATGATATCATCGGACAGCTGGAGAGCGAGCGGGGGAGCATCACCATCGAAAAGCGCCGCGCTTCCATTCTGCAGCTGGCCTGTAAGAAAGCCGTGAAGGGTGGAGATCGACTTTCTGAGGAGGAAATCCGCCATCTGGTAACGCAGATGATCGACCGGCAGGTCACGCCGACCTGTCCGCACGGTCGTCCGCTTGTGATCTCATTGAGTCACCAGGAGCTGGACAAGCGCTTCCGGCGTATCCAGTAAGGAGGAGCCATGGAACGCAAACCAACTTGCTGGGTGCTTTCCGGCCCCACAGCCAGCGGAAAAACAGCATTATCCATTCGTTTGGCCAAGGCGCACAACTGTGAGATCGTCTGTATGGATTCCATGCAGATCTATCGCAGGATGACCATCGGCACAGCAAAACCGACGCCTGAAGAGATGGACGGTGTACCTCATCACATGATCGATGTAGCCGCGCCGGATGAACCATTCAGCGTGGCGCGATATCAGGAAATGGCGGAAGCCGCCATGGCCGATATCATTTCCAGGGGCAGAAAACCGTTGCTTGTAGGCGGAACAGGCTTGTATCTGCGTGCGCTGCGCCATCCCATGGGCATGGGAATGGTCGCCGGGGATGACGCGATCCGAGAAGCGTTGGAAAATGAAGCGAAGGAAACCGACGGTCGGTTCCGCTTGCATCGACGTCTGTCCGAAGTCGATCCGGATGCGGCTGCGCGGCTGCATGTGAATGACGTGCGAAGGGTCGTGCGAGCGCTGGAGGTATATCAGTTGACCGGAGTACCCTTTTCCAAGCAACCTCAGGTCGAAGCTGAAACGCCTTTCCGTTATCGGGTCGCGACACTGACAATGGATCGTGAGAAATTGTATCAGCGGATCGAGAAGCGTGTTGATATGATGCTGGAAGCCGGATTGATCGGGGAGGTCCGCGCGTTGCTGGAAAGCGGCGTGCCGGCAGACGCTCAGGCCATGAAAGGTCTGGGCTATAAGGAGCTTGTGCCATATCTTCGGGGTGAGTGTACATTGGATAAAGCCGTGTATGAACTCAAGCTTGGCACCCGGCACTACGCCAAGCGTCAGCTGACATGGATGCGCAGAGAGGAAGACGTGCTCTGGGTGGACAGCCTGCAGCCGGACGCCTATGAAAAACTTGAAGCATGGTTTATGCAAGGAGAAGAAGTATGACAGCCATTGAACAGAGGATTGCCCGCGCGGAAGAGGCCCTGAAGGATGTTTTCGCCCGGGTGGACGCTATGGAGGAAAAGGGGACACGCCGCGTGTTGGCTGCCTTCCAGAATCATCAGATCGCATACCGCCATTTTGCGCCGACCACCGGCTATGGCTATGACGATGTGGGCCGGGATACGCTGGAGCGGGTTTTCGCTGAGTTGTTTGGCACCGAGGCGGCCATCGTGCGTCCGCAGATCGCCAGCGGAACCCATGCCATCGCACTGTGCTTGTTTGGTTTGACCCTGCCCGGCGACCATATTCTCTCAGCCACAGGCACACCCTATGATACCCTGGAGGAGATCATCGGCTGGAGTGAAGGCGAAGCACCGGTCGGCTCGCTGAAGGAAATGGGCGTCAGCTACAGCCAAGTGGATCTGACGGACGATGGTTTCATTGATGTGGATGCTGTCGACCGTGCCATCCGGCCCGAAACGAAGCTGGTCATCGCTCAGCGCAGCCGCGGCTATGCTTGGCGGCCCTCGCTGATGCCGGAGGATTTTGCCGCGCTGGCAGAAATGCTCCATCGCAAGCATCCCGGCGTGCGCCTCATGGTGGATAACTGCTATGGCGAGTTTGTCTGCGAAAAAGAACCCAGCCATTACGGCGCGGATGTATGCGTTGGCAGTCTGATCAAGAATCCCGGCGGCGGTCTGGCGCCGACAGGCGGCTATGTCGTTGGTACGCAGGAGGCCGTCACGCGTATCGCGTACCGGCTGACCGCGCCCGGGATCGGCCTGGAGGTGGGCTCCTATGCCGCCAGCTATCAGCCCTTCTATCAGGGCCTGTTCATGGCTCCGCATACTGTGGCGCAGGCTATCAAGACAGCCTGTCTTGCGGCCAGGGTATTCGAGGATCTGGGGATGGTGACCACGCCCGCCTCCGCCGCTCCCCGCGCTGATATCATCCAGGCCATTCAGATGCGTACTCCTGAAAGGCTCGTCGCCTTCTGCCAGGGGATCCAGATGGCTTCGCCCATCGACAGCATGGCCCTGCCTGAGCCCTGGGATATGCCCGGCTATCAGGATCAGGTCGTGATGGCTGCGGGTACGTTCGTATCCGGTGCCTCGGTGGAGCTCAGCGCCGATGCACCCATGCGCGAGCCCTTCACGGCTTACCTTCAGGGCGGTCTTACCTACGCCCATGGCCGCATTGCCCTGGGACAGGCCTTGCAGCGCATGATTGATGTCGGTGCGCTCAGCATTGAATAAAATTCTTCAGGTCATGATACCACCTTTCCACGCATAGCCTGTTGCAGGAAAGGTGGTTTTTGCATGGAAAAGCAAACGACAACAGGGGAACTTCGCGCAAAGAAAACGCAGCTGATCGAGTGGCGTGAGCCCGAGAAAAAAAGAAGGAGTGAGGAGCTGCTGAAAAACCTGGCCGTGGCCGCGGCGCTGGTGCTTTGCGCCGTTACTCTGCGAGGCGGAGCGATTCCCGGCGCCACAGGCGCAGCGGATGCTGTTCTGGCGGCTACAACAGGGGAAACGCTGCTTGATGATCAGCTGGGAAAGCTCTCCTTTGTGAGCAGGCTTTTCCCCGAGGCAACACTTGTCTTCGGCGAGAACCACAAGGGCGATCTGGCGCTGCCGGTCAGCGGCGGTATGGTAGCTCACGCCTGGAGCGAAGCGGAGCCTTACATGACATGGCGGACTGAACAACAGGAAGTATACGCGGCTATGAGCGGCGTGGTCATGGGGGTATTTCATGGAGAAAATGAGGAAAGGCTCGTTCAGGTGACAGGGGAGAACGGAATCAGCTGTCTATACGGAAACCTGAAGAAAACAGACCTGCAAACAGGCGATGCTGTTTCCGCCGGCGATATGGTCGGAGTTCTGCTTGAAAACAGCGATTGCGTGTTTGAGGTGCGTGTGGATGGCATCAGTGTGGATCCTGCCGCGTATCTCGCCAATGTGTCGTGATGATGCGGCGTAGATTGTTTTCGCTGGGCGGGACAGCTGTTTATCTGCACCTGGCCACGGTGTTGTGTGGCGTATATGCTGTCGCGGTCGGCCATGGGCTCACTACGGCGATTGCCTTTCTTTCGATCATCCTGCATGAAACGGCACATGGGCTCACGGCTGCGTTGTTTGGTCAAGCGCCGCAGGAGATAGAACTGACGCCTTTGGGAGCGTTGATGCGTCTGGATGACGAGCAGGATCTTTCGCCGGGCATACGGCTTATCGTCCTGTTTGCAGGGCCTGTCGCTTCGTTTTTGCTTTGCTGGATCAGTATCCTTCTGACAAAGACCGGCGTCTGTTCAACCGTGATTGGGCAAAGGTTTTTTATGTGCAACCTGATGCTGACCATGTGCAACCTTCTTCCCGCGCTGCCGCTGGATGGAGGGCGGATCCTGGCGCTGATCCTTGGCACACGGCTTGCCAGGGATACAGTCAAGCGCATCATGCAGTGTATTGGAACGGTTATTGGTCTTGGCTGCATCGGGCTGAACCTGTATATATCCCTGGTGCATGGCGGCTGGAACCTTTCCTGCGCAATGGCAGGGTGCTTCTTCATGTATGCAGGAGCCACCTGTACCACCTCGGCCGCGCTGGCGGAGCTTCGTATGTTTATCGACAGAAAGCAACGCCTCGAAAGCCGGGGGATAATGCCCTGCAAATGGGTGGCTGTAACAGACAATACGCTGCTGAGGCAGGCACTGACGCGCTTGGCGCCCTGCGCGCATACTGTCTTTCTTTTGGCAGGCACGATGGATCATGCAGCGCCTGTGTTCCTTGGCGAGGATGCGCTGATCGCGGCTTATCTGAACGATCCCACAGGCTCGTGCAGGAAGCTGTTTGCGGATCCGGAACGGGTTGATTCTGATTGACATTTTTTTGCGTGTATGCTATCCTGCATAAGGATATTGTGTAATGAAAGGATGCGTCCTTACCGATGATGAAGAAATGGCTTTCAGCTTTTATTCTTTCGCTTTTGGTACTTCTTGCCGCCGCGACTGCCATGGCTGCCGAGGCAATGGACATCACAGCGGAATGTTCGCTCAAGGCATCGTATAATCAGCGCAGCCAGAAGCTGATCCAGGATAAAAAGTACACCACCTATTGGGAGAGTGGAAAATCCAAGACTCCCTGGCTTTCGGTGACGGCGCCGGCGGGTATGCCCATCCATGGCCTGTACATCTGCTTTGGCACCATGCCGGAAACCTGGGAGATTCAGGTCCACGATGGTAACGACTGGATGCCCTATCAGCAGGGTGATACCCGCTTCCTGCATTCCTATGTCGGCATTCCCGAAGGCGCTGAAAAGGTGCGGATCATCGCCAGCTCCGATAAGAAGATTGCGCTGAAGATCAACGAGATCTACATCCTTTCCGAGGGCGATGTGCCCAGCTGGGTGCAGCGCTGGGAGCCCACCCACGAGAAGGCTGATATCCTGTTTGTTTCCACGCATCCCGATGACGAGCTGATCTTCTTCGGCGGCGCGATCCCCACCTACGCTGCCGAGCAACAGCGCAAAGTAGTTGTTGCATATTTTACCAGCTCCAATATCGCGCGTTCCTCTGAACTGCTCAATGGTCTTTGGCATATGGGCGTGCGGAATTATCCTGTTATTGGCGATTTCAAGGATGCGTATGCCAAGTCCCTTTCTGCGGCCTACAAGGGTGCAGGCGGCCGTGAGAAGGTCATGGAATGGATGACCGGTCTGTACCGGCAATTTCAGCCCGAGGTCGTCGTGACCCAGGACAAGGACGGCGAATATGGTCATTTTCAGCATAAAATGGTTGCTGAGGCCGCTCAGCTTTGCGTGGAATATGCCGCTGCCGAGGGCCAGTATATGGAATCCTTTATGGAGCATGGCACCTGGCAGGTGAAGAAGCTTTATCTTCACCTCTGGCCCGAAAATCAGATCACCTTCGATTGGGATGTTCCGCTGGTATCCATGAACGGCTCCACCGGTCTTGAGCTGGCCATTGAGGCCTATGATCTGCACAAGACCCAGGCTTCCTCCGGTATGTCTGTGACGAAGACCGGTTCGGAGTATGATAACCGCGTCTTTGGTCTGGCGTATACAGCGGTAGGCGAGGACGTTCGCAAGGATGATTTCCTTGAAAACATTTATGACTCCGTAGGCTCCTTTACGGAGGTCGAGCCCACCGCCGCGCCCACTCCGGCGCCTACCCCTATGCCTGCCTATGTGTCGGTGATGCCCCAGCTTAACGAGAAGGGCTTTATCGATGAAGGTGAATTCATTTATTCCAACGAGGAAGAAGGCCTGTGGATCTTTGTGGATGAGACCAGCAAGGTGATCATCCAGCGCAAGTATGACGCGACACAACCCCTGACCTGGTTTGAATGCGAGCTGTGGGGCGACGTGGAAAAGGGCGAAGTCCTTAAGACCACGCAGAACGATCCCGAGAAGATGGGAAAGGTGCGTGTGGACGCCACGGAGACCGCCAAGAAGCATGGTGTGGTATTCGCCATGAACACCGACTATTATACCTATCGTGTCGCGGTGAACAATTCCCGCAAGACGGGCGTGGTCATCCGTGACGGACGGATCCTTTATGATGACCGCTACGATGCGGATGAGATCAGTGATTCTCTTTTCCCGAATCTTGACACGCTGGCGTTTTATCCTGATGGATCGCTTTCCGTGCACCACAGCTATGAGCTGACTGCTCAGGATTACATCGACCGCGGTGCCTATGACGTGTTCTCCTTTGGTCCGTATCTGATCAAAGATGGCAAGCTTTCCGAGCGTGCCTACGACACCTCCAACACCCGCAATCCCCGCGCCGCCATCGGCATGGTGGAGCCCGGACACTACGTGGCCATCATGTGCGAAGGTCGCCTGCAGCGTTCCTCCGGCGTAACGATGAGCTATCTTGCCAAGCTGATGCGCTCAAAGAACTGCCAGGTTGCCTTCAATATCGATGGCGGACAGACGGCCGTGGTAGTTTTCATGGGGAAGCAGCTGAACAAGATCGGCGCATATGACGGCGGAAAGACCAATTCCCGTCCCACCAGCGAGGTCGTGGGCATCGGTCATTCAGATCAAGTTGGCATTTATGAAGTGAAGTAAATATCCGTCCTGCGTTGCTGTTTGGCCGCGCAGGACATTTTTTATGCAAATGCTGCCGAATTATGCCTCAAACGTTGCCTTTCCCTTGACATTCGGAGCATAAACATCTATAATTTTTTATACGGACAAAATTGTTTTTCGCCTGAAAGAAGGCGATAAGACATAAGAGGAGGTACTTTGATGGACATTCAGGCTCTCCAGTCCACGTGCCGTCAGGTGCGGCGGAATATTATCACCATGACCAACAAGGCTGGCGCAGGTCATCCCGGCGGATCCCTTTCCTGCACCGAGGCTCTGGTCGCGCTCTACTTCGACGTGATGAAGGGCATTGATCCCCAGGACGACAAGAACCCCACCCGCGACCGCTTCGTGCTGTCCAAGGGCCATGCCGCCCCCGCGCTGTATGGCACCCTGTGCGAGCGCGGCTACTTTGGCCGTGAGGAGTTCGACAAGTTCCGTCAGCTGCACGGCATCCTGCAGGGCCATCCGGATGTCAAGAAGTGCCCCGGCGTGGATGCTTCCACCGGTTCCCTGGGCCAGGGCATTTCCATTGCTGTTGGTATGGCGCTGGGCGCCAAGCACACCGGCAATCCCTGCCATGTGTACACCGTTGTTGGCGATGGCGAGAGCCAGGAAGGCCTCGTTTGGGAAGCTTCCATGGCCGCTGCTCACTACGGCCTGGACAACCTGACTGTGATCTTCGACCATAACGGTATGCAGATCGACGGCACCAATGACGAAGTCATGTCCCTGGGCGATATCGGCGCCAAGTGGCGTGCCTTTGGCTACGACGTGATCGAAGTGGCTGATGGCAACGATATGCAGCAGGTGTTGGACGCCCTGCACACTCCCGCTTGCCCCGGCAAGCCCCGTCTGATCCACCTGCACACCACCAAGGGCAAGGGTATCTCCTTCATGGAGGGTCAGGTGGGCTGGCACGGCAAGGCTCCCAACGCTGAGCAGACTGCTAAGGCTCTTGCAGAACTGGAGGGTTAAGCAATGGAAAAGAAAGCTATCCGAGTCGCTTATGGCGAGGCTCTCGTCAAGCTGGGCGAGACCAATGATAAGGTTGTTGTGCTGGACGCCGACCTGGCTGCCGCTACCATGACCAACGGCTTCAAAGCCGCTTATCCTGACCGTTTCTACGATTGCGGCATCGCCGAGGCCAACATGGTCGATATGGCTGCCGGTATGTCCACCATGGATCTGGTGCCCTTCTGCTCCACCTTCGCGGTATTCGCGGGCCGTAACTACGACCAGATCCGCAACGGTGTGTGCTATCCCAAGTTCAATGTGAAGTTCGGCTTCTCTCACGCTGGCGTCACCCTGGGCGAGGACGGCGGTTCTCACCAGGCCATCGAGGACATCGCTCTGATGCGTGTTCTGCCCAACATGACCGTGTTTGTTCCCAGCGATGCTAACGAGTGCTACAAGTGCGTTGAGGCCGCTGCCAAGATCAATGGCCCCGTATATATCCGCACTGCTCGTCTGCCTTCTCCCGTGTATGACGAGCGTCCCTTCGAAGTGGGTAAGGGCAATGTGATCAAGGACGGCAAGGACGTTGTGATCTTCACCTGCGGCATTATGCTGGAGCACTGCCTGGAGGCTGTGGAGATCCTGGCTGCCAATGGCATTGACGCTGCGCTGGTCAATCATCACACCCTGAAGCCCTTCGATGAGGAACTGACCCGTGAATATGCTGCCAAGTGCGGCAAGGTGTTCACTGTGGAAGAGCACTCCGTCATTGGCGGCCTGGGCGATGCTGTTGCTTCTGCCCTGTGCGGCATGGGCCTGGAGAAGTTCCAGAAGATCGGTATCAACGATGAGTTCGGCCAGAGCGGCAAGCCTGCCGACCTGCTGGTGGAATATGGCCTGACCGGTCCCCAGATCGCTGAGAAGATCATGAAGGCTTAATCAAACCATAATGAAGCGGCGCTCCTGAAAATGGAGCGCCGCTTTTATGTTGCTCAAGTTAATGTGCCGCTTTCCACCAGGAAAAGGCACAGAGACCAGCCTGGGGGAGCAGAAGATAGAAATAATTCACAAACAGAAGCATGGATACAACGTAGCCGATCGCTGCGATTGCTGTGAGCATCCTGTTGCCCGTGAACAACGCCAAGGCGGAGATACCAACGGTGACCCAAACAAGGATCAGGTGAACAAGGATCTTCGTCAGCCACCAGAAGGAGATCGTCGCGTAGAGCGCATAGGCCAGGCCAAGGATGGCCGCTACCATCAGCACAACAGCTGCGGGATCAAGCTGCTTCCACAGCGATTTGACCGTGTTGTTTTCCTGGGGCTGATAAGGCAGGGTATTCATACGACCAGTATCTTGCGGGGAGTAACCGCGGACGGTCGTCGGTTCATTCTGCATATTCATACCTCCTGCTGAATTTCTTGTACACCAAACAAACGAATCAAAGCACGATTTTCTTCACATATGTAAAGAAAAATGTAGAATTTAGTGTTTTGTGCTTATATCATAACACAAGCCCCGATGGATGGCAAGCCTTTCCATTCGGGGCGGAGGGTATGTTCATTCAGCTGATTCAAGAGTAAAGCGCTGCATCGTTTGTCCATCACGTTCCACAGTCTCAAGCCACATGGAAGCAGGTCGCACCCACGTGCCGCCCTCGCCATACAGGGCGCGGTAGACCACCATAGGCTCCAGGGTCTCCGAATGCCTGGCGATGCACAGCAGCTGATAACGGTTGCCCTTGAAATGCCGGTAAATGCCCGGTTTGATGTCTTCGATATTCATGTTACAGCACCTTGCGCAGGAAATCCTGTGTACGCTGTTCCGTTGCATTCCCAAAGATATCGGCAGGCGTTCCTTCCTCGATGATACGACCTTCATCCATGAAGATGACACGATCAGCCACTTCACGGGCAAAACCCATTTCGTGGGTAACGACCACCATGGTCATGCCGTCCTCGGCAAGCTGCTTCATAACGTCCAGCACTTCGCCAACCATCTCAGGGTCGAGAGCAGAGGTGGGCTCGTCAAAGAGCATCACCTGGGGCTCCATGCACAGGGCGCGAACAATGGCGATACGCTGCTTCTGTCCACCGGAAAGCTGACTGGGGTAGGCATTGGCACGGTCGGCAAGGCCCACTCGCTTGAGCAGTGACATGGCCTTTTCCTCGGCCTCGGCTTTGCTTTTATTTAGAAGCTTCATGGGAGCGAGGGTCATGTTCTTCAGGATGGTCATGTGAGGGAAAAGATTGAAGTGCTGGAACACCATGCCCATCTTTTCGCGGTGCTTATTGATATTCACCCGAGGGTTGGTGATGTCCACGCCCTCGACCGTCACAGTACCGGCCGTGGGGATCTCCAGCAGGTTCAGGCAGCGCAGGAAGGTGGACTTGCCGGAGCCGGAAGGACCGATGACAACGACCACTTCACCGCGCTGGATATCTGTGGTAACACCGCGCAGAGCCTTCAGCTTGCCATCATCGAAATGCTTTTCCAGTCCTTGAACGGAAATAATGGTATCAGTGGTCACTGTTACGCAGCCTCCTTTCCAGCTTGCCAATGAGCCAGGTCAGCGTCAGCACAACGGCAAGGTAAAGCATACCGGAAACGATATAGGGGGTGAATGCCGAGAGCGTACGGGAACGGATATAGTCGCCAGCCTTGGTCAGTTCGGTCAACGCGATGTAGGAGAGGATGGAGGTCTCCTTGATCAGGGAAATGAACTCGTTGCACATTGCGGGCAGAGCGGACTTGGCAGCCTGGGGCAGGATGATGTACAGCATGGTTTGCACACTGCTCAGGCCCAGAGAGCGGCCAGCCTCTGTCTGTCCCTTTTCCACGGACATGATGCCGCCGCGGACGATTTCGGCCACATAGGCAGCGCTGTTCAGGCCACAGGCGATGACACCGACGATAACTTTATCGATGTTAAGGGATCCGAAGATGCCGTAGTTGATGATCAAAACCTGAAGTACCAGCGGTGTGCCACGGATCAGGTTGATATAGAAACCGGCAAACTTGGACAATGCCTTAGCAATGATTGCCCACACATTGGGCCAGAAACCTTTACCTTTGGCGCTGTAGTTCTGCACCTGGGGCAGGCGGAGAAGTGCAAGAAGCGTGCCCAGAACAACGCCTACAAGGATGGCGCAGAGGGACACCTTGAGTGTTACTCCAAGACCATTGAGATACTGGAGCCAGCGATCGTCCTTGATGACGTTCAGATAGATTTCTTTATACAGGTATTGCCCGAAATTGAGCGTATTGGCTTGTACGGCAGGCTCAATGTCCAGCCACCACCGCTCAAAGATGGAGATTGCAGCTTCGGCGTTCAAAGGGATTCCCTCCACACGATATGTTAAGAGTACAAAGGCCGTAGAGAGGGGAGCTCTCTACGGCAGAAATAGTTATCAGCCAATGCTTACTCGGCAGCCTCTTCCTCGCCGCTGAAGTACTTCTGAGCCAGCTCGTCGAAGAAGCCTTCCTGCTGCAGCTCGGCCAGGGCAGCGTTGATCTTGTCCAGCAGCTCAGTATTGTTCTTGTTGACTTCGATGCCATACCAGTCAGCCTGCAGGCCCATATCAACCATGACCAGGGAATCGTCCTTCAGGGAAGCCATGATGGCCTGGCCAACGGGCTTGTCGATGATGACAGCGTCGACCTTGTTGCCCTGCAGGTCCATGATGGCGTTCAGGAAGGTCTTGTACTGAGCAACATTCTCGGTGCCGGTGATCTCTTCAGCGGCGAAGTCGCTGGTGGTGCCCAGCTGCACGCCAATCTTCTTGCCCTTCAGCTGATCGGCAGTCTCGTAGCCGCTGTCAGCCTTCACGATCACGACCAGACCGGCGTTGATGTAACCCTCGGAGAAGTTGACGCTCAGTTTACGCTCGTCGGTGATGGAGATACCGGACAGGCCGACGGTATTCTCGTTGGCAGCAACGGCGCTGGTCACGGCGTCAAAGTCCATGGCTTCGATCTGGTATTCGAAACCGGCCTTCTTGGCGATGGCGTCGAACATATCAATATCGTAGCCCACGGTCTGCTCACCCTCGACATACTCGAAGGGGGGATACTCGGGGTTGGTAGCGACGATCACAACGGCATCCTGCGCCGCGGGCTCGCCCTTCTTGTTGTTCATCACAATGGCAACAACAGCGATCACTGCAACGAGCAGAACAGCAATGATGGCGACAAGCTTCTTATTCTTCATGGTTAGTTCTCCTTTGTTATTTCATATTCGGAACCGATTGTGATTATACTCCTGCAGGATATAAATGTCAAGAGAAATTGCGCACATTTTTGCATAAAAATTCAATGCTGGTGAATATGGCGCGATTCAGACCGAATGTGATAAGTAACTGAATTTTGTGTGTATTTGGTTGAAAATGCTTTGACAAATACAACGATATGCGATAGCATAATATATGAATGAACACAAGAAAGCTGGTGTGTGATGTACACCTTCATCGTGAATCCCGCAGCAGGAAATGGATATGCATTGAAAACGGAGAAGCGTATCCGCGATGCGTTGCGCGGGATGGATATTGAATATGAGATTCTGCATACAGCCTGCCCGGAGGACGCGACTCATCTGGCCGCCGAAGCTGCCGCGAAGCATGACTGCACTTGCGTGATCGCCGTGGGCGGCGATGGCACGGCATATGAAGTAGCCTGTGGCCTTATGAATACCGGAGTGCCGCTGGGTATCATTCCGGCAGGCACAGGGAACGACTTTATCAAAACGGTGAATATCCCCAAGAAACCCATGCAAGCGCTGAAGAAGATCCTTCATGGAACGCCGCGCCCGGTGGATGTTGGACGGCTGAATCAGCGAATGTTCCTGAATGTATGCGGCACAGGCTTTGACGTGCAGACGCTGGAATATACTCTGGCGGCCAAGAAGTATGTCCGGGGCATTCTACCATACCTGATCGGGCTGATCCGGGCGATCTTCTCCTACAAGCCGGTTCATGTCAGTTTTACGGTTGACGAGGAAACCCAGGAGCGCGATGTTCTGCTGTGCTCTGTTGCCAATGGGCAATTCTTTGGCGGCGGCATTCCCGTGTGCCCTGACGCGAAACCCGACGACGGTTTGTTGGACATGATTATCGTAGAGACGAAGCCCCGGTGGAAGATACCTTTCTATTTGCCCGGGCTGATGATGGGCAGGATCGATCGGTTCAAGATCACCACTCACAAAAGATGCAGGGAAATGACGGTCATTTCCAAGGGAATGAAGCTGAACGTGGACGGCGAGATACTGACGATGGATGAAGCGCGGTTTGAGATCATGCCCGGCAAGCTGATGCTGTATTGGTAAATTCTTCTCACAGAAGGAGAATACTTGCACAAAAGCGAAATAAAATAAGATCATGGATGAAAAGGAGTGTTTGAGCATGGCTGAAATCGGAAAGAGCCTGAAAGGCATCTGGCTGAAGAGCATGGAAGCGATCAGCAATACAGCGTCCAGCATTGCAAGCAACACCAAGTTCAAGGTGGATGAAATGAATATCGTTAACCGTCGGCGCGAGATCCTCTCTGATTTTGGCGCCCGGTGCTATGAACTCTGGCAGAAGGGAGAAACCTTCCCTGAGCCGGTGGATGCTCTGCTAAGGGAGCTGAGCGATCTTGATGAGGCGCTGAATAATATCCGCATGGAAAAGAACGCGGGTGTGAAGAACGAAGACGCCGCCAAGTGCGCCCCTGCTGTGCGAGAAGATGATTCCATTGCGGCAGAGGATACGGAAGCCGGGGAAGGTCCGACCTCCGCAGAGGATATGGCCGATGGCGCGAAAAACAGCGTGAGTGAAAAAATCGACAATGCCATGGATGCTGTTGGCGCCACCTTCAAAAAAATTGGCTCCAAACTGGGCGATGGGATCGAGGCTCTGACCAAGGCAATGAAACCCAGGATGGAGGAAAAAGCGGAAAACGTTGCTGATAATAATTCCGCAGAAGAACCCGCTCCTGTCATCGTAGTGGAAGAACCTGTTGTTGTGGAAGAGGAAAAGCCTGTATCCTTCGAGTTTGATATGCCTGCTCAGCCGACTGCTCCCGTGATCTCTGTTGAAGAGGACTCCGGGGATCCCACAATTGAATGAGAAAACCCCCGCTCTATTCGCAGAGCGGGGGTTTTGAATAACAGCCTCAGATACGATGCAGCAGGTTGAAATCCCGCGGAAGGGAGGCGTCCACCCAGAAGGCGGCATAGGCCGTGCTTTCGCCAACGATAAGCCCTGCGGCGTTCTTGACAGCATAGGTGACCTCGCTGCCGGGAAGAACCTCGATCACATGATCCCGAACCTTTTCTGAAGCGCTTTCGCTATAGCTGTCGATAGCGAGTACTTGCCTGACACCGTCCTTTTCTCTGGCCGCAACCAGGCTGACGATATGCCCTACGCGCAGATTGCACATAGCGACCCCATCGCCATTGAGCAAAAACTGATACAGTATGTCAAGATCATTACGCAGGCCATCCTCCTCGTAGCGCAGGCCGAGCAGTGTATTCATGCCCGTGGACATCAGCGCATGAAGGAGTCCGGGGCGGTCGGTACCGTCATCACCGCGTCCACCGTTGGCACAGGAGAAATCGGCCCATTTCTCGGGGGTCTGAACATGTCCTGTCAGCCACTGCGCGCAATGGCACAGCGAGAAAATCCCGCAACCGGCAGAGGAAAGATTTTCGGTATTATGGTAAGCATAAGGATGCGTCCAATCGCGATTACGCTGGTTGAAAAACGTAATCTTGCGGCCATTGACCAGGATCTCCTTGCTGATACCGGTGATGCTCATAGCTGTCACTCCTTTGTGTCACGAAGCGAAACGCTCCGAATATGATGAATACGAATTCTCATTGAAGGGAAGGGGAAATAAAAATGAAAGACCACGTCTCTGCATCGCCCTTCGCGGCACTTACGCCCCGGGAACAACTGGAGCGTTGGATCTGCTGGCAAAACCAGCATCCACGGGAAAACATAAATACTTCAAAAGCGACCATGGATAAACCCGACCTGACGTCTTTTGAAGCCTCGCAAAAACCGACTGAAAGTCGCGAACGGATGCCGGTATTTCACAGCCAGTATGATGCTGTGGTGCGGCGGATCAAGAAAGCATCACAAGGCGCGGTGTTATTTCAACGCTGCGATTGCGCGGCGAGCACCACACACCCGTCATCAGGCAGGGAAAACGCGGAGAAATAAGCCTGTTCCAGGGGAATCCATCGGGAAACGAACATCTGCAGCAGCTTCTCGCCGTTGCGCTGGAGGATACGTTGCTTCTGCTCCTCGGGATCGATCCGCAAAAAAAGCTTCAGGTCGGCGTGACCGGCAATGGCCGGCATAAGCGAATAGCTTCCCTCGATGATGGTGTATTGACATGCGGGGATGCGAATCTCGTCGCCAAAGTCATTGGCATGGCAATCGTATGGGCGGTAGCTTGCTGAACCCTGCTGAAGCCAGGGCGTAAGAAACTCGCCGACAAGGCGTTCCCAATCCGCGTTGCCGCCGGGCTGGGCAAGGCGTTCAGGGGTTTTCTGCGGATGCGGGAGAAAAAAGTCATCCATCGAAACGACGGCACCGGCAAGAATACGTTTCAGCAGGCCCGCTAACGTAGTTTTTCCGCTGCCGCAGGGGCCATCGATGCAGATCAAAACGCGATCCTGGTGCCTCAACCTGACAATCCGCTGCAACGCGGGGAGCAGATAGTCAAATTTTCTGCTGATAACACGATAGGCCGGCGCATAAGCGGCGTGATAAGTCTGCGTATGACTGGGGAGCCATGCAGGGTCATCCATAAGGCGTTGCGCGGCTTGGTCGATGGAGGCATCCCCCAGAGAAGAGAGTGCTTTCATAACATCAGCTCTTGCAGGCTGCTGGGTTTCAGCCGAAAGCTTCATTAAGCGGGCGATCCAAAGAGGCTCAAGACCATCGGCCTTAGCCCGGCGAAGATTCAGCCGAACGTAGTCAGGTCCGAGAGGCTCCGTCAGGGATTCGGCAGGCGAGGGCGTAAGCGTCGCCTGTTCGACAGCGATGCGCTGCGCAACGGCGTCTTCGTCGCCCAGCAGGTGTCCACAGCCCAGCATAGCCTGAAAATACAGCTTGACCACATCCTGCGGCTCCATGGCAGGGTAGTGCCGGCGATGCCAGCGATACATTTCTTCCAACGATGCTTCCTCCGAAAAATGCGCGCTGGCAAAGCGCGCATTGTCATGGTTTATAGATTCTCTTTCAGAATGGCGATTCCCTGCTTCAACGCCTCAAAAGAAATATTCAGCGGAGGAAGCAGGCGAACCTTATCCTTGGCGGTCAGCACGAGCAGACCGCTCCTGAGGCAATCGGCCGCGATCTGCGTATTGGGTTTTTCTGTGGAGATTCCCAGCATCAGTCCCAAACCTGTAATACCGTTTACGCCAGGGGCGTTTTCCAGCTCCTGACGGATGTATTCGCCTTTGGCCGTGACTTCCTCGAGCATCTCGTCTGTCAGGCGGGATAGGACGTTCACAGCACCGGCGGCGCAGATGGGATTGCCGCCGAAGGTGGAGCCGTGGTCACCTTTGCCCAGGACATTCTCGGCTTTTTCGCCGATGACGCAGGCGCCCATGGGCAATCCGCCCGCAAGCCCCTTGGCAGTGGTGAAGACATCGGGCTGAACATCGTAGTGCATAAAGCCGAAGAGCTTACCGGTGCGCCCGTTGCCCGTCTGCACCTCATCCACCATAAACAGAACATCGTTCTCGCGGCAAAGCTTTGCCGCAAGCTGAACGTAGGACTTATCAAGAACGTTGACGCCGCCTTCGCCCTGCACCATTTCCATCAGAATGCCGCACACCTGCCCGGAGGTCAGCGCGGCAGTAAGCTCGTCCTCGTCGCCGGGGGTGATATATTCAAAGCCACCGGGAAATGGGCCGAAGTGCTCATGGAACTTATCCTGACCGGTGGCAGCCAGCGTTGCGATGGTGCGGCCGTGGAAGCTGCTTTTCAGCGTCACGATGGTGCTTCTTCCGGTGGACTCGCCATACTTGCGAGCGATCTTCAGTGCGCATTCGTTGGCTTCAGCGCCGGAGTTGCCGAAGAAAACCTTCTTCATGCCTGTTTTTTCACAGAGCATTTGCGCCAGCCTGGCCTGCGGAGCGGAATAGTACAGGTTTGAGGTATGGCCCATGGTGTTCAGCTGGGCGGTCACGGCCACGACCCATTCAGGGTCGCAGGAGCCAAAGGTATTGACGGCGATTCCGCTGCCAAAGTCTATATATGCCTTGCCGTCTTCATCCACATAGCCCGCTCCGCTGCCCTGCTGCAGCGCCACATCAAACCTGCCGTAGGTGTTTGCCACATAGAAAAAATCTGCTTGCTTGGTATTCATTTTATACCAGCTCCTTCTTAAACATGGTGCCAAGGCCTTCATCCGTCATGGTTTCCATCAGCAGCGCATGGGGGATGCGGCCGTCAATAATAAACACCTTACGCACGCCATCCTCGATCGCCTTTGTGCAGCACTCCACCTTGGGGATCATACCGCCGGAAATAATGCCCTTTTCCTTGAGGTCATCAACTCCCTTGAGATCAATGCGCCTGATGAGCGTGGCGGGATCGGTGGGGTCCATCAGCAAACCGGGCGTATCCGTCATGGAAATGAGGCTTTCAGCCTTCAGGCTGGAGGCAATGGCAGCGGCCGCCGTATCTGCATTGATGTTGTAAACATGGCCGGTTTCGTCGCAGCCGATGGTGGAGACAACGGGGATGTATCCCTTTTCCAGCAGGTCGAGGATCGGCTGAGGATCGACCGTGGTGATCTCACCCACATAGCCCAGGCGCTCGTCGATCATTCGCGCCTTGATCAGGCCGCCGTCCATACCGCAGATACCCATGGCGCGTCCGCCCAGATTGTCCAGCTTGGCCACAAGGCTCTTGTTGATCTTGCCGGCAAGGATCATCTGAACGATCTCGCTGGTTTCCTCGTCCGTCACGCGCAGACCGTCTACAAACTGAGACTGCTTGCCCACGCGCTTGAGCATGGCGGAGATCTCCGGGCCGCCGCCGTGAACAAGAACCACCTTGACGCCGATCAGGTGCAAAAGCACCATGTCCCGCATGACGTCATGCTTGAGCTCCTCGTTGATCATGGCATTGCCGCCATACTTGACAACAATGATCTTGCCGTTGTACTTCTGCACATAGGGCAGGGCTTCCACAAGCACCTGCGCGCGCTGGCTGTTGTTGAACTGATTGATCATCGAAACAAACCTCCATCAGGTGCGGTAATCACCGTTGATCTTCACGTAATCATAGGTCAGGTCGCAGCCCCAGGCAGTGGCAGTGGCATCGCCATCATTCAGGTCGATGAGGACTTCCACATCCTCCTGGAGCAGGATCTCCTTGGCCAGCTCCTCGGAGAATTCAATGCTGGCTCCGTCCTTGCACACGAGGATGCTTCCCTTGGCTGAACGGAATGTGACGTCAACCTTCCACACATCGATGTCCGCGCCGCTGTAGCCCAGCGCGCACAGAACGCGGCCCCAGTTGGCGTCTGCGCCGAAGATGGCTGCCTTCAGCAAGCTGGAGCACACGACGGATTTGGCGGCGAGCTTAGCGTCCTTTGTGGTTTTTGCGCCGCAGACCTGGCAGGTCAGCAGGTGAGAAGCGCCCTCGCCGTCCTTGGCGATCATCTGGCACAGCGTGGAGGTTACCACATTCAGCGCTGCACAGAAGGCAGCGTAGTCTTCGTCATCGCTGTCAATGATGTCATTTCCCGCCAGACCGTTGGCCATGATGCAGACCATATCGTTGGTAGAAGTATCGCCATCGACGGATACCATGTTGAAGGTGTCCTTCACGTCAGCCGAGAGCGCCTTGCGGAGCATCTCGGGAGAGATGGCTGCGTCGCAGGTGATGAAAACCAGCATCGTGGCCAGGTTGGGATGGATCATGCCGCTGCCTTTGGCGATGCCGCCCAGACGGCAGGTCACGCCGCCGGCGGGGAACTCCACGGCGACCTCCTTCAGCCTGGTGTCGGTGGTCATAATACCCTCGGCCGCCTCGGTGGAGCCGTGGTCGGAGAGGGCAGCGAACAGGGGAGCGACGCCATTGGCAATGGGCTCGATGGGGAGGGGCTGGCCGATCACGCCGGTGGAAGCCACGATGACGTTTTCCGGGGAGATGCCGGCAGCCGCGCCTGCCAGCTTGCACATCTCCCAGGCGATCTCCTCGCCATTGGCGTTACATGTGTTGGCGTTGCCGCTGTTGCAGATGGCCATCTGCGCTACGCCATCAGCGATGTTGCGCTGGGTGATATAGATCGGCGCGCCCTTAACAAGATTCTGCGTATATACCGCCGCGGCGGAAGCGGGGACTTCGCTGACGATCATGGCCAGGTCACGCTTGCTTTTGTTCTTGCGCACGCCGCAATGAACGCCGCCAGCCTTAAAACCCTTGGGAGCACAAACGCCGCCCTGAATATGATTCATAAATCATTCCTCCTGATCTGTGTTTCTTTATGCGAGGTTCAGGCCATAGGACTCATCCAGTCCCATCATCAGGTTCAGGCACTGCAGCGCGGCGCCGGAGGAACCCTTGCCAAGATTATCAAACCGGGAAACAAGCTGGATTCGCTCGTCGTTGCCGAGCACCATCAGCTCCATACCATCGTGACCGGAAAGAGCGTTGGAGGCGACAAAGCCATTCATGCTCACAACATCCTCCTGACCGAGCACCTTGACGATCGGACTGCCGAAGTAGTGCTCCTTCAGGCATTGGGTAATCTCCTGGATGGGATGCTCGCCGCATTTCAGCTGACTGCGGAAGAGGGGGATACTCACCTCCATGCCGCTGTAGAAATCAGCCACGATGGGAGCGAAGATCGGCGTTATGCTCAGCCCGGGAACATGCTGCATTTCGGGCAAATGCTTGTGCGTTTGGGTCAGGCCGTATTGACGGGGGCTTTCCAGCGCGATGTCACGTCCTTCGCCTTCGTATTCCGCGATCATCTTCTTGCCGCCGCCGGAATAACCGGTCAGGGAGAAGCAGGTGAGCGGCGTATCCTTGGGAACAACGCCCAGCTTGACCAGCGGCGCTGCCAGGGCAATAAAGCCGCTGGCATGACATCCGGGAACGGCTACCTTATCGCCAATGCTGATCGCCTCGCGCTGGCGCAGGGAAAGCTCCGGAAAACCGTAAGCCCAGCCTTGCTGAACGCGGTGCGCCGTGGAGGTATCCAGAATGCGAGCCTTGCTGCCCTCTGCCAGAGCGACGGATTCCCTGGCCGCGGCGTCGGGCAAGCAAAGGATGGCGATGTCGGCTTCGTGGAGGCATTCCCTTCGGGCAGCGGGATCCTTTCGCTTATCGTCAGGCAGTGTCAGCATGGTGATATCGCTTCGCCCTGCCAGTCGATCGAAGATGCGGAGTCCTGTGGTGCCCTCTTTGCCATCAATAAACAACTTGATTGCCATGGTCTGCCTCCTTGCTTATGCGCTGTTGCGCATAAATATGCAGATATTATACACCAGATGTTGTGCTTGTCAAGTGAAATACGCCGGAAATACAATACTGAGTACACAACGCAGCCTGGCACAGGGGAAAATGCGCCAGGCTGCCGGATCATTCAGTTTTTTCCTGCCATTGATAGCGTATGGTTATATTGGAATTGGCGGCTTTGAGCCAGCCGGAAACGGTGCTTTCCACAGCGGAGATCGTGTTGTCCAATGCATCCTGCGAGGCTGCATAATCGTTCAGACAACGTTCACGGCACAGGGCAAGCTCATCATCCAGTAGCTTCTTGCGGCGCTCCTCGGTAAGCGGGTACCAGAAATCATCCTTGGACACCTGATCAGGCGTGATGCTGTCAGCAAGGATCTCGACCTCCGGAAGCATCAGCGTGATGGTATTGCCGCGGACCTTCATTTGTACCTTGCTCAGGTCAACGCCGATGCTCGCCCTGTAGGTATACTTGATGGAGACGCTCTGCACCTGACCGATGAACATGGCATTGGTGGTTGAATTCAACAGCCCCTCATCCTCGATCACGGCGGTCTCCAGGCGGGAACTGGCCTCCATCTGGTGCGAGAGCAGCAACGAAGTGTTCAGGGCAGCTCCGCTCAGGTCAGGCATCACAGCTGATGCGATTCGGGAGACGTAGGGGAGAAGCACGATGATCAGAACAAAGGTGAGGGCAGAGGCAGCCACACGGCCTAACCAGCGTAATACAGCCTTCATGCCGCACCTCCAAGCCACTGCGGCAGCATCACCAGCACAGGAATGATGACATAACGCATCAGCAGAACAAAGATCGTCAGTAATCCAATGATCATCAGAATGGTTTTCAGCAAAGAAAAGCGAGATCTTTTATCTCTGGGCTTACGTTTCCTGGGCTCCTGCTGAACGGGTGAGTGCCGCTTGGAGCGGAATCTCCGCTTGTATTGAGTGTTCATTACAGCACCGCCTCCTTTCACACGATACTTCATTATACGACAAACATGGAGGATTTTCCATGTTTTTTTCGGGGATTAGAAAGAATATTTACAACATCACCCCGGCTTCGGCGTATATTGAAGAAAAATCACTTGGAATTTGAATCAATCAATGGTATGATAATTTAGTATGATTATGTTTATTGAGGTGCGATATGGAGATCAACTGGTATCCCGGACATATGGCTAAAGCCAAGCGGCTTCTGGCAGATCAGCTGGGCCGTGTCGATGTGGTGCTGGAGCTGTGCGACGCGCGTTTGCCCCATGCCAGCCGTAACCCTGACCTTGACAAGCTCATCAGCGGCAAGAAGCGTGTCCTGCTGCTGAACAAAGCCGACCTGGCGGATCCCCAGGCAACCTCCGCCTGGCTGAATGAATTCCGCAGGCAGGGGATCGACGCCGTGAGCTATAATGCCAACGCGGGCAAAGCCAAGGATGCCATGGCCGTTATTGAGCGCGCCGCCCGTGAAACGGTGGAACGTGCCGCCCAGCGCGGCATCAAAAAGACCGTGAAGGCGATGGTGGTCGGCGTTCCCAACGTAGGCAAGAGCACCTTTACCAACAAGCTCCACGGCGGTAGCATCGCCAAGACCGGCGACCGTCCAGGCGTGACCCGGTCAAACCAGTGGGTACGCATCAATCCCTATCTGGAGCTGATGGACTCGCCGGGCCTGCTCTGGCCCCGGCTGGATGATCAGGTGGCGGCACGGCGGCTATGCTATATCGGAACCGTGAAGGATGATGTGGTGGATCTGGCCATGCTGACCATCCACCTGCTCCAGGATATGCTTCAGGTAAAGCCCGAGGCGGTGATGGAGCGCTTCCGTTTTTCTGATCCGGCACTGCGCGGCGAGGAGCTGCTTGAAGCGGTATGCAAGGGCCGTGGTTTCCTGATGAAGGGCGGCGTGTACGACTATGACCGCTGCTGCGCGGTCGTGCTGGATGAATTCCGCGCGGGCAAGCTGGGGCGCATCACGCTGGAAATGCCCCGTAAGGCCGAGAAGCAGCGCTTGACGATCCCCGGCGCCAAACAACAGACGGAGGAAGCACATGGCGAAGATTGATCGCTCTGAAAAGGTACGCCTGCTGGCAGCAACCGACGAGCCTTTCTGGACACAAGGCCTTGTGGTCGCCGGCATGGACGAGGTCGGCCGCGGACCGTTGGCCGGTAATGTGGTGGTCGCCTGCGTGGCTATGCCCAAAGAGCCCCTGATCGAATGGGTGGATGATTCCAAAAAGCTCAGCGAAGGCCGTAGGGAAAAGGTATACCAGCAGATCCTTGAAACAGCGCTGTATATCGGTGTCGGACAGGCTACCCCCGAAGAGATCGACGAGATCAATATCCTCCAGGCAACCAAGAAGGCCATGCGGCAGGCAGCTGACCAGGTTCCCGCCGACGTCTATCTGGTGGACGCCGTGGCGAACCTCGGGCTCAAGGGGATGGAGATCCCGATCATCAAAGGAGACGCCACATCATATTCCATTGCCGCGGCAAGCATCGTTGCGAAGGTCATCCGTGACAGGCAGATGATCCAGCTGGATGAGCTTTACCCCCAGTATGGGTTTGCGCGCAACAAGGGCTACGGCACCTCCGAGCACATTGCCGCGATCAAGGAGTTTGGCCCGTGCCCGTATCACCGCCGGAGCTTCATCAAGAATTTCTGGCCATGAAACAATATGAGAAAGGCCTGACGGGCGAGAAGCAGGCTGAAAATTATCTTCTCGCGCTGGGTATGATATGCATTGCGAGGCGGTATCGCGCCCAGGATGGTGAGATCGATCTCATCATGCAGGACGGTGAAACCATTGTGATGGTCGAGGTCAAATACCGCCCCCGGGGAAGATCCGGCGCAGGTCTGATGGCTGTGACGCCAGGCAAGCAGCGTCGGATACTGCACGCCGCGCAGGCTTTTTTGACCGAACGGGATTGGTTTGGTCTTCCGGTTCGTTTTGATGTGGTAGAGATCACCGCAGAGGGTGTGCTGCATATTCCCAATGCTTTTATGGCCACGGGTTAACCGGGCGAATTTATCCGGAAATGAGGTGTCCTGATGCGCAGGATCCAACTGTTTTCGCTTTTGATTGCGATCATAATGATGCTGGCGCTGCCTGTTTCAGCGCTGGGGGATGAAAATCTGCTGGAGAATCCCGGATTTGAGACCATCGGCAGGGATGGCTTGCCGGAAGGGTGGTATACCGAGGCGTATGTGAACCAGGCCGGCTATACCACCTACTCCATCAGCGATCAGGCCTTCGAGGGGGAGCACAGCGCGGTTATCAACAACCTTGGCATGAATGACGCTCGCTTCGCCCAGACGGTGGAGGTCGTCCCCAGCAGCCTGTATTGCCTTTCCGGATGGATCAAGGTGGACAATATGGTTGACAGCGGCCGTGGCGCCAATCTTTCCGTAGAGGATATGTATGTTTTTTCGGAAAGCGTCTATGAATCCGACGATCAATGGCATTATGTTGAGCTTTATGGCGAAACAGGCGAGGATCAGTATGAAGTGACCATCTTTGCCCGTGTTGGCGGTTATAGTGGTGAAAGCCAGGGTAAAGCATACTTTGACGATCTGTCCCTTGTGGAGGTGGACGCTGTTCCGGGTGATGGCGTCGCCGCCCTCTGGTTTCGTGATAACACGCCCGTTATCGTCGCTCCCGTTGAGGAGGATGCCGCCGCCGCATCTCCCTTCTGGCCATGGCTTCTGGCGATAGCAGCTGTCTATGCGGCGCTCGCAGCATGGATGAGAGGCTATGTTTCGCTGGACAGACGTGACCTTAGTGAAAAGCAACACGCTTCCGTTTTCTTCTGGATCGGGCTTTGCGCTGCCATCGTTTCCCGCCTCATCGTGGCGCATTATGTGGAAGGCTATCAGGTGGATGTGAATTGCTTCCGCTCCTGGGGCGCTACCATGGCCAGCGTGGGTCCGCTGCACTTCTACCAGTCGACCAGCTTCTGCGATTATACGCCTGCGTATATCTACATCATGGGTTTTGCCGATTCCCTGGCGGATCTGGGCGCCCGAATCGGTTTGCCGTTCATAGAGGCTTTCTATCACAAACTCGTTCCGATCCTTTGCGATGTTATCGGCGCGTATCTTATCTACCGTTTTGCCCGGAGTGAAAGGTTCAGCCGTCTACAGGCGGAACTCATGGGGCTTTTCGTGGCATTCAATCCTGCCATGTTCATCAACAGCGCAGCGTGGTGCCAGATCGACAGCGTGCTGTGCTTGGGCCTGATGATCGTCGCCATGCTGGCTGTCCGGCGAAAATGGGCGGCACTTCTGCCTGTTTATGTTCTATGCGCGCTGATCAAGCCACAGGCGCTGATGCTTGGGCCGCTTGGTTTGCTGGTGATTGTGGCAGACTGGATCCGCCACAAGGAAAACACCCGGCAGATCCTCATTGGTCTTGGCCTTTCCGCCGTTGTGGCTGCCATCATCATTGTGCCTTTCAGCCTCAAGCAACCACTGGGATGGTTGATCGAAAAGTACGGCAATACGCTGTCTTCTTATCCGTATGCCACGGTGAATACTGCCAATTTCTATTACCTTTTTGATGCCAACTGGGCCGGCATTGACCAGTCTGCCGGTTGGATGCCTGCTCTCTGCCTTTCCATGATGACGCTGGGGTGGGGTATTGTGCTGCTGTTTTTCAAGAAGACTCTGAAGTTCCGCCTGGCAGAACCGATTGTGATGTTCCTCTTCTCCGCGGCATACATGGTGATGGGCAAACTCCAGGTCAGCTGGGCCGTGCTGGGTTATACGACCATGGCACTGGCGTTCGCTGTAACCATGCCCATGTATATTCGTTCCCGCGATGTGCGCCATGTTCCTCTTCTGGGCGCGGTGCTGTTCATCATTCTGTACGTGCTTGGCGTGAAGATGCACGAACGGTATCTGTTCCCGGCGCTGTTCCTGCTTGCAGCCGCATTTGTACTCCACAGAGACAAGAGGATTCTTGGACTTCTGGCGGTCCTTTCCTGCACGATGCTGGTCAACGAGGGGATCGTGCTGGATAATTCCATTCGTCTTGGCTCCTCCATGGGGCATCTTAACAACGATACCCGTACGCTTTCTATGATCGTCTCGGCAATAAACGTGCTTTGCGTTTTCCTTGCTGTATGGACAGCGCAGCGTATCTGCGTGGATCGATCCGCTGAGCATTTGGATGAGCAACCAAAGAGCCTTGTTCCCGTGGAACATTATGCGGAGCATCCGCGCACGCTGAAGACCTTCTCCACAGATCACCGGCTGCATTGGCGCGGCATCGACTGGCTGCTGATGCTTCTGGTCACCGCTGTTTATTCCGTGGTTTGCCTGTGCAACCTTGGCAGTACCAAGGCGCCGCAAAATCCATGGACCTCCACCGCGTATAACGAGGCTGTGGTCATCGACCTGGGCGAACAGTACGAAGACTTCAGCATGCTGTACTTCGCTCAGGTGAGTCACCATGATTTCTCTGTTGCCGTCAGTGACGATGGTGAGCAATGGTCGCGGGAATACTGGGCCGAAATGGCGCAGGGCCAGTGCTTCCGTTGGAAGTATCTCGCTCCATGTATTGAAAATACTGATGGAAGCCGTTCCTATAGCGCTGTCTACGATAATGATGATATGCAGCGTCTTTCCGGACGCTATGTGCGGATCACTGCTCAACAGATCAGCCTGATCCTGAACGAGGTGATCTTCCGCGACGTCAACGGAGAGCGTATTCCCGCATCCGTGGTGGAAGCACGCAACGCCAATGCCGAATCCCCGATGCTGTCCGATCCATCCGCTCTGCTTGATGAGCAGGACACGCTGGAGGGTGAGCCCAGCTGGTATAACAGCACTTACTTCGACGAGATCTATCACGCCAGGACTGCCTATGAGCACCTGAACGGCACGCAGCCTTACGAGACGAGCCATCCTCCGCTGGGAAAGGTCATCATGAGCTGGTTCGTAGGCATCTTTGGCATGACTCCCTTCGGGTGGCGCTTTGGCGGCGCCTTGGCCGGTATCCTGATGCTTCCTGCCATGTATGTGCTGGGCAAGCAGCTCACCAAGCGCACTGACATGGCCTTTGCTGCCATGATGCTGATGGCGCTGGACTGTATGCACTTTACACAAACGCGCATCGCCACCATCGACAGCTATCCAGTCCTGTTCATTATCCTGAGCTATCTGTTCATGCTGCGATTCATGCAGCGTGATATCGTTGTGCAGCCCCTGCGCAGCGTTTTGCCCGACCTGGCTCTGAGCGGCTTGTTCATGGGATGCAGTGTCTCGAGCAAGTGGATTGGCGCTTACGCGGGCATCGGCCTTGCCATTCTGTATTTCTGGACGTGCGTTCGTCATCTGCTGCTTGGCGCCGAGGCCAGGGCTGCTATTCGCAAAGACGCCTGTACGGATGATCTTGTGCGCCGTCGTGGGAGGAACGCCTGGAAGCGTGTAATCAAGCTCTGCCTGTGGTGCATCCTGTTCTTCATCGTGATCCCTCTGGGGATCTATCTGCTTTCCTATGTGCCGTATTTTGCCTATGCTCATAAGGAAGGCCTCGGTGATTTCCTCGAGATGGTGTGGAACGCAAACTTCGGTAAGCCCTACGGTATGCTGGCGTATCACAGCACGCCGGGCATGGGCATGGATCATCCGTTCTACTCACCCTGGTACGAATGGCCGCTGATCAAGCGTCCCATGTATTACGCCATGGCGTCCTTTGTGCCCGAGGGGTACAGCTATTCTATCTTCTGCTTCGGCAATCCCGCCGTATGGATCCCTGGTTTGCTGGGTGTGGCCGCGACACTTTTTGTCTGGTTCAAGCGGCACAGCTATACGCTTGAGGGATCTAACGCACTGCTTCATATCCACAGCACTAAGTGGAGCGTTGCCCCTGCCTTTGTTCTCATCGGGCTGTTGGCGCAGTTCCTGCCATGGGTGCTTGTGCCGCGAGGAACATACATTTACCATTACTTTGCCAGTATACCGTTCCTCATTCTTGCTATGGTATTGCTGCTGCATTGGCTTTCGGAGCGTATGCCACGAACCGGACGTGCCGTCCTTATCGCGTACATCGCGGTATGTCTGGTGTTCTTTGTAGCCTATTATCCCTATGCCAGCGGCGTGCTGACGCCGGAATGGTGGCTGGACTTCATGAAGCATTTTATGCGTGTCTACTACGCTTAACGACAGAAGAAGAGGAGGGGATTCCTCATGCTTGCAAGATCACTGGGGTATGGCCTGAACGGCGTCAATGGCTTTGCCGTTTTGGTGGAGGTCTACGCCGCCAATGGCATTCCCGCGCTGGAGATCATCGGCCTGCCGGATGCGTCTGTTAAAGAAAGTCGCGACAGGGTCAGCGCCGCCATCGTCAATTCCGGTTACGCCATGCCCATTGCCAGGCTGACGGTGAATCTTGCGCCGGCTGATATGAAAAAAGCCGGCCCGGCTTTTGATTTGCCCATCGCCGTCAGTGTGCTGATGGCGTCACGCCAGATGGAATCCATGGATCTGACGAAAACGCTCCTTCTGGGTGAGCTTTCGCTGGACGGATCTCTCCAGCCCGTGCGTGGAGCACTGCCCATGGTGATCAGCGCCAGTGAGCAGGGGATCGTGGATGTGATCCTGCCGGAGGGTAATGCGGCTGAGGTCGCCTGTATCCAGGGGATTCGCGTTTATCCCGCGCGGAACCTGACGCAGGTCGTCGAGCATCTGAAGGGGAAGGAACGTATCCCCGCGCAGATCCAGCGCTGCTATGAGGATATCCTCAACGAAACGCAATGTGCGGTCGATCTTTCTCAGGTGCAAGGCCAGCTGGGCGCACGCCGTGCGCTGGAGGTGGCGGCTGCCGGCGGTCACAATATGCTGATGATCGGTGTACCCGGCTCTGGCAAGACCATGCTGGCACGTTGTTTGCCCGGGATCCTTCCGCCGCTGACCTTCGATGAGGCATTGGAAACCACCCGAATCCACTCCATTGCCGGAAAGCTCGGCGCGGGAAAAGGGCTGATGGCAACACGGCCCTTCTGCGCGCCGCACCATTCTGCTTCGGTAGCTTCGCTGATCGGCGGCGGAACCCATGCCCGTCCGGGTGAAGTCTCCATGGCCCATAACGGCGTTCTGTTTTTGGATGAGTTGCCAGAATTCAGCCGCAATGCCCTTGAGGCGCTTCGGCAACCGCTGGAGGATGGCGTTGTTTCTGTAACACGTGTGCAAAATCAGGCGCAATATCAATCCAGCTTTATGCTCGTTGCCAGCATGAATCCATGCCCTTGCGGCTATTATGGCAGCAAGCAGCGCGCTTGCCGATGCTCCCAGCACGAGATCCGGCGTTATCTGGACAGGGTTTCGGGGCCGCTGCTGGACCGCATCGATATCCAGATCGAGGTGGACGCGGTGCCGGTAAAGGAGATCAATCAGTCCAACCCGGCTGAATCCTCTGCCAAGGTAGCGGAGCGTGTACGCAAGGCAAGGGAATTGCAGCACACGCGCTATCAAAACGATGGCATCCATTGCAATGCGCAGCTTGACGCCCGTTTGAGCAAGCGCTATTGCGAGCTGACGCCCGAGGCAACGCAGGTACTGCATATGGCCGTTGACCGCATGGGAATGAGCATGCGTGCTTATGGACGTGTCTTGAAGGTCGCAAGAACCATTGCCGACCTGGCCGGGGAAGACAAGATCTCCACTGCTCATGTAGCCGAGGCAATTCAATATCGAGAGCTTGACGGAAAGTATTGGAAATGATTCAACCGTCCATGGCATTGTGCCGTGGACGGTTTTTTGTATGGAAAGTGAGAATAACAGGAAGAATACAAGTTGATTTTTTTCAAAAGATATGTTAGCATAGAACGCGAATTGAATTTTTCTTAAGCAACTTTGAAAAATCAATGCATATGGTATTTATTACCAAGCTGCTTTGGAGGGATGTCATGCGCTATACTCGTGAAGACGGATGTAAAGCATGGCTGACCTATGCCCAGGCAAAAGCATCTGTATTATGTCAGATCCTTGAAGAATTCCGTTCGGCAGAAAACGTGTACGATCAGTTGCTGAAGGATAAAGGAAAGGCCTTAAAGCCGTATCTTTCGCAGGCGCAGATCGATCTGTTGCTTGAAAAGGCCAAGCCGCAGCCCATGCACGAAATGATGCTTACCATGCAGCGCCATCAGATGGGAGTCATCGGCATAGACGCCCACAATTATCCCGACTCTCTTCGGATGATTCCCGACCCGCCGGCGATCCTGTTCTATCGCGGTGAGCTTGACTGCCTGATGGGGAAGTGCATCGCCATCGTCGGTACGCGTAAAGCAGCGCCCAATACCATCGAAGCCACACAGCGTATCGCCCGCGATTTGAGCAATGCCGGCGTAACGGTCGTCAGCGGTCTGGCGATGGGTATCGATTCCGCAGCGCATCAGGGCTGTCTGGAAGGCACATCGCCAACGGTGGCATTGCTGGGCTGCGGCATAGATATTGATTATCCAAGCTCCAATCACAATCTGAAGGAGCGGATCGTCGCGTCGGGCGGCCTCCTGCTGAGTGAATACCCGCCCGGCACACCGGGTATGCCGTGGCATTTTCCCGTGCGCAACCGGATGATCTCCGGCCTGTGCAGGGCTGTGGTGATGATGGAAGCCCAGATCCGATCAGGTACTATGACCACTGTCAGCCATGCGCTGGATCAGGGGAAGGACGTGTACGCATACCCCGGCAACATAGGCTCAGAATGGGCAGAGGGCGCACATCAGCTGCTGCGGGAGGGCGCATCCTACTTCACAAGCGCTGAAGACATTCTGGAGAATTTGAACTGGGTAAACGCCAAACCTGTTCCTACAAGACAGGAGAAATCCTCGCTGCCGCCCATGAGCGACGGACAGAGAACGATCTATTCGCTGCTGTCGCAACGAGAGATGTCCTTTGATGAACTGGCCAACGCAACGGGATTTGACGCTCCGGGGCTTTCCGGGGAACTGACGATGCTGACGATTCTTGGCCTGATCAGATCCCTGCCCGGAAAAACATACGGAAAAGTATAAATCATATATATTGGAGGCGTAGCTTGAATGGCTGCAAATAAACAGAAACTGATCATCGTGGAATCTCCCGCCAAGGCTCGTACGATCAGCAAGTTCCTTGGCAAGGGCTATAAGGTTGAGGCTTCCCAGGGCCATGTGTGTGATCTGCCTAAATCCCAGATCGGCGTGGATCCCGAGAATGACTTTGAACTGAAATACATCACCATCCGTGGCCGCGGCGACATTCTGACCCGTATCCGCAAGGAAGCCAAGAATGCATCCCAGATTTATCTCGCAACTGACCCGGATCGCGAAGGCGAAGCGATCTCCTGGCATTTGTCCAAGGTGCTGGGCATGGATACTTCCAAGCCCTGTCGCATTGAGTTCCATGAGGTGACCAAGAAGGCCATTCAGCAGGCCCTGAAATCCCCCCGGATGCTGAACATGGATCTGGTGGACGCGCAGCAGGCCCGCCGCGTGCTGGACCGGCTCGTGGGCTACAAGATCAGCCCGCTTCTCTGGGCAAAAGTAAAGAAGGGACTTTCCGCCGGACGTGTACAGTCTGTCGCGACTCGCATGGTCGTCATGCGCGAGCAGGATATCGAAGCATTTATTCCCGAGGAGTACTGGGATGTGACTGCCAAGGCGCAGCTGCCCCAGAGCCGTGGCAAGAAGGCTTTCTTCAATGCAAAGCTATATACGCTGGATGGACAGAAAGCTGCCATCACCAATGCTGAAGACGCCGCCGAGGCCATCCGCCGCATTGAAAATGCGCACTTTGCCGTGACCAGTGTCAAGATGGGCGAAAAACGCAAGCTCCCCGCCGCGCCCTTCACCACCTCCAGCCTGCAGCAGGAGGCCAGCCGCAAGCTGGGCTTCACAACTGCTAAGACGATGCAGGTCGTTCAGCAGCTCTATGAAGGTATTGATCTGGAGGGCGAGGGAACACAGGGTATCGTCAGTTATATCCGTACCGACTCTGTCCGCATCAGCGACGAGGCTATGGCTGCACTGCGCGCCTATATCCCTGAACGCTTTGGTGAGGAATATTTACCGGAAAAAGCCATTGAGTACAAGGGGAAAAAGAACGCGCAGGACGCCCATGAGGCTATCCGTCCCACGGATGTGCACCGCACCCCTGATTCTATCAAGGCCTCTCTGACCAAGGAACAGTATAACCTGTACAGACTGATCTACAACCGTTTCCTTGCCAGCCAGATGATGCCTGCGTTGTATGAAACCATGACTGCCGAGATCAGCGGTAATGGCGTTGGTTTGCGATTCTACGGCGAGCACAAGAAATTCGCCGGCTTTACCTCCGTTTACGAGGAGAGCGTTGATGACGCCGAGGCCTCCAGCGAGGTCAATCTGCCTTCGCTGAAGGAAGGCGATGCCGTCGCCGTGGGCGAGGTGGAGAGCGAACAACATTTCACTCAGCCCCCGAGCCGATATACCGAGGCTTCTCTGGTACGCGCCCTGGATGAAAAGGGCATCGGCCGTCCCTCCACCTATGCCCCCACCATCACGACGATCATTTCCCGCGGTTATGTGAGCCGCGAAAAGAAGCGTCTCTATCCTACAGAACTTGGTCGGATGATCACCAGCATGATGGAGGAGTATTTCTCCGATATTGTCGATACCGAGTTTACCGCTGACCTGGAGGAGCGCCTCGACGCGGTGGAAGAAGGCGATGTGGACTGGAAGCAGATCCTGCGTGATTTTTATCCCAGTTTTGCCGAGACCCTCAAGCTTGCCGAGCAGCATATCGAAAAGATCGAAGTCAAGGACGAGCCCAGTGATGTACCCTGTGATAAGTGCGGGGCGATCATGGTTTATAAAATGGGCCGTTTTGGCCGCTTCCTGGCCTGTCCCAATTTCCCGGATTGCCGGAATACCAAGCCGATCCTGAACTACATTGCGGCTCCCTGTCCCTCCTGCGGCGGCCGGCTGATGGAAAAAACCAGCCGAAAGAACCGTAAGTTCTACGGCTGCGAGCACTATCCCGAATGTGATTTCGTCAGTTGGGAAATGCCCGTGGTGGAAAAATGTCCCCAGTGCGGCGGCTATATGGTCGAAAAACGTGGCCGTAAAGGCGATGTTTGGCACCTGTGCGCCAATGAGACCTGCCGTTGCCGTGTTGAAGTGAAGCAAGAAGAGGGGACGGAGGAAGAATAATGGGTGATTTACACGCGACAGTGGTGGGTGCCGGACTGGCGGGTACAGAGGCAGCATGGCAGCTCGCCCGTCAGGGAATCCGGGTTACGCTGATCGAAATGAAGCCGGAAAAGATGTCGCCTGCGCATCATTCACCACTGATGGCGGAGCTTGTCTGCTCCAATAGCCTCCGCTCCGACCGCTTGACCAACGCAGTCGGCTTGCTGAAAGAGGAAATGCGTCTGCTGGATTCGCTGGTGATGAAGGCAGCGGATGCCGCCCGGGTTCCCGCAGGCGGAGCATTGGCGGTGGATCGCGATACCTTCTCCGGCTATATCACAAAGGCCTTGAGTGAACATCCGCTTATTACGGTAGAGAGCAAGGAGGCTACAGAAATCCCGGAGGGGCCGGTGATCATCGCTACAGGCCCCTTGACCTCTGATGCCATGAGTGAAGCCATCGCCGCTCTGCCTGGCCTGGGAACGCTGAATTTCTATGACGCGGCTGCGCCTATCGTGACACTTGAATCCCTGAACATGGATAAGATCTTCCGCCAGTCCCGCTATGACCGGGGCGACGACTATCTGAACTGTCCAATGACGGAAGAGGAATACAACGCCTTTGTTGATGCTCTGTTGGACGCCGAAACCGCCGAGATCCATGGTTTCGAGGAAAAGAAGGTCTTTGAAGGCTGCATGCCTGTGGAATCCATGGCCCGCCGCGGCAGAATGGTGCTTGCCTTTGGTCCCATGAAGCCCGTGGGACTGCGAGATCCCCGCACCGGCAAGGAGGCCTATGCTGTCGTCCAGCTTCGCCAGGATAACGAAGCGGGTACGCTGTATAACCTTGTGGGCTTCCAGACGCGCCTGAAGTTTCCGGAGCAGCGCAGGGTATTCGGCATGATTCCCGGCCTGGAGGATGCCTCTTTTGCCCGTTATGGCGTCATGCATCGCAATACATTCCTGAATTCCCCTGGTTTCCTGAACGCGCATTTCGAGATGATCAACCGTCCGCAGTGCTATTTCGCTGGACAGATGACCGGTGTGGAGGGTTATGTGGAGAGCGCTGCCAGCGGTCTGCTGTGCGGCCTGTCTCTGGGGTGCGATCTGCGTGGCCTGGGCACTGTGGAATTGCCCGGCATTACGGCCATGGGCGCCATGGGCCGATATATTTCCACGCCCAACAAGAACTTCCAGCCCATGAACTGCTCCTTTGGCTTGATTGACGGACTTGTGGTGGATAAGCAGCACAAAAAGATCCGAAACAAGCAGCAGCGGTATGAGATCATTTCCGAGCGCTCGCTGCAGTTTATGCGGGAGTGGATCGAGAAAAAGGGAATTTAACAGATGGTTCACGATCATTTCATGAAACGATGCTATCATCAAGGCGTGGATCATGATACTCATCTTTGGAGGAATCGAACGAATGAGCAGTCCATTCAGAGGAACGACCATATGCGGCGTAAAGCGTAACGGCTCTATTGCCATTGCCGGCGACGGACAGGTGACCATGGGGGAGAAGACTGTCTTCAAATCCCATGCTCACAAGGTTCGGCGGATCTACGGCGGTGAAGTGCTGGTTGGCTTCGCCGGTAGTACGTCCGACGCCTTCACGCTGTGTGAAATGTTTGAAGAAAAGTTGACGCAGTGTGGCGGCAACCTGGAGAGAGCGGCCGTTGCCATGGCGCAGAACTGGCGCGGCAATCAAACCATGCGTCAGCTGGAATCGTTGATGATCGTCGCCAATAAGGAGACGATGCTGATCCTCAGCGGCACGGGTGATGTGATCGAACCTGACGATGGTGTTGCGGCCATTGGCTCCGGGGGAAATTACGCGCTGGCGGCAGCACGTGCGCTGGTGGAGAATACCGAGCTTTCTGCAAGAGAGATCGCAGAGAAAGCGCTGCATATCGCGGCGTCGATCTGCGTGTTTACAAACAATAATATCATCGTGGATGAAGCATAAGGAGGCGATCGCATGGCAGAATTGACGCCCCGTCAAATCGTACGGGAACTGGATCGCTATATCATCGGCCAGGATGAAGCCAAGAAGTCTGTGGCGATCGCACTGCGCAACCGCTATCGCCGTTCCATGGTGGCTGAATCCATGCGCGATGAGATCAGCCCTAAGAATATCCTTATGATCGGCCCCACCGGTGTGGGCAAGACGGAGATCGCCCGCCGCCTGGCTAAGCTTGTCGGCGCGCCGTTTATCAAGGTGGAAGCCACCAAGTTTACCGAGGTCGGTTATGTTGGCAGGGATGTTGAGAGCATCGTGCGCGACCTGGTAGAGAATGCGATCCGCATGGTGAAAGATGAGCACGTCAAGCGTGTTCAACCAAGGGCGCAAGTGCTGGCGGAAGACCGACTGGTCACACTGATGGTACATCCGCCCAAGAAGTCCGCCAGCAATCCGCTGGACTTCCTGCTTGGAAAAAAGCAGGAAGAACAACCCTCCCAGGAAGAACAGCAAAAGCTTTCCGGCAAACGTGACGAACTCCGGCAGCAGCTGCTTCGCGGCGAACTGGAGGATCATGAGCTGGAGATCGAGGTAGAAGAGGCCGCGCCTTCGCTTGAAGTTGGCGGCAGTTCCATTAGCATTGGCGACATGATGGGCAATATGATGCCTAAAAAGACCAAGCTGCGCCGCGTAAAGGTCAAGGACGCCCGAAAGATCCTTATGCAGGAGGAATCCGATAAGCTGATCGATCAGGATGCGGTGCAGGAAGAGGCCATTCTTCGCGCCGAGCAGCATGGCATCGTTTTCATTGACGAGATCGATAAGATCGCCGGACATCGAGCGGGCAGCGGACCTGACGTTAGCCGTGAAGGCGTGCAGCGTGACATCCTGCCCATCGTTGAGGGCAGCACGGTCAACACCAAGTACGGTCCTGTGAAGACGGACTATATGCTCTTTATCGCGGCAGGCGCCTTCCACGTTGCCAAGGTCAGCGATCTGATCCCCGAGCTGCAGGGCCGTTTCCCCGTGCACGTGCAACTCAAGAGCCTGACGCGTGAGGATTTCCAGCGAATCCTGACCCAGCCCGACAATGCCCTGACCCTTCAATATAAGGCCTTGCTTGCGGTGGATAAGGTGCTGCTGGATTTTGAGGACTCCGCTATCGAGGCGATTGCCGAGGCAGCCTATACGGCCAACGAGACCGCCGAGGACATCGGCGCCCGCCGCCTGCACGCGGTGTTCGAGCAGCTGCTGGAGGATATCTCCTTCAACGCGGGCGATGAGGATATGCCGCCGGTTGAGCTGAAGATCAACGGCGATTACGTGCGTAAGCATCTGCGTGGTGAAAACAAACCGCAGGATATGAAGAAATATATTCTCTAAAGCAAGCCTTTGTGCTTTGAATGATTTTTTACAGAAATAGCCGCCATCAGCGAGGGAAAACCCTTTGCAGGCGGCTATTTTCATGGTATAATTATTCTGATATCGACGCAGGAGGTTCCGTGTGATGAGAAAGCTTGGTTTGATCGGCGCTGGAAATATGGGCAGCGCAATTCTTCGCGGTATGCTGGACGCCAATTACATCAAACCCAGCCAGGTCGTGGTATGCGACAGCAGCCGCCGTCGTATGGAGGAACTTTCTGAGGAGATCCCCAGCGCTACTTATTGCGATTCCGCCATCGATCTTGCCGAACAGTGCGATATGATCATTCTCGCCGTGAAGCCCCACTTTATGCAGGGCGTTATCGATGAGATCCGTGACGTGCTGGATAACAAGGCTGTTGTTTCCATTGCGGCTGGCTGGACTGTTTCCATGCTTGCCAATGCGCTGGAAGGGACCACTGCAACGTATCTACGCGTCATGCCCAATACGCCTGCCATGGTGGGCGAGGGAATGACTGCCCTGTGTGATGAATCCACCTTCTCCAAGGATGATTTTGCCTTTGCCAAGGGTATCTTCGACGCGGTAGGCCGCACTGTCATTATGCCGGAACGCCTGTTCGACGGCGTGATCGCCATCAGCGGCTCCAGTCCCGCATATGTTTACATGATGATCGAAGCTATGGCGGATGCTGGCGTGAAGGAGGGCATCCCGCGTTCCTGCGCCTATGAGATGGCCGCCCAATCCGTGCTGGGCAGCGCGCTGATGGTGCTTTCCTCCGGAACGCATCCTGCCAGCCTGAAGGACGCTGTCTGTTCGCCCGGCGGCACCACCATCGAAGCTGTTGAAGAGCTTGAACGCAAGGGCTTCCGAGCAGCCATTATGGACGCTATGGGTGTCTGCGCTGAAAAATCCCGGAAAATGTCCAGGCAAAAAGGGGAGTAAGCTGAATGCAAACGGCGCCTCGCAAGAAAGTAAATATTTATACCGATGGAGCTTGTTCCGGCAACCCCGGGCCGGGCGGTTGGGGAGCGATCCTGGAGTTCGGTCCGCACCGCAAGGAGCTGAGCGGCTATATGGCAGGCACGACCAACAACCGCATGGAATTGTTCGCTGCCATCAGCGCACTGGGGGCCTTGAAGGAACCATGCGACGTCGACCTGTATTCTGATTCCAACTATATGGTTCAGGCCTTTAATGATCACTGGATCGACGGATGGAAGAAGAAGGGGTGGAAGACTTCCTCGGGTTCGCCGGTGGAAAACCAGGATCTCTGGTTTATTCTGCTCGCTCAGACAAAAAAGCACAATGTGAAGTTCATCAAGGTCAAAGGCCATTCGGATCACCCGCAGAACAACCGTTGTGACGAGTTGGCGAGAGGAGCCATAGAGGAGTACCGGCGCATCAATACGCCCAGGGAAGATGAAGAATAAGCTCTTGATCCACGTACAACCCGGGTGGGTGATAACCGCTCACCCGTTTATCCATACCTCTGCAACTATTCGCTAAACCACAGTTTCACGAATAGTTGAGCCTACAGAAAACGCGAGGAGGATGTCCTGTGGCCGATTCAGCAGCCTATCGTGATCAAATTGATGCAAAGCGTATCTTGCAGATCCGCGCAATCACCCGCGAGCTTCCACAGGCATGTTCTGATTTTATCCGTAGCATTGCAGTAACCACCGGAACGTTCACACGGCTTGCATATGCCATTGATCTGCGAACTTTCTTTCATTTTCTGCAAACGGAACGTGTTGCGTTCTCAGAAAAGAATTTGACCATTTGGTCGGACGAAGACCTCTCCCGCGTGTCTCAGAGCGATCTGACAGCGTACATTGAATATCTGACCTATTATTTCAAAACGGATGACGAGCTGAACGAACAGCCTGTCAAGGCACTGGTCAATCACGACCTGGCCATCAAACGCAAGCTGTGTTCCATCCGCTCTTTCTATGATTTCCTTTTCAAGAATCATCGTATTCCATCCAATGTTACGTTGCTGGTCCCGCTGCCCAAGATCCACGAAAAACCGATCTTACGGCTGACTCGTGACGAAATGTCAAAAATGCTCAGTCAGGCAGAAACCGGCGAAGGTATGACTGAGGGCCAAAAACGATACCAGAAGCTGACAGCCAAGCGGGATTATGCAATGCTTTCGCTCTTTCTGGGAACGGGCATTCGTGTTTCCGAGTGTGTGGGTATCAATCTGTCTGATATCAATATGGAAGAAAACGCCTTTCTGGTCACCAGAAAAGGTGGAAATCAGGTTGTTTTGTACTTTCCGGCCGAAGTTGCGACCGCATTGGGCGAATATCTCGAGGAGCGAACAAAAATAGACACCCTCCCCGGCCATGAGGATGCCTTGTTTTTGTCCCTTCAGAAACGCCGGATCACCCAGCGGGCAGTGCAAAACCTTGTCAAGAAATATGCCATGGTAGCCGCACCGCTCAAGCCTAAAATCAGCCCGCACAAGCTCCGTAGCACCTTTGCCACAAACCTTTACAACGCTACCGGGGATATCTATCTGGTGGCGGACGTATTGGGTCATTCATCGGTCGATACGACCCGGAAGCATTACGCCGATATGACGGACGCACGCCGTCGTATGGCGGCGGAGTACGTCCGTTTGCCCGGCACGGAAGCCGACACCGGCGAGGCCTCTGATATGAGCTTTTCCAACCAGCCGGATAAACCCGTTACCTGATTAGTGCTGATGATCGCAGCAGCTGCAATCGTGGTGATGATGGTCGTGTGTTTTTGCTTCAAGCTCGGCTTCCAGCGCAAAGTCATCAACCATAATCGCCCGGTATTCAGCGCCGGTATTGACGCACTTCATGCAGTTATCGCAAAGCTTGTCCGGATCCAGGTCGCAACGGTCACATTCACCGCAGCCGATACATTCTTTTTCTTCAAGTACGCATTGCTTTTTCAGCGCCATAAATATCATCTCCCACAGACATTATAACACATGTTCCCATTCTACGCAAGAAACTGGGAACATGTGTTTGATTTTTAATCTCAACTATGCTATAATATAACTGAATCCTAAATCAGCAAAGGTGGCGATTTCATGCAGCGTCCCCGTGGCGATAATCAGCAGCGTATTCTCGAGTTTATCAAGTCTGAGATCCAGCAGAAGGGCTATCCGCCATCTGTTCGCGAAATTGCGAATGCTGTTGGACTGAAGTCTACCTCAACGGTTCACGGTCATTTGCAGCGGCTTGAAAAACGCGGCCTTCTCCATCGCGATGCCATGAAACCCCGCGCTATGGAGATCGTTGGCGATCCTAATTTCGTGCGCAACAATTCCACTGCTGTGCCTGTGGTTGGCCGCGTCACTGCCGGTCAGCCCATCCTGGCCGAGGAAAATCTTGAGGAATATGTTGTTATTCCTGAGGTTATGCTTGGTGATGGCGAGCATTTTATTTTGCTTGTTCGTGGCGACAGCATGATCGAAGCGGGGATTCTTGATGGCGACTATATTGTCGTCAAAAAGCAGGCTGAGGCTAACAACGGCGAGATCGTTGTGGCAATGATCGATGATTCCGCAACTGTAAAACGCTTTTATAAGGAAAACGGACATTTCCGCCTGCAGCCGGAAAACAACACCATGGCGCCTATTTTTGCTGATGAAGTTACTATTCTGGGCAAGGTGATCTCTCTTTATCGTGTTATCAAGTAATTTATTTATCTGGAGGAAATCCGTTTATGGTGAATCAGGGTGAACAGCCCAAGCATCGTATCTCTGTTCCGAAATATACCCTCGGCGAAGAGCTGATCAACGCTATCTCTCATGGTTTTGGTGTAATCCTTGGCATTGTTGCCATGATTTTATGTCTGGTCAGATGCTCCCCTTCCGGCGATGCTTATCAGGTCGTCTCCAGCGTTATCTTTGGCGTAACAGTCATTATCCTTTATCTGATGTCCTGCCTGTATCACGCCTTGAAGGTCAACAAAGCCAAGCGTGTTTTTCGGGTAATTGATCACTGTACCATTTTCCTGCTGATTGCCGGTACTTATACGCCCTTTTCCCTTGTCGCTCTCAGGCCGACCGTTGGGTGGTGGGTCTTCGGCATTATTTGGGCCACGGCGGTATTGGGCATTGTGCTCAATGCCATCAGCCTGAAAAGATTCGCCAAGCTTTCTATGGCGCTGTATCTGATCATGGGCTGGATCATCATCATTGCTTATCAGGCTATGATCCAGGCCATCCCTGGCGATGGTATGGCTCTGCTCGTTTGGGGCGGAGTCGCGTATTCTGTTGGCGCCATTTTGTATGGCATTGGCTCCAAGAAGAAATACTTTCATTCGATTTTTCATTTTCTGTGCCTTGCCGGAACGTTTCTGCATTTTCTGGCGATCTATCTTTATGTGCTTTGATAGGAGAAAATATGTATCAGCTAATGTGTGATCAAATGAAGGCGCTTATTGAAGGTTGTTCGCTCCCATTGCCTGCGCTTTCCAATTGCGCCGCTCTTTTGTGGGAACACCTCGAAAGCGTCAACTGGACCGGATTTTATCTTCTGAAGGAAGATACGCTTTATCTCGGGCCGTTTCAGGGTAAGGTCGCCTGCACGGTGATCCCCGTTGGCAAGGGTGTGTGTGGAGCCGCCGCCAGGTCGATGGAAATCCAGCTTGTTCCCGATGTGCATCAATTCCCCGGTCATATCGCATGTGACAGCGCCTCAAATTCAGAGATCGTTCTCCCTCTTGTTGTCCACGGTCGCTTGATGGGTGTGATGGACATCGACAGTCCAGAATATGGCCGTTTCACGCAGGAAGATGCTGATGGACTGACTGCGCTGTGCGATGTTCTGGCGAAGTATGTGAACTGGGAGGCTGGCCTTCTGTGAGTTGCGTCACGCTTCGTCCTTTCACGCGAGAGGAATATCACGATTTCTTTCGCCGGTATGAGCCTGATCCCCTGATGGATCCGAACCCATACCGATATCAGTTCACCAACGTGGACAAATCTTTCGATTTTAACGAATCCCGCAAAGAATGGTATCCAACCTTTGGTATTTTCGCTAATGGCGAGGCAGTGGGAACGCTCTCCCTTAAGCGGATAGACCGTGAAAAGAAAAAATGCGAGATTGGCCTGATGATGGTCAATGATGACTGCAAAAACAAAGGCTACGGAACCGCAGCCATGCGCAAGGGCATCAGCATGGCTACCCAGCAGTATGGCGTTATGCATATCTGGGCAGACACCATGGGCAGGAATCTGCGTATGCAGCATGTTCTTGAGAAACTTGGCTTCAGGCTGGTGGAGCGTATTCGGCAAGTGTATGATATGCCCGCCGGCAAGGATGACCGGCTTGTTTATGTATTGGAGGCCGAGAAATGAAGAAGCTGCTCATCGGCACCAACAACCCAAGCAAACTGCGTGTTTTCAGGGAATACCTTGAGGGCATTGATGTTTGTTGTGTTTCGCCCGCCGAGCTCGGTTTGGTCGATATTCCTGATGAGGGCGCCCGTGACGCCGTAAGCAACGCGGTCGAAAAGGCAAAAGCCTGGCACCGGATGTCAGGTCTTCCGGTAGTTACCGAGGATTCAGGGTTGGTGTTTCTTGATCTTCCTGCCGACCATCCCGATCAGCCCGGCGTACTTGTCCGCCGTGCAGCCGGCCATACTATGAATGATGAAGAGATGCTTGAGTGGTATCGCTCCATCGTTCACAAGCACGGCGGTTCTCTTCGCGCAGCCTGGGAGGATGCATGGTGCGTTCTTCAGGATGAGGATTGCTACAGCATATATGCGTCCACGCCCGAAATCCTCGATTGCTTCGCCATTCTGTTGATCGATAAGCCCTGCGCAACAAGGCTTCCCGGTTGGCCGCTGGATAGCTTAACATACTATCCGGCACTGAAGAAATATAAAGCGGAAATGACCATTGACGAAATGGATGCAGTCAAGGATGATCGGGGCGAAGCAGCGAGAATTCACCGACAAAACCTTCTGGACTGGTATCGGAATGCTGTGAATATGCTCAAATAAACAAGGCAGAGGAGTAGCGCTCCCCTGCCCCTTTTATTTGTTTGATTAACGATAGCCCAGCGAAGCCATGAAGCGTGTAAAACCTGCAACACCCGCTTCGTCACGTTTGTAGACGCCTGCATCCGCAAGCACCTGGGCGCACACGTTGGCAACTTCCTTGCGAAGCAGCGATTCTGCCTCTTCCTTAGAGGCGCAAAGCCCATGTTCATTTACAATGGATTTGATCCAATCATAGTGCTTGTAGGCCGCGTCGTTTTCCGCAGGGGGCACCATATCGCGTGTGCCGGTCAGGAAATCAGCAAGTTCCGCAAGCTCTGTTTTGAGCCGCCCGGGAAGAATAAACAGACCCATCACCTCGATCAGGCCTATATTCTCTTTTTTGATATGATGCAGCAGTTCGTGAGGATGGAAAATCCCCAAAGGATGCTCCTCGCTGGTTCGGTTATTACGCAATACAAGGATAAGCCTATTCACGTCTCCCTGCTTGCGCAAAATAGGTGTAATGGTATTGTGCGGCGTACCATCTGTTTCAGCAAGGATATCGCAAGAAGGATCGCTGTAAACACGCCAGGCATTCAGGATACGTTCAGCTTCATCGATAAGAAGCGCTTCGTCGGAAGATTCAAGTCGAATGGCGGACATGGGCCAATCCAGGATACAGGCGTTTACGCCCTCACCAGACACGGAAAATTTAACCTTGACATCTGCATGATCCATCGGAAATTCATAACGTCCGCCCTGAAAATGATCGTGATTCAGAATCGAACCACCTACGATGGGAAGGTCAGCATTGCTTCCCAGAAAATAATGGGGCAACTGTCCAACAAAGCTGAACAGCCGTTCAAATGTACCGCGATCGATCTTCATGGGAACATGTCTGCTATTGAACACAATGCAATGCTCAGAATAATATGCATAGGGAGAATACTGCAAATACCAATCCTGACCAGCAAGGTTCAGCGGCACGATGCGGTGGTTCTGGCGCGCAGGAAAATTGCTGCGTCCAGCATATCCGGGATTTTCCACGCAGAGCATACACTTGGGGTAACCGACGCTCGGCGCGTTTTTCAGCTTGGCGATCTCCTTGGGATCCTTCTCCGGCTTGGACAGATTGATGGTGATCTCCAGTTCGCCACAGGGGCTGTTTTCAAAATAGCGGATATTCTGCGCGATAGAATCCACTTTGATGTAATCTGAAGCACAACACATATCGTAGAAAACCTGCGTCGCTTTTTCTGGGCATCCTGCCTCAACGGCAGCGCAGAATCTCTCCCGAACTTCCTTGGGCGATGGCGTCAGCAGACCCATCACACGGGCCGAAAACAGATCCCGGGCATACTGAAGATCCTCGATCAAGCCCTGCTCAATGGCAAGATCACATAGCTGGCGCAAATATTCCGTAGCGGTGGACGGGATCATTTCGTCCAAAGCATGCCATTCTCCTTCGGGTGCATCCAACCTCATTGCATCCAACAACAGGTTACGGTAATACGGCCGATCGACGCATTCGATCAGCTGATGATGCTCGGCAAAAGAAAGAAGCTTTTCAAGCACGTGCGAAACCTGTTCAGCCCAACTCATGCAAATCACTCCTGAACCATACAAATCATTAGAATCATTATAATCCCAAAACAGAAATCATGTCAACGGAAAGAAACGCCGGAAACGAACGTTTCCGGCGCGCGAGAGATCAGTCAATCAGTAGCGGTTGCAGCAATTATTGCTTTCTTTTACACAGCAATCAGCGGCCAAATTCAGGAAGCCAACACCGGCGATCACGGCAACGACGGAACCGGTTAGGCCCGACCAGCCGAGAACCGCACTGTAAACCAGAATGATCACAGCAGAGATGATACCAAAAAGAATCAGCGCATAACCCAGAGTACGCATTCGATTCACTCTCCTTTATCGGCCGAATCATCTTGATTCGACCTGCTTCTACTTATGCTCCTGGAAGTCACACTGTGCAGAACCGACCCGAGTAACACAAAACCGACCCAAGCATCTATTGTGCTTGAGTCGGTTTTGCACGTGTGCATTATTTGTTCTCGTAACCCAGGTTTCTCAGGTCATTCATACGGTTGCGCCAATCCGTCCGAACTTTGACCCAGAGCTTCAGATTCACATGCATACCAAGCAGCTGTTCAATATCCTTGCGGGCCTCACTACCAATGACCTGAAGCATCGAGCCACGTTTTCCGATGATAATACCCTTATGGGCGTCACGTTCACAGTAAATGGTGGCATGGATCTCCATGAAGTCGTCGTTTTCCTTGTTCATGCTCATCATTTCAACGCCAATACCGTGGGGCACTTCATCCCGCAGGTGCATAAGCGCCTTTTCGCGGATCATTTCAGCGCAGATCAACCGTTCCGGCTGGTCGGTCATCATATCATCCGGGAAATACTTAGGGCCAACAGGCAGACTGGCAACAAGGGCTTCCGTGAGTTCGGCCAGACCATCGCCCGTCATTGCGCTGATGGGCACAATCGCATCGTAACCGCAATCGGCAAAGGAAGCGATCAGCGCCAGCAGCTTTTCCTTGGCCAGCATATCGATCTTGTTCAGCGCGAGGAGCTTTGGGACCTTCTTGGTTGCCATTTCCTTCACGATGTTGCGGTCGTGCTCCCCTACCTGGGTCGCATCCACAAGCACAAGCACACAATCCATGCCATCCATGGCTTCCCGGACAGACTGCATCATGTATTCGCCCAGGCGGGTACGCGGATTGTGAATACCAGGGGTGTCAAGAAAAACCATCTGGCAATCCGGACGGGTCATCACGCCCATGATCCTGTTGCGCGTGGTTTGCGGACGATTGGAAACAATAGCAACCTTTTCGCCAACAAGAGCGTTCATCAGGGTGGATTTGCCGACGTTGGGACGACCGACAATGGTAATAAAACCGGAACGAAATTCCTGTTTTTTCTGTGTCATGGTGTTTTCTCTCCTTGTTTCATCGGGGTACATCATGCCAGGGACTTCGGACCAAAGCCATGGGGTAGCAGCTCGCTCAGCGGCGCTTCGTCCACATTCCCATCCCATGTGACCAACACGCGTATATCCGGTGCAAATTCATTGAGCACCTGGCGGCAGGCGCCACAGGGCCAGGGGGCAGACTTTTCTGCGGCGATGGCAATGGCGACAAACTCATCCGCACCTTCGCTGATGGCCTTGAACATGGCCGTACGTTCAGCGCAATTGGTCAGGCCGAAGGACGCGTTCTCAATATTGCAGCCTTGAAACACCCGTCCGTCGGCGCAAAGCAACGCGGCGCCAACAGCGTATCCGGAATAAGGCGAATAGCTTCGCTCCCGTGCGGAAACAGCCAGCGCGAGCAACGCCTCATCGCTGATCAGTCCGGTCTGTTCTTCACGGCTCATGCCGATGGAAGCAAGAATTTTTTCCTCCATAACCCGCATACTCCTTTTTTCATCATCTACCATATGGTCATAGCCCATCAGATGACAAATACCATGCACCAGCAAATACGCCGCCTCACGCTGGGGAGAATGTCCGTATTCTGCCGCCTGGGCAAGAATGTGAGGAACTGAAATAATCAGATCGCCCAGCATACAGGCGTTCAGTTCATCATCCAGAGCTCGGCGCAAAAGCTTGTCCGCCCGGCCGGCAGTGATTCCCTTGGGATAATTGACCATCGGGAAGGAAAGCACATCCGTGGCCCTGTCGACACCGCGGAATTCGCGATTGATCTCATGGATCGCTTCGTCTTCGCATAGGCGCACGGAAACAGCGCAGCTTCTGGTCACGCCTTCAGCGTGCAGCGCCGCGTCAGCAGCCGTTTGCATCAAAGAAAGCAAGGATGGATCGACTTGCGTATCGATCTCCCACAGCAGGATCACGCTTCCGCCTCCTTCTCAGACTCAGCCGGTTCAACACTCGCCTGATCTTTTGTATCGGCAACAGGAGCAGCCTCGTTGCTTGCTGCCTGCTCAACAGAAGCTTCTGCAGCAGGCGCAGGTTCAGGAGAAGAACTCCTCGAGGGAACGGGCATATTGGGATATTCGATGCGCTCATGGAACACACCGTTGAGCACAGTGCAGAATGCCTGGCAAATGCCATCAATATCGCGCAGCGTCAGCGGGGAGTTGCTCAGCTGACCATCCTCCAGCTTGCCGCGAACCAGCCGTTCAATAAACTTCTCGATAGCCTGAGGCGTGGGATCGGGCATGGAGCGAACAGCGGCTTCAATGGTATCGGCCAGCATGACGATAGCGCCCTCTTTTGTCGTGGGTCTGGCTCCATCGTAACGGAAATCGGAAATGTCAATGGTCTTGCCATCGGCCTGTTGCAGCGCCTTATGATAGAAGTACATCACCGGAGTATCGCCGTGGTGCTCCACGATGATCCGCTGGATCTCGGGGGGCAAACGATACTTTTGGGCAAGCTGCAGACCATCACGGGTGTGCGTCGTTACGATGGCGGCAGAAACATAGGGATCGGTTCTGTCGTGGGGATTATCACCCATCTGATTTTCCTTGAAGTACAAGGGGCGCTTCAGCTTGCCAATATCATGGAAATACGCGCCGGTACGTGCAAGCAGCGGATTGGCGCCGATGTTTTCCGCCGCCGCCTCGGAAAGATTGGCAACGACGATGGAATGGTGATAAGTGCCCGGCGCTTCCATCAGCAAACGGCGCAGCAGGGGTTGATTCGGGTTGGCCAGCTCCAGCAGCTTGCTGGGTGTGGCAAGATTGAAGGTAGTCTCAAACACCGGCTGAAGACCGGCCGCAAGCACACCGCTCAGCATCGCGCCGCCAATGGACCAAACGATATGATCAAGCATACCCTTGGTATCGCTGGAGGTCATCAGATCAACAGCGAGCATCATGCCTACATTGCACAGTGAAACGATCAAACCACACACAACGATACGCAGACGCTGCGGCTTACCCTTGAGGAAAAGCACGGAAATGACGCCGCCCACAAGCCCCGTCAGCAGAAGATGTACCATCTCTGTGCTGAAGGAGGTATTGCTGCCGGCCACAAGGCCGCTGATCAGCATCGACAGACTGACTGTGCCCGCAAGGCCGGCCTGATAGCCAAGCAGTCCGGTGAGAAGCATGGCGCCCAGGCTCATCGGTGCAAGATAAATATGGAATATCTTGACCATAAGGACAGACAGCCCTTCCGCAAGCACGAGCACCAGCATGGTTACGGCAGTACGACGAACATCGTGAAGGATCTCTGGAGAAAGCAGCCAGAGCATGAGCACCAGAACAAGCACGGATGCGGCAACCAGCAACGCGCCTCCGCCATAGATGGAGAAATCATAGCTGTTGTCCTCCAGCAGGCCAAGGTCGCGAAGCATGGCCAACTGGTTGGAGGTGACACGCTCGCCTTCCACGATAATATTCTGGCCCTGCAGATAGGTCACAGGCTCCACCGCTTCCATGGCCTTCTGACGGGCAGCCTCGGTGGCCTCCTGCTCAATGACCATGTTGGGTTTAATGCAAGAGCGCAGTACACTCTGCACGATGTTCTGGAAAAGGGAGATCTCCACCTTGTAGCCAACGATCTGCAGGATCGTCTGGATGGACTGGTTGACCTGTCCTTCGCGGATTGTGGTATTCAACGCGTTGGAAACAGCGGTGGTCACCGCGGAGACCATTTCATCGTAGTCTTCTGTATCGGTCCGAAGAAGCGTCGTAGCCTGATACCGGCTCAGCACCATGCCAGTAACAAGATTCTGAGCGTATTCTATAGCGGAATCCTCGAAGGTTTGGTAACGCAGGTCATCAGCGGTCTGCCCCTCCTCGCGAAGAGTCAGTCCGTACTGCTGCACAGTACGCAGCTCGGTAAAGAGGCTGTTCAGACTGGACATGACCTCTTCCGTTGCGCCTTCCTGCAGGTGATAGGTAGGCTCAACCGCATTTGCCGCGGCCTTGCGGCGTTCCTCGGTTGTGATCTGATCGACCACGTCCTTGGTCGCTGTGATGGTCTGATGAGAGATCGCGCCAACCTTCAGGCTATAGCGCTGAGGAGCGCTGGCGGCAAAGAACAAGCCGAGCAGCACAGCACTGCCAAGAAAAACCGTCAGGGCACACTTGGCCTCAACGCTGCGCAACCACGTGGCAATTCTGTGCAAAATGCCGGATTTGCTCTTGCTCTTATCACTCCATTTGTGGCGCATCATTTTTCTTTCTCCTTCTCCTTGCCGTAGTAGGCATCGTAAGCCTGGACGATCTGCTGAACAAGCTCATGACGGACGACGTCCTTATGGGTCAGCTTCACCATGCCGATAGCAGGAATATCCTTGAGTATTTCAATGGCTTCAGCAAGACCGGAACGCTTGCCGAAGGGCAGGTCAGTCTGGGTGATATCACCGGTAACAACCACCTTGGAATTGAAACCGAGGCGGGTCAGAAACATTTTCATCTGCTCAGAGGTCGTATTCTGCGCCTCATCCAGAATAATGAAGGAATCACTCAGGGTACGGCCGCGCATATAGGCCAGTGGAGCCACCTCCACCACGCCGCGCTCCACCATTTTCTGATAGGAGTCCACGCCCATGAAATCATACAGCGCATCATACAGGGGGCGAAGGTAGGGGTCGACCTTCTGGGTCAGATCACCAGGCAGGAAGCCCAGCTTTTCGCCGGCCTCCACCGCCGGGCGCGTCAGCACGATACGTTCGATCTCTTTGTTCTTCAGGGCAACGACAGCCAGCGCCATGGCCAGATACGTCTTGCCTGTACCAGCGGGACCTACAGCAAAGGTGAGATCATGATCCCGGATGGCCTGGACGTACTCCTGCTGGCCCAGCGTCTTGCAGCGGATCTGCTTGCCGCGGTGCGTAATGGCAACAACGCTGCGAAGGATCTCGTCGATCATATCCACCTTGCCCTCGCGGGCCAGGGCAATAGCGTAGCGGATGCGGGTTCTGTCCACCAACTCATGGCGGTGGATCATTTCCACCAGTTTTTCAATAACGCTTGCGGCCAGCTCGGTATCCTGTTCTTCGCCGGTAATGGCCAGCTCCGCGCCACGAAGAGCGATGGTCACCCCGCACTCCTGCTCGATCAGAGCAACGTTTTGATCATTCAGGCCGAAAAGGGACATATAGGCTTCCATGGAATCAACAGAAAGCAGCAATTTCTTGACTTGTGTCAAAAGGAGGTTCCTTCCTTTCTCGCTGCTTATTGCCGGAGCAGCCATGCCGGGAGGCTATTCATCCGTGCTTGCCGGAACCGCCACGTCGACCAGGCGTTCGGCATACGCAACAGCTTCTATTACCTCATTCTCTATCATACAATAATCTACCCATTTGTCAACAAAATCATCATGAAAACCTGTTTTCTTCTTCAATATTTGTATGGCTGCCTCCCCTGCCTCTGATCGCGCCTCATCGATGCTGCGTTTCACGTTAACCACCTCAGCTTCCATGCGTGTTTCCACTATGAGCCTGAATGGCAAAAAAATTCCGCCAAGGGGGATGTTCTTCCTTGAAACATCCTGTTGCCCGTAAGGAGATTCACTCGCCGGCCAAAGGCGAAAAAACGGTCCCTCTACATTCCATACCTGCTGCTCACGTCCTGTGTATTCTGTTTCGGTCTGCAGCAGCGAAATACGGACTGACGCGCTGTCCCACACTCTTGCCATGACGATCCCTCTGGCTCTGACCGGGTGAAGCTCCCCTTCCTTCCCCTTTTCCATGCCTTGTATCAAAACATCGCCTTCTCGTATCAGATCACCTGGCGAAACAGCTGCTGTTCCGGCTATGGTAATGATTTCTTCCACGATCCCGCCCCTGGCCGCCGTCACATCCCCGTTTCCCAGATGCGTGAAGGTATCGCCTTCGGGTGTCCCCTGTACGAAAGATATCCGCAATGTGTTTCCGCGCCAACCGCAATCGATCCAAGCGACGTCAGGGTATCTCCATTCCAGCTTCGCGCGAAGATCGGCAAGATTCACGCTGCTCTTACGGCATGGCACAGCAATTCCCTCTTCCGCAAGAAAGAAGGCCGCATCCTCATGATACATACCCGCATCCACGATGCTTACCGACCACGCTGTCTGTGAAGCTGCAAACGTCAGAAACACACACACTACAGCCGAACCGATCAGCACCAGCTTGGCCTTTGTCGTGTCTATCAATCGCCCCAGACCATACCTGCGGCCGATCCAGCAGTTCCATCCACCCTGTTCCGCGATGGCTTCGAGCCTGGCGGCGTCTGTCTCGCTGACAAAGGCAAGAAGTTTTCTTCCCCTTCGGTCCATTTTGCTAAAAGGAATCCCCTGCTCTCCTGCCAGGCGGATAAACCGTTCAAGATTCAATCCCTCAACCGTTATTCTTCGAATGCTTCCCTTCACCTGTCTGCCCTCCCTGAATGTACAGGCTTTGGATCTCCCCGCAAATCAAGGCTTCACTGGAGGTATACCGCTTGAACCACATATTGCTCCCGCCCAGGCGAAGCTTACCTATCGACGTGCGCAGGATGATCTCGTTATCCAGGTAGCCCATCAAGCCCTTATGCTGCTCAACGTATACGGCCTGATTACCCGTCATGGTTATCTTCGGTACATCCTTGAGTAACTCTGCAGGAAAAAGCTCAGCATCATGCAAGGAACAATCACCTCCACAGGAAGCGTATGCTGCTGAAAACGTAACATTTCCATTGAAAGGAGGAGTTTACAAATCTGCAAAGAAATAAATACATGGTTTGTATTTTCTTAACTTGTTAGATAGGTGGTACTTTGTATGGCGCAAGTAAACGACATTGGCATTGATCTGGGTACTTCCAATGTGCTCATCTATATGAAGGGCAAAGGCATTGTTCTTCGCCAGCCTGCCGTCGTCGCTATTGAGCGTGAATCGAAAAAAGTGCTGGCGGTAGGCAACGACGCCTATCGCATGATCGGCCGCACCCCGAGCAACGTGCTGGCAGTACGGCCTCTACGCCAGGGCACCGTAGCGGATTTCGAGCTGACAAGCACCATGCTGCGCTATTTTGTGGGCAATGTGGTGGGACGTCGTATGTTTTCCCGCCCCCGTGCGGTGATTTCCGTCCCCTCCGGCGTGAATGAGGTGGAAAAGCGCTCCATTATCAGTATCATGTTTGACGCCGGTATGCGCCGCACCCAGCTGCTTGATCGTCCCATTGCCGCCGCGCTGGGCGTTGGCCTGCAGTTCCAGGAGGCCTACGGCACGATGATCGTGGACATGGGCGCCGGCGTGACGGATATTGCTGTGCTTTCCATGGGCGAGGTCGTCGTTTCCAGCTGCGTTCCGATCGGCGGCGATTATTTCGATGACGCCATCATCCGTTATCTGCGCAAAAAGCATAACCTGCTCATCGGCGAGCGTACCGCTGAAGAGATCAAGGTCAACATTGGCTGCGCCATTCCTATGGCAAACGAGATCACCATGGACATCACCGGCCGCAATCTGATCTCCGGCATGCCCAAGACGCTCGCCATCACCAGCGCGGATATTTATGAAGCGCTGAAGGAGCCTGTCAGCGAACTCATCGAGGCAATTCAGGCCGTTATCGAACGTACTCCCCCTCAGCTCGCCTCCGACATCTTCGAGGATGGTATCGTCTTCACCGGCGGCGCTGCGGCGCTCAACGGGCTCTCTGAGGCGATCTACGCGGCGCTGAAGGTTCCCTGCGGCGTAGCGGACGACCCCCAGACCAGCGTTGTGATGGGCTGCGGCCGCGCGCTGGAGGATCTGACCGGCATGAAGCATCTGCTGGGCGATGCGCGCCGGGGTTGGAACCGATAAGAGAACATAAAGAACAACAGCGAGGCATTTCTCTTCGGGAATGCCTCGTCTTTTATTGGCATATCCTCCTGCATGGAGGTGAATCGTTCATATGACAGATCTGGAGCTGTTTGCCAGGCTGATTCAATGCGAGGCTGGTGGCGAGGGCGATAATGGTATGCGAGCGGTAGCGAGTGTGGTGATGAACCGCGTCCGCACACGAACCGGAGAATACGGCCGATATAATACAATCCGGGATGTGATCTTCCAGACGGGGCAATTCAACTGCGCACGTACCGTTCTTGGCGGGCAGCCGAACAATCAGAACATTTACAATATGTCCCCCGCACAGCAGCATTACGATATCGCCCAATGGGCCATTGACGGCGGAAGATTGGGCAATCTGTGGCAGGCGCTGTGGTTCTATAATCCGTATTCACCTACCTGCCGCAATAATTTTCCCTCGACTGTGGGCTATTTTGTGATCAGGATCGGCAACCACTGCTTTTATAACCCGGCTGCATCCTATGCTCAAACATGATCCGGACTGGCGCAGACGCTGAAACTATGATACAATACTCCCTGACAAAAGGGGGATGTATTCATGGCCTGTGCTTTTCAACTGATGGACGTATCGCTGCACTACAGCGAAAAGGCTCTGCTGGACCACGTCAATCTGACCATTTCCGATGGAGACCGCATCGGCGTGGTCGGGCGTAACGGCGCGGGAAAAACGACCTTGCTGCGGCTCCTGGCTGGGTGTGAGGAGCCTGATAAGGGCAATGTTTCCGTGCGCCGCAACCTGAGCATCGCCTACCTTCCCCAAACGCCGCTGCTCCGTGATGAAGACACCATCACGCAGGCCGCGTTGACGTATCTGCCCGCGCGCCCCGGGGAAATCGCCGAAGCCGCCGCCTTTGAAGCGCAGACGATCCTGACGCAGCTGGGCTTTACTGACCTGAATGCAAAAGTAAACACCCTCTCCGGCGGACAGCGTATGCGTGTGGCGCTGGCAGGCGTCCTCTGCCGTGAGAGCGACGTGCTGCTGCTGGACGAGCCCACCAACCACATCGACCTGGATATGGCACAATGGCTGGAGGATCGCCTTATCGCCCGACGCGGCACGCTGATCGTTGTTACCCATGACCGTTACCTGCTGGAGCGAACCTTTACCCGTATCCTGAACGTGGGCGGAGGCCGGGTGGACAGCTATCAGACCACCTATACAGGCTACCTGGAGGAACGCGCCCAGCGTGAGGAAATGGAAGCCGCCACGTTGCGGAAAAACAAAAGCCTCTACCGCAAAGAGCTGGCATGGATCCGCCGTGGCGCGCAGGCAAGGTCGACCAAGGCGAAAGGGCGCATCGACCGGTTCGAGGCGCTTACCGACGCCATTCAGGAGGCACCGCCCGAGGAAACCCTGGCCATGAAAAGCGTCGCCAGCAGGCTTGGAAAAAAGATCATCTCCTGGGATCATCTCAACGTGGCCATTGGCGGAAATACATTGATCCGTGATTTTTCGTACACGCTCCTGCGGGACGACCGCATGGGTATCATTGGCAGCAACGGCGCGGGAAAAACCACCCTGCTTCGCACCCTCTGCAGAGAGATACCCGCTGAAAGCGGCACCATTGAGATCGGTGATACGGTCAAGATCGGCTACTTTGCCCAGCATTGCCCCAAGCTCGACCCTGATACACGCATTATCGACGCTGTGCGTGACGTGGCAGTGCACGTATATACGCCCGAAGGCGACCTTTCCGCCTCGCAGATGGCCGAAACCTTTCTGTTTCCCTCAGGCATGCAATACCAGAAGGTTTCCAGCCTTTCCGGCGGCGAGATGCGACGGCTGTATCTGCTGCGCATTCTGATGGCCGCGCCCAATGTACTCATCCTGGATGAGCCTACCAACGACCTTGATCTGGAAACGCTGAATGTACTGGAGGATTACCTGGACAGCTTTCAGGGCGCGATCATTACAGTAAGCCATGATCGCTATTTCCTGGATCGAATCACACAGCACCTCTTTGCCATCGAAAATGGATCGATGGTTCCTTATATCGGCGGGTATCAAAGCTATCTGGACGCGCATCAGCAGGAACAACCATTCCGACCGAAGTCAGAAAAGACCATAGAAAAACCGACAGTCGGTCGGCAAAAGAACTCGCCCTCCCTGAAATTCAGCTTCAAAGAACAGCGTGATTTCGATACGATCGAAGAAACCATCGCCACGCTGGAGGAAAAGCTGGAGCAGTTGGCCGGTGAGCTGGACGCCAACAGCAGCGATTACAGCAAAGTAACTGCGATCATGCAGCAGCAGGCAGAAACCCAGCAGAAGCTGGATGAAGCCATGGAGCGCTGGATGTATCTGCAGGAAAAGTTCGAACAGATTCAGGCCGCTAAAGAGAATAAATAACTGATAACAGCAAGGGAGCCGCCCGGCATGAGCGGCTCCCCTTTTGTTATGCGGTTACGATAGCGTTGGCTTCCTGGAGCTTGAGGTACTCCACGGCCCATTCGCGCATCTTGTACTTCTGGATCTTTCCGGCGGCGTTCATCGGGAAATCATTCACAAAAGCCACATAGCGGGGTGTCTTGTGCTTCGCCATATGTGTCATGACGTATTCCTTCATCTCGGCTTCGGTGGAGGTTTCCCCCTCCTTCAGCACCACACAGGCCATGATCTCCTCTCCGTACTGCTTATCAGGCACGCCGATGACCTGAACATCCTTGATCTTGGGATGGGTATAGAGGAAATCTTCGATCTCCTTGGGGTAAATGTTTTCGCCACCACGGATGATCATGTCCTTGATGCGTCCGGTGATCTTGTAGTTGCCGTTGGCATCACGGCGAGCCAGATCGCCTGTGTGGAGCCAGCCTTCATTGTCGATGGCGGCCGCGGTAGCCTCGGGCATCTTGTAGTAGCCCTTCATGATGTTATAGCCTCGGGCAACAAACTCGCCGTCCACGCCGTCAGGAACAGGCTGATTGGTCTCAGGATCAACAATGCGGCACTCCACGCCGAAGATTGCGCCGCCTACGGTATTCACGCGAACGTCCAGGCTGTCCGTTGTTTTGGACATGGTGGTCGCAGGGCTTGCTTCCGTCTGACCATAGGTGATGCAGATCTCGTCCATGTGCATCTTTTCGATGACTTCCTTCATCACCTTGATGGGACACGGGCTGCCGGCCATGATACCGGTGCGCATATGGCTGAAATCCGTCTTTTCAAAGTCCTCATGTCCAAGCATCGCAATGAACATGGTGGGCACGCCATGGAAGCAGGTGATCTTTTCCTGGGAGATGCAGGCAAGTCCTCGCTTGGGCGAGAAAGCGGGAATGGGGCTCATGGTCACGCCATGGGTCATGGAGGCGGTCATGGCCAGCACCATACCGAAGCAGTGGAACATGGGAACCTGGATCATCATCCGGTCAGCAGTGGAAAGATCCATGCAGTCGCCGATGGCCTTGCCATTGTTCACCACGTTGTAATGCGTCAGCATAACGCCCTTGGGGAAGCCGGTAGTGCCGGAGGTATACTGCATATTGCACACATCATGCTTATTGATGGCATTGGCGCGGCGGGTCACCTCGGAGGGGTCGACCTTCCCGGCCATGGAGAGTGCGTCTTCCCAGGTCAGGCAGCCCTCCTGGCGACTTTCAATGGTGATGATGTTGCGCAGGAAGGGGAACTTGCGAGTGTGCAGAGGCTGGAACTGATCATGCCCCTGCAATTCAGGGCAGAGCTCCTTGATGATAGAAACATAATCGCTGTCCTTATAGCCATCCACCATGACCAGCGTGTGGGTATCGCTCTGCCGGAGCAGATATTCGGCTTCGTGGATCTTGTATGCGGTATTCACCGTCACCAGCACGGCGCCGATCTTCACAGTCGCCCAGAAGGTGATGTACCAGGCAGGCACGTTGGTAGCCCAGATAGCCACGTGGTCACCAGGCTTCACCCCCATAGCGATGAGGCTGCGGGCAAAATCATCCACGTCATCACGGAACTGACTGTAGGTGCGGGTGTAGTCCAGCGTGGTGTAGCGGAAGGCATACTGGTCAGGAAACTCATCCACCATGCGATCCAGGACCTGGGGAAAGGTCAGGTCGATAAGATGGTTCTTTGGCCAGACGTACTTACCCGTCTTGCGGGCATTATCCTGCAGGCGGTGATTGCTCCGGTCGCTACCCATAAACTGTTCCATATAATTGGCGAAATGCGGGAACACGATGCCGGCCGCCTGCAGCTCAGGCGCGGTGTTCTTCACCCACTCCAGGCTGATATATCCCTCGTAATTCACGGAACGCAGAGCGCGGATCATGCCGTCGATGGGCATATCACCCTCACCCATGATCTTATACTGCACCTTGCCGTCCGTCATGACGGAATCCTTGATGTGGATATGCTTGATATATACGCCAAGGTTCTGGATGGTAGTCTCGGGCTTTTCGCCGGCGAAGCGATAAGGATGATGCATATCCCACAGGGCGGCCACATAGTCGCTCTCGACGCGAACCAGCAGATCGCGCAAACGACCGGTGTCGGAATATACGCCGTTGGTCTCCACCAGCAGGATCACATCATGCTCCTCGGCATAGGGAACGATATCCTTCAGGGCGCGAAGCACGACTTCGTCGTCCACATCGCCCTCGATATCGGCATTGCGATCGCCCAGGAGACGGATATACTTGGCACCCAGCCGTTCCGCCAGGCGAATATACTCCTTGATCTCCTCCTTGGTCTCCTCCCAGCAATGCGCATCTTTCAATACGCAGCCGGTGGACAAGCACGGGATCTCCAGGCGCATACGCTTCAGATTAGCGATGGTCTTGTCGATCTGATCGGCCCGGAAGGGCTGGGCGCGCACGGAGAAAATATCATTGCCAAGGCCGCGCATTTCAATTCCGTCAAAGCCGAAATCCTTGGCCATGGAATATATATCGGACCAGGAAAAATCAGGACAACCCAGGGTGGAGAATGCGAGTTTCATAACAGCAAGACCTCCTTGTCTTTTTGCGCCGGAATGAAAAATGCTTTCATCTCCGGCAGGAAACTGCAAGAGACGAAAGCATGTCATAACATATCTTCCGCGGTACCACTCTTGTTGACGGCTCGCGCCGCCCGCTCCGGCATCTCGTGAATGCCTCTCCCTTTCACGGTGGAATCCGTCTGACTTTACTGGATGCATCAGCATCGTTGAGCCAGCCGCTCGGGGGCCAGTGCTGACCGTCATTCCCATCTGCTTACACCAACCGCAGACTCTCTGAGGGCGAATGCGCGACCGTTTTTCCCCGTCATGGCGTTTACGTGCTGATTGTATCAGTATGATAACGAAATGTCAAGCCGGGAAAGCTGTTTTTTTGCTGTATTTCAGCCATTGGCGTCATGAGGATCCAGCTCATCCATGGTCACATCCGCGCCAAGGGAGCGCAGCATGGCAGGCAGATCCTCGTATCCGCGGGCAATATGTCCCTGCGGATCCTGCAGGATCGTCTCCCCCTCCGCTGCCAATCCAGCCAGGATCATGGCCGCACCGCCCCGAAGATCAGTGCTGCTGACAACAGCTCCTGCCAGCGCGTGTCCGCCGTTGACCAGCGCAAGCCGGTCTTCGATCCTGATGGAAGCCCCGAGCCTGGTCATTTCCCTGGCATGCATGAAACGGTTTTCAAACACAGTTTCAAGAAAAACAGATGTCCCCCGCAGCTTCAGCGCAAGGGCCATCATAGGCGCCTGCATATCTGTGGGAAAGCCAGGGTAAGCCAGTGTGCGCAGCTGAATCGGCTGCTTTGCTTTTCCGGACAACCGAAGCCCTCCGCCGGTCTCGCGCAATATAACGCCGGATTCTGCCAGCTTGAACAGCACCGCCCTCATATGCTCCGGCCGAATATTCCGCAGCAGCACGCTGCCTTCAGTCATCGCGGCTGCACATAGAACAGTGCCCGCTTCGATCCGGTCCGGGATCGGTTTGTATGTGCAGCCATGCAGCTTTTTCTGCCCCTCAATCACAATGGTGCCTGTTCCACTTCCTGAGATCCGCGCGCCCATGGTTGTCAGACAACTGCACAGGTCAACGATCTCCGGCTCCTTTGCGGCGTTTTCTATTCGGGTGCAGCCATCCGCCAGAACAGAAGCAAGAATAATGTTTTCGGTAGCGCCTACACTGGGAAAATCAAGATAAACGTTTCCCCCGCAAAGCTTTCCCTGGAGCGTCACAGAGCCAGGCGTCAGCTGTGCTTGAGCACCAAGCGCCTCCATGCCCTTTATATGCAAGTCGATCGGCCGCTGACCAATGGCGCATCCCCCCGGCAGAGAAACCCTTGCATAGCCATTGCGTGCCAGTAAAGGCCCCAGCACCAGTACCGAGGCCCTCATACGGCTGAGCAGATCGCCTGACGAAGGCGAGCGCGGCTCGTCCGACCACAGCGTGATGTTGTCTCCGTTTCGCTCGATGGTTGCGCCGCACTCTGAAAGGATATCCAGCAGGGTGTCCACATCCGTCAGCGCCGGTACGCTCTCGATGGTAACGGGTTCCTTCGTCAGCAGGCCTGCGCACAGCAGCGGAAGCACCGCATTCTTTGCTGAATGGATAACGACCTCCCCGCAGAGCTGTTCACAATGCCTGATACGATAGATGGCCATAGCGCAACCTCCCCCAGGCAATCATTTTGCCCCGAAAAGGTCGCAACTATGCTGGAAAAAAGCAATGTTTTCTTGACTTTTGGGCGATATTTGCGCATAATAGGCATAAGTGGGAGTTTGCGCAATTCTTGCCCACAGGAAGGATGGGAGCAGCGTGTCAAGCGCTATAACGCACGTGCAAAAGGGCTCCATTGCCGCCCGTCTCGGCTTGAAGGCAGGCGATGTGCTGGAAAAGATCGCCGGCGAGCCCGTGATCGATCAGATCGATTATCAGGCCCTGACAGCTCGCGAGTCCTTCACCATCGATATCACCCGCGATAACAAGCCGCTCTCCTTCCGTGTTCGCAAGGAAGATTGGGAGCCATTGGGCGTTACACTGGATCAGTCTATCGTATCCAGGCCCCGTTCCTGCCGCAACCACTGCGTCTTTTGCTTTATCGATCAGATGCCGCCCGGAATGCGCGATACCCTCTACATCAAGGATGACGACTGGCGCCTTTCCCTGATGATGGGCAACTTCATCACCATGACGAACATCTCGGACAGCGAAATGGATCGCATCATCCGCCGCAAGGTGAGTCCGCTGTATATCTCCGTTCAGGCCACCGACCCTGAAACGCGTGTGAAGATGCTTCGAAATCCCCATGCCGGTGACATCATGGACAAGCTTCGGCTGCTGAAGGATAACGGCATACGCTTCCATTGCCAGCTTGTGCTTTGCCCCGGCTGGAATGATGGCGACATACTGCTGAAATCCATCAACGATCTGCGGAGCCTCGCGCCCGCTGCCTGCTCCATCGCGCTGGTGCCGGTCGGGCTGACAAAGCATCGCGAAGGATTGGCCAGGATCACGCCTTACACGAGAGAATCTGCCGCGGAGCTGATCCGCATGATCCAGCCCATGCAGCAGAGGTTCCTCAAGGAGCTTGGCACACGCTTTGTTTTCCTCGCGGATGAGTTCTTCTGCCTCAGCGGCCTTCCCCTGCCCACTGATGAGGAATACGAGGACTATCCGCAGATCGAAAACGGCGTCGGTATGCTGCGTATGTTCGAAACGGATCTTCGTTACGCGGCGGAAGATTATCCGGTGGAGGAAACCGCGCCCCGCAGCATCGTTATTGCCTGCGGCACTTCCATTGCCGAGCAGATGCAGCGCTGGTGCGATCAGTTTGCCCCCAAGGGCACGAAAGTGCGTGTAGTTCCCATCATCAACCATTTCTTTGGCGAATCCGTGACCGTAACGGGACTCATCACCGGCGGTGACCTGGTGACCCAGCTGCATAACGTCCAGTGCGACGAGATTCAGATATGCCGTAACATGATCCGGAATGAGGGCGACCTCTTCCTGGACGATATGACCTTAGAGGATGTGCGCAAAGCCCTTCCCGCCCCGCTCCGCATTGTAGAGAACACCGGCGAAGGCTTCTGGCGCGCCATCAGTGGAATGGAGGATAATTGAACCATGGCAAGACCTTTGGTTGCCATTGTGGGCCGTCCCAATGTGGGCAAGTCCACCTTCTTCAACAAAATCGCCGGCAAGCGCATCAGCATCGTTGAGGATACGCCCGGCGTCACCCGCGACCGCGTGTATGCTGATGTGGAATGGATGAACCGCAAGTTCACCCTCATTGATACCGGCGGCATCGATCCCCGCAGCGATGACGTGCTGCTTTCCCAGATGCGTCATCAGGCTGAAATCGCCATGGATACCGCCGACGTGATCTGCTTCTTTGCCGATGGCCGCGACGGTCTCACCGATGATGATCGCGAGGTCGCTAACCTGCTGCGCAAGACACACAAGCCTCTGCTGCTTGTCATCAACAAGGTCGACTACGCCGGGCTGAACGATAACCTCTACGAATTCTATGAGCTGGGCCTGGGCGATCCCATTGGCATCAGCAGCGTGAATATGCTGGGCCTGGGCGACCTGCTGGAGGAGATCTGCAAGAATCTTCCCCCGCAGGAAGAGGGCGAGACTGACGAGGACGAGCACGTGCTACAGCTGGCTGTGGTGGGACGCCCCAATGTAGGCAAGAGCTCGCTGGTGAACCGTCTGCTGGGTCAGGAGCGGACCATGGTCTCTGATATCGCCGGCACCACCCGCGACGCTATCGATACCAAATTCAAAGCTTCCAACGGCACGGAATACAACATCATCGATACCGCCGGCATCCGCCGCAAGCGTGTGGTGGAGGAGGAAACCCTGGAGCGTTACAGTGTACTGCGTTCCATCGCCGCCATCCGCCGCTGCGATGTGGCGCTGCTGCTCATCGACGCCAATGACGGAGTGACCGAGCAGGACACCAAGATCGCCGGTCTGATCCGCGATGAAGGCAAGGCCGTGATCATCGTTGTCAACAAATGGGACGCCATCGAGAAGGACACCGGCACGCTGGAGAAGTTCCGCAAGCAGATCATGGAAGATCTGAAATTCATGGACTATGCTCCGGTGCTGTTCCTCTCTGCCCTTACCGGCCAGCGTGTACACACCGTGCTGGATATGGTGGATCAGGTGTGGGCGATGGCCTCCAAGCGTGTTCCCACCGGCGTACTCAATGACGTGCTGGCTGATGCCACCGCAGATCTGCAGCCCCCGGCTTCCAACGGCCGCCGCCTGAAGATCTACTACCTCACCCAGCAAAGCACCTGCCCGCCCACCTTTGTGCTGTTTGTCAATGACGAGAGCCTGATGCACTTTGCCTACGAACGCTATCTGGAGAATTATTTCCGCAAGACCTTCGATTTCACCGGTACGCCCATTCGATTTATCCTGCGGGAAAAGAAGAAGGAGAAATAACTGCCTATGTTGATCCTGACATATATTCTGGTGGCCATTCTCGCCTATCTGATGGGCTCGATCTCCACGGGTCTTCTTGTTGCGAAGATCGCCAACGGCCCGAACCTGCGTGAGGTTGGCAGCAAGAACACCGGCGCCAGCAATGTGCTGCGCACTATGGGACTTAAAAGCGGCCTGATCACCTTCGTTGGTGATTGCCTCAAGTGCCTGCTCGCTGCTCTTATCGGCAGATGGGCGCTCGGCCATGTGGCCGACCAAGCCCAATATGGCGCCATGTGGGCCTCCCTGTTCGTCATTCTGGGGCACAACTGGCCCGTGTTCTTCCAGTTCAAGGGCGGCAAGGGCGTAGCCAGCTCCTGCGGCATGATGCTCGTTTGCTTCCCGATCCCTGCCCTCATCAGCTATGTGGTAGCCATTGCCATTATCGCTACCACCAAGTTCATTTCCCTGGGCAGCATGTGTATGCTGACGCTCTATGCCATTCTGGTGTCCGTGTTCTTCAGCAACGGCGATCTGATCATCATCGGCTGGGCTGTGCTGATGGCTGTTTTGTGCATCATTCGCCACCGCGCCAATGTGGTTCGCCTGCTCAACGGCACCGAAAGCAAGATCGGTCAGAAGGTCAAGTAAATTTCGCCCAACGGGCTTTGGAGGAAACTACTGTGTCCAACAGACTTTCCAAAATTCGCAATTTCTGTATCATTGCCCACATCGATCACGGCAAGTCCACGCTGGCCGACCGCATCCTTGAAAAGACCGGCGTGTTCGAGCGGCGCGAAATGGTGGATCAGATTCTTGACAGCATGGAGCTTGAACGTGAGCGCGGCATTACCATCAAGAGCAAGGCTGTGCGCATGGATTACAAGGCCAAGGATGGCGAGACCTACACCCTGAACCTCATCGACACCCCCGGTCATGTTGACTTCACCTATGAAGTCAGCCGCGCTTTGGCTGCCTGCGAGGGCGCTCTGCTGGTGGTGGATGCCACCCAGGGCATCGAGGCTCAGACGCTGGCCAACGTATACATGGCACTGGAGCATGACCTTGAGACGATCCCTGTCATCAATAAGATCGACCTTCCTTCCGCTCAGCCTGAGGTGGTTCGCCAGGAGATCGAAGATGTGATCGGTCTGGACGCCTCTTTCGCTCCCTGCGTCTCCGCCAAAACCGGTCTGAACATTGAGGATGTACTGGAGGCCATTGTCGAGCATATCCCGTCACCCGAGGGTGACGCTACCGCTCCCCTTCAGGCGCTTATTTTCGATGCTTTCTACGATAACTACCGCGGTGCGATCTGCTTTGTCCGCGTGAAGGAGGGCGAACTTCGCGCCGGTATGCGTATGCGCCTGATGGCCACCGGCGGCGAGTTTGACATCGTGGAGGTGGGCACCTTCGCCCCCGGCTATCAGCCCTGCGAAGCGCTTCGTCCCGGTGATGTAGGCTATGTAGCTGCCTCCATCAAGGATGTGCGCGAGACCCGAGTGGGTGATACCATCACCGACGCCGCCCGCCCCGCAGCCGAACCCCTGCCCGGCTACCGCCAGGTCACACCCATGGTTTTCTGCGGTATTTATCCCGCAGACGGCGCGGATTACCCCGCCCTGAAGGACGCACTGGAGAAGCTACGCATGAACGACGCTTCCCTCTCCTTCGATCCGGAGACCTCCGTCGCGCTGGGCTATGGCTTCCGGTGTGGTTTCCTTGGCCTTTTGCACATGGACATCATCACCACCCGCCTGGAACGTGAATGGGATCTGAACCTGGTCACCACAGCTCCCAGCGTTATTTACCGCGTCACCAAGACCGATGGCAGCGTGCTGATGATCGATAACCCCACCAACCTGCCCAAGGTGGATGAGATCAGCTGCATGGAAGAGCCCTTCGTCCACACCACCATCTATACCCCGCAGGACAGCGTTGGCACGCTGATGGATCTGTGCAAGGACAAGCGCGGCATCTTCCTTGATATGCAGTATGAAGGTAACCGCGTCAAGCTCAATTACGATATGCCCCTTAACGAGATCATCTTTGATTTCTTTGATCAGATCAAGAGCCGCAGCCGTGGCTATGCCTCCTTCGATTATGAAATGAAAGATTACCGCGAAAGCGATCTGGTCAAGATGGATATCCTTCTCAATGGCGATCTGTGTGATGCCTTCTCCATCATTGTGCATCGCGACAAGGCCTACGGCCGCGGCCGCGGGATCTGCGAGAAACTGAAGGACGTCATCCCGCGCCAGATGTTCGAGATCCCGATCCAGGCTGCCATCGGTGGAAAGGTCATCGCCCGCGAGACTGTCAAGGCCATGCGCAAGGACGTGCTTGCCAAGTGCTATGGCGGCGATATCACCCGCAAAAAGAAGCTCCTTGAAAAGCAGAAGGAAGGCAAGAAGCGTATGCGCCAGTTTGGTACCGTTCAGGTGCCCAGCGAAGCCTTCCTGGCTGTGCTCAAAATGGATTAAAGAGGGTCCTCGCTATGCCGCTTACCCCCAAGGAAGAATCCGCGCGGCCCTATACCGCGTGTTTCACAGGACACAGGCAGCTTGATGAAAACGAGCTGCCTGCGCTTGTATTGCGACTGGATCAGGTGCTGGAAAAGCTGTATCAGCAATCCTATCGGCGGTTCATCTGTGGCGGCGCTCTTGGATTCGATATGCTGGCGGCCGAACGCGTCATCGCGCTGAAAAAACAGCACGAGGACGTCTCCCTCGTGCTGGCTATCCCCTATGCAGCTCAATCCAGCGCCTGGCCCATACAAGAGGGAATGCGCTATGAGCGTATCTTCTATGAAGCCGATGAATCCCATGTGCTCTCCCGCACCTATTACAAGGGCTGTCTCAGCGTGCGGAACCGGCACATGGTGGATCGCTCATCCTTCGTTGTGTGTTATTTAACGCAAACAACAGGCGGCACGGCTTCCACAGCGGCCTATGCCTTCAAGGAGGGCGTAACCCTGCTTAACCTTGCCATGCCGGACGCCTGCGAGGCATTTTGCAGATAGGGGTTATTTGCGCCGGATCTCGTGGATCGAACCCTCAACGTACTGCTCCTCTGTCTTGATTTCCCAATGGAGAAGGACTGTCAAAGCGGCGCGCAGGGCGATCACCGCGCCAAGAACGGCCAGTTCCTTCCAGTCACGAGCGATAACGGTGCGAAGCACCTCGCCGCCCAGTTTGAATTCCAACGCCAGAGCAATGCCCTGCGCCAGCTTCAGGCGAATATGCGGATCTTTCTTAAAATATCCGATAACGCCCTTCGCTGCTGTGATCATCAGCACAAGAATACCCGCCAGCTCCACCAGATGAATGCCGATCTCTGCGGTATAGCGAACGATATCCTCAAGCAAATGTATAAATCCCATCATGACAATCCTCCTCATTGGTTATTGATGTTCATGCGTATATTGTACACTATTTTCCCAATAATTTCACTATCAATATTTGTAAGGTGATATCATGGAACTGTATGTGCATCTTCCCTTTTGCCGAAGCAAATGCAGATATTGCGATTTTGCATCCTACGCAGGCTGCGAGGAGCACATGGCCCATTATGTCGATACGCTGCTGCTTGAAGCGACGATTCGGGCTGAGGAGCTACAGCATCCAATCATGGACACTGTATTTCTTGGCGGAGGAACACCCTCGCTTCTCCCGGCGGTACTTCTTGACAAGTTGCTCGCTGGCTTACGTAGTTTATTCCCCTTCTCTGAAAATGTCGAGTTTACCAGCGAGGCTAACCCTGGAACGATTACCGCCGAATGGCTTGAAATCGCCGTAAAGCATGGCGTGAACCGGCTGTCACTCGGTATGCAGGCGGTGCAGCCAGAGCTATTGCGCATACTGGGACGCATCCACGATCAGCATCAGGTGGAAAGGTCCGTCAGCATGGCCCGAAGCGCGGGAATCGGAAACATCAGTCTTGATCTGATGTTTGGTCTGCCCGGCCAAACGCTGGCTCAATGGCATGAAAGCCTTAATGCCGCGCTCTCCCTCAGGCCGAAGCATCTGAGCTGCTATGGGTTGATTCCCGAAGAAGGAACGCCCCTGAAGACCGATCTGGAAGCCGGCGTACTTGCGCTTCCCGCTGAAGAGACAGAGCGGCAAATGTACGATGACACGCTGTCCATTCTGTCCCGTCATGGTTTTCAGCAATACGAAATATCCAATTTTTCTTTGCCCGGCTTCGAATGCAGGCATAACCTGGGCTACTGGCGGCAGGTTCCCTACCTGGGACTCGGCGCCTCCGCCAGCTCCATGCTACCCGCTGTGAACGACGCAGTATATATCCGTGCCACGAATCCTGCTTCATTAGCCGAGTATTTCTCCATGGTCGAGGAGAGCCGCTGGACCATGCGCGAGACCATCCCCATTTCTCATGCGGAAGCCCGGTTTGAAACGCTTATGCTTGGCCTGCGGACAACGCAAGGTGTTTGCGAGGCCTCTTTTGAATCGCTTCATGGCATTCCGCTGCGCTCGGTGTACGGCGACCGTCTATACAGCCTCGCCCAACGTGATTTGATTGCGTTCATCAACGGCTGGTGGCGATTGACACGCCGCGGTATGGATGTTCAAAACGCGATACTGGTTGAATTGATGGATGACTGATAAAACACCACGGACCGCCATGCAAGCGATCCGTGGTGTTTGCTTATATCCTGTTTCTGGCTGCCATGCGGTACGCCTCGTCATAAAGCCAATTCTGGCTGGAAAGCGCATTCTCAGTTCCGGGATAACGCCGCACGTAGCTGCCATCGCTCCGTTGCTCACGGGCCTGAACATTATCTTGCCAGATCACACGGAAAATGTTTTCCAGGCGATTCTTCGCATCATCGGCAAGAATGGGACAAGCCACCTCAACCCGGCGCAGGGTATTGCGTGTCATCCAATCGGCGCTGGAAATATAGTACTTGGCGTTCTTGCCATCGCCAAAGATGTAAATACGGCTGTGTTCCAGGAATCGCCCAACCACGCTGATGATACGTATATTCTCCGTCAATCCGGCAACGCCCGGGCGCAGGCAGCAGATGCCGCGAACGATCATATCCACCTTCACGCCCGCCTGGCTGGCTTCCACCAGTTTTTTCATAAGCGTCTTATCGGTCAGGCTGTTCAGCTTGAGCCGGATATGTCCCTTGCTCCCTTTGCTGATCTCTCCATCGATCATGTCCATCAGCTTGTTTTGCAGGCAATGAGGCGCCACCAGCAAATGCTGCACATGATCGACCGTCTCATTCAGCGTCAGCGCGTGGAACACAGCCAGTGCCTCTTCGCCGATCTCCTTGCGAGCGGTGATATAGCTCAGATCAGTATACAGGCGGCTGGTCTTTTCATTGTAGTTACCTGTACCGATCTGCGTAATGTACTGGATGCCTGTGCGCGTCTTGCGGGTGATCAGGCACAGCTTGCTATGCACCTTGATGTGCTCGATTCCGTAGATCACATGGCAGCCGGCACGTTCAAGCCTGCGGCTCCATTCGATATTATTCTCTTCATCGAAGCGGGCTTTCAGCTCTACCAGTACGTCCACCTGCTTGCCGTTTTCTGCCGCCTCCACAAGGCTTTCTACCACTTTGCTGTCCCGCGCAAGACGGTAAAGGGTCATCCGTATGGATACTACCTCGGGGTCGTGCGCAGCCTGAGAAAGCATCATCAGGAACGGCCGAATGCTCTGATAGGGGTAATGCAGCAGAATGTCTCGCTTGACCACCTGATCCATAACAGGCTGGCGCTCATCGATATCCGGCGATGCCTGAGGATGACGGGGCGCGTAGAATAGCTCTGCATGGCTGCGGAGATGATCCTGAATGCCAAACAGGAACGACATATCCAGGGGCGTATCGTACTCATAAACGCGCTGTATATCCAGCTTGAGCAGATCGCACAACCTGTTAACGATGTCCGCGTCGATCTGCCTGCTCAATTCAAGCCGGACAGGACAAAGCTTTTGGCGAAGCTTCACAACTTCAGCCATGTGATCGCGATAGTTCAGGTCTTCATCATAAATGCTGTCGGCGTCGATATCCGCGTTACGGGTGATCCTTGCCAGCGTTTTGCTGACCACGCGCTGCCCCGGGAACATCAGCGGCAAATAATGAAGAATGAGTTCTTCCGCCAGAATAAAGCAGCCCGTGCGCTCCGGGATGGCGATCAACCGTGGAAATACATTGCCGCCACAGGGCACAATGCCGATCTTTTTACTCCCCTTCCCTTTACCGGCCAGCACCGCCACCGCATAGATATCCTTATTGTTCAGGAAAGGGAAAGATTGCTTACGTCCAACAACGAAGCTGGAGAGCAAGGGCATGAACTCTTTACGGAACATGCTTGCCAGGTATTTTTCCGCCTCCTTGCTGATGGATCGGAAATTCACAATGGATATACCCTGTTCGCCAAGGCGCTCCATCAGCTCTGCATAAGCCTTATCCCGCCTGTGGCACAGATCGCGGATACGGCTCAATGCAGCGTCGATCTGCTCGCCGGGCGTCATGTATGTCTTGTTCTCTCGGCTTTCCTTGTCCAGAAGCATCTGATCATGCAGGCTTCCGATACGCACCATGAAGAACTCGTCCAGATTGCTCTGGAAGATCGAAAGAAAGGAAAGCCTTTCGCACAGCGGAACCCGCTGATCCTCTGCCTCCTCCAAAACACGCTCATTAAAGCGCAGCCAGGACAACTCACGATTTTCAAAGCATACAGTATCCATGTTTGACTCCTTTCGGATTATTCCACCCGGGCAAACTGACTTTCATAAAGGGTCTTGTAGAAGCCGCCCTTGGCCAACAGTTCATCATGGCTTCCCTGTTCCACCACATGACCGTCACGCATCACGAGGATCACATCGCTCTCGCGAATGGTGGAAAGGCGGTGCGCCACCACAAAGCTGGTACGTCCCTGAACCATGGCGCTGAAAGCGCGCTGCACGTTCATCTCCGTACGGGTATCGATGTTGGATGTAGCCTCATCCAAAATAAGCATGGAGGGATTCATCAGCATCACACGAGCAATGCACAGCAGCTGCTTCTGGCCTTGAGAAAGGTTGGCGCCCTGCTCGGTCAATACTGTATCATAGCCATCCTTCAGGCGTTTGATGAAGCCGTGCGCGTAAGCTGCCTTGGCTGCAGCGATGATTTCCTCGCGCGTAGCGTCAGGCTTGCCATAGGCAATATTTTCCGCGACCGTCGCCTGGGTCAGCCATGTCTCCTGTAGCACCATGCCAAACTGTGCGCGCAGCTCATCGCGGGTCATATCCCGGATGTCAACACCGCCCAGGGTGATCCTGCCGTCCGTAACATCATAGAAGCGCATAAGCAGATTGATCAAGGTCGTCTTGCCACAGCCGGTAGGGCCTACGATGGCGATCCGCTGGCCCGGCTCCACCTTCAGGCTGAAGTGCTCGATCAGAGGCTTCTCGGGCAAATACTGAAAGGACACATCCTCAAAAGCAATGGCGGCCTTCTGCGGCGCGGGAAGAGCTTCTTCCTTCTCGATCTCGGTGGGTTCATCCATCAGCTCGATCAAACGCTTCGCGGAAGCCATGGCTGTCTGCAGCTGAGCCATGATGCCGGTCACTTCGTTAAAGGGCTTGGTGTATTGATTCGCATAGCTCAAAAAGCAGCTCAGCTGGCCTACCGACATACCGCCGCTGACAGCCGTCAGCGCGCCGGCAATGCCCACAGCAGCGTAAACAAGGCCGTTCACGAATCGGGTCAGCGGGTTGGTGAAGGCTGGGTAGATCTGCGCCCTGAAGCCCCAGTGATACAGCTGCTGATTGATCTCGCCAAACTTCTCCTCGCTGGCCTGTTCATGACCGAAAAGCTTCACAAGCTTCTGGCCGGCCACCATCTCGTTAACATGGCCGCCCAGTTCCCCCTGGATCTGACTTTGCTTAAGGAAGGTCTTGTGGGTACCACGGGCAATCATCGTGGCGATCAGCAGAGAAACCGGCGTCAGGCTGACTACGACAAGCGCGATGACCGGATTGATGGAGAGCATAAAGCACAGTGTGCCCAGGATCGTGATCACGCCTGAAAACAGCTGCGTAAAGCCCTGCAGCAGACCGTCGCCCACCGCGTCCACGTCACTGACAACACGATTGATGATATTACCATGGGCGGTACGGTCGACAAACTTCAGCGGTACTCGGATCAGCCGTGAAAACACCTGCACCCGCAGGTCGCTGATGGTCTTGTAGGAAACAGTGTTGGTGCACAGGCTCATCAGCCACTGGAAGAAAGCGCCGGTTATGATCGCGGCGATCAGCAGCAGCGCGTAACGTCCGATAATGGCGAAATCCACCTTGCCCGGGCCAATGATCACGTCAACGGCGCGACCGATCAGCACAGGGCAGAGAAGGGACATCACCACATATACGATGGCGCAGAGCAGCGCGCCGACCAGATAGGTGCGATAAGGCTTCACAAACTGCATCAGCCGAAGAAAAACGCTCTTGCTGCTCATGCTTTCGCCTCCTCGCCCTTCATCTGAGAAGCACAGATCTCCTGGTAGGTGGGGCAATCATCAAGCAACTGCTCGTGGGAGCCACGACCGACGATCTCGCCATCTTCCATGACGATGATCACGTCACACCGGCGCACCGTGCTCACTCGCTGGGAAACCGTCAGCACAGTGGGACGGGGATCCAGGCAATGCAGAGCCTTCTGCAACGCAGCATCCGTCGCATAGTCCAGCGCGGAGGACGAATCATCCATGATGAGGATCTCAGGATTACCCACCAGCGAACGGGCAATGGTCAGGCGCTGCTTCTGTCCGCCGGAGAAATTCGCGCCGCCCTGGGCTACAGGAGCATCAAGGCCTTTCTCCCGTACAAATTCTTCCGCCTGAGCCACACGAAGGGCTTCCCACAGTTCATCGTCGGTTGCATCCGGCTTGCGCCAGCAAAGATTGCTGCGGATCGTGCCCGAAAAGAGCAGATTGCCCTGTGGGACCATGCCGATCTTCGCATGGAGCTGATCAAGCGGATATTCACGCACATCCACGCCGTCAACCAGCACCTGTCCCGCGGTAGCGTCATACAGCCGCGGGATCAGCTGCACCAGAGTGGACTTGGAGCTGCCCGTACCGCCGATGACCCCCACCGTAGCGCCCACAGGTATCTCCAGATCAATATGGCGCAGAGCATTATCAGCGCCCTGATAATAGGCAAAATCCACCTTACGGAAGCTGATACGGCTTGCCTCGTGTACAGGCTTCACTTCCACCTTGCCGGCATCGTCAATGGAGGGCTTGGTATCGAAGATCTCATTGATGCGGGAAGCAGAGGCCGCCGCCTTGGTGAAGATGACCACCAGGTTGGCCACAACGACCAACGCCAGAAGGATCTGCGTCATATAATTGACAAACGCGACCACTTCACCCTGGGACAGATGACCAGCATCCACGCGCTGACCGCCAAACCACAGGATGGCGACGATGCCAAAGTTCAGGATCAAAAAGCTGAAGGGAGAAAGCACAGCATTCAGCTTGCCAATATTGATGGCGTTATCCGCCAGATCATCACAGGCCTCGTCAAAGCGGTCTGTTTCACTTCCCTGCTTGCGGAAAGCACGGACAACACGCGCGCCGGAAAGGTTCTCCCGTGTGATCATGGCAACCCTGTCAGTCTTAAGCTGAATGGTTTTGAAAAAGGGAACAGAACGGCTCATAACGATATAAAGCACAAGCGATACCAGCGGAACGATGGCCACAAACACCAGCGACAGCGTCAGGTCGATACGCATGGCCATGATCACAGCGCCGATCACCAGGAAGGGCGCACGAACGACCAGGCGGATCAGCATCGCTACCGCCGTCTGCATCTGATTGATATCAGAAGTCATCCGGGTAATGAGCGTCGGCGTGCCGAAGCGGTCAAGCTCACGCCAGGAAAGCGTGTTGATGTGGTGGAACAGCGACTTGCGCAGATCCGTGCCCACGCCCTGCGAAGCATGGGAAGCCATCGTCTGGCAGGTCAGCGAAGAAGCAAGTCCCACCACACCCAGCAGCACCAGCAGGCCGCCTCGCTGCCAAAGATAACTCACATCACGGTTTACCACGCCAATGTCGATCATATCAGCCATAACAAGGGGAACGATCAATTCAAAAATCGCTTCGATCAGCTTGAACGCAGGGCCAAGGATTACCTGCCACCGGTAAGGTTTTAGGAATCTGACCAGTCGTCTCATGAGAAACAATCCTTTCGTTTATCAGTTCAGGGCCACATGGCTCAACTTATCCCGGAAATAAATTTCTGCTTCACGCTCAACAGCCTGGCGTTCCTCCAGCCGCTCGGGGTCTTCGCGCAGTTGCTTCATGCAGCGGGAGGCTTCTTCCAGCATGCGTACGTCGCCGTCCAGCAGGAACCCTGCCATCATTTCGCCGGATTGTCTGGTGCCCATCAGATCGCCGGGGCCACGAAGCTCAAGATCCTTCTGCGCAACGATAAAACCATCGTTTGTCTTGCACAGGATGCGGAGCCGTTCATTTGTCTGTGCCAGCAAAAAGCACCAGCTCTCCGCGCTGCCGCGGCCCACCCTGCCCCGCAGCTGATGCAGCTGCGATAGGCCAAAGCGTTCCGCGTTTTCGATGATCATCACGCTGGCGTTGGGTACATTGACGCCTACCTCGATCACAGTGGTGGATACCAATACATCCAACTCACCCGACACAAACGCCTGCAAAACTTCTGCTTTTTCCTCTGCAGGCTGAGCGCCCCAGGTCAGGCCGACACGGAGGCCGGCCAGTTCGCCCGTGGAAAGAGCCTCGAATGTCGCCCGGGCGGATCGGACATTTTCTATTGCTTCGCTGTCCTCAACAAGAGGACAGACAACATACGCCTGCCGGCCCTGTCTCACCTGTTCCCGCAGGAAGCCGTACATATCGGACCGCTTTTCCTCAGGGACAATGCGCGTCTGGACCGGCGTACGGCCCGGAGGAAGCTCGTCCACCACGGAAACATCCAGGTCGCCGTAGAGGATCAGCGCCAGTGTTCTTGGGATCGGCGTAGCCGACATGACCAGTACATGGGGTGCGCGTTGATCGACAAGACCCTTTTCCTGCAGGATCGATCGCTGCCGGACGCCGAAGCGGTGCTGCTCATCCGTTACAACAAGACCCAGCTTGTGATAATGCACCCCATCGCTGATGAGCGCGTGCGTGCCAAACACCGCCTGACAAGTTCCCTCCTCCAGGCTGGCGTAGATGGCGCGCTTTTCCTTGACTTTCATAGAACCGATCAACAATCCGCACCGGATGCCCATCGGCTCCAGAAGCGCCTTGGCGGATTCATAATGCTGCCTGGCCAGGATCTCCGTTGGCGCCATCATGGCTGCCTGAAACCCAACGCCGCAGGTTAAAGCGATGGCGCCGAAGGCCAGCGCGGTTTTGCCGCAGCCAACATCGCCCTGTACCAGGCGGCTCATGGCGCGGTCACGCTTCAGATCATGAATGATCTCTTCCAGTACCCTACGCTGGGCGTTCGTTGGCACGAATGGCATCTGACTCCAGAAAGCATCATCTGCCGCATCAGAGAGCGGCAGGGCGAAACCATCCTCCCGTTGGCTTCGCATCAATCCGATAGCCGCCTGATACATCAGCATCTGCTCGAAGGCCAGCCGGTGCCTTGCCAGACGAAGATGCTCGAGCGTTTCAGGAAAATGCGCCTGCCGGATGGCGAAGTTGCGTTCGCACAGCTCGTGCCGAAGCCGAAGCGAGCGCGGAAGTGTTTCCGGACAGCAATCGTCCACCTGGGTCAAAGCCGCCTGCATCATTTCACGAAACGTTTTCGCGGGGATTCCCTTGACTGCTTTGTAAACCGGCTGGATGGAAGGTTCCGTCACCCGCTGTGGATTCTGCAGTACACGGCGATTATTCTTGATGACAACCTGGCCGTAAAGCATCAAGGGTTCGCCTACTGGCAGCTGCTGACACATCCAGGGCTGGTTGTACCACACCAGGGAAAGCTTGCCGGATTTATCATGCAGCACAGCCGTGACTTTTGCCAGCCCGCCGAATCGGCTGAGCTTTGGCTTTTCAGGCACGACGCCTTCCACCAGCACGGCCCCGCCCTGTGCCAGTGCGCATGGAATCACCTGCGTTCTGTCTTCATAGCGCACTGGAAGATAACATAACAAATCGCGCAATGAGACAATGCCCATTGCGCGTAAGGATTCCAAGCGGGTCGGGCCGATGCCCTTGAGCGTGGAAAGCTCCATAATTACTCCACAGAAATCAGATAATAGTACAGCGGCTGACCACCCATGTGGCATTCCACATCGCAGTCAGGATAGGCCTCAGCGATCTCCTCGGTGATCTTCTGGGCGTCTTCCTCGGTGGTCTCCTGGCCAAAGTAAACAGTAATCAGCTCATCATCCTCGGTAACGACGGCCTTCATCATTTCCATCACAACATCATGCACGCTGGAGCCGGAATACTCGATGGCGCCGTTGTGCAGGCCGATGATATCTCCTTCCTTGATGTGCACGCCGTTGTACTCGCTGTCGCGCACAGCGTAGGTGACGGTGCCGGTCTTTACATGCTGAGAAGCCTCCTCCATACGGGCGGCATTCTCTGCACCGCTAAGGTCAGGCTGGAACGCAACAGCAGCGGCAATACCCATAGCCACATTCTTGGTGGGAATGACGTAGACTTCCTTTTCCGCCAGTTCGGCAGCCTGCTGGGCAGCCATGGTGACATTGCCGTTATTGGGGAAAACAAACACGCACCTGGCGTTCACGGCATTAATGGCGTCGAGAATGTCCTTGATGGAGGGGTTCATGGTCTGGCCGCCTTCAACGATGTGATCCACCGTCAGGTCGCGGAAGATCTGGCTGAAGCCCTCGCCCAGGGAAACAGCAACCATGCCGAAGTCCTTCTCAGGCTCCTTGGGAGCTCCCTTGGCCGCTTCTTCCTTGCGCTCATTCTCGCGGCGCTGCTCAACCATGTTTTCGATTTTCAGGTTCACCAGTTCACCCAGCTCCAGGCCATACTCCAGCGCACGGCCGGGATTGTTGGTATGAACATGAACCTTGATAACGTCCATATCGTTGACGACCACCACACTGTCGCCAATGCGATTCAGGCGGCGGCGGAAGGAATCCACAGCGTGCTCATTGCAATTCTCGTTCAGATACTGGATCAGGAACTCGGTGCAATAGGCAAACTTGATTTCCTCAATCGCCTCGTGATCGTCATCAAACACAGCCACGCCATCGCTTTCCATATCGGGAGCGATGGTGGAGATATCCTCGCCGCGCATCACAGCAGCATAGCCGGTGTAGATCAGCAGCAGACCGCGTCCACCGGAGTCTACAACGCCAGCCTGCTTCAGAGCGGGCAGCATTTCGGTGGTGCGCTTCAGGATATCCTCGCCGGTCTTGAGGATAACATTCATCAGGCCCTCATAGTCATCGGGATCCTTCTGGACCTGCTTGAGCGCATCCTCGGCGATCACGCGGGCGACCGTCAGGATGGTGCCCTCCTTAGGCTTCATAACAGCCTTGTAGGCCTGGTCGGCGCCAGCCTTCAGGGCATTGGCAAACTGAACAGGATTCACCTTTTCCAGGCCGGTCAGGGCTTTGGCAAAGCCACGCAGCAGCTGGGAAGTGATAACGCCGGAATTGCCGCGGGCGCCGCGAAGCGCACCCTTGGCCAGGGCATTGGCTGCTTCATCAGCACGCAGAAACTCCTTGCTGTTCACCTCACGGGTGGCGCTCTGCATCGTCAGGGACATATTGGTGCCGGTATCGCCGTCGGGTACGGGGAACACGTTCAGCGCGTCCACCGCCTCGCGGTTCTTTTCGAGCAGGGCTGCACCGGCGACGACCATGTCGCGCAGCAGCAAGCCGTCAATCGTCTTAAACTGAATCAAGGATTTTTCCTCCGTTCGCGAGCGTTGGTGAATTAGATGCGAATCCCTTCCACGGAAATGTTGACCTTGCGAACCTTGATGCCCGTCATGCTTTCCAGCTTATAGCGGACAGTATCCACAATAGTCTTGCACACCTCCGCAATGGAGATGCCGTATTCCACGATGATGAAGAGATCCACGTCCAGCATATCGCCCGCATTGCGGATCTGCACACCCTTGGAAAGATTCTCTCGGCCCAGCCATTCCACAAAGCCATCCTTGGCCCGGCGGGAAGACATGGCTACGATGCCGTAGCACTCCAGCGCAGCATAGCCAACAACTTTGAGCATGACATCCTCAGTAATGAAGATGGTGCCGATATCATTTTTGATCTTGCATTCCATGGTTGATCCAACCTCCTTGTGCGGGATTTCCTCTGAGGCGGAACTTTGGCCGGACACAGCCCATGCCAAAGACACCCATAGTCAGGGTCATTATGTAGTATACAGGATTTTTGCACGTTTAGCAAGGGCTTTTTCTTTATTCTTTCATGAAAGCAAGGCAGGTATGTTGTTTTGTCAGCCTGTTGACCGGAATCCACATTATCATGATCAATTTGTATGTATACCCCTTGACAACAGGCTTTAAGCTGCGTATAATTCCTCTATCAGGGCAATGAAGAGACGAGTAACTGCGTGCCCGCGGCCTCAAGAGAGCTTCCGGTCGGTGCAAGGAAGCGGCCACAGCGCAGCGAAGTACAGCTCCGAGCCATCCGCTGAACACATCAGTCAAGTAGGCGGCATCCGGCGCGCCGGTTACAGCGCAGGGGATTGATGGATCCTCGCAGAGGGCTGATTTTCAGCCGAAAACGGAAGTGGTACCGTGACACTGTCACCTTCCTGAGCAATGCGCTCCGGGGGTTTTTTATTTTACAAGGAGGAATGACAAGTGACCCTTGATTCGATTCAGTTTGCTTCCCGCTTCGACGGCGTCAGCGGCAGCGCGATCCGCGAGATCTTTAAGATGATCGCCAAGCCTGGCATGATCTCTTTTGCCGGCGGCAATCCCGCCCTCTCCGCTCTGCCGGATGAAAAGGTCGCCGAGCTGGCCCAGAAGGCGCTGAAGGAAAACGGCAAGGCCATCCTGCAGTATGGCGCCACCGAAGGCTATCCCCCCTTTCTGGAGAGCCTGAAGGCTTATGCCGAAAAGCAGCTCGGCTGCGAGGTGACCGGCATTCTGCCCACCACCGGCTCTACCCAGGGCATGGATCTTCTCTGCAAGGCGCTGATCAACCCCGGCGATGTGATCCTGGTGGAAAATCCCTCGTTCCTGGGTAACCTGCAGTGCATGAACCTGTATCAGGCCAAGCTTGTCCCCGTGGAAAGCGATGAGAACGGCCTCATGCTGGATAAGCTGGAGGAGGCCATCATCAAGCATCATCCCAAGATGCTTTATACCATCCCCACCTTCCAGAATCCCACCGGCAAGACCCTCGCCGCTGACCGCCGCCAGCCCATCGCTGAACTGGCAGCCAAGTACGGCATGGTCGTGGCCGAGGACGACCCCTACCGCGATCTGCGCTATGCTGGCTCCCCCATCCCCTCCATCAAGTCCTACGACAAGGAGGGCTGGGTGGTGTTCCTGGGCTCCTTCAGCAAAATCATCTCACCCGGCCTGCGCGTGGGCTTCATGGTGGGCGATCCGCTCATCCTGCGCAAGTGCACCATCGGCAAGCAGTCCGCCGACGTGCACACCGCCAACCTGAACCAGGCCATCGTGGATCAATATCTGCGGCAGGATCTGCTTCCTGCGCACATTGCCTCTATCTGCCAGAGCTACAAGGCGCAGATGAACGCCATGCTGGATGAGCTTGCCACCTTCCCCGAGGGTACCCGATATACCAGGCCCGAGGGCGGCCTGTTTATCTGGGTGGAGCTGCCCGCGGGCATCGAGGCCAAGGCCATGCTGGAGAAGGCTGTGGAGCGTCACGTGGCATATGTACCCGGAACCCACTTCTTCTGCGACGGCGGCCATGACAATACCTTCCGCCTGAATTTCTCCAACAGTACCATTGATCAGATCCGCGAAGGCATGAAGATCCTGCGCGAGCTGATCGAAGACGCAATCAAGTAACCATCGAAACAGAGAGGAGAATCCCCCATGACCCATGTTCTTGACACCCTGAAGGAGCGCGGCTTCCTCGCCCAGATGACCTTCCCCGAGGAACTCTACGAGCAGCTGAAGGAGCCCACCACCTTCTACGTTGGCTTCGATCCCACCGCTGATTCCCTGCACATCGGCCATTACATCCCGATCATGGCCATGGCACACATGCAGAAGGCCGGCCACAAGCCCATCGCCCTGATGGGCGGCGGCACCGCCATGATCGGCGATCCCTCCGGCAAGACCGATATGCGCAAGATGATGACCGTCGAGACCATCGACCAGAACGTTGAGTGCATCAAGAAGCAGATGAGCCGCTTCCTCGATTTTTCCGAGGGCCAGGCGATCATCGTCAATAACGGCGACTGGCTGCGCAACCTGAACTTCATCGAGTTCATGCGCGATATCGGCTCCATGTTCTCCGTCAACACCATGCTCCGCGCCGATTGCTACAAGGCCCGCAT
>SVGJ01000066.1 GCA_015056415.1 Clostridiales bacterium
CGGCACCGGCAACGGCAATGGCAACGGCAACGGTGACAACACCGGCAACGGCGACAACACCGGCAATGGTGACAACACCGGCAACGGCAATGGCAACGGCAACGGTGACAACACCGGCAACGGTGACAACACCGGCAACGGCGACAACACCGGCAACGGCGACAACACCGGCAATGGTGACAACACCGGCAACGGCGACAACACCGGCAACGGCAATGGCAACGGCAACGGTGACAACACCGGCAATGGTGACAACACCGGCAACGGCGACAACACCGGCAATGGCGACAACACCGGCAACGGTAATGGCACCGGCAACGGCGACAACACCGGCAATGGCAATGGCACCGGCAATGGCACCGGCAACGGCAATGGCAACGGCAACGGTGACAACACCGGCAACAGCAACGGCGCCGACAATGGTGAATCCGACGATGAAAATGATGGCATTTCCGGCACCGTTGTTGATCCCAACACTGGTAATGAAATCGGCAAGGTGGAAGATGATGTCTACACCGATAACAGCGGCAACACCATCGGCACCTTCCAGCCCGACGGCATCCTGGTCGATCCCAACGGCAATGTGGTTGGCAAGCTCGAGGGCGACTACATCTACGATAACAACGGCAACCACGTTGGTACCATTGTCGATGGCAGCCTGATTCCCGGCCACCCCGACTTCGACCTGGACAAGTATCTGGACGAATTCTATACCCACGTGGAGAACGGCGACCAGATCCGTCCCACCATCGAGTCTGACAAGTGCATCATCGGCACCACCGCCAAGCTGGACAAGTTCGGCGTTACCACGCTGATCAAGGGCGCCGAAGACTATGCCATCTGCCCCATCGACAATTATCCCATGAGCCAGTGGATCCCCCTGGGCGACGGCCGCCACGTCCGCGTATGCACCTGCCTGGGCTGCGACTACTACGAGATGGGCACCTGCATCTACTTCGAGATTACTGTGGACGAAACACTGAATAAGATTTGCCCCATCTGCGGCCACTTCGGCAAGAGCCAGTATGAGCACATCACCGGTGTGAAGGTTGGCGCGGATCAGCACCTGCATGAGCTGATCGCCCGTGACCACGCCCTGCCCTTCGGCGCTGAGGCCTGCATCGTGGCCGATTACGCCGAGACGGCTGTGACCATTCCCTATTCCTTCACCGCAGTGAAGTCCACCAAGGGCATGCTGGATGCCTGGATCGGCGTGGAGACCCTGTACATCCCCATGCCCAACCCCGGCAACGTCACGCTGGTCCGCATGGACATCAGTGGCAATTTCGAGGAGATCCCCTGCATGTACGACGAAGGCATGCTGGTCTTCAACACCGACCGCGCCGGCCTGTACCTGCTGATGACCAAGTAATCCCCGACATAACGTTCATTCCCCCCGCCCGCTGCATTGATCTGCGCGGGCGGTTTTTTGCGGGATCAGAATGAATGCTCAACCGCGATCCGCTCATCTTGAAGACCGCAAGCAACGAAGCCCATACGGCAAACAAAAAAAGAAGCGACAACTCGTCGCTTCTTTTTGCAAAATGGTTAGTTCAGCTCGCTGGTGCAGTGGGGGCAACGGGTCGCCTCGATAGCGATCTCGCTGCAGCAATAGGGGCACTTCTTCGTGGTGGGAGCAGCGGGAGCCTCGGGCTTCTTGCCGATGCTCATCAGCTTGTTGATGAGGGTGATCAGGCAGAACAGCACCAGCGCCGTGATGATGAAGTTCACCACCGTGGTCAGGAAAGCGCTGCCGGCCTCGCCCAGGCTCCAAACGATGGGCGCGCCAGCCTCATCCAGGCCACCGGCGTGGCCAGTCATGACCTTATTCAGCAGAGGGGTAATGAAATTAGTGGTCAGGGAGGTAACGATGCCAGTGAAGGCGCCGCCGATGATCACGCCGACTGCCATATCCAGCACATTGCCGCGCAGAGCAAACTTCTTAAAATCCGCAAGGAACTTCTTCATGAGTAACTCCTCCTCGATATTGGTTATTACGGTCAGTATAGCACAATCTTTCCGGTGCATCAAGGGAAAAAGAGCGTTGAATCTGCATTCAACGCTCTTTTCATGTGCCGAAGGTGGGACTTGAACCCACACGACATCGCTGCCAACGGATTTTGAATCCGCCGCGTCTGCCATTCCGCCACTCCGGCATGCCAGAAGATTATAGCACACTCATGTGCCAAATGCAAGAAAAACATTGCGTCCGGCGCTAACGTGACCTATAATATGAGTGTGAAAGGAGGTGCGCGCATGGCCAGAATCAACTGGGGTGAAACACTGGAGACAAAGATCGCCAAGCTGCCGGAAAGCCCCGGCTGTTACCTGATGAAGGACGCTGATGGAACCATTATCTATGTGGGCAAGGCCGTGAACCTGAAGAATCGCGTGCGCTCCTACTTCCGGGATACATATCACACGCCCAAAGTGGCGGCGATGATCTCTCACATCGCGGACTTTGATATCCTGCTGTGCGATACCAACCTGGAGGCCCTGTGCCTGGAGTGTAACCTCATCAAGCACCACAAGCCCTATTACAATATCCTTTTGAAGGATGACAAGCACTACCCCTACCTGCGTGTCGACCTGAAGGAACCCTTCCCCCGGCTCACGCTGGCCCGCCGTATGGAAAAGGACGGCGCGAAGTATTTCGGGCCCTACATCGGCGCCACGGCCGTGAAGCAGGTCATAGACGCGGTGCGGGGCGTGTTTCCGCTGCGTACCTGTAAGCAGACCCTGCCGTTGAAATCTCCCCGCCGGCCCTGCATCAATTATGACATCGGCCGCTGCATGGCACCCTGCGCCGGCAAGTGCACCGAGGAAGCCTACTGGGATATGCTGGACGGCGTGCTGTCCTTCCTGAACGGCGATTACAAGCAGGTGGTGGATAAGCTCAAGGCCGATATGATATCCGCCGCCGAGAAAATGCAATACGAAAAGGCCGCCCTGATCCGCGATAAGATCCGCGACGTTCAGGGGCTGATGGAACGCCAGATCGCCATCCGTACCGAGCAGGCGGAGCAGGACATCATCGCCCTGGCCCAGGATGGCCTGGACGCCATGATCCAGATCGTCTACGTCCGCGGCGGCAGGATGATCGGCGGCGATCACTTCGCCCTGCCCCAGGAGGGCAGCGAGGAGCCCGGTGAGGTGCTGGCGTCCTTCCTCACCCAGTATTATGAGGATGGCAATCTCATCCCCCGGCACGTGCTGTGTCAGGCCCTGCCGGAGGGCGGCACGGAGCAGCTGGAGCAATGGCTCCGCCAGCAGAAGAACGCCGCTGTGAGTCTCCGTACGCCCCAGCGCGGCGAAAAGCATGACCTGGTGCTGCTGGCCGCCAAAAATGCCGCCGACGCCCTGGAAAAGCGTAATGCCCGCACCGCCATCCGCGAGGAGCGTACCGTGGGCGCGGCGGCCAATCTGGGCCGCATCCTCGGGCTGGAGAAGCCGCCCAGGCGCATCGAGGGTTATGACATCTCCAACACCCAGGGCGTGCTTTCCGTGGCTGCCATGGTGGTGTTTATCGATGGTATGCCCGCCAAAAAGGAGTACCGCCATTTCCGCATCAAAACCGTGGTGGGCGCCAACGATTTTGCCTCCATGAACGAAGTGCTGCGCCGCCGATTCACCCACGGGCTGGAGGAAAAAGCCCTGCGTGAGGCAGCGGGACAATCCCCCATCGGCGGCAAATTCAGCGACCTGCCTGATCTGATCCTGATCGACGGCGGCCCCCAGCAGCTGCGTTTTGCCCGGGAGGCCCTGCGGGAGCTCGGCGTGGATGTGCCCATGTTCGGCCTGGCCGAGGTGGGCGAGCGCATTTTCCTGCCCGACCGTGAGGAGCCCATCTGCCTGGATCATCATACGCCCGAGCTACACCTGATCCAGCGCATCCGCGACGAGGCGCACCGTTTCGGCATCACCCACCACCGCGCGCTGCGGGGTAAGGCCTTTGTGCACAGCCAGCTGGAGGATATTCCCGGCATCGGCCCCAAGCGCCGCAAGGCTTTGCTGAACCGCTTCGGCTCACTGAAGGCAATCCGCGAAGCCACGGAAGAGGAGCTTCTGGCCACGCCAGGCATCAGCAAGCCCGCTGCCGAGGCCGTGCTGGCCTGGGCTCGTGATAAGGGAGACAAGGCCTGATGAACAGATGGGACAGCCACCCTCTCCGCCTTGCCAATGAAAAGAACGCTATGCCATAAGCACAGCGTTCTTTTTTTCAGCCTTCGATGTCTTCCAGCGCCTCATACACCCTCAGCATCTCCCCCACGCTCCATGCCTGCGCGAAGCAGCCCCGGCTGAAGGAAGGGACAGTGCCATCATAGATCTCCGGCAGCTGACCGATGCAGCCCTCCCGCAGCGCCGCCTCCACAGGCAGCAGCGCCTCGCGGACTGCCCGTGCTGCCTCAGGCGTATAGCCACGGGTTTTCAGGTAAGCCAGGTAGTAGGCGCCCAGCGGAAATACCCACGCCGTGCCCTGATGATAGGCCATGTCCCGCTGCGCCTGGGGGCCTTTATACACGCCGTGATACTGCCCGTCCTCCGGCGAAAGCGTCCGCAGGCCGCTGGGCGTGTACAGATGCGCATAGACCGTGTCCACCACCGCGCGCTCCTGCTCGGGTGAGAGCATCGTGAAGGGCATGGTCACCGCCCAGATCTGGTTGCAGCGGATCTGCTCGTCCGCCCCGGTGCCTGATATCACATCCCGCAGGCAGTGTTTTTCCGGCAGCCAGAAGGCACGAAGAAAGGATGCCTTCACCTGCTCCGCCAGCTGGGCATAGGCCGCGTCGCCCGTAAACGCCTCCATGATCTTCAGCGCGTTGTACCAATAGGCGTTGATCTCCACAGGCTTGCCATGCCGGGGCGTGGGCAGGATCTCCCCCACCCGCACGTCCATCCACGTCACCTGATCAAGCCCCTGCCCGGCACAGATCAACCCATCCGTATCCATACGGATGCCGTGGTGCGTTCCCTTTTGGTAAGCCGTCACGATATTCCGCAGCACCGGCAGGGCTTCCTGAATGAATGCCCCGTCGCCCGACTGCTTCACATACAGATATACGCCGTTGATCAACAGCAGCGCGGCATCCACCGTGTTATACATGGGCTCCTGCGTCCCCTCGGGGAACAGATTGGGCACAAGGCCGTCCTTTTCATATTGGAGAAAGGTGCGCAGGATGCTCTTCGCGTCCTCATACCGGCGGGTGGACAGTGTACACCCGGGTAAGGCGATCATAGTGTCACGGCCCCAATCGCCAAAGAAGGGAAAGCCTGCCAGGATTGTCTTGCCGGCGGTGGAATCCCGCCGGGCGATGTAGGCGTCCGCCGAGCAGGCCAGCTGCCGAGCCACAGGATCCCGCAGGGCAGCGGCACAAGTCAGCGCCTGCATATACCGCTTCTGCTCCGCCAGGATCTCCTCTGCCGATGGCGTGCCGCCGTCATCTGAAAGGACGAGCCGAAGCGTTTCCATCGCTCCCGGGCCGACCTTCATGTCTATGCTGCACACGCTGGCCACCAGACCCTTTGCCGGCCTGCCGTCAGGCTCGTCATGGGCGTAATACTGCATGACAAAGGCCGCATTTTCCGGCCGCAGCGTGCCATTGGTGTCCACGTATACCCTGTGTTCTCCGGTGACCAAACACCGGTCGTCCATTCTGACCGTCCAGGGCTCCACAGGCGCGTGTCCCTTCTCGAACCCCAGCACATACGGACGGATCCGCAGCGTGCAGGCCTCACCCGTACGGTTTTCGATGGTATAGAGCACCGCCACAGCGTTCCTCCCGCGGGCCATGGCGACCTCGCGTATCACCCGGACGCCACTGACGTCATAGCTCCACCTGGGCGTATCATCCACCACCAGCCCCGAGAGATGCTTCCAGCCGGCTTCAGGGCGTTTTCCGGCGGCAAACTGCTGCGTGGAAAGGCTGATCCGCCGGTTGCCGCACATCAGCGTTTCTCCCAAACGGGCCACCAGGGTGACCCGGTCATTGGGCGCCGTGCGTGAAGCCACCATCAGCCCGTGATCCGCCCTTGTCATGGAAAACGCCGCGGAAAGCGACGAATATCCACCCAGCCCGTTTGTCAACAGGAAGCAGTTCTCCTGTGCCCGCGCCATCGTGGGCATATTCTGTCTGCCATAAATGAATCGCATCGGTACTCCTCCGATTCCTCCATTGTGCGCCAATGCTCAATCCCTGTCCCGGGAGCGGGCGATCAGCAGCAGTCGCAGCAGCGACAGAATGCTGGCGATGGCCGAGGCAACATACGTCAGCGCAGCTGCGTTCAACACAGCCTTCACACCGCTTCGCTCGCTTTCCGTGACATATCCGCCCTCGGTAAGCATACGGATCGCCCTGTTGCTGGCGTCGAATTCCACCGGCAGGGTGATCAGCGAGAACAGGACCGAAAGGCTGAACAGCGCAATGCCCACATATACCAGCGGCTGCCAGGACATGACAAGCCCCAAAAGAAACAGCGGCGTTGACGCCCTGGAGCCAATGTTCACAACGGGCACCGCCGCCGTGCGAAGCTTCAGGGGGCCATAGCCCTCAAGCTTCTGCATGGCATGGCCCGCCTCATGCGCGGCGATTCCCAGTGCCGCCACGCTGTTGGAGCCATACACGCCCTCGGAAAGGTTCAGGAGCTCCTTGCCGGGATCATAGTGATCCGTCAGTTGTCCGCTGACACGCCCCACCTGAACCACATTGTTACCATTACGACGCAGCAGTTCAGCCACGACCTGGCTGGCAGAACGGCCCAAGCCTGTACTCACACGGGAGTACTCCTGATACGCGCGATTCACCCTGCTCTGAGCCCAAATGCCCAGCACCAGCCCAGGGATGATCAGCAGATAAGTCCAATCCAAATAAAACATATCTTCCTCCTTTGAAAGTAGCATGGCCTTTTTCAAGTCGTTACATTCCACCATGCTGATGATAGCATCAAGCGTCCGGCAGGACAATGGACATTGTTTGAAGTATCGGCCCTCCTGATCACATTCCGCCTACATGCGACTGATCAGCGTCAGTCCGCATCGGTAAACGCCTTCGCGACCGCGATGTGCGTGCGGACTTCTTTCATAAGCGGCACTTTCAGGCACAGACGCTCCTTCTCGATCACATCAGCGCAGGCCGCCATTATTTTCTCCGGCGAGGACGCCGCGATATCCGCCAGGGAAACAAACCCCGCCCTCATATATAGCCTGGCCCTTGTGCTCTTCACGCCCGGCAGCAGATACATTACCTTGAAAGATTCGGCCTCGGCAGGTGTCTCACTCACCGCGACGATCTCCCGCATCTTTTGCGGTTTGGGGTCATACATTGTCAAAAACCTTCTGAACAATGCCGCCGTGCCACTGTCCGGCAGCCCAAGCCGCAGCAACTCCTCGTCGGTGCAGTTCAGCACCTCTGATTTTCTTTTGAATCCCATCTGGCTGAGCTTCTCTACAAGCGTATCACGATACGGGATCAATGGGTAATACCCTTTCAGGATGCACTCTTCCCGCATCAAGATGCTGATCGCATCAATTCGGTAATCTGTATTCACCATCATCAATCAGCCTCCAACGCCAGTATACCATATTTCAGCGCAAAAAAGAAGCACCTCTAAATGAGATGCTTCAGATGGAATCCGGCAGCGACCTATCCTCCCGGGCCGTGTC
>SVGJ01000002.1:0-34760 GCA_015056415.1 Clostridiales bacterium
ACCTGGGCGAGCGGCTGGAAGCCAAGGAGCGCCGCCGCAAACGCCTGCAGAAGCTGACAGCTCCCTTCCGCAAGGAGAAGCCAGAGATTACCTCCGTGCAGCGGTCGGCACCCTGATTCATCCATCATCCCTCGGGGAACAAACTTTCCTGGGGGATATTTCTTTTCGATTTGGGCACAATGAATCTCAAAAAGAAGGGGGCGTGTGCTATGATCGAACAGGATACCATCCGACTGCTCCGTGAATGTGACGCAGGCGTCAAGATGGGCGTGGAGTCCATCGAGGAGGTTGTGGACAGGATTGAGTCCAAGGAATTCCGGCAGGTACTGGTGGAAAGCCGTCACCAGCATGACGAGCTTGACCGGGAGATTCAGCAGCAGCTGGACCGCTACAAGGACGACGGCAAGGAACCCAATCCCATGGCCAAGGGTATGTCCTGGATGAAAACCAACGCCATGCTGATGATTGACAACAGCGACCAGACCATCGCCGATCTGATGACCGACGGCTGCAACATGGGCGTGAAGTCGCTGCACAAATACCTGAATGAATACAAGGCGGCGGACGAAAGTTCCAAGGAGATTGCGAAAAAACTGGTGAACCTGGAACAGAAGCTGGCGGTGGATATCCGCAGCTACCTGTGACCATGCGGCGGAAGAATCCGCCGTTTTTTTGTGGGCGTTTTTCACGGAAGGTGTGCATTGCGGCTCCGAGAAATGCACCTTGGGAGGTGCACTTTTTCATACCACCTTTGACCCGACAAAATACTGGCAAGCAATGCATATGGGTACCCATCCTGCTTTTTCGGTCCTTTTTGCCTGCGCACAATGCACCTTCGCTTGTTGGGGAATACCTCCCCCAAGCCCCCAAGAACGCACAGCAAGTGTGCAGCTACGCGATGGAACATCGCTTTATATTTTCCATTTGTAGATTCAAGCACGACGAAGTTCCGGCAAGGATAACGGATAATATGCGATCTTTTTCAAACCGTTATGGTATATTATAGATAACATATTGTCTAATCAGACAATGCATAATCTTGCTGGCACGACTATAAGCAAACAATGTAATCCGACCTTTGAGTATGAATTACAAAAAACTCAGGAGCGTTTTTCCTTGACAATAAATTGAACATCTCAAATAAATCTTGCAGTTTGAAATGCTCTGTGCTATACTTGTTTTATCGTTGGATGATTCTGCACACAAACGGAAAGAAGGGCTGTACATGGCTGTCAGCTATAATAAATTGTGGAAGTTGCTAATCGACAAAAGCATGACCAAGACGCAACTGATCAAAGAGGCAAAGATCAGCACAAACGCTATGGCAAAGTTGGGAAAAAACCAAGACGTTCGTGTTGAGGTGTTGGTGAAGATTTGTCATGCACTGAATTGTTCCATGGATGATATTATGGAAATCATTCCTGCTGACAACTAAAGAAAGGAGGACGCCAGGATGAGTATGATTCTACCCAAGAACGCAATGACTGAGGAAGACATCAAGCTGCAATTCATCACGCCTGCGCTGACCTCCAAATGGCCGATGGGCAAGATCACCATGGAAACGCAGATCACGGATGGTAAGATTAACCTGAAGGGTAACTTTGTTTTCCGTGAAAAGCCCAAGCGTGCAGATTACATTCTTTATCTGAACGCCAACAACCCCATTGCCGTTGTCGAGGCAAAGGATAACAAGCACAGTATCTCCCATGGCCTGCAGCAAGCCATGGCTTATGCACAGATGCTGGATATTCCTTTCGCCTTCAGTTCCAATGGCGATGGCTTTGCTGAGCATGACTTTCTTACTGGAACGGAACGGCAATTCGGGCTGGATGAGTTTCCCACCGAAGACGAATTGGTTGCCCGATATAAGGCAGAGTCCGCGCTTACGCCGGAACAGCAGACCATTATTGATCAACCTTATTACAGCAGTCAAACCACTTATTCTCCTCGCTATTATCAGCGCATTGCTGTCAACCGCACACTGGATGCCATTGCCAAGGGACAGGATCGTTTGCTTCTTGTGATGGCTACCGGCACAGGCAAGACCTATACTGCTTTCCAGATCGTGTACCGTTTGCTGCAAAGCGGCTTGAAGAGGAAGATCCTTTATCTGGCTGATCGCAACATTCTTGTAGATCAATCAATTCAGCAGGACTTCGCACCGCTGGAGAAGGTGACGCACAAGATCAGCGTTGCCAAGGATGACAAAAGCACCATCACTTCTCATCAGGTGTATTTCTCCCTGTATCAGCAATTGGTGGGTGATGATGATCAGGAACATTTCAGCGAATTGTTCTCTCCTGATTTCTTTGACCTGATTATCGTGGACGAGTGTCATCGCGGTTCTGCTAAAGAAGAAAGTCGGTGGCGTCGTATTCTGGAGTACTTTTCCTCCGCCACGCAGATCGGCATGACCGCCACACCCAAGGAGACCAAGTACATTTCCAATCTGAGTTACTTTGGAGAACCTGTTTACACCTACAGCCTGAAGGAAGGTATTGAGGATGGCTTCCTTGCGCCTTTCAAGGTCATCAATATCATCACCGATATTGGCGATGGCTGGCGTCCGCGCAAAGGACAGCGGGATATCTACGGTAACATCATTAAGGATCGCATCTATACCAACAGCGACTATGACTATAACATCATCATTGAGGATCGTATTCAACAGGTAGCAGCAGAGATCACCCGCTATCTGAAAAGTACGGATCGCATGTCCAAGACGATTGTGTTTTGTGCCACCGAGGATGCAGCAGAACGGATGCGGCAGGCACTTGTCAATCTGAACTCCGACATGGTCAAGGAGAATCCCGACTATGTGCTGCGCATTACCGGCAGCGATGATTACGGCAAGAGCAAACTGAAGTATTTCATCTCCACCAGCAAGGAAGGCCCCGTCATTGCCACAACATCCAAGCTGCTGTCTACTGGTGCCGATTGCAAAATGACCAAGCTGATTGTGCTGGACGAAATGATCGGCTCTATGACGGAATTCAAGCAGATCATCGGTCGCGGCACTCGTCTGCGTGAGAAAGAAGGCAAAACACATTTCGTGGTCATGGACTTCCGTGGTGTGACACGTCTGTTTGCTGACCCCGATTGGGATGGCCCCATTGAGATTGATCCCGGATTTACTCCCGGCGGCAAGAAACCGCCGGAAGGTGATGATCCAGGCGGAGAAGGTTTGGTTGATCCACCACCGTCCAAAGGCCCCAAGCCCATTGTTGCACGGGATGGCTGCCAGGTGCAGATCATTCACAAGACGGTCGCCATCTATGATGCCAATGGCAAGTTGCTCCGCCAGGAGAGCATTGTGGATTACACCAAGGAGAATATTCTGGGCGAATACGCTTCTCTGGACAATTTCATTCAGCAGTGGACTGCAGAAGAAAAGAAAGAAAAAATCCGCGAGCTATTGTTGGAACGCGGCATTGATTTGGAGCCCATGAAAACCGATCAGGGCATGAGCGATGTGGATGACTTCGACTTCATCTGCCATGTGGCTTTCGACCGCAAGCCACTAACCCGCAGGGAACGTGCCAACAATGTCAAGAAGCGCGACTTTCTGAGCAAGTACAGCGGTGTCGCCCGCGAAGTGCTGGAAGCTTTGCTGGACAAATACATGAATGCCGGCATCTACGAAGTGGAGAAGACGGAGATCCTGCGGCTTGATCCTTTCGTCAGACTGGGCAAACCTGCGAAAATAGCCAGTTACTTCGGCGGCAAGGATGGCTATGTGCAGGCAGTCAGGGAGCTGGCTGCGGAACTCTACCGTGCGGTTTAATACGGAGGATGACATATGAAAGGTTCAGAAACGAGACTGCTGATGTATATGGATGGCTCACAGAAGCGTTTTGTGGTGCCTGTTTATCAGCGTAATTATGAATGGAAAAAGGAAAACTGCGAGCAGCTCTTCAATGATCTGATTGATGTGGTGCGTACCGGCAGGAAGAGCCATTTCTTCGGCAGTCTGGTGTCCTCTTATCATCCCAACGGTCATCATATTGAATATCTGGTCATTGATGGACAGCAGCGGCTCACAACCGTTTCTCTGCTCTTGCTTGCGATGTATAACCTTCTGCAGCAAGGCAAGGTTGCATCGCAGACCAGTTATCTGGCGCAGCAAATTCTTGAAAATTTCCTGATTGACAAGTATCAGCCCAAGGAGAAGCGCATCAAGCTGAAGCCGGTCAAAGATGACCGTGCGGCGTTTGATCGGCTCTTTGATGTACCGGAAGAACACCTGCGCAAATCCAACCTGACTGCCAACTATGATTATTTCTACAACCGCATCCAAAAGGAAGAGATCACTGTTGACGAACTTTATGATGCTCTCTTCTCCCTGGAAGTGATCAACATTGAGCTGACATCTGAGGATAACCCGCAGCGCATCTTTGAAAGCCTGAACTCCACCGGCGTTGCCCTGAGTGAAGGCGACAAGATCCGAAACTTTATTCTGATGGGGCTGACTTCCAATCAGCAGGAAGAATACTATGAAAAGTACTGGAACCGCATTGAGATCCTGACTGATTATAATGTCAGTATTTTCGTGCGTGATTACCTGAGCATTAAGCAGCAGTTGATCCCCGCGATGGACAAGGTCTACACCACTTTCAAGGCTTATGTGCAGGAACGGGGCCTGGAAACCGAGTCGTTGCTACAGGAACTGCTTGCCTATGCCAAGCGGTATGAGATTCTTCTGAAGGGCAAGACGCCGGATAAGCAGTTGAATGCTTGCATCTATCGGCTGAATCGACTGGAAACCACCGTTACACGTCCCTTCTTCCTGGAAGTGCTGCGTCTGCAGAGTGAAGGAAAGCTCTCCTGGCAAGAAGTGCGTGAAGTCTTCCTGTATACGGAAAACTACCTGTTCCGCCGCACAATGTGCGAAATGCCTACCAATGCTTTGAATAAACTATTCCTCATGCTTCACAGAGAGATCATCCGTTTTGAGGGCAATGATGAGAATTATGTGGAGAAATTCAAGTATGCCTTGTTAAACAAGGGTGACCGTGTACGTTTCCCCAGCGATGCTGAGTTCATCGGAGCTTTGTATGACCGTCCGGTTTATAAGATGAACAGCAAAAACAAGATCTACATCTTCGAACGGTTGGAGAACCATGGCACTGTCGAGGATAAGGATATTTACCACCATGTAGACGAAGGTGTTTATTCTATCGAACACATTATGCCGCAGCATCTGACACCTGCATGGATCAAGACGCTTGGCGAAGAATATGAGCGTGTTCACGATATGTGGCTGCACCGTTTGGCCAACCTGACGCTGACTGGCTACAATTCCAAGTACAGCAATAGTACTTTTGCCGAAAAGCGCGATATGCCCAATGGCTTCGCCGATAGCGGACTCCGCCTGAACGCTTGGATTGCTCAACAGAGCAAGTGGACAGAGGATGAACTTGAATCTCGCAACAAACTGCTGATCGACCGTGCTTTGCTTATTTGGGGCAGGCCGGAAACCTCCTTTGTTTCTGCCGAGAAGCATATGGACTCCTGCTCCTTGGATGATGACAGCGTTGAGCTCCGCGGGCGTAATATTGCCCGCTTCAGTTACAAGAATACAGAACAGCCTGTGTCGAGCTGGAGCAACATGATGGAACAGTTGCTGAAAATTCTGCATACGGAAGATGCTTCTGTTCTGACCAAGCTGGCATATGATCACGATCCTGACAATGAGCTGAGCGTCTATGTCAGCAACAATCCCAAGGATTTGCGCAACACGCTTGAAATCGACAATGGCCTCTTTGTTGAACGTAACACCAGCACCAATGTGAAGATTTCCATGCTGCGCAAATTCTTCAAGGCCTATGGTGCTAATCCCGAAGACCTTGTTTTCTTCCTGAAGGATGGCACAGAGGACGAGCAAGAGGATGAAACAGGCACTCGTTATGAGCTGCGCCGCCGCTACTGGGCTTTTGCATTGCCGCTAATTCGGCAGGCACATGGCGAAGGTAAGTCTTTCAGCAACAGTACCAGTACAAAAGAAAACTGGCTGAGCGGTTGGTTTGGCATTAGCGGCTTTTCGCTGATGTGTGTGTCAAATTATAACGAAGCACGTGTGGAGCTTTATCTCGGCAAAAGTGATAAAGATGGCAACAAAGAAGCCTACGATTACTTGTTTACAAAGAAATCAGCTATTGAAGCAGCACTCGGCACAGAACTGGGATGGCGACGCAATGACGATGGCAAGTCCTCTCAGGTTATTGTGAAACTTCCTGGCGTTAGCATTGAGAATGAAACAGATTGGACGCAGATGGCCAAGTTCCACGCCGAATGGAGCAAGAAGTTCTACGATGTATTCGTGCCCTATCTGAAAGAAAAGTACTAAGGCAGGTTATTGATATGAGCAACCTTTCTGGATTCGTCAAGCGGCTTCGTGACATTATGCGCAACGACGCTGGCATCAACGGCGACGCGCAGCGCATTGAGCAGATCGCATGGATGCTGTTTCTTAAGGTATACGATGCCAAGGAACAGGATTGGGATATGGATGAAGATGAGTATGTCTCCATCATCCCGGAGGAATGCCGCTGGGAGAACTGGGCACATGACGATAAATCCGGCAAAGCCATGACCGGCGAAGATCTGCTAAAATTCGTCAACAACACGTTATTTCCGGTTCTAAAAGGTAATGACATCAAGGATGGAAATGGCAAGGTATTGATCCCTGGTGTTAAAGTTGATGCAACCACGCCCATCAAGAAGGCTATTGTGCAGACTACCTTCGCCGATGCCAACAACTACATGAAGGACGGCGTACTGCTGCGTCAGGTCATCAACGTGATAGATGACATTGACTTCGGCGATTATGAGGAGAGCCATGCCTTCGGCGAGATCTACGAAACCATCCTGAAGGAGCTGCAGAGCGCCGGTTCTGCCGGTGAATTCTATACGCCCCGTGCTGTCACCGACTTCATGGCGCAGATGATCCGCCCCAAGATCGGTGAAGAAATGGCCGACTTTGCCTGCGGTACAGGCGGCTTTATTACCAGTTGGTTGAAGGAGCTGCAGAAGCAGATCAAAAGCACTGCCGACGCAGCCAAGTATGGTAACTCCATCTACGGCATTGAAAAGAAGCAGTTCCCGTATATGCTGTGCATCACCAACCTGCTGCTGCACGGGCTGGATATCCCCCGTGTGTATCATGATAACACCCTGCTGCGGGATGTGTTGGACTACACGGAGGACGATCAGTTTGACGTCATCCTGATGAACCCGCCCTACGGCGGCAGCGAGAAGGCCGACGTAAAGAATCACTTCCCTGGCGATCTGGCCAGCAGCGAAACGGCGGATCTGTTCATGGCTGTGATCATGTACCGGCTGAAGCAGAATGGCCGAGCGGCGGTCATCCTGCCCGACGGTTTCCTGTTCGGCACGGACAATGCCAAGGTGAATCTGAAGAAGAAGCTGCTGAACGAGTTCAACCTGCACACCATCGTGCGTATGCCGGGCAGCGTCTTTTCGCCGTACACGTCCATCACCACCAACATCCTCTTCTTCGACCGCACCGGCCCCACCAAGGAGACTTGGTTCTACCGGCTGGATATGCCGGAAGGCTACAAGCATTTCTCCAAGACCAAGCCCATGAAGCTGGAGCACTTCGATCCCGTGGTGGCATGGTGGAACGACCGTCAGGAGATCACCGTGGATGGCTTCGACAAGGCGAAGAAGTTTACCGCTCAGCAGCTGGCCGAGGAGCTGGGCTACAACCTGGATCAGTGCGGCTATCCGCATATCGAGGAGGAGATTCTGGCCCCCATGGATCTGATCCGCCGCTATCAGGAGGAGCGTGCCTCACTGAATGCCGAGATTGACCGCGTGCTGACGGACATCACGGCGCTGCTTGGGGGTGTGCAGGAATGACGCCGCAGGAGTTGAAGGCAAGCATTCTGCAACTGGCCATACAGGGCAAGTTGGTGGAGCAGAGGACAGAGGAAGGTACAGCAGAGGATCTGTACCAGCAGATTCAGGCAGAGAAGCAGCGACTGATTAAGGCGGGAACTATCAAAAAGGAGAAGTCGATGTCCGAGATCACAGAGGATGAGATTCTGTTTGATATCCCCTGTAGTTGGATGTGGGTGCGCCTTGGCACCACTATTACTCTCTTGTCTGGTTCTGACTTAACACCTGACAAATACAATGCCGAGCATAAGGGCATTCCATATATTACGGGCGCAAGCAACATCGAAACTGCCGGCCTTATAATCAACCGCTGGACCGAGTATGCAAATAATATTGCAAGAAACGGTGATTTGCTCTTGACTTGCAAGGGCACTGTTGGCAAAACAGTTATTTTGGAAGAAAAGCAGGTTCACATAGCACGTCAGATAATGGCGATCACGCCAGTACTTATGGATGTGGAGTTTCTTCAAATTTTCATCGAAAGTCAAGTCGATGCTTTGAAGAAGAAAGCCAAGAGTATGATTCCGGGCATCGAACGCGAGAATGTACTAAGGTTGCCTTTTCCCCTTCCCCCTCTCGCCGAGCAAAAGCGCATCGTCGCCAAGATCGAAGAGCTGCTGCCGTATATCGACCGCTACGAACAGGCATGGAGCCGTCTGGAAGACTTCAACCGACGGTTCCCTGTTGACATGCAGAAATCCATCCTGCAGATGGCCATTCAGGGTAAGCTGGTAGAGCAGCGCCCCGAGGAAGGCACCGGCGAAGAACTCTATCAGCAGATTCAGCAGGAGAAGCAGCGGCTCATCAAGGCTGGCACCATCAAGAAGGAAAAACCCCTGCCGGAGATCACGGAGGATGAGATTCCGTTTGATATCCCGGAGGCGTGGAAGTGGGTGCGGCTGCGCGACATTATTTCCGTTTTAGGCGATGGAATTCATGGCACTCCTCAATTTGATGAGACCGGTGAGTTCTTCTTCGTTAATGGCAATAACTTATCAAAAGGACGAATTGCTATCAAAGCGGATACAAAACGAGTTTCTGTTGCCGAATATGAAAAGCACAAGAAGCCATTAGACGACAACACCATCTTGATTTCGATAAATGGCACGATTGGCAATTATGCTTTCTACAATGGCGAGCCAATCATTCTTGGTAAAAGTGCTTGCTACTTCTCTGTCCTTACTGGGGTTGACAAGGATTTTATCCGTCATCTGCTTAACACCAAATACTTCATGGATTATGCTGTTAATGAAGCAACGCAAACAACAATAAAGAATGTATCCCTTAAAGCTATGCGCATGCTTCCTGTTCCCCTCCCGCCCCTCGCCGAGCAAAAACGCATTGTCGCCAAGCTGGAAGAAATACTGCCGCTGTGTGATAGGTTGAAATAATCCCATTATCTCGCATTACATACGCGACGAAAGAAAGGATGAGTTCAGATAAGCAAATCCAAAAACGACGTGAATATCTTTCTAAAAAGATTCAACAAGAGTTATCATTTTTTGAAGGTAAAACACAACAGCGATGGTACTGTAGAGTGTATTTTTCCGCATTTGAAACCCGGAAGCAAGAAAATCACACAAAGGTTTGCTATAAACAAATGTGTCGATACAGATACGGGGGATATTCAACTGATCGAGGAAAAGCCAATAGGCGATCTAAAGGGAAATATTATGTATATTTCTTATCATACCACTGGACAGGTCAATTACCACCGTATGTCTTTTGAATCAAATTTTCTTGAGCCGTTGTACGATGTGAAACAAGTGAATCCTTTTTTCATTTTATCCTTCGAAGAAATGGGCAATTTCAAAGAGGCCATGGCCGATGAAATTCAAAGCAGTCATGGCATTGAGTGCGATATTTCCTCCTTTGGCAAAGCTCGAGTTGATGTGATATTTTCAATCATCCCGTGTTCTGACGAAATCTCGCGACAATTCGCCAACGTTTTGTCCGTGAATTATGATCCAATGTATCGATTGATGATTCAGTTTGTTAATGATACTGATACCTTTGGTTTTTACAAACAGTATGATCCTGGCGATTGTGTCAGATTACGAATACATAATGACCATTTTACTGAATTGCCAACAAGCAAGGGACAGGCTTTGATCAACTATGTAAAAAAACTATGCCAGACAGATAAATTTGTTTTGACGGCACCGAACGGAGAAGGCGTTCTAAACTTGTACTTTATTGTAGAAATGAGAAGACGGCCTTTTGTGAAAATTGATTTTACAAATAAGGATTATTGCATTGAAATCACTTCCAAGAAAGCACATCAGTTACAGTTCAAAGTGTTTGATAACAAAAGAAAATGCTATATCAAAAAAGCGGAAGAGATTCAGATTAGTGAAATCACACTTGATGCAGAGATCTATGACGATGAGATAAATCCCCCGGCGGGATTTATGTAATAGGTTCGCTTAGAACAAAAAAGTTGGTTGTACTCCAGACTTTTCTCACTGAGAAAAGCGCATTGTCGCCAAACTGGAAGAAATACTGCCGCTGTGTGAATGGCTGAAATGAGGTGTACTATGACCGAGTTTGATAATCTCAAAAGGAACTATGCCCTTATGGTACAATTGGGGCTGGCGTCGAAATCTGGCTACCACGAAGCAAAGGCCGGAAATGAATTGCTGCATCATTTTTGTGAGAAGCTTGTTGAAAACAGCCTCTACAGCGATATGGATAAAGCATCCATGAAGTCCGAGTTAAAGCTGCTTAAAGAGGCGTTTTCAAAAGAAATTGACAGTTACTACAAAAAAGGATAATCTACACTTGAAAAAGAATGTGAGGTGAACCTATGCTTGAAACAATTAGAACTTTTTTAGCAGAAAATTGGATTGATCTGGCACTCATTTTGGTAGGACTTTCAGCCTTACTAATCTATTGGTTGCAAGAACGTCGCAAAGTATCAGAAGAGGCTGCTCTTATTGTTATGCAAGTCGAAGAACTGCAAAAACGAATGAGAGAAATTAGTGCCTTTATCGTTGAAGGCCAACTCAATGAAAGTGCCTTTTATGAGTCGCAACCCCTTTATAAAACAGACTATTGGGATCAATACAAGCATCATTTCACCAGAAAAATGGATACCTTTAGTTTTAGCACATTTGATGAGTTCTATGGTTGTGCAGCAGAAATTCTGGAGCAACAACAACTCATGAAAAATCTGCAGAAAAACTCCTTCTTTTGCATGCAGCAGATGCTTATGCAAATGGAAACCAACTCCATTATGCAGAATCTTCCCTTGTGTTCACAAAATCCGATTGACCCGCAACAATTGGTTAATGCTATTGTGAGTACAATCCCTCAGGATATGAAGGACGAAGACAAGCAGGCTGTGGAAAAAACACTCCAACATCTTGCTATCGCTAATCCTCATATCGACCTTGATTTGTTCTGGAATGTATATAATAAAACGAAAGGTAATATCCGAAATATCATCAATCAAAACGCCTTTACAAAATACATCCCAATACAAATCAGAATTAGCCTCGAAAATGCCCTTCGTCAATATTCGTCCATCCAAATTATTGGATGTTCCGGGTATCGAAAGATGAAGAGATTAGCAAGAAGGAAGTTCTAATCTTAGACAACATTGATAACGGTTGACTTAAATCACTTACCCCTGCACTATCTGCCAAACAGTGCAGGGGGTATTGTTATGTATGCTGGTTTATTCATCATCAAGTTTATCGTAGTTGTCCGAAAGTTTGCACTGCCGTTCCACTTCCTTTCCATGCATTTCCTGCAGGTTCATGATGTGCATTCGCAGTTCAAACAGGGCAGTGCCGATAGCTTCGAAAGCAAGAGCGGCCTTCGCCTGCCCATGCAGCCGCCCCAGCCGGAACAAGGGGCTGGCTTCATCGTCGTAAAGAGTGACTGCACCCTCTACCAGTAGCCGCATGATCTCGAAGGCGTTGCCGGTGTTCCAGACGTAATCCTTCAGCGGATTCTTTTCCTCCATCAGTCATACACCAACTCTTTCAGGATGATCTCCTCGGCATAAGCCCGAAGATTGTTCATCCGCTGCACCCAAGCCATGGGATCGGCGGCTTTCAGCTCCTCGGAGATGCCCTCCTTCGCAGCCATCTGCCGGATGAGGGTTTCTTTGCGTTCTGTTGCTTGCCGGTTGAGATCCGTCAAATGAGCATCCAGCGTACCGTTTAGCAGCATGGTCTGGAAAGTCAGCGGCCTGTGTTCCTTCAAAAAGGCCTTCCTGAGCCGTCCAAAGTGTCCGATGGGGCCGGAGGACTCCGGCAGGCCGATCATGGGCAGGAGATAATCTCCAACGGCTTTGTAGGCAATGTCAGTAGCGGTAGTCGTCTGTGTATTCATGGTATCGCTCCTTTCATCAAATGAAGGTGTATTGTGCGCTTGCTGCACCCCTACCTTACACCAAAGGAAAACGAGGCTCAACCTTGCGGAAAAGTGCTTTTTTACCCTTGACAGCCCCCAAAATTTTCCCTTTGATTGATGGATTGATTGATATTCTTTCCTTGATAGTAACGATTTCTTTTTCTTTTTTTATTGATGTTAGTTAGATCATCAGTATATTATTTGCGGATGCCCGGCCTCCGGAGGGCGAACCAAGGACTGAATACCAGTCGATGGCCAGTCCGTTGTCTGCGTGTCACACGGCGGTTCCGTCAAGGGCTGAAAAGGCCATTTTTGTATGTGTATTCCCCCATGTTGGATTCACCAAACAAGGTGTTTTCAGCATTTTGTTGCGTTGTGGCCCATTACCGAAATGTGGGACAACTTGTCCCGCATTTACATCATCTTCTTTACGCGCCCCGCCAATTCTGATATGATACACATGAAAACAATCGGCTGCGGACGCTTTGTCCAGCCGTTCAGGAGGTATCTGATTATGAGAAGTGCAATCTATGGTGCTGGCTCCCTGGGTACGGTGCTGGGGGCATACATCACGAAAAACGGCGGCGAGATCGACCTGATCAACCGCAACCGCGCCCATGTGGAGGAGCTGAACACCACGGGTGCGCACATCACCGGAACCGTGGACATGACCGTACCGGTCAAGGCCATCACCCCCGACCAGATGGAAGGCAAGTATGACGTCATCCTGCTGCTGACCAAGCAGCTGCAGAACGTTGAAGTCGTGACCATGCTCCGCGATTACCTTGCAGAGGACGGCGTGATCGTCACGCTTCAAAATGGCCTGCCGGAGCCCGGCATCGCGGAGATCGTTGGCACCCACCGCACCATGGGATGCGTGGTGGAATGGGGTGCGACGCTGGAATCCCCTGGCGTTGTTCGCCTGACCAGCGCGCCGGACAGCCTGTCCTTCCACATGGGACGCATGGAGGGTATTTCCGACACCCAGTACAACGCCGTAAAAGCCCTGCTGGAAAAGATGTGCCCCGTGCATGAAGAACCCAACCTGCTGGGTGCTCGCTGGTCGAAGCTGCTGATTAACGCTACCTTCTCCGGCCTGGGCACGGTGGTGGGCGGCACCTTCGGCGACGTGTCCGAAAACAAGGACGCCCAGAAGGTGGCCATTCGCTGCATGAAGGAATGCATTGACGTGGGCCATGCTGCCGGTGTGACCTTCGCTCCCGTGCAGGGCAAGGACATCACCAAGCTGTTCTACTACAAGGGCGCTATCAAGCGGGCTATTGGCATTCTGCTGCTGCCCATTGCCATGAAGAAGCATCGCGCCATTGAGCCTTCCATGCTGCAGGACATCCGCAACGGCAAGCCCTGCGAGGTGGACGCCATCAACGGCGTGGTCTGCGCCTATGGCCGCAAGCTGGGCGTGCCCACCCCCATCAACGATAAGATCGTGGAGATCATCAAGAAGGAGCAGGCTGGCGAGCTGCCCCTGGAGGCAGGGAATATCCGACTGTTTGATCAGCTGCTGTAAGGCTGGATTGTTTAATCCCTGTATTTGGCTTGACAATCCTTTCACAAATATGGTATCGTAAATTGTACATTCCGTGAGGGAGTAGCGAGCGCCTCTGGCGTAGCAAGTCAACATACTGGCTCCGGCCTGGCTTGCTTCAAATTGCGAGACTCATCGTACAGCTGAAAGGCTATGCGTGGGTCGAAGTGTGATCGTTTCATCACCCGGGCATGGCATTCAGCGCCGTGCCCGGGTTTTTGTTATCCTCAAACGACCGTGAAAGGAGATCAAATGAAACATCGGCTTGTCGTACGATCCGTCACACTCCCTGCAAACGTAAACACCATTTGGCCGAAGCTCTCCATGCTCAGCACATTGCAGCATATTGCCAGGCCCTATGCCACCTTCCAGCCAGTTGACCGCTCCGACGATCTCAAATGGCAGCCGGGTGAAGTATACCGGTTCCGCTTTCGACTGTTCGGGGCGCTGCCCCTGGGCATCCACACCATCCGTGTGATGCGCTTTGACCAAGCCGCTGGCATCATCTACACAGAAGAATCCAATCCCCATGTGCCGGTGTGGAATCACAAGATCATCCTGACGCCCATCGACCATGACCACACAGGATATACGGACGAAGTGGAGATCCACGCAGGCTGGAAAACGCCTTTCGTGTGCCTGTGGGCCAAGCTGTTTTACGCTCATCGGCAAAGAAAATGGATCCGTCTGCTCCATGAACACAAATAAAGGAGAGTACAAACGATGAAAACCGTCACCCCCGAAGCCTGCAAAAAGATCATCCGCCAGAAGCCCATCACGAAAAGCCTGTACAACGGTTATATGGCCAACGGTTGGGAAGCCCACCTGCCTGCCGTGTATGACCGTGCCGCTTCCCTGTTTGCGGACAATGCCTCTGCCAGCCCTGCTCTGCAAATGCACCTGAACCAGCTCTTGCCTATGATCGCCCTGTATGAAAAGGCGGTGGAGATCACCGGAAGCATGGAAGGGGCTTTGGCCTTCACGGAAAAGTGGGCATTCATTGAAACAGAAAAGATGATGAAGTTCGCCCGCGGCCTGATGAAGCTGGGGCTATACAAACTGATGCCCTCCCTGTGCGGCAAAATGCTGGACAAGATGTTTGGCGAAGCGGCCGGTTTCAAATACCGCCTTGTGCCGGATGCTCCGAAATTCGCAGTGGATATGCTGCACTGCCCCTACTTTGAAACCTGCAAGAAGTACGGCTGTCCGGAGCTGACCCAGTTTTCCTGCCGTGCCGATGATATCACCTACGGCAACCTGCACAAAAATCTCATCTGGGCCCGCACCCAGACTCTTGCCACCGGCGGCAGCTGCTGCGATTTCCGGCTGCACCTGAAAAAATGATCGGAGGAGTACCCATGGACACGAAAGCATACGCCAACATCCGAAAACTGCTGATCATTGGCCTGATCGCCTCCATCGTTACGGTGCTGGGCGGCGAACTGACCATCGGCTGGGTGGAATACCCCAGGGTGGAGAACGACCTCACCGGCATGATGGGCATGATGCTGGGCAGCGCCAACCTGTCGCTGTGGCAGCTGGCCTGCGGCGTGCTCTTTGGCGGCATCGGTATTCCGCTGCAGTATTACGGCTTCAAGGCCACCGCGCAGCTGGTGGAAAAGGGCGGCAGCAAAAGGGCTGCGAAGCTCATCCATGTGGGTGCTGCGGCTACCGCAGGGCTGGGCGGCATCGTCCATGTGATCTGCATTGCGCTGATGTTCCTGTGCCGCATGGTGGATTTCTCCGCAGGCGGCATTCCTCAGCCGCTGTGGGACTTCACCCTCTGGCTGGTGCTGCCCATCTGCGTGGTATTTATGCCCGTGTACTACGCCATGACCCTCGCCCTGTTCGTGGCGGTGGTTCGCGGCAAAACCTGCCTGCCCCGCTGGGCTGCGGTGTTCAATCCGCTGACGGGCACTCTGGTGATCAACGCCCTGCCCATGCTCCTGCCGGCCTCCGCGCTGGTCAACGCGCTGGGCATGGCTAACATGGGCATTGGGTCAGTGCTGACCTTCGCCGGCATCCTGGCCGTGATGAAGAAGGCTGAATAACGCAAAAGAGCATCCGTACCAATCCATTGACATCAACCGTTTGAGATGCTATACTGTTTCCCACAGGGGAGCTTGTTTTGACAGGCTGAGAGGAAGGAACCACCTTCGACCCTTTAACCTGATGCGGGTAATGCCGCCGTAGGAAGATGCGCAAATTGTGCTTCATGCGGAGTATCGCCATCAGGTGGTACTCCGATTTTTATATTCCTGCAGGGGAGCTTGTGCTGACAGGCTGAGAGGAAGGATTCACCTTCGACCCTTTAACCTGATGCGGATAATGCCGCCGAAGGGAGCTGTGTGCAAGCGTTCCCTTCGAGGGAGCGCATTTTTTGATTCGGTCATCACCGTCTAAAGACGGCGCTGACTACACTTCGGCGAATGCAAGCATTCGCACTCGTTAGTCGGGGCTTAAGCCCCTCCCTTATTTGGAGGAAACATGCTCGGAGAGATTATTCAGCAAACCCGGCACAAACGCCCGCTGGTGCATTGCATCACCAATTACGTGTCAGCCAACGACTGCGCCAATCTGCTGCTGGGCTGCGGCGCATCAGCCATCATGGCGGATGATCCGGAGGAAGTGGCGGAGGTCACCGCCATGTGCAATGGCCTTGTGCTGAACATGGGCATCCCCAACCCGCGCAAGCTGGAAGCCCTGCTGATTGCCGGAAAGGAAGCCAATCGTCTGGGGCATCCGGTGGTGCTTGATCCCGTGGGTGTGGGCAGCTCGGCCATGCGGCAGGAGGCGGCGCGGAAGCTGTTGGAGCAGGTGTGCTTTGCTGCAATTCGTGGCAACGCTACGGAGATCGCCACGCTGGTTCGCGGCACGGCAGCCCATCGCGGTGTGGATGCGGACGAGCAGAACGACGCCACGGAAGCCAACGCCCGTCAGCTTGCCCGAAAAACCGGCGCGATGGTCATCGTGACCGGAGATACGGATCTGGTCACGGATGGCACAACACTCTACCGGGTGCACAATGGGCATCCCATGATGCGCACCGTCACCGGCGCTGGGTGTCAGCTGTCCGCGCTGGTGGGGGCATACATCACCGCGAATGCAGCCCAGCCCATGCAAGCCGCTCTGGCGGCTGTATGCGCCATGGGGGTGTGTGGGGAGATCGCTCATCGCCGTCTGACCCCCATGGACGGCAATGCCAGCTACCGCAATTACATCCTTAACGCCATCTGCAACCTGACGCCCCTGGCCTTGGAGGAAGGAGCCAACTATGAAACTGACTGCTGATATGATGCGCCTGTACGCCGTGACGGATCGCAGCTGGCTGCGTGGTCGCACCCTGCACGAACAGGTGGAGGAAGCCCTCATCGGTGGTGCAACGCTGGTGCAGCTGCGGGAAAAGGAGCTGGACGAAGCCTCCTTCCTGCAGGAGGCCATTGACCTGACGAAGCTCTGCCACCGATATGGTGTGCCGCTACTGATCAACGACAATATCGACATTGCCCGCCGCAGCGGCGCGGACGGCGTTCATGTGGGGCAAAGCGACATGGAAGCCGCCGCGGTGCGCAGCATCCTTGGCAGCGACATGATCGTGGGCGTGACAGCCAAGACGGTGGAGCAAGCCCAGCGAGCCCAGGAGGCCGGTGCGGATTACCTGGGCAGCGGCGCGGTTTTTGGCTCCGCCACCAAGCTCAACGCCAATCCCATGAGCATGGACACATTGCGCACCATCTGCCGGTCGGTGGAGATTCCGGTGGTGGCCATTGGCGGTATCCACAAGGGAAATATCCTGGAGCTGGCCGGCACGGGCATTGCCGGTGCGGCGGTGGTGTCCGGCATTTTCGCAGCGGAGGACATCACGGCGGAATGCCGTGAGCTGCGCGGCTTGGTGGAGAGAATCATCAAGTGACTCATCATGCCCAAGGCATTTGAGAATCCAACTGGGAGGAGGTAGGCACGCCGTCAGCGGGGGAGCGCCCGGTGACGTGAAAACAGCGATGGGAAGCCGTGTTCCGGCGTGAGAGGAGACCAGCAAGTCTCGACCGACCAGCAGGCGGGTGCGCCATGCTGTTTTCACTCTGAAAAGTGCAAAGGAGGAATCTCAAATGAATCGTAACCGTACCCTGCGGCTGACGCTGGCCGCGATCCTCGTAGCTGTTGCCGTGGTTGGCAGCATGTTTTCCTTCCCCGTGTTCGGCAGCAAATGCTCTCCTGTGCAGCACATGGTGAATGTGATCTGCGGCGTGCTGCTGGGGCCCTGGTATGGCCTGGGCGCTGGCTTCCTGGCGGCACTGATCCGCAACCTGCTGGGTCTGGGCAGTTTGCTGGCTTTCCCTGGCAGCATGTGCGGCGCATTCCTGTGCGGCCTTGTGTGGAAGTACTGCAAGAAGCTGCTGCCCACGCTGGTGGGTGAAGTCTTTGGCACGGGCATTATCGGCGGCTTGCTGGCATATCCCATTGCTATTGCGTTCATGGGCGTGTCCAGCAGCAACGTGGCCTTCTACGCCTATGTTGTGCCCTTCCTGATCTCCACCGTGGTGGGTTCCATCATTGCCGGCGCGATCATCTTCGCGCTGCAGAAGAACGGCACGTTGAACCGCATGGCAGGCAAACTCCAATAAAATTCCTAAGGAGGTAGCACCTATGAAAACGGCCTTATCCATCGCTGGCAGCGATTCCAGCGGCGGCGCGGGGATCCAGGCGGACATGAAAACCATGTCGGCCCACGGGATCTACGCCATGACGGCCATCACTGCCCTGACCGCCCAGAACACCACCGGCGTGATCAGCATCCAGGAGTCCACGCCGGACTTCCTGGCCGATCAGCTGGACGCTGTGTTCACGGACATCTTCCCCGATGCAGTCAAGATCGGCATGATGGCCAACGCTGCGCTGATCCGCGTGATTGCCCGGAAGCTGAAGCAGTACCACGCCAGGCACATCGTGGTCGATCCCGTGATGGTGGCTACCTCCGGCTCCAAGCTCATGCAGGAGGATGCTCTGGATACCCTGACGCATGAGCTTCTGCCCCTGGCGGAGCTGGTCACCCCCAACATTCCTGAGGCGGAGGTGCTTTCCGGCATGAGGATCACCTCCGCCGAGGATATGGTAGCAGCAGCGAAACACATGGAGCAATCTTTCTCCTGTGCCGTGCTGCTCAAGGGCGGCCACGACCTGAACAACGCCAATGACCTGCTGTGCCGCAACGGTGAAATCAGGTGGTTCCACGGCAGGCGCATCAACAATCCCAACACCCACGGCACAGGCTGTACGCTGTCCAGTGCCATTGCGTCCAATCTGGCCTGTGGCATGGAGCTTGACGAGGCGGTCGGACGGGCGAAGGAATACATCTCCGGCGCGCTGGCGGCAATGCTCGACCTGGGCAAAGGCAGTGGACCCATGAACCATCTGTTTGATCTGAAGAGCGAGTATATCGGAAAGGAGGGGTAACGGGGACAGGTTGCGGGAAATGCAAAAACTTTGTATAATGCAATCACGGATGTCATATCCCGCAATACGAAGGAATGAGTTGATACCCATGAATCATCCCGATCCCCGCAGGAGATATATTCTGGCTGCTGCGCAGCTGATCAAAGAGCTTGGAGAAGAAAATGTCAGCGCCCGCAAGATCGCTGCTGTTTTGGGCACAGCTCCATCGGCCATTTATCGGCATTTCCAAACGCTGGATGAGCTGATGGCCTATGCTGCCATCAGCTATCGCTATGATACCTACGCTGAGATGGATCGCATTGCCGTTGACGCCAGCAACGCCTTTGAGATGTACGAAAAAACGGAGCGGGAGTTTGCACGCTTTGCCTTTGCCAGGCCCAAGCTGCTGGATTGCCTGGTTTTCGGTGCATACAGTCAAAATATGTCTGAACTCATGGCGAACTATCGGACGATCTTTCCCGAGGCAGTGGACGAAAAGAAATTGTATTCGGCTGCCGTGCTGAATGGGCAGGATTTTGAAAAGGGCAATATGCGACTGCTGCAGATGTGCCGGGATGACGGCTCCCTTCAGGCGGATGACGCAACGGCTCACGCACTGAACGGCGTTCTTGTGCATATGTTCAAAGGCTTCCTGAAAACGGCGCTGGATCATCCAGAAATGGAAGTTGAAACGCTGGTTTCCCGCTATATGAATTGCTTCACCTTCGTTTTGCAGCCTTATGCACGCAAAAACACGAACTATATTCAGCAGTAATCAAAAAACATTTGCATAGCATCTTGACAAGCGTTGGGCGCATATCTATAATATAGGCCGTAAGTGAACGCGTTCACTTACGGCGAATTTGTTCCATGAACGAATGAAGGAGTATCATCATGAGCTTTGCACAGGAATTGATGACAGCTGCCGCTCCGGTTTGGGAAAAATACATGACACATCCCTTTATTACCGGCATGATCGACGGTACGCTGGAAAAAGAAAAGTTTGCATTCTACCTCATGCAGGACAGCCAGTATCTCAAGGACTATGCCAAGGTCTATGCCACGTCCTTCATCAAGTGCGACGATATCCACCTGATGCGCGCCATTTACCGCGATATGCAGGTGATCGTTTCCGACGAATCCATGACGCACATCCGCTATCTCAAGGATATGGGATACACGGAAGATGACGCATACGCTGCGCCCACCGCGCCGGAAAACCGTGAATACCTGGACTATATGCTCCAGGTTGCCCGGGAGGGCAGCGTGCAGGAGGGTCTGATCAGCGTGATGGCCTGTACCTTCAGCTATTACCATATTGCGCTGCATGCCCGTTCCCAGGCCATGAAGAACGGCACCTACGAAAACAACTACTTCGCCGCATGGATGGACGACTATGTGGGCGAGACCTACAAGGGCATCTACGACCGCACCGCTGATATGTGTGACGAGATCACTTGCAGCCTGTCAGGTGCTGAGAAGGATCGCCTGAAGGAGATCTTCATCCGCTCCAGCGAATACGAGCTGGGCTTCTGGGACATGGCCATGCGCGGCCCCAACGCGTAAGCAAAGGAGAGCATCATGCTGGCATTCAACCATGTGGATTTCACCTATCCCGGTGATACAGAGAAAATCCTTGACGGCCTTTCCTTTCAGGTGCAGGACGGGGAGTTCATTTCCATCCTGGGCGCCAGCGGTGGCGGCAAAAGCACGCTGTTCCGCCTACTCAACGGCCTGGAGACCATCCAGGGCGGCAGCATCGAGATCGACGGCAAGAACATCCGCGAGCTGAAGCACTACTGCTCCTATATGCCCCAGAAGGATCTGCTTTTCCCCTGGCGCACGGTGGAGCAGAACGTGATGCTGCCCATGGAGGTAGCCGGTGTGGACAAGGCCAAGCGCAAGAAGGACTGCGGCCACATGCTGCGCCGCGTGGAGCTGGAGGAGTACGCCAAGAAGTATCCCCGCGACCTGTCCGGCGGCATGCGCCAGCGCGTTTCCTTTGCCCGTACCCTGTGCGCCGGCTCTAACCTGCTCCTGCTGGACGAGCCCTTCAGCGCGCTGGACTCCATTACCCGCATCAATCTGCAGGAATGGCTCCTGCGGCAGTGGGGCAAGTTCAACCGAACGGTGCTTTTCATCACCCACGACGTGGAAGAGGCTATTTTCCTCTCCCAGAAGATCTACGTCATCACCGAAAAGCCCATCCGCAGCGTGGAGCAGATCGAAGTCCCCCTGCCCTATCCCCGCACCCGCGATATGCTTTTGCAGCCTGAGATCATGCGCCTGAAGGAAGAACTGATCCATTCCCTGCGCCAGAAGGTGGAAGCATGAAAAAGAAGCTGTATGGACTGGGCTTTGGTGCGTTCCTGATCCTTTTGTGGCAGCTGCTGGCTGTGAAGATCAACGCATCCTATATCCTGCCCTCGCCTTTGCAGGTATGGCAAGCCCTGCAGAAGAACTTCGGCGTGATCATGACCAAGCATTTCCCCATCACGATGGAGGTGGTCTTCATCGGCAGCGGGATCGCGCTGGTGCTGGGCATCGCCCTAGCGATCCTGATGGATCTGGACGAGCGCATTGAAAAGGCTGTTTATCCCATCCTGACCGTATCGCAGACGATCCCCGTGCTGTGCATTGCGCCCATCTTTGTTCTGTGGTTTGGCTATACCACCACCACCCGTGTGATCGTGGTGGTGCTGCTCACCTTCTTCTCCATCACGGTTAACGTGTTTGACGGCTTCAAGGCCACCAAGCATGAAATGACGGAGCTGATGGCCACCTACGGTGCGACCAAAATGCAGCAGTTTGTGAAGCTGCGTCTGCCTACGGCGTTGCCCTACTTTTTCACCGCACTGAAGATCTCCATCCCCTGGGCAGTGGTGGGTTCCGCCATTGCCGAATGGCTGGGCGCTCCCGGCGGCCTGGGCAACTACAGCCGCAAGATGATGATGGATCTGAACGCCGCCGGCCTGATCGCGCCGCTGCTGGTCATTTCCGCCGTGGCCCTTATGATCAACGGTCTGATCCGCCTGATCGAACGCCTGGTGGTAACCTGGCGCGCAGAAGTTTGATTCTTGTTACCCCTTGCACAAAGAAGCAATCAATATACGAAAGGATGGATTCCCATGAAGAAGATCATTTCCTGGCTGTGCGTACTGGCCCTGGCTCTGTCCCTGTGCGCCCCCGTGGCCCTGGCTGACGACAAGGAACTCAAGGATTTCGAGGTCATTCTGGACTGGTATCCCAATGCCATGCACACCTTCCTCTACATTGCCCAGGAGAAGGGCTATTTCGCTGAGGAAGGCCTGAATGTGACCCTGACGCCTCCCGCCGGCTTCTCTGACGCGCTGTCCTTCCCTGTGGCCGGCCGTGCCCAGGTGGGTCTGTACTACATGAGCGACCTGGTAAACGCCTATGTCAACGAGGGCATGCCCGTGCAGATCATCGGCACCCTGACCCAGACCTCTCTGAACGTGCTGGCTTCCCTGACGGAGAGCGGCATCGCCACCCCCGACCAGATCAAGGGCAAGATCGTCGGCTATACCGGCGGTTCCGGCCTGGAAGCCAAGATCCGCACCCTGACCCGTCAGGTGGGTCTTGCCGATGCGGATTACGAGCTGATCGACATCGGCTTTGACATCATCACCGCCCTGACCACCAAGAATGTGGACGTTGTGGGCGGCGGCATGGTCAACAGCGAAATGATCGAGCTGGAGCATGCCGGCTTTGACGTGAGCTACTGGAACTGGGTGGACTTCGGCGTTCCCCAGGAATACAACACCGTTTTCCTCACCAGCCAGGCGCAGTATCAGCAGGATCCCGAGCTGTTCGCCGCTTTCCTGCGCGCCTGCAAGAAGGGCTTTGACGACATGAAGGCCGATCCCGAAGCCGCCCTCGCTCTGATCATGAGCAAGTCCAGCGCGGAATACGCCCTGACGGAAGAAGTGGAGCGCGAAGGCTTCAAGGTGCTGCTGCCCATCATGGAAACGGTGGATGCTCCCTTCCTGTCCATGGACAATGCTGTGTGGACCAACCTGATGACCTGGATGCACGAGACCCAGCAGATCGACAAGGTGGTTGATCCCGCTGAGTTCGTGGTGGACGTGCTGTACGGTGACGAATAATCCTTCGCAGGGGGGCAGAGCGATGAAGAAGAATCACGTTGGGCTGCTGTCAGCCTTGATCGTGCTGGTCGGCTGGCAGGTACTGTCCATGGCGGTGAACATGACGCATATCCTGCCCTCTCCCGTTTCAACGCTGGTACGCCTGTGGGAGCTGCGGGAATCCCTGTTCCTGACGCACCTTCCCGCTACGCTGGAAATCATCCTGCTGGGCATGGCACTGGCCATCGTTGTGGGGCTTTTGCTGGCGATCCTGATGGACATGTTCCCTGCTGTGGAAGCCATGCTCTATCCCACGCTGGTGGTGATCCAGACGATCCCCGTCATGTGCATTTCGCCCCTGTTCGTGCTGTGGTTCGGCTACTCCCTCTGGGCGCGGCTGCTGGCGGTGGTGCTGAGCACCTTCTTCACCATTACCATCAACACCTTTGACGGACTGAAGAACACCAAGCGTGAAATGCAGGAGCTGATGCGCACCTACGGCGCAGGACGCATGAAGATCTTCTTCAAACTGAAGGTGCCTACCGCACTGCCCAACTTCATCACTTCGCTAAAGATCACCCTGCCCTGGGCGGTGATCGGCGCAGCCATCGCTGAATGGCTGGGCGCATCCAAGGGCCTGGGTTACTTCAGCAAGCGCATGATGACCAAGCTGGACGGCTCGGCGGTGTTTGCCTCTGTGCTGCTGCTCAGCATTCTGGCGCTGATCGGCCTGTCCCTGGTCAAGTGGATTGACCGCAAATGGGTCGTGTGGCGCAGCGAAGTGTAAACGAACTTATCTATAACCAAAGGGAAACGGAGCTTGCCCCATGTGGAGAAGCTCCGTTTCCCTTTTGATATGATTTGATTATTCTTTTTTTGATGGTAGCAACATGGTCTCTTTCGGCATCTCGTAGATATTGTACTCCACATAGGATCTGCCGTTTGCACCAGTTTTGCGGATGCGTTCCAGATAGCCCATGCTTTCCAGTTCCCGCATGGTGCTGCGGATGGCGTCGGGACCATCCGGCATGATCTTGCTGAGACCAGCCACGGAGAACCGCCAGTTGGGCGGCAGGTCCATCAGGACAGCCAGCAGCCCCTTGGCTTTCAGGGACAGTTCCTTGTTGCGGGTGGAGTGGTTGCTCATTCTCAGGAAGGACTTGTGGGGATCGTTGCTGCGATAGACAGGCATTGTGATGCTCCTTTCAATTATCGTTCTTGTTGCTGCTGACGCTTGCGCTGCCAGGTATCCAGCAGGCGGAAGATAACGGTTTCCATCTGCTGGGGCGTGTAGGATTTCGGGAAATACTTGCGCAGGGCTTCGGCAGAGAAAGACATTTGCTCCTGTACCACTTTCTTTTCTTCCGACAGGATGGCACTCATCACAGCCGGGGAGAGCTTGTCCTCCTGACTGAACCGTTTCAGCCGCTGCGCCTGGGACAGAGAGGGTGTGGCCTGCTCACTCTCCATGGCGTCCAGAAGCTGGGATTGTTCTTCCTGGGTCAGGTAGGACAGCTCCACTGCTGGATTGAACGCGATCTTCCGCTCATCCACCATGTTCAGCAGTTTGGGAATCAGATAGGTCAGACGGATGTAGCGTTGGATCTGTTTGTAGCTTTCGCCGGTGCCCTCTGCCACGATCTCAGCTGACAATCGGGACTTCTGGACAACTTGTCCAGAAGTGAGGTCGGTTCTTGCTCCCTGCCTTTTCAGCGCCTCTAACTTCATCTTGTAGGCGAAGGCCCTTTCGCTGGGCAGGATGTTCTCCCTCTGGATATTGCTGTCCACCATCACCAGCACGGCGGCGTTGTCGTCCATTTCACGGACGATCACCGGCATGGTGTCCAGCCCTGCCAGTTCGCAGGCACGCTTGCGGCGGTGGCCGGAAATCAGCTCATAGCCCCCGTCAGCACGGGGACGGGCAATGGCCGGCACCAGCACGCCACGCTCCTGCACGCTGCGGGTAGTGTCCGCCATGCGGTCATCGTCCAGCACCTTGAAGGGATGATCCTTGAAGGGATGGAGTTCGGAAAGCGGAATGTCCATCACCTTTTCCCGGTGATAGTCCTGTCGCTGTTCTTCGGTGGAAAAGAGATCTTCGTAGGGTGTCAGTTGAATGTGTGTCCGTCTTTTCATATGCTTCTCCTTTTTGATGTTGTCCGAATCAAATGCCCTTTCGTTTGCTTGCTTTCCCTTATTTCGGGAATGATTTTAAGGGAATGAGTATCTGTTCACTTCTGTGCATTTTGCACAGAGGTTGTCCACCGGGTCAAAATGCCTGATGAATGGCCGCGATTTGCCTTGAAAAACGCCAATGCCCGAAGGCATTTTTGCTTGCCTTCGGGCATCGTTTACAATAATGGCGGTGCTATACATAGCTCCTCGATATCCCCAGCATGGCGGCAATTTCGTGCTGGGGATGCATTTTGCCGTCGGTCAAACCGTAGCGCATCTCCAGTACCATGCGCTCGCGGCCGGGCAGCAGCGACAGCACCCGACGAACCTTCTCCAGCGTTACTTTGCGGATCACTTCCTCTTCCAAGGCGTCCTGCTCCGTCCCGAGGATATCCATAAAGGTGATGTCGTTGCCCTCGCCATCGGTGCCGATGGGATCGGAAAGGGATACGTCACCCTTTCGCTTGCGGGACGCGCGGAGGGTCATGAGGATCTCATTTGCTATCCTCACGCAAGGGCAACATTGCGTCTGATTCGTCGCCAATGTCAGCGAAGCCAATCAGTTCCTCGTCTTTATCGGCACACAGACCGGTCATGGCGGGGAATTCGATGAGCTCCTCCGAGCCGAACAGAATGATGTGCGCGTTCTCTCCATCCCACACCACCTGCCGCACCACCGCGCGGATGGCGGTCCGCTGCTGCTGCAAGGTCATGCCGTCGATGTTCTCCCAGAAGGCGCTGAGCCGCTGGCGCATCAGGTCAAACTCAACGTCGCTCAGGGCGTGCTGCGTGGTCAGCCCGGACAATTCGCGGATGCGCCGGTCGATGGACCCGCACTCCCCGTTCAGCTGCTCGATGCGCTGGGCAACAAGGCTCCGTGCCGTGCCGTCGGGCAGGTCGGCCAGGGAATCCACCAGACCGGCCAGCTTGCGCTCTGCCTCACTTCTCTCCTGACGGAGGGCGACGAGGCTTTCTTCGTATTCCGCCTGATTGCCTGTTTGCAGGCGGCGACTGTGCTCCAGCTGGGCAATGAAGCTGCCGACGTCGCCTTCCAGCTCCTTTACACGCCGGAGGACCAACCCGTCCAGCGTGTTGCCGTTGACATTGCGTCCATCACACACGCCACCCTGGCTGCGTTCCTTCATCTTGCACACATAAGAGAAGATCGCCTTGCCCTCCGCCGTTTTCCGAGCGCTGAGCTTGGGGTACATACGCCCGCCGCAGCGGCAGTGCAGAAGGCCGGTCAGCAGCGCTTCATTGGTGCGGGGCTTGTGGAACGCCTTGGCTTTGTTGTGCTCCAGCATGTCCTGCACCTTAACCCAGGTGGCGCCGGGGATCAGCCCCGGATGCTGCCCCACGCAGACGATCCACTCGCTGACGGGCAGGTAAATGGTGGAGCGCCCCTTTTCCTGATCGGTACGGTTGTAGGCCAGCAGACCGTGCTCGCCGTCGAAGGCGTCCAGCCCGGAGAACAGCTCGGTTCCTTTGTCGGTGAAGTACTGGTAAGCGTCGCTGTCGGCCATCACATAGACGGGGTTTTGCAGGATCGCGCGGATGGAGAAGCGGGTGAAGTATTTGCCGTTCTTGGTGACGACGCGCCGCTTCATCAGCCCGGCCTCGGTGAGGGTGAGGGAGTCCGTCTTCAGGAACAGGCTGTAAATGGTCCTGACGACCTCCGCCTCCCCGGGGATCAGCGCCAGCTTGCAGGCTTTCCTGGTCTTGCCGTCCACAGTGACGGACTTGATGCTCTCCGAGGCATACCCCGTGGGCGTGACGCCGCCCAGCCAGCGTCCGGTCTTGGCCAGCTCGTGCATGTTGTCGCGGATGCGCTCGGCGATGGTCTCCCGCTCCAGCTGCGAGAACACCGAGGCGATGTACATCATCGCACGACCCATAGGCGTGCCGGTATCGAACTGCTCCCTGATGGACACAAAGGCGATGTCCAGCCGTGCCAGCTCCTCGATGAGCCCGGAGAAATCGCTGATGTTGCGGCTGATGCGGTCCAGCCGATACACGATGATGGCCTTGAACTGCTTGTCGCGGGCGGCCTTCATCATCTTCTTGAAGTCCGGACGGTTCAGATTGCCGCCGGAGAAGCCCTCATCCTCGTAAACGACGGCGGTTTCGGCCAACCCGCTGCCGTAGTGGGCGCGGATGTACTCCCGGCATAGCTCGACCTGGTTGCCGATGCTCTCGCCCTTGCCGGTGAATTTCGATTTGCGTGAGTAGATGGCGATGCGTTCCGGTCTTTCTCGCATGGGCGCTTCCTTTCCCGGCCGGCTCCAGCCGTTGCCGCCCTCTTCCATAGAGGGAGAGCATCTGGTCAAGCATATGCCCGGCAAAGCGGAAACAGGCACTTTACGCCGGCGGGAGGCTTAAGGATGCGCTCTTTTGCGGCAGTAAAAGGCTTTTCCTGACAAATCATACAGATATCCTTTGCAGTTATCCCTATGCTGTGATATAATGCATGGTGAAGGAGTGTATGCTACCATCTCTTTCGATTTTAAGGAGGTAAATTATGCAAGACCGTATTCTGCTGCTGGACTGCACCCTGCGTGATGGCGGCTATGTGAATAATTGGGAATTTGGTCAGAGCACGGCCCTTTGTGTGGCACAGCGTGTGATCCAGGCCGGTGTGGATATCGTGGAGCTGGGCTTCCTGGATGACCGCAACGCGGCGACCCATCACCGCACGCTGCAGCCCACCACCGCCGATATGGACGCGATCTATGAGGGCCTGGAGAAGAAGAACAGCATGCTCGTGGCGATGATCGACTACGGCACCTGCTCCATCGACAGCATCGCCCCCTGCGAGGAGAGCATCCTGGACGGCATCCGTATCATCTTCAAGCGCAAGAACCTGCGCAACGCCATCGCCTTCGGCAAGCAGATCAAGGCCAAGGGCTATAAGGTGTTTATGCAGCTGGTCTCCATCACCGATTACGACGACGCGGGCATCCTGGAAATGGTGGAGTGCATGAAGGACCTGGAGCCCTATGGCATCTCCATCGTGGATACCTACGGCCTGATGCACAAGGAAGAAATGATGCACTATTTCTACCTGATGCACCGCAACCTGCCCGCCGAGACGCTGATCGGCTATCATCCCCACAACAACTTCCAGCTGGCGTATTCCAACGCCATCGAGCTGGTGAAGAAGACCCGCGGTCTGGGCCGCACCATCGTGGTGGACGGCACCGTGTACGGCATGGGCAAGAGCGCCGGCAACGCGCCCCTGGAGCTGCTCTCCATGTACCTGAACGAGCACTTCGACGGGCATTACGACATCAACCAGATCCTCGAGGCTATCGACGGCAGCATCATGCCCATCTATAAGCAGAACTACTGGGGCTATTCGCTGAACTTCTACCTCTCCGCCCTGAACGATTGCCATCCCAACTACATCACCTACCTGCTGGGCAAGAAAACCCTCTCTGTCAAGGCGATCAACGAGATCATCGGCAGCATCGACCAGGACAAGAAGCTCGCCTACAGCAAGGAGCACGTGGCGGAATTGTATCAGCAGTACCTGCAGCGCAAGGCCCCCGGCGAAAGCTCTGTGGCTTCCTTCACGCAGCACCTGAGCTCCAATGAGATCCTGCTGCTGGCGCCGGGCTCCTCCATCATCAGCGAGATGCCCCGCATCCAGGAATACATCGAGCAGCACCGCCCCACCGTGGTGGCCCTCAACTGCATCCCCAAGAGCTATCCGCTGGATTATGTGTTCATCTGCAACAGCAAGCGCCTGAGCCTGATGTACAACGATTTCCGCCGCCTGAGCGATGATGTGACCACCATCGCCACCTCCAATGTGGAAAACATCGGCCGCGCCTTCGACCACGTCCTCGATTTTGAGGCCTTCCTCGACAAGGAGGATCCCGTGGCGGGCGATAACGCGCTGGTGGTATTCCTGAATTTCGCCCGGGAGGCCGGCATCCGCACCATCACCCTGGCGGGCTTCGACGGCTTCTCCCCCTCTTCGCCCAACTATTTCGAGGGCTCTGCCGACCTGAGCAAGACCCCTGCCGAAATGGCCTCGATCAACGGCAGGCTGCGCGAGCACCTGAATGCTGCCCAGCATCATTTCGCCCTGCGCTTCCTGACCCATTCCGTCTATAACGACGACGCCGAATAATCAATTAGGAGGCCCCTTCCGATATGCTCAGCGCTATCCGAACCGTTATCACCGAGGTCGTCGCCAACCTGAAGCGTACATGGCGGCTGGCCCGTTATGAGAAACGCGCGAAGAACAGCCAATCGCTGCTCGGCAACCTGTGGGAGATCCTGAACCCGCTTTTGAATATCCTGGTTTATTGGTTTGTATTCTCTGTAGGCCTGCGCACCTCCGCCGGAACAGACGTCAATTACCCCTATGCGGTATGGCTGATCTGCGGCATTATCCCATGGCTGACCATCAGCGGCGCCATGACGCAGTCCTCCTCCAGCATCACCTCCGCCTCGGGCCTGATCAAAACGTGCAACATCCCCCTTTCGATGTATCCGCTCAAGTGTGTGGTGCACGGCCTGATCAGCCATCTGTTCTCGCTGGTCGTGCTGGCGGCGGTGATCATCATCGCCGGCATTCCTCTGACCTGGCACGTGCTGGAGATCGTCTACTACACCCTCGCGATGCTGCTGTTCCTGCTGGGCTTCGCGCTGGTGGCGTCCACCATCAGCGTCTTCTTCAACGACCTGCAGAAGCTGCTCCCCCCGATCCTCCGCCTGCTGATGTACGCCTCCAGCGTAGTGCTCAACATCAATCAATATTCGCCGGACCTGCAGTTCATCATGCGCCTGAACCCCATGGTGCACCTGGTGGAAGGCATCCGCTTCAGCCTGCTGGACGGCAAGGGCCTGATGACCCACCCGGAGAGCTTCATCTCCTTCTGGGTGGCAACGGTTGTGCTGTTCGCGCTGGGCTGCTGGATGCATGTGCGCACCCGGGAACAGTTTATTGATGTGTTGTAAAAGGAGCTTGTCATGAACGACCTTGAACCCATGATCCGATGCGATCATGTCAGCAAAGTATACCCAATGGGCCGCCGGGGGCTGATGGAGCTTCTGCGCCGCCAGCAGGCGAAGAAACACCGGGCCCTGAAGGACGTTACCCTGGATATTGCCCCGGGTGAGGTGATCGGCCTGGTGGGCCTGAACGGCTCCGGCAAATCAACGCTTACCCGGATCATCTCCGGCGTTTCCCAGCCTACCACCGGCGCGGCAAAGATCAACGGCACCGTGGGTATGCTGACCCCCCGCACCGGCCTGAACGGCACCCTCACCGGCCGTGAGAACATCTATTACAAATGCCTGCTGCTGGGCTTTTCGATGCAGGAGATCCGCCAGATGATGGACAGCATCATCGCCTTCGCGGAGCTGGAGGAATTCATCGACCGGCCGCTGAAGACCTATTCCAGCGGCATGGCCTCGCGCCTGGGCTTTGCCATCTGTGCCCACACGAACCCGGACATCCTCATCGTGGATGAGGCCCTGGCCGTAGGCGACCAGAGCTACATGGACAAGTGCATCGGCTGGATCAATGAATACAAGCAGCAGGGGCACTGCGTGATCTTCGTCAGCCATTCGGTGAGCCAGATGAACGGCCTGTGTGACCGCGTGCTGTGGCTGCACAAGGGCGAGTGCATCGGCCTGGGCTCCACCGAGGAGATCCTCCCCGCCTATCAGGCCTTTGCCAAGGAATACAGCAAGATCAAGAACGACCCCAACGCCGCCTTTCCCAGCCTGAAGAAATATCAGGATCGCATCGCAAAGGGCAAAAAATAAGGAGGAATCCCCCTATGAAATTTGTTGGTTTCGGCGATATGCTCATCAGCTTTGAGCCCGTTGGCTATCAGCGCCTGATCCAGGCCAACACCATGCAGGTGAACTACACCGGCGCGGAGGCCAACGTCTGCGTCAATCTGGCGCAGCTGGGCGTGAAATCCTACTATGTGGGCAAGGTGCCGGACAATGACATCGGCCGCTGCGCGCTGGCCAACATGTGCAAATACCGCGTGAACGTGGATCATGTGGCCGTGGGCGGCGACCGCCTGGGCGTGATCTACACCGAAAAGGGCGCCGCCCAGCGCCCCTCCAAGGTGATCTACGACCGCAAGAATTCCGCCTTCACCACCTCCACCCTGGCTGATTACAACTGGGATGAGATCATGGCCGGCGCGAAGTTCTTCCACTTCACCGGCATCACCGCCGCCCTGAGCGACGAGATGCCCGCCATCCTGCAGGCCGCCTGCGACGCCGCCCACAGGGCCGGCGCGCTGGTCTCCTGCGACCTGAACTACCGCAAGAATCTCTGGTCGGTGGAAAAGGCCCGCCAGGTGATGCAGAAGCTGGCTTCCTCTGTCGACCTGATGCTCGCCAACGAGGAGGACGCCGACAAGGTGCTGGACATCCGCGCCGCCGACAGTGACATCACCGCCGGCAAGCTGAGCCGCGAGGGCTATGCCCACGTGGCCGAGGAGATCCATCAGAAGTACGGCTGCCGCTGGGTGGGCATCTCCCTGCGCGAGAGCATCTCCGCCTCCGACAACCGCTGGAGCGGTATGTTCTACGATAACGGCACGGCCTACTTCTCCCGCACGTATGATATCCACATCGTCAACCGCGTGGGCGGCGGCGATTCCTTCAGCTCCGGCCTGATCTATGCCTGCATGAACGGCTTTGATCCCCAGAAGACCGTGGATTTCGCCGTGGCAGCCTCCTGCCTGAAGCACTCCATCGAGCAGGACTTCAACCTGGTCACCCTGGAGGAGATCACCCGCCTGATGGAAGGCGACGGCTCCGGCCGCGTGCAGCGCTGATCCCCGGAAAAAGCAACCCCCCCTTGCGATGCGAGTTGTTTTGTCAAGGGTGTTTTCACACTTTTTCACAAAAGGCGTACTGTTAACACCATTGATGTAAAAGACACCTATTTCGGTATCTCTACTTTCAATTCGCATACAGAGGCAAAAGAAGCGGGACTGTCCATCGAATGACAGTCCCGCTATTGTTTATGCCTTTCTGCGCTTCTGGAGCAGCATCAGCATGGCAGCGGATGTACCCATCAGCGTCAGCCACAGCGCCAGCGGCGTTTCGTCGCCGGTCTGCGGGATCTTCGCGTTGGTGATGGTACCGCCGTTGTCAGCATACTCGGCATAGGTGCCGTCGGCCAGCTTGTAGCTGGTCACATAGCCGTCAACAGCCTGTTCCTTCACCGTGTAGACGGCCTTCACGCCGTCCACCTCGCCGGGCAGGTCGTAGTACTTGTACCAGCCGTTCCGGTCGGGCTTCGGGGTCTCGATGTCCGTGGCCACGCCATTGCAGTACAGCACCAGCGTGATCTCGGGAGCCGTCTCGCCCTCGGTCAGGCCGCTCCACTCCTTCTTCACGGAGAAGTCTGCCTTCACGATGACTTTGTTGATGATCGTGCCGCCGTCGTAGATGGCCTTGGTTTCATCAGCATAGGGAGCCACGTTCTTGTAGATGGTCAGGAAGCCGTCAACGTACTTCTCCTTGGCAGAGTACACGATGAGCTGCTCCTGCTCATCATACATGGGCAGATCGGTGTACAGGTAGGTATTGTCCTCGCGGGTGTACACAGGCTGCGGCTCCAGCTTTTCGCCGTTAGCATACAGCGTCAGCTCAATGGCTCCGCCACCGCCGCCCTGCCAGCTCTTCTTCACCATGAACATGGTGGTCTTGAACTTGTTCACGAAGCTGACTTCGTTGGCGTTCTCGGCCAGCGTACCCTCGATGCTGTTGCCGGCGTTGCCGTTCACCGTGGTCTCAAAGGCCGCAGTGGCGGCTTCCGTCACAGTGTAAGTCATGCCGGGCAGCAGGCCGGAGATGGTCACGCTCTGGTCGTGGGCCAGATCAATGTCGTCGCCGCTCTTGAGCTTGCCCTCCACGTCGCCGGTGTAGGCGTACTCGCCGGTGGCCTCGGTGCCGTCAGCATCATACAATTCCACCGTGAAGGGGAAGGTCCCGGTAGTCTCGCAGCCTTCCACCGTTTTGCTGATGGTCAGCGGTGCGTACAGGATATTGGCAAAGCTGATTGCCTGGGCAGGCTCGCCATCCTTGGTGATCACAGGCTGCACAGCCAGCGTGCCGTCCTTGTTGTCGGTCACGGTCACGTTTACAGTATAAACGCTCTCGTCCACAACCAGCAAGTCGGAAGCTATGGTCGTTTCCTTCACCGTGTAGGTGTAGGTCTTTCCGGCATCGCTCTGGTTGTAGGTCAGGGCATCGAAGGTGATCTGGCCCTTCACGTTCTCGGCCAGAATGGTGTTGCCTGCCGCATCGGTCAGGGTAAATTCGTACACCTGATCTTCGCGGGGTTCAGCGCCGTTCACCGTCTTGGTAGCAGACAGCTTCAGCTCGCCGCTGGCTTCATACGAATTGTTGAAGGTGATGGCTTCCACAGCCTTGCCTTCTCTGCTGATGGTCTTGCTCACCTTCAGCGTGCCATCGCCATTATCGGCTACCCACACAGCCACAGCATATACCGTCTTGTCGAAGGTATAGCCTGCTCTGGTTTCCTGCTTCTCCTTTACCTGATACAGGTAGCTCTTGTCGATGTCCGCTTCGGTGTACGTGATCGCGTCGAAGCTGATGCTGCCCCTGACATTCTGCTTGGTCTGCAGCACATGACCTGCCGCATCCAGCAGTTCAAAGGTAAACACCTGATCCTTGCGAGGCTCAGCATCATTCACGGTCTTGGTAGCCGTCAGATTCAATGCACCGGAGGCTTCGTATGTGTAGGTGTTGGTCAGCTCAATGGTTGCTTCCTTGTCCTTCTCGGTGGTCGCCGTGCCTTCCGTCACGCTGGACGCAGCCAGAGTGTAGTTGGCGATGAGGGTGTCAGCGTTGGTTTCCGTGACGGTGTACACCGTGCCCACGGGGATGTTGGCGATGGTGTAAGCGCCATCGGGGAAGTCCGCATAGGTCACCACGGTGTTCGTCGTGCCATCGCTGATGGTGAAGCTCAGCTTGCTGAGGTCTGCATCGTCAGGCTGGCCGGAGAAGGTCTTGGTGATCTTCAGGCTGCCCACATCCTGCGTGTACTTGTTGGTCAGCTCAATGATGGCTTCCTCATCCTTGGCGATAGTGGCTTCGCCGCTCGTCACGCTGTCTGCGCTCAGGCTGTAGTTGGCGATGAGCGTACCGGCATTGGTTTCCTCGACGGTATAGGTGGTTCCCACGGGGATGTTGGCGATGGTGTAAGC
>SVGJ01000002.1:34770-119473 GCA_015056415.1 Clostridiales bacterium
TTGGCGATGAGCGTACCGGCATTGGTTTCCTCGACGGTATAGGTGGTTCCCACGGGGATGTTGGCGATGGTGTAAGCACCATCGGTGAAGTCCGCGTAGGTCACCACGGTGTCTGTCGTGCCATCGTTGATGGTGAAGCTCAGACCGGTCAGGTCTGCGTCAGCGGGGGTACCCTCGAAGGTCTTGGTGATCTTCAGGCTGCCCACATCCTGCGTATAGGTGTTGGTCAGGGCAATAACCGCTTCGGTGTCCTTGGCGATGATTGCAGTGCCTTCCGTTACGCTGTCTGCGCTCAGGCTGTAGTTGGTGATCAGACCATCTGCGTTGGTTTCCGTGACGGTATAGGTGGTTCCCACGGGGATGTTGGCGATGGTGTAAGCGCCATCGGGGAAGTCCGCATAGGTCACCACGGTGTTCGTCGTGCCATCGCTGATGGTGAAGCTCAGCTTGCTGAGGTCTGCATCGTCAGGCTGGCCGGAGAAGGTCTTGGTGATCTTCAGGCTGCCCACATCCTGCGTGTACTTGTTGGTCAGCTCAATGATGGCTTCCTCATCCTTGGCGATAGTGGCTTCGCCGCTCGTCACGCTGTCTGCGCTCAGGCTGTAGTTGGCGATGAGCGTACCGGCATTGGTTTCCTCGACGGTATAGGTGGTTCCCACGGGGATGTTGGCGATGGTGTAAGCGCCATCGGGGAAGTCCGCATAGGTCACCACGGTGTTCGTCGTGCCATCGCTGATGGTGAAGCTCAGCTTGCTGAGGTCTGCATCGTCAGGCTGGCCGGAGAAGGTCTTGGTGATCTTCAGGCTGCCCACATCCTGCGTGTACTTGTTGGTCAGCTCAATGATGGCTTCCTCATCCTTGGCGATAGTGGCTTCGCCGCTCGTCACGCTGGCAGTGGTGTCCAGCGTGTAGTTGGTGATCAGACCATCTGCGTTGGTTTCCGTGACGGTGTACTCACCAACTGCCAGATTTTCTATCACTAATTCACCATTTGTGAAATTGGCATAGGTATGGTTGGTTTCAGTACCATCGGGCGCGGTCACTTTGAAGCACAGATTGCTGACATCCGTACCCTCCGGCAGGCCGCTGAAGCTCTTCACAATCTTCAGAGAACCCACAGCCGGATCATATGTATTGGCAAAAGTAACCTGATTGCTGCTGTAGCGCGCAACCGTTCCCTCTGCCGTTCCCTCGGTAACCTCAACGTAGTAATCCTCGTTTTCAGTCTCCTCGAGCTCATAAGCGGTGCCGATGGGCAGACCGGTGATGACAATCTTCTCGCCATCCTTCAATTCGAAGGCGCCGCCATGGGAGATCGTGCCAGTGACAGACACACTGCCATCCTCAGACAAGATCTGATAATCAAAAGTATCCGTCAGGGCTACGCCGTCCTTTTCCAGAGACAGCGTGAATGTAAAGGCCTCGGTGCAGTCCTCCTGCTCCTTCACAACCTTGCTGACGGTCAGTACGCCAAGCAAGGCATTGGTAATGGTGGTGCCATCCTCATTGCTGACGCGATTGCTGGCATAATTCGCCACATTCTGCTCGCGTACATCGTACACATAGGGCACGCCGGACGAGTCGAAAGCGGGCAGTTCGGTAAAGGTATAGGTCCAGTCATCGCCAATGGGGGCGATAACAACGTTCTCCCGGTACAAAGCATCGTTCTGATACAGATCCACCGTGATGTTCTCAGGACGCATACCCATCAGGTTGTCGCTGTCCAGCCACTTTTTGGTAACGGTATGGCTGGTCTTGTCGTCGTAGGTGTTGACAAAGGCAATACCGCCATCTGGCAGGTTATCCACAACCTCGAGGGTACCATCGCCCATATCCCGAATGGTCAGGGTGATGGTGTGGATGGTCTCATCGTAATCCATACCAGCCTGACCGCTGCTGCGCTCGGCCACTTTGTAGGTCTTGTTGCCCACATCCTCGCCGGTAAAGAGGAGTTCAGCAAAGCTGACCACACCATTTGCATCGTTGGTAGCGGTCTGGAGCACATAACCGGATTCGTTCATCAGCACGAAGGTGAACTGACCGGCTTCCATATCTGCGCCAACCAGCTGCTTATTCAGCGACAGCTGATAAGCGCCGGAGGAAGCATAGGTATTGGTAAAGCTGGCATTAGCGGTTTCGTTGGCGGCAATGGTGCCGATTTCGCCAGCGCTTATGACGGTATAACCGGGCACATCGCCTTCGGTGACGACGTACTGGACGCCGTGGGGAATATTGGTGAATTCGATGCTGTCCCCATCTGCCAGCGTAAAGGTATAGCGGTTGCCATCCTGCGCCACAGCGGCAGCGTTGCAGTCGATGGTTTCCGTAAACGGCGTACCATCCGGGCCGGTCAGGGTGAGGGTGAAGGGGAATGCCTTCGCCGTGCTGGAAACAGGCGCATTCACCACCGTCTTGCTGACAGTCAGGCTGCCGGGTTTGACGGTGTTGGTGAGGGTATCGTCATCGCCATCAAAAGCGACCACAGCATTCAGGGAGCCCCTGCCGTTGTCGGTCAGGGTGACGGTGACCTTCAGCGGCTCCGTGTCGCAGGCGATGGTATCATCCTGCGGCGCGTCCTCCCGGATCTCATAATGCAGCGTACCGGGGGCAGCTGCGCTGATGGGCCCGAACAGCACCGTGCCGTTTTCGGCGTTGGTGGTCTGGTCGATCGCCTGATTGTAGTCGCTGCTGCCGGTGTTCATGTCGTACAGCTGGAAGGAGAACTCGTCCTCCTGCAGGGTACGGCCGATCAGTTCCTTATTGGCCTTGATGGAGAAGGAACCGGTGGCGGCATAGGTATTGGTGAAGGAAGCCTCTGCCGTACTGTTGGCGGCAATGGTGCCGGTGGCAACAGTGGTATCCAGCGTCCAGCCGGGATAGGTGCCGGTCTCCTTGGCCTCATAGGCAACACCGGCGGGGATCTGACTCAGGGTAACGGTGTCGCCGCCTTTCAGGGTCAGCGAACACACACCGTTTGTGACAGCCACATCGGTTTCGCCGTTCTTGATGGTGCCGCTCCAGGGCAGGTTATCCTTGGTGAAGGATACCTGCACGGTAAACTCGGTATCCTTGGCAGCGTCGCTTGCGCCCTCAATGGTCTTGCTGATGGCGAGGCTGCCGGGCTTGGTGCGGTTGTGGAATACGGGCGGGCCGGAGAGGACGTTGCCGTCGGCATCGAGGTATTGCAGTTCGATGCACTTTTTTCCAAGTGTTGCATCGAAATATGTAAGCACTCGCAACTTATAAATGGAAGTATCATATTCGATATCGGGGTCGTAGTCCGGGTCCCCTTCTGCGGGAATGATCTCTTTCACTAAATAATCATTCGTAACAGGGCCGGGTTTTGCTGCTGTAATGCTGGAAACATTGAAACTCTGCTCGCCCAGATCGATATTTCCGTTACCATCGTTGGTAGCTGTTCCAGCAAAGCCGGAAAACTCTGTCGTACCGAGCATCCTATAGATTTTGAATTGGTATGCTTCGGCAGCAGGGGCGCCATCAACCAGTTTCTTCGCCTGCGCCCGGATGTACAGGGTGTTGGTGCTATTATTCACGTTGGTAAAGCTGGCTTCACTGGTCTTACCGGATTCGATGGTACCCGCGGTGCCTGTCTGGGTATCGAGCTTCCAGCCAGCGGGCACTTCCTCCCAGACCTCGTAGGTGGTGCCTGCGGGCAGGTTGGGGAAGGTGGCCGTTTCGCCAGCATGAAGGGTAAAGGTGAACAGACCATCGGTGATCTCCACCTTGGTCTCCTGCTTTTCCCACTGGGCGGTCAGGGTATGGGTACCGCTGGTTGTGTATGTATTGGCAGGAATGGTGACCTTGCCATCCCGGTCTGTGTCCTCGAAAACATTGCCCAGCTCATCCTGAAAGCCGGTAAAGATATAGCCGAAGTTATCGAAACCATTGGTAATTTCTACAGCCTCGCCCAAAGCAGCGGTGACGGGATCCATGGTACCTGAGCCGCCGCCGTGGGCAAACTCGAGAATAACACCACTGGTTTCCCATTCCCATGTACCGGCGTGGTTGCCATCAAACAGTTCTGCGGTGGTGGCAGCCGTTTGCGTCCTATCATTCACATTAACCCATTTGCCGGTGTAGGGCGAAATCGTCGAGGGTGAGGGCAAACTGGTCGTGGAGGAGATGGTCTTGTCCGTCAGGGTGATCCTTCTGAACTTACTGCTGCTGTTTGTGAAACTCTGAGTTTTCATGTTTGAGGGGATCACAAACCCGCTGCCAAGGATCAGTTCATGGTCTGCAGCACTGGAGCCGGTGGCAAACATACTGCTGATGCCGGATGTACTTGTGACCTTGTCAAGGCTAAGGCCGCTTGCATCGATTTTTCCCATAGCACGGCAATTCTGGAACATGCTTCTGTAGGTTGTAACGTTTGCCGTGTTCCAGCTGCTGGTATCGATGGGCCCTGTCAGCGCATAACAATTATAGAACATGTAAGACATGTTCGCGATCCCATCCACTGTCCAGCCGCTTACATCGATGCTGGTCAGCTTCTGGCAGTCAGCAAACATATAGTAGAATGTTCCGTTGGTGGCCGAGGTGTTCATACGCCAATTACTTACATCCAACTGGGTAAGCGCCTCGCAGCCGCGGAACATATACTGGAAGTTGCTGCCGCTGCTCATGTCCCAACCGCCCACATCAATGGAAGTAATCCCATCCTGCATCATAAACATGCTGGCGAAATTGGTTACATTGCTGGTATCCCAGTTTTCTTCACCGATCAGCGTAGTCAGGCTGCCGTTGAAAGAGGTGCTGGCAGTGCTGAACATAGAAGACATGTCCGTCACCTTGCTGGTATCCAGCATGGACAGATCGGCAGAGGTCAGGTTGGGCGATTTGAACATGCCGCTGGTGCTGGCAGGCTTCAGACCGCCTTCCATGGAGACTGTCTTCACCAGAGAATACTCGTCGAACCAGGGCCAGTTGAACGTCGCCTGGGACGGATTCTCCGTATTGGACAGCAGGTAATAGTACACATCTCCGCTCTTGACGTCATAAATGCCTTCAGTAAATGTGATGGTCACTCCGTCGCTGAATGTATACGTCCCATCCGCATTCGGCGCAGCGCGGAAAATGACCAGATTACCATCCGCATCCAGACGGGCCAGAGGCGTGAGGGCCGCATCACTTTCAGACAGCACATAATAATCATTCGCCCGTGCACCAGGGGCTGCCGCGCTGGCCAGCACGGCCTTGTTGCCGGGCAGGGTGCGCAGCAGTTCGCTGATGGCAGCCTTGGCGGCAGAAAGCTCATATTCGATCTCTTCGGGCAGGTTTTCGCCGGTGAGGCGCACATGGAAAGTGAACTCCTGCTGCGGATCGGCGGTGCCGGTCACCTGCTTGGTCACGCTCAGGGAACCGGGTTCCGCGCCGTTGGTGAATACGGGCAGCACAACATTGTCCTGCGCATCCACCACTTCCTGCGCAAAGGAAAGCACACCATTGCCGGCATCACTGGGGGTGATGCGGACGATGTATTCGGTTTTGTCGTAAACAATACCTTCCTTGCCGTCGTCCTTTTCCACCAGCAGGTAGGAATAGACGTTGGGGTTCTCCGGGTCGCCGCTCAGGTCATCCTGATCGAAGGCAAGACCGGTAAAGGAGATAACGCCGTCGGCATCATTCTTGGCGGTCATGACAGGCTCGCCTGCCCTGGTGCCGGTCACCTCGTCATAGGCATAGAGCTCAAAGGTGAAGTCTTCTCCTTCAAGCTCGCCGCCCTGCATCACCTTCCACGCCTTGAACTCGGTAGAGCCGCTGGCGCTGTATTCATTGGTGAAGGAGGGTTCGCCGCCGGGATACGCAATATCAGCAACCAGATTTCCGTTTCCGTCGTCGGTCACGGTCACGGTTACCGGGAATTCGGCTGTATCGAAAACAATACCGCCGGTTTCCTCGGGCACGCGCTCCACGATGGTATATTCGTAGGTCTTGCCCACATCCTCGCCGGTCAGGTTCAGGGTAAAGGTGGCCTGTGCCACGCTGGCGCCGTCCTGATCTGTGGGCTGACCGTTGGAGGCGCTCATGACCACATTGCCATCGGCATCCTTCAGGTCAAAGATGAACTGGCCACGATTCATGGCGCCGCCCTGGAAGGTCTTGCTGACGGGAATGGTGGCGCTGCCGCTGGCAGAATACTGGTTGACAAAGGAGACCTCTGCCGTGCTGCCGGCCAGAATCATGCCGGAGGTATTTTCAGCCTTGGTCTGGGTATAGCCGGGCTTGGCGGTTTCCTCCACCCGGTAGGAAGCGTCGGAAGGCAGATCGTAAACCACGGCTTTCTGACCTGCGCTCAGCTGGATGGTACCATTGCAGGAAACCGTGCCGCTGGACACTTCCATGCCGTTTTCATCAAATACCTTATAGTCATAGGCGCTGGTCAGCGGCTTGTTTTCGCCGTCTTCCTCCCGGGTGAGCACCAGCTTGAATTCAAACGCCGTGCTGCCGGAGGCCCCGCCTGCCATCGCCTTGCTGATGGCCAGATCGCCATAGGGCGCATAGGTGTTGACCAGATTGCCGTCCACATAGGTGGCCACATAACCGGGCACATATTCCTCGCGGACTTCGTACCGGTATTCTTCGCCACCGGGAGCATACTTGTCCAGATCCGCAAAACGGTAGCTCCATTCACCGTTTTCCTTGGCGGACATATTGACGGAGGTTTTCAGCATTCCATTGCAGTACAGCCCGATGCTTACCTTGTCGGGACGGGTACCGTAGGCGTTGTCATTGTCCTCCCAGATTTTCTTGCCCTCGATGGTAACCTTTTCATTTTCGTGAATGTTGTACAGGGTATATTCGGTATCGCCGGTGTTCTTCACGGACAGGCGATAGCCGGGAATCTCATTTTCCTGGAAGCTGTACAGATACGGCGTGCCGTTTTCATCCACCACATCGATCTGGTAGAAGGTATGCTTCCACTGGTTGGTCTCGTTCAGCACAACCGTCAGAGGCTGACCATCCGGGCCGGTAACCGGCTGGCTGGTTCCCGCTGCGCCAATGGCTTTGCGCATCAGGGTAACCGTCACCTCGTCCGGGCGCAGGCCGTCGTGGTTGTTGTCATCCTGCCATTCCTTGACGATGCTCACCTGTCCGGGCAGGATGCCCACGCGGGTATAGTCGTTGCGGGTCATCTTGCGGGCGGAGTCGCCGGTGTTGTCGCTGTCGCTCTGGGTGGAGATGATGCGGGCATTGTTGTAGGCATACATGTTGTTTTCCGCATCACCGGCGGCTTCCCAGTCCACATTGCCGGAGGCATCGTGGGCATAGGCGCCCTTGGCGTTCCATTCGTTGGGATCGCCGTTGTCGTCGGGGGCGGTCATATGCAGATAGGCCATCATGCTTTCGCCGGGATGCAGCTCAAACACGCCACCCGCCGCAGTCTGGCTGGCATCAATGGCAATGGCGGTTACCTTCACACCGGCAGGCACCGTCCACAGGCCGTTTGCATCCACCTGCGCAGCTGTCCACAGATCGCTGGTGAGCACATATTCCGGCTTGGCGATCAGTTCGGCCATTTCCACATCGGAGGGGTTGGGATTGGTGGTATCAGGGAAATTGATCTCCTGCATGGCATAGTACAAAACAGGCGCAGAACCGGCCTTGATGAACTCGGATACATCCACGCTGACCAGGGTGCCCTGCCACTGGCCTTCGCCCTGCCAGTCGCCTGCCCAGTTTTTCTTGCTTTCCCGGTCGTTGTAGTCGTCTGCCTTGGTCACATCGCCGGCGGGAATATCGTAGTTTTCGATGGTATCGTAAATCACGATATCCCGGGTGATGGTATTGGCCAGAGATTCCACGCGCAAGCGGTAGGTGTAGTTCTGGCCTTCGTATACCGTTACCTGTTCCTGCCCGGCCAGGCCCTGTGTCCACACGCCCACCAAATCGTTGGAAACGCTCTTGTTCAGGCTGGAAACAGCGTACATTTCCACGTTGATGGTGTTCTCGGCGCTGCTGTAGACGAACACCGGGTTATCATGATTGGGATTCAGATCCGTCATGGCATTTGCCACATCGGAGGGCATAGAGGGGGTGGTCACATTGTTACCGGCAAGGGGATTGTCCGGCTCGCCGCTCTCGTTGTCCACGGAGCCAAGGGCGTCATTGTTTTCCCCGCAGGATTCAAAGGCGATATAGTTCACCAGATCCATGCCCAGATCCTTGGCGCTTTCCCAGGAATACACCGCATCAAAGGAGATGGTGATCACATCGCGCCAGCCATCATCCGTTTCTTCGGGCACAGGGGTCAGATCAGCCTCCACTACCAACAGGGTGCGGCCACTGCCTTTGTAGTTGGGAATGGCGTACTGGGTGGTAACGCTGTCGCTGCCGCGCAGCTGTACAGAATCCATCACGGGGGTCACGCCGGGGGGCAGCAGATCATACCAGATGCCTGCCGTTTCCTTGGCGATCACGCCGGCTTCCACCGCCTCATCATACTCGGCGCGATCTTTCAGATTGCTCTGCTCGTATACATTGGCGGTATAGTGCAGATCGGCACACTTATTCTGGGTGTCGTTCTCATAGGTCATGGACTTATCCATGGTAACGCCGTAGCTGGCGCCGTTCAGCGTGGCACGGGAGGAATCGTAGAAATCCTCCTCAGGCGGGAGCTGTTCGCCGCCTTCTGCCGCCTGTTCATAGCCCACCCAGCCATAAACATCCATTTTCACGTCGTTCTTGAACTTGGTGGTGGGGTTGTCATCAGCGGCAAAGAGCTGCTCCACAAGGCCGGACACCTTTTCACTGTCCGCCTTGAGCAGGATGGTATTGTCCAGCGTCCAGGTGATGGCGGCCACATCGCAGGGAGTAACCGTATTCCCGCCAAAAACGTTGCTCTGGAAGCTGTGGCGGGTCTGGATAACATTTTCAGGGAAAGTGATGGTCTTGCCATCGGCAGTAACGCCATTGGCTGGGGTGATCTGCATTTCGCCCTTGCCATCGCTGCCCCACATCACGGTGGCGGCTGTCTGCCAGGTGGCGCCATCGGTGGTGTATTCGATAGTCAGATCCGGGATGGGCAGCGAGCTGTCCGGCACATAGCCGTAGGTGGCATCGGCGCGCTTGCCCCAGATCTGCAAGGTGGGCACCTTGATGGTCATGGTGCGGATTTCGTAGTCTTCCGCAGTCAGGGGATCGCCATCAAAACCCACGAAAGTCTGGTAGTCTTCAATCACCTGCCGCCAGCCATAGAGACCGTAATCCTCGGGGCTGTGCTGCTCGGGGCCCACCACTCCGGGATAAGTAAGATGGCTGGTCCACTTGTAGCCATAGCCGGCAGACTCCAGCTGGAATTTCATTTCCACGTCTTCGCCCTTTTGCAGCTGGTTGAGGGCATAGCCGTAGTTCCAGTCCTTGTTGATTTTGGACTCGGTATATTTGAACACCTCAAAATGGCCGGTGGGCTTGGACCATTCCATGGGCGCAAAGGAATGTTCGCCCAGAGCCTCTGCGGTGGTTTCCACCCGTTGGTCATCGTCGGTTGCGGCATCTACTTCCGTAACCGTCCACGTTGCTTCGTTTTCAAACAGATAGTTGATGCGGGGATCGTCTTCCTTGGCATAGGTGAAATCGGCACGGGGATAAGCCGTCCACACATACACGGTGTGCTCGTAAGCTTCCTTGGTGTCGGGGCAGTAATCGTTTTCAAAAAGGACAGCATTGAGGGTATCGCCGTTGATGGTCGGGGTTTGGCCGTCATACTCCGTCACGCCCAGCAGAATGCCTTCGGATACCTTTTGGGTTTTGTTCCGGTCTGCATCCAGAAGATAGGCGCCCAGCTGCTGATCCTCCACGCTGAGGGTGAAGGGCTGGTTGCCCTCATGATACACATAGGTATACCACGGGATATAAAGGTAATCTTCCGGATTGGCTCCGGGAACACGCTCCGCAAGAGCATCGTACATTGCCTGCGGGATTTCCTTGTTGGTGCCGTCGAAGAAGTTTTCGTTGTTTTTATAGGCAGCGGTCACCTTGGCGTAGGTATCGATCTGGGCAGTCAGTGCCTTGCTGTAGGCGCTGATCACATTGCCCTGATTGGTTTTCACTTCCACAGTCGCCTGAATGGGGTCGCTGACAGCCATATCCACCACATCCAGCGGATTCACATCCTTGATGGTGAACTGGAAGGTGGCAGTGCTGGTAGCGCCGATGGTACAGGTGTTGGTGATGATGTATTCCCCATCAACCAATTCCCAGTTGAAATCAGCCTTGGTGGAGGGAGCCTGCGGCACAGGCAGGGCCAGCGTATCCAGATAGCTGTCCGGATCTACTGTTCCTTCCCCATTAGCGATGGTTCGGCCATGGATTACCTGCGCAGGAATGCGCAGGGTAATATCTCCAGGCTGGTAATCATACTGGCCAGAGAAGGCTACTTCCACCTGATATTTCATTTCCACTGGATCGGCAGTATCGGGAGCAAGGTACAGATGCTCCAGCGAAGTAACAGGGGCATCGCCCACCGCCTCCGTTTCGGGCTTATCTGTACTGTCTTCGGTAATCCACTGGATGGAGAGGGTCTCGATTCTGGTACCATCCAAATCGTTGCCTGCTTCCGCCACTGCAGAAGGCAACACATGCCGGAGAGGATTCGTGTCCTCCACACCAGTCTGGCCCATCGCCGAAAACAGCATCAGAGCCACCATAAGCCATGTTGCGATTCTCATCCAGATGTGATTTGTTACTTTCTTCATTTGCGCCACTCCTGTCTTATACCTGTGCCGGAAAACGATCATCGGAAGAATGAATATCGAAAGGAAATTGATAGATCAACGGGAAAGCATTTCAACGAACAGCAAAATTTTACAAATTATATTATACACTATATTTTTTGTATGATATGTTACAAAAGATGTACAGTTTCGTTACGTATTAACAAAACTTTTGAATTTTCCGTTACCACGAATATGCCTTTTTACCTATTAGGTAATGGGGAGTTCTTTCGTTCCGAATGCTTCGAGACATTTTCCGCTGTAATCTCAGAAGTTCTCAATACATTCAAAACGGATGCGACAGAGACTGTGGAGTCTTCCTCTTTCAACTCTTTACAAACCGTTTTTTCCGCATCGCATACCAGCGCATACCGATATTCCTTCCCGTAAGTCTCCTGCAAACGCCGCAGGAGTCTTTTCCTGTGTTCAGGGCGCAACAGTTTACGTTTGGTTTTTATGACTGACGATTCTTCTGCGAGAATACTGTCATTGATCTCCCAATACTCATCTACAGTCTGGATCTTCTTTGCAGATAGTTCGCTCTGCTGTTTCTCCAACCGATCTTTGCTGCTGGATAAAGTCTTCAGATGCTGATCCAACTGTGCCACCTCTTGCTCATCACAGCCTGTTCGCAAGAGAAACTGATTCTTCTGACTTTTCAGTTCTTCCATGTCTTCCATCACACCGGATAATCTCGCATCGATCTGTGCCCGCTTCACAAACTGGAGAGAACCACAAGCACTTTTCTCCGCAAGCAACGCTTTACGCTGCTTGTTTTTTTTCTTCAGTTGAGACTGAATATGCGAATACTCTTTATAAACCTTTGAAATCGAGCCAATGCGTTCCCCCAGAGAAACAAGCCGTTTTGCATTGAAAAGCAGCTGATACTGTATCAAAAGGATCTGATCTCTCAAATTTTCAAGAATGACAGGGATATTCGTTGCAACGACGGACAACAGATGCTTCACTTCTTCCTTCAACTGGTGGAGGAGAGAATTATCTGCCCTGATCTGCCGGTTCATCTCGCAACGATCAGAGAGAAAACCCTTCTTTTCCATGATCCGTGCCGCAATGCCTTCGTGAACCGTTGGCTGTTCTTCTAAACCACAATCTGCATGACTGCGATGGTCAATGCGCTCATCATACCTTCTCCAACAACCATCCAGCGATGTGCGGAGCAAAGGCGAAGAAGATGCCAAGCCCCGCCGTCTGGAAGATCAGGTTGCTGGGAGCGTTGGCGATCCACCCTGCAACGGAACCGATGAGGAATACCGTTGCAAGCAGGTTGGTTACGATGGAGGTCAATCCAACAATTACGGATGAAATCAGCTGGAACACCAGCAGTATCGCAATGAGAGGCGGAGCGGCTATCCGCAGGGGCAGCTTGAGCAGTTTCTTCATAAGTATCTCCATCTGATTCTTGGGGACACAGGCACGGGCATGTGGCTCGTGCCTGTTTGCTTGCGGCGCGGTTCTTCAGTCATAGATCAGCTCGTTGAGCAGCATTTCTTCAATCCGGTTGTGAATACTGTTCATGCGGCGTACCCATTCCATCTGGTCAGCAGATTTCAGCTCCTCAGTAACGCCCTCGGCTGCTTTCATCTGAGGGATCAGCAGATCCAGGCGTTCCTGGCAGGCATCGTCAATGCTGTACAGGTGATTCATGAGCTTGCCGGACAGCAGGAGCTGATTGAACAGGAGGGAACGATGCTCTCGGAGATGGCGCATGCGCATTCTGCCGTACTTGCCAAGCGGGCGCATGTCCTCTTCCGGGATGCCGATGTTGGGCAGGTAGTAGTCTCCACAGCGGCGATAGGTCAGTTTCATGGGGTATCCTCGCTTTCTGCTGCAATAGAAAAAGCAGCTATGTACTTGAAGGTTTCCCTTCAAGCCATAACTGCTTGAATTACTTGTATTTCCCGCGACTCATGACGAGGAGGGGTAAACCTTCCTCTACATAATAACTCCTGGCGCGAGGGGGGTTTTACTGTGCGATTTACTTCTTGATCCGCTTGTAAAGCTTGTACACCCAGCCCACCAGCGAGAAATTCAACAGGGAATCGTAGCGTCTGGCCAGCGCGGCCTGTTCGTCCCGCTGCTTCTTAAGCTGGTTGCGCTCCTGCTTGAGCTTGTCGCGCTGCTTGCGGAGGTCGGTCTGTTCCTTGCGGAGCTTGACGCATTCCTTCTTAAGGAGGTTGCGCTCTTTCTTTGCCTCATCGCGCTCCTGCTTGATAAGGTCACGATGCTCCTTGACTTTGTTGATGGTCTGAAGGGCTTCTATGCAGCGCTCGTCAGCCCGATCAACTTCGTGCTCCATGGCTGTGAACGAAGCCAGATAGGCGTCCATCGGCTGCGTGATGAGACTCTCCGCCTCTTCAGCCGGCGCGGCGTTGATGTAGCAGAAGCTCTTTACGCCAGGGATCACGCAGCGGTGGGCCGGCAGGATATATACACCATTCAGGCCGCGCTCCCCGTTGCCGCGCAGGTGAACATTGTACTCGGCATAGAGCAGATTGGTGACCTGTTCGGTCATGGTGGCTCCGGCAGGAACGAACCCCGCGCCATCCTGCCAGATGCGAAGGATCCGCCGCATCAGCCTGTTGCCGGGAGCGCCGCCGAAGAAGTGCAGCGATACGCTGTCATCGCAGCCGGCGGGGAAAAATACGGTCTCGTAGCGAAGCGAGGCCGCGCTTGCCTGCAGATGCGTCTGCGGCGCCGCATACATACCGCCCTCCTGCTCGATGCGCTGCATGGCGAAGTAAACGGCCACGTCCTCCATGCGACCTTCGTCATACGCCTGACGGATGAAGGCCGGGGCGGAATCCAGGTCGCAGTTGGATTCGTTCAGGGCAACGCAATGCCAGTCATCAAAGACGGCGGTGGGATCATTATGAAGCGAAGCAGCCCCGGCAAAATCGTTCAGATACACAACACTGGGGACTGGCGGTTCACTGGGCAGCTGCAGCACAGACTGAAGAAACTCCAGAACATGGGGAGAAATATCCTCGGGAAGGCAGGGCTCCAGCTGCGGAAACAGCGATTGAATATGCTTTACGCTTTCAACATAAAGATTGGAATATTTTCTGCAATTGCCATACATGCGGCTAGCGATGCGGAAAGCAAAATCAGACTTGTAGGGCTCTTCTGCCTTACTCCAGAGGCGAGTATCTGCCAGCAGAAGGTCGACCTTCTTTTGTCCACCCAGGAAGGTTGCCATGATGCTGTCCTTCCGTTGAGTATACATATGCTGGAACAGATGCGGCAGCCAGCCAATACTCCGTGCCTGCGTAAAAATCCAGGGCATGATGCAGGCATCCTCAAAAATCACCGGAATAAAGACGTCCTTATTCTCGAGGAACTCACGGCGGAACAGGTACTGCCAAAATGCGGCAGGGCCCTTTCGAACCATGGTGGAAATATCATATTCCTCCGATCCGTTGCGATAGGGATAATGGCCGCCCTCCTCATCCCAGGCGGTGGAGTTGATGCCAACCATATCGTGGTTTTCACTTACAGCAAGGGCCAACGCATCCTCGCAGGTGCGGCCATCAAGAAAATCGTCCGAATCGTGAAACAGGACATACGGCGCCCGTGCCGCCAGGAAGCCTGTCTTTCGTGCCAGGGCAAGCCCTTGATTCTCCTCATGGCAGATGCAGCGCACCTTATCGGGATAACGCGCGACATATTCATCGATGATCGCCTGGCTGTTGTCCGGCGAGCAATCGTTGACCACGATAATCTCGATGTCCTGCAGGGTCTGGTAGACCAGGGAGTCGAGGCAGCGGCGGAGATAGTTTTCCACATTGTATACGGGAACAACGACCGACACATAGGGCGGGGTCAGCTGGTCAAGCGTCAGGGGCTTCATGGTCTCACTCATTTTCTTCATCCTCCACACCGGCCATAAAGTAATCGAGCTGCACGAACATCTCTTTGATCGAGCGGGGAGTCCAGATGTTCTGCTTTTCACGGTTCAGGTGGTTTTCAACCGTGGAGATGAATTTTACATACGCGGGATCGTTCAGGAAATAAACAACGCCGCGCTTGAGATCGTTGAGGATCATGGCCTTGTATTCCTTACCATAGATGGTCATGGGGGACATACAGGTATAGGAGGCGACGGAAATAAGCAACTTACCCGTCAGCGACTGGGTCAGCAGCATGATTTCCCACGGGATATTCACATTGCCCATCACCTTCAGGCCACGGTCGGTATACCGGTCGACCTTGTTGCGGGGATGCCGCTTGATGATGATGTTCTCTCTGCCCACACGCTCAACGATCTTCATCAGCAGATCATATTCATCCGTGATGAGACCATCGCCATGGAAGCAGCCTTCAAAGAAAATGATCTTTTCCTGAATCTGCTCGGTGGCAGGGAACAGGCCCAGCAGAACATCCTTCTGATCGGGCGTGAGCAAGTCGATCTTCTGCAGCGGGAACAGAGCGACATCCTCATTCCCGCCGACGTAAAGCGCCGGCTCATACAGGTGAATGCCGCCAATGTGATGATAGAAGCTGTCTTCGCCATAGCTTTCATGGCAGAAGAAGTCGCTGCCGTTATCCACCGCGCTGACCGCATAGGTCGCGGTAGCTTCCTCAACAAGATATACCCTGGTCTTGATGCCATGGCTGAGCAGTGCGTAATAGAACAGCTTGGCGACGCTGGCGTCCAGGTTGACATAGAGGTCAGTATACTGCTCCAGCCGGGGCAATGGGAAATCCTTCGCCAGCTGTGCCATACCCTTCTGGCGTTCATCAAGAGCGGTGATCTTCTTCATCTTGTCGATCGGTGGCATACAGACGCATTCATCCACATGCTCAAAAAGACCGGTCTTTTCTAATTTATCCTTCAAACCGGAAAAATCACTGGTATCACACAGCACCAGATCTGCGGGCACACCAGCGTTATCGGTCATCTGCAGAACCACGGAACTGACCAGATTCAGAAAAGTCAAGCCCAGATACAGGCTCCGGCGCTGCTGCGGTCGATCACTCATGGTATAAACCCCCTGCCACAAATACATAGTTTTTCACTACTATGCATTATATTATCCCGTCGCGGAATGTGTCAAGTGTTGAAATTCCTTGCCAAATGCGGTATACTGAGAACAGAACGGAGGTATGAGACTATGAAAACAGCCTGCTTTATTCCGATCAAAGCAAATTCCGAGCGCGTGGTGGGCAAAAACCTGCGCGTTGTGAACGGCAAAAAACTGTATGAATATCTGTGCGAGCACGTGATCGAGGCCAATGTGTTCGATGATGTCTATGTCGACACCAATAGCCCCGAGGTCGCCGAATACGCCCTGAAGAAGGGCTTCCACGTGATTGAGCGCAAGCCGGAGCTGGCAAAGAACACCGCCAACGGCAACGACCTGCTTGTTCATCAGTTTGAGCTGTATCCGGATTACGATTACTACTTCCAGCTGTTTGTCACAGCGCCCTACATGCAGCCGGAGACCATCCGTGCCTGCTATGATCGCCTGCTGGCCAGCGACGAATACGATTCCTGCTTTACCGCCACGGAAAGCCACAGCTTCTACTGGCTGGCAGGAACGCCCATCAACTATCGGCCCGGCATTCTTCCCCGCAGCCAGGACCTTCCTCCTGTGTACGAGGAAACCACCGGCCTGTACGGCATCTGCCGCGATTCGCTGAACCGCTACCGCTGCCGCATCGGACGCAAGCCCTACATCCACATTGTGAACAAGTTCGAGGCGATCGACATCAACACGGAAGAGGATATGAAGGTCGCCGAGTATATCGGTCAGGTGATATTCAATTATCCCAAGAGCTGAGCGATGCATGCCCGTATCGCATGGAAAAGCCTCCCACCAGCAGGCATAGGGTAAAGGAAGGTTTTGTCCTCATATTATACCTGTTGCTGATTTGTAGTGAACCTTCAGGAAATTGAAACAGCGAGCCGGTCAAGGCTTGCTGTTTCTTGTACTGTTTTGATAGAATAAAAGCGACAAATATGAATTTGTATGGTTCTGTCTGTTGGGTCTATTTCGTCAAAACCATGAGAAAGGACTTTCAGCATGAAAATATTTATTGTTTACTGTCATCCGTCGCAGGATTCTTTTACGAAAAATATGTGCGACGCATTCATAAAGGGGATAACCGATTCAGGTAACGAATATATTATGTCTGACCTATATAAGATGGATTTTAATCCTGTCATGACGGAGCAAGAATATCTTAGAGATGCAAATTACAGAATTTTTCCGGAGGTTGCAAGTGATGTACTCGCAGAACAGGAGAAAATCAACTCTGCTGATGCCATCGCTTTTATCTATCCCGTGTTCTGGACCGAAGCCCCGGCAAGGCTTGTAGGCTGGTTTGATAGAGTATGGTCTTATGGATTTGCATATGGGGATAAAACGATGAAATTTCTTGATAAGGCAATAATACTTTGTTCGGCTGGCAATCCTATAGAGAAACTTGAACAGTTTGGCCTTCTTGACAGTATGAAAAAGGTTATGCTGGGAGACAGGCTTTATGGCCGTGCCAAACAACTTGAGTTCGTTGTTTTTGACAATACCTCGAGGGAAAATGAGCTTCGTACGAAAAAATGGGAATCGAATCTTCAAAAAGCTTACGAGAAGGGAAAGACTTTTTTTGATCCGTGCTATTGATCCCCATTTGTTGAACACATGTAAATCTCAGTTCGTCAGAGCGATAGATTTTAATATGTCGAGCAACTTGTGAGGCGTTTTACATTCACTAAGTGAGGGCGCAATTATACGCACCGTTCCGGTGCATTGCGTTTGTACACCCACATAAGCAAAGGAGCATCCGAGTGCCGGATGCTCCTTTGTTTGTTGCAGGATAAATTGTTCCTTGAAACGCCTTCCCCCAACGGCGGGAGGCTTTTGCTTTGCTATTTCAGGGTGTATTTCGCGTTTTCATGCCGGAACTGCGGATTGTAATATGGATCAGTGAGCCCAGGCCAAGTCTGTTGCCAGCGGGCAATATCCGCCGGAGTGGGAGCCCAGCGCCGTCCGCCCTTCAGCCGGGCGTGAGGCGTGTAGACATGGCGCAGGCTTTCATCGTGCAGGCGCAGGCACAGGTCAGCATCGGCGAAGGAGGCTTCGTAGCCCTCGTCAAAGCCGCCGGTGCGCAGGAAATGCTCCCGGCGCAGCGCCATACATACGCAGGAAACGGCTGCCACATTACGTACGGCCCGCTCGTAGAACATATAGCCGGGGGCGTTGAACATCCGGCCCTCCTGGTGTACCCGGGGGAGCTCGCCGGCAACGGCATAGCCCGCATGGGCGATGCGACCCAACCTGTCGGTGATCACAGTGGTCACAGCGCCCACGCCGGCGCGCTGGGCATGGGAGGTCAGCTCGGTGAGCCAATCGTCATTCACGGGCAGCAGGTTCGCGTGCAGGAAGCACAGCACCTCACCCTCCGCCTCCCGGGCGGCGGCGTTCAGCTGAGCAAAAAGCGTTCCAGAGGCATCCACGCAGCGGACGCGCACGTCCTCCGGCATGGCCTTCCCGGTTTGCTTGCCACACACCAGCACCTCCACAGGACGGTAAGCCGTCTTTGCCAGCAGCGTCCGGATCTTCTTTTCATCCGTGCCGCCCCACAGGATCAGCGATACCAGCGGCTCGTCCTTCAGGACGTAACGCAGGCGGAGCCAGGGCGTCCCGGATTCTACCAGGGCCTCCTCGCCGCAGCGGGCAAGGTGCTCCCGCATGGCGGCGCAGGCCGCGTCCACACAGCGCTGATGATTGGTGTGAGAAGCGGATTTGGAGAACATCCGCCAGTGATACAGCACATGGGGCACATGGCAGACGCCCCGGGCCTCCTCGGTGGCACGGAGGATCACATCGTAATCCTGCGAACCGTCGAACCGGGGATCAAGACCGCCCAGGCGGGCCATCAGGTCGCGGCTGTAGACCATCAGGTGGCAGATATAGTTGGCCGAGCGGAGAAAATCCGGGGAATAGTCCGGCTTCAGGTGCGGCTCGTAGAGGTGGCCGTTGAGGAGCTTATCCTCATCGGAATAGAGGAACTCCGCGCCGGTCTCATCGATGGCGCAGCGGAAACGGTACAGGGCATCGGGGGTGTACAGGTCATCGTGATCGCAGAAGGCGAGATAATCACCGGTAGCCATGGCCACAGCCAGGTTGCTGTTGCCGGAGATGCCCAGGTTCTCATCTGCCCGCTGCACACGGAAGCGCTCGTCCAGCGCCTTGAGGCGCTCCAATTCGCTAATGGTCTCGGGGCTGGTGCTCTGCCCGTCCAGCAGGCAGGCCTCCCAATCGGCATAGGTCTGCGCCAGGAAGGAATCCGCCAGCTCCCGCAGGAACTCAGGCTTGGTGTTGTACACCGGGACGATGATGCTGAACTTCAGCGGCTTGTCAAAGCGGCGGGCACGCTGCTCCGCCAGAGCGGCTTCATCCGGCTGATGCGCAGCGAACCACCGGGCATACCGCTTCGACCCGCGGGCAAACAGCCGCTGCCAGACGCGCACGCCGGTATACAGCACACCATGGGCGCGCACGTACTGCAGGACTCGATCAAAGATCTTCACCGCGTGATCCGCTCCTTCGCAAGATTACTGCTTGATGTAGCCGCGGAGGAACTCCGCAGCGCCTGCCGCCTTCTGGCCGAAGCGCAGAGGACGGTCGCCCAGATCATCATAGAGGTTGTAGCGCAGCATCTGCGCGGCATGGCGGATAAAGTGCTGCTTCATCTCTTCAGTCTGGCCATCCTGCAGGGCGGCGGTGATGGCGCCGGGGATCGCCTCCAGGGTGTAGGCCTCGTAGGTGGCGCCCTTGCCGCGCAGCTGGTTGTAGCCCAGGGTCAGCGTGGCCTTGCCGCGGATGGTGGACATATATCCCGTCTGGGAAACGATGCTCACCACCAGGTCGGACAGGTCGATGATCTTGTTGATATCGGTGTTGGTGACCAGATGCAGGTTTTCGGGCCACTTGCGCTTGCGCATGGCAGCGACCATGGCGGGGTGCGGCTTGAAAATGAAGTTGAAGCCCATCTTCTCGGCCACCTCGGCCAGATGCAGCGCCGCCTCGGCGCTGTCGGCGAACATGGGGGAATGGTTCGCCTTGGCCGTCTCATCGTAGGGCAGGATACCGGAGTCGAAATCGCTCTGGCCGGCCAGCATCACGATGGGCTTGCTGGGATCCAGCTTTGTTTTCAGCTCGTCCAGCTCCACGGTGGAAGCATTGGCGGCGTTGCGGTTCAGGGCGCTGGCGCGCAGGAATTCGATCACCTTCTCTGCCTGGGCGATCTCCTCGTCCGTTACGGGCAGAGTGCGGAAATGCTCATAATTGCGGGCGGTGGGGCTTTCGCCCATCTGGCCCTCGGGATCCAGCGCGTAGGTGCCCGGCAGGGAGCCAAACTCGATAAACAGGGGCGTGACGCCCTTCTGCAGGCAGACGTGATTGCACACCTGATGCAGCATGGGGAACTTGCACCAGATGATGATCGCCTCGGGCTTGTAGCAATCGATCACCGTGCGGTACAGCCGGTCATAGCTCCAAACCATGAACCGGGCATAGCTTTGGGTCATGCTCTTGCCCTGGCGCTGGAACAGGTACTCCGCGCACTGCTCCAGGAAGGGATCAGCTTCCAGGGCGTCCGTCATCTCATGGGTGAGCTCGAACTCGGTAAAGGAATCGTAGCCGGCGGCGCGGATGGCCCGGGGGATGTAGTGGAAGAAAGGCTTCCTTTCGCCCTGGGGCTTCTTCTGCTCATCCAGGTAGATGAAGTCCACCTCGGGCAGTTCGGCGCTGATCTGCTCAAAGAGCGGGAAGAGCTTGGGCTTCTTGGGGGTATCAAGAATGCCGGTCAGCACCATGCGCTTACGCGCCGGATCGCAGGAAGCGGCGGCGGCGCGGATCTCCTGCAGAAGCTCCTCAAAGGCAGCCACTGCCGCCTTCTGGCGCTTGCCCTGCTTGACTCCGGCATAGACACGATAGATCGGCTCATAAATGCGGAGGGCGTTCATGACCTTCCGCACGGCACGCTTGGTCTTTTTCAGCATACTGCTCATATCATTCACTCTTTCAGTCGTTATTCTTCTCAAAGGCGTCCAGCTGCTTCTTCCGCCAGGCGTCATAGGCCTTCATATCCTTGTCCCACTGCTCGTAGCCCTCCTGGCCGGCGCGGTTGGGGATATCGTAATGCTGCTGGATGTACTCCGCCAGATAACGGGAAACGACCACGCCGCCCCAGTAGTTGCAGTGATTCCACTCGCGCATATGCTGGGCGGGATCAAAGCCCATCTCGTCGTAGCAGTAGAGCATATTCAGGCAATCGTAGCCCTTGCTTTCCACATAATCAGTGACCCAGTTGAAATACCGCTGGTCGTCCTCCAGGTCACGGCCCTGCTCCTCGCCCACGGGATAATAGGGGATCACCGTGAACAGCAGCTGGGTGCCGGTGCGCTCGCACAGGGCCATGAGCCGGTCGATGTACTCCACGGCGTAGGCTTTGGGCTTCTTCATGTCGGCGGAGTCGATGGGCACAAACTGCTCAAAGGACTGCTCCGCCATGGAGAATTCCTGCGCGGCGCCCTTGGTCACAGTGTTGGGCGTGGTGAAATCAGCCTGTTTCAGCGCATCCCAGCGGGAATGGAAGGAGAAGAAGGGGAAGATGAAATTGCCCCACTCGCCCGCGGGGAGCGTTTCATAGATCGCCTTGAGGCGGTTGAGCGAGAAAAAGCGCATATTATCCAGCGACTGGTGCTTGAAGGACGTGCTGCCCTGCAGCCTGTCCCTCAGATAGATGTAGTACAGATCGCACACGATCAGCTTGGGCCTGGCGACCTCGATGGCCTCGCGGGCGTAGTGATACGTGATGCCGAAGGGCTGACCGACCTGTGCATAATTGTAGGAGGCCAGGCCGTGGCTTTCCCACATTTCCATGGGGTAAACGCCGCTGACCACGTGGCTGGTGCCAACGAAGACCACATCGTACTTCGCGTCCTTATCATAAATGGAGATCACATTGCCGGAGCCGGCCTTCTCCATAAACACATCGCCCAGGGAAACCACCAGCAGCGCCACAACGCACAGAAAGGCCACGCAGCTCAGGAGCCACTTCACGTTCTTGCGCCTGCAGGATACTGTTTGCTTGTTTTCCATGTTGTTATCCTCCTGCATCATCAGAACTGGAAGTAGATGAAGGACGCCGCGTCATAGCCCGTGCCGTACATGCCGAAGATCAGGATGCTGAAGATCAGCAGCAGATACACAGTCCAGCGGAACAATACGCCCTGCTTGAGCAGCTCGCCAATCAGATCCTTGCCGGAGGCCTTTGCCAGGCTGACGCCCAGCACCACCAGCAGGGAAACGATCATCACGGTCATGTCCGCACCGGAAAGGCCCAGCTTGAGCAGCGTGCCGTTGAACAGCGTCCAGGGCTGAAGGTTAGTAACGATGCCCTTGAGCACGTCGAAGGCCTGGCCGATGCTGGCGGCACGGAAGAACACCCAGGTGATGGTGACCAGCACAAAGGTGAACAGGATCCGCAGCACACGGTTGCCGAAGCTTTCCGGATCGCAGTGCAGGGCCTTGCAGATCTTCATGCGCAGGGGCTTCAGGCTGTTGCCGATCACCTGGAACAGGCCGTTCAGACCGCCCCAGACCACATAGGTCCAGTTGGCGCCGTGCCACAGGCCGCTGACCAGAAACACGATCATCGTGTTCAGGTGCTTGCGTACCTTGCCCTTGCGGCTGCCGCCCAGGGGGATGTAGAGGTAATCACGGAACCAGCTGGACAGGGAGATGTGCCAGCGGCGCCAGAAATCCGTGATGGACACGGCGAAATAAGGCGTGTTGAAGTTCTGGATCATGTCGAAGCCCAGCACGCGGCCGCAGCCCACCGCCATGTAGGAATAGCTGGCGAAATCGCAGTAGATCTGGAAGGAATAGCACAGGGCCGCCACCAGCAGCACCAGGCCGGAATACTTGGTATGGGCGCCGTAGACCGTATTCACCAGCAGGGCGGCGCGGTCGGCGATCATCAGCTTCAGGAAGGAGCCCCAGCAGAATTCCACAAGGCCGCGGCGGACGCGCTCCACATCGAAGGCGCGGGGGGCCTTGATCTGCGGCAGCAGGCCGGTGGCGCGGCCGATGGGGCCGGAGGCCAGCTGCGGGAAGAAGGAAACAAACAGACCATAGTTGATGATGTTCTTTTCCGCCCTGATCTTCTGGCGGTACACATCGATCACATAACCCACAGCCTGGAAAATGTAGAAGGAGATGCCGATGGGCATGATGATGTTGAGGAACGTGGAGCCTTCCTTTGCGCCGCCGGTCAGGCGGAGGATGTTCTCCATCAGGAAGTTGGTGTACTTGAAGAAGCACAGCAGCAGCATATTGATAACCACCGCCAGGGCGACCCACTTCTTCAGCGGCGCCTTGTTTTCGGCGCCGCTTCGGTCAACGTGGCGCTGGATCATCAGGCCGCAGCCCCAGGTCGTCAGGGTGACGCCCGCCAGCAGCGCCGTGTAAGCAATGTTGTAGCAGCCGTAAAAGAAATAGCTGGCAGCCAGCAGCCACAGGTTGCGCGCACGCTTGGGCAGAACGTAATACACCAGCGCCGTCACCACAAAAAACGCCAGGTACTGAATCGAGTTGAACAGCATAGGATCCGTCCTTTATACAATATGTTACTTGCTTTCCAGGTCCAGGTAGCGCACGCCGCGGGTCACACGGGTACGGCGGGCCTCCATGATGCCCTCGGCGATGTTCCAGTCCTCCTCATTGTCCAGGTCGACGGTCTCGTCCTTGGGGATGGAGAACAGGCCGATATTGCCCTTCTTGCCGCCGAAGACGGGGCACTCGCCGCTTTCCTGCATACGAATGAAGGCCTCGCGCTTCCAGGCGGTCAGAGCCCAGGCCACGCCGCTGATGGGAGCCAGGCGCTGGCTCTGGATCATCTCGTTGGTGTCAAAGTTCAGGGGCTTGCCCTCATAGAAGCACCAGGTCTGGATGTCCTGCACGGACATGACCACGTCATACTCGTTCTCCTGCACGAAGGCCACGAAGCGGTCCATGGTCTCCTTGCGCAGGGCGGGAGAGGTGGAGTTGATCATGATCACATAGTCGCACTCGTGCTTCTTGAGGAACTCGTAGGTGAAATCACGGTTGGTGGCGGTATCGATGGCCAGCTCCGGCGGGCGGCGGTGGAACCTGGCGCCCATGGTCTCCACGATGCGGCCCAGCTCCTCGCTCTCGGTATTGACCCAGATGCTCTCAAAGCCGTTGGACTGCAGCGCCAGGTCGATGGGGTACTGGATGAGGGGCTTATCGTACAGGTAGCGGATATTCTTCTTGGGGATGCGCTTGGAGCCCAGGCGGGCGGGGATCATGGCGATGAGCTTGTAGTTGTGACTCACGGGGACTTCCTCCTTTTGCCTTCGTAGCTTGTCCGGCGAATGTGCGCCGGGGGATCAGCGCCGTAATCGGCAGCGTGTTGCGCGTCGGGAGCCTGCATCGCAGACTTATACAGTATTAGTATATCACAAAAGCCCTGCCTGTACAACCGTTTCCGCCCCGCTGTGACACGGTATCGCAGAAATATTTCCGCTCCGCCGTCCGGCGGACTTGCCCTGAATGACGGTATTCTGTTATAATAGATAATAACGCAGCTGTGCCCTGAGGGAATGCCCGGGCGCGGCGCAGCGGGAGAAAGCACATAAGGAGAGGAGAACGGCTATGAAAGGAATCATTCTTGCCGGCGGCGCCGGAACGCGCCTGTATCCCCTGACGCTGATCACCAGCAAGCAGCTTCTGCCTGTTTATGATAAGCCCATGATCTATTATCCCCTCAGTACGCTGATGCTGGCGGGTATCAAGGACATCCTGATCATTTCCACCCCCGAGGACACGCCCCGCTTTCAGCACCTGCTGGGCGACGGCAGCCACTTCGGCGTGAACCTCAGCTACACCGTGCAGCCCTCCCCCGACGGACTGGCCCAGGCCTTCCTGCTGGGCGAGGAGTTCATCGGCGACGACGCCTGCGCCATGGTGCTGGGCGACAATATCTTCTATGGCAACGGCTTTTCGCGCATCCTGCGCGCGGCGGTGGAAAACGCCGAAAAGAACGCCCGCGCCACCGTCTTCGGCTATTACGTCACCGATCCGGAGCGCTTCGGCGTGGTGGAGTTCGACCAGAACGGCCGGGTGATCTCCGTGGAGGAAAAGCCCAAGGTCCCCAAGAGCAATTATGCCGTCACCGGCCTGTACTTCTACCCCAAGGGCGTCAGCACCATGGCCGGCGAGGTAAAGCCCTCCGCCCGGGGCGAACTGGAGATCACCACCCTGAACGAGATGTACCTGCACCAGAACCTGCTGGACGTGCAGCTGCTGGGCCGGGGCTTTGCCTGGCTGGATACCGGCACCATGGACAGCCTGGTTGAGGCCGCCGATTTTGTGCAGATGGTGGAAAAGCGCCAGGGCATCAAGATCAGCGCGCCGGAGGAGATCGCCTACAAGAACGGCTGGATCACCAAAGAGAAGCTGGTGGAATCCGCCGAGCGCTACGGCAAGAGCCCCTACGGCGCTCACCTGAAGGCCGTGGCGGAAGGAAAGGTGCAGTACTGATGAAGCGGATCGATACCAAGCTGCCCGGCGTGTGCATCATCGAGCCTGTGGTGCACGGCGATCATCGCGGCTATTTCATGGAGACCTACTCCACCAAGGCCTTTGCCGACATCGGCATCGATACGGTATTCGTGCAGGACAACCAGTCCTTCTCCTCCCAGAAGGGCATCCTGCGGGGCATCCACTTCCAGAATGATCCCATGGCCCAGGCCAAGCTGGTGCGCGTCACGAAGGGCGCCGTGCTGGACGTAGCTGTGGACCTGCGCAAAGGCAGCCCCACCTACAGGCAGTGGGTCGCCGTGGAGCTCACCGCCGATAACAAGCGGATGCTCTTCATCCCCCGGGGCTTCGGCCACGGCTTCGTGACCCTGACGGAAAACGTGGAATTCTGCTACAAGGTCGATAACCTCTACTCCAAGGAGTGCGACCGCGGCATCCGCTACAACGACCCCTCCATCGGCGTGGACTGGGGCGAGGTCAACGAGGCGCTTCTTTCCCAGAAGGATACCACCGGCCCCATGCTGGACGACAGCGACTGCAATTTTATGTACGAGGAGTGAGGCAGGGGCGCTGCCCCTGCACCCCTCCCAAGGGCGCTGCCCTTGGGAATCCCGCTTAAGGGCTTTCAGCCCTTAAGAATCCCTTTTTGCGGGAGCGAAGGGGGATCGCTCATAGCAGGGGTCACGGCGCACGGAGGGTGCGCCGCGACGCGAGTGAGCAGCATTCAGCTTGTGCTCGCACACCAAATAAAAAAGCCGCAGGCTCTGCGTCGCGGCGCGACCGTATTCGCGGCGCGACCCCTGCTGTGCTCCAACCAGGCAACACACCCCCGAAAGGGATTCTCAAGGGATGAAATCCCTTGAGCGGAGTCCAGAGGCGGAGCCTCTGGCACAGCGTAAGGAGGACATACCCCATGAGCAAGACCATTATCGTGACCGGCGGCGCCGGGTTTATCGGCAGCAATTTTATTTTCCACATGATGGAGAAGTATCCGGATTACCGCATTGTGTGCCTGGATAAGCTGACCTACGCCGGCAATCTGAGCACGCTGAAGCCCGTGATGGAGAAGCCGAATTTCCGGTTTGTGAAGGCGGACATCTGCGACCGGGAGGCGGTGTTCCAGCTCTTTGAGGAGGAGAAGCCGGATATCGTGGTGAATTTCGCCGCGGAGAGCCATGTGGACCGCTCCATTGAGAACCCCGGCGTGTTCCTGCAGACGAATATCATCGGCACCGCCACGCTGATGGACGCCTGCCGGAAGTACGGTATTGAGCGCTATCATCAGGTCTCCACCGATGAGGTCTACGGCGACCTGCCCCTGGACCGGCCGGATCTGTTCTTCACGGAAGAGACGCCCATCCACACCAGCTCGCCCTATTCCAGCTCCAAGGCGGGGGCGGATCTGCTGGTACTGGCCTATCACCGCACCTTTGGCCTGCCGGTGACCATCAGCCGCTGCTCCAACAACTACGGCCCCTATCACTTCCCGGAGAAGCTCATCCCCCTGATGATCGCCAACTGCCTCAACGATAAGCCCCTGCCCGTTTTCGGCACGGGTGAGAATGTGCGCGACTGGCTCTATGTGACGGATCACTGCAAGGCCATCGATCTGATCATCCACAAGGGCCGCGTGGGCGAGGTGTACAACATCGGCGGACACAATGAGATGGCGAATATCGATATTGTGAAGATCATCTGCAGGGAGCTGGGCAAGCCGGAGAGCCTCATTACCTACGTGGGCGATCGCAAAGGGCATGATCTGCGCTACGCCATTGATCCCACCAAGATCCACACCGAGCTGGGCTGGCTGCCGGAGACCATGTTCAGGGACGGCATCAAGAAGACCATCCAGTGGTATCTGGACAACCGTGAGTGGTGGGAGACCATCATCTCCGGCGAATATCAGAACTACTACCAGCGGATGTACGGCAACCGGTAACTGAAAACAGCAAAAAAGCCCGCCCTTCCTCCTTCAGCAGGGGGAAGGGCGGGCTTGCTTATGTCCGGATCATGCCAGGTGGCCCTTGGCTTCGATGACCTTGATCACGCTGTCAACATACTTTTCGCAGATCTCGTCGCTCTCCGCCTCCACCATGACGCGGATCACGGGCTCGGTGCCGCTCTCGCGCACCAGGATGCGGCCGGTATCGCCCAGCTCCTGGGCGACCTTCGCCACAGCAGCCTGGACGTCGGGGTCGTTCTGGGCGTCGGGCTTGCTCTTCACGCGGACGTTCTTGAGCACCTGGGGATAGAAGACCAGGGGCGCTGCCAGCTCGCTCATGGGCTTTTCCTTGGCCAGCAGGACTTCCATCATCTTCAGGGCGGTCAGAAGACCGTCGCCGGTGGTGGCATACTTGGTAAAGATGATGTGGCCGGACTGCTCGCCGCCGATGCGGTGGCCGTTGGTCACCATGTTCTCGTAGACGTACTTGTCGCCGACCTTGGTCTTCTCGTACCCGATGCCGACCTTGTCCAGCGCCTTGTACAGGCCAAAGTTGCTCATGATCGTAGTGACGATCTTGTTGTTGAGCAGCTTGCCGCGCTCCTTCATGTACAGACCGTAGATATACAGGATATGGTCGCCGGTGATGACATTGCCCTTCTCGTCAACGGCGAGGCAGCGGTCGGCGTCGCCATCGAAGGCGAAGCCAACGTCCAGCTTGTTCTCCACAACGAATTTCTGCAAATGCTCGATGTGGGTGCTGCCGCAATTGGTATTGATGTTGTAGCCATCGGGCTGGTCATGCATGACGTAGGTCTTGGCGCCCAGGGCGTCGAACACGCCCTTGGCGATCTGCCACGCGGCGCCGTTGGCCACGTCCAGGCCCACCTTCACATCCTTGAAGCTGAACTTGGACATGGAGATCAGGTAGCCCACGTAACGGTTGCGGCCGGCGACATAGTCCACCGTGCGGCCGATCTCATCCCGCTCGGCGATGGGCAGCTCGATCTTGCCATCGATGTAGTCCTCCACCTTGAGGATGGTCTCCTCGTCCATCTTCTCGCCGCTGCCGTTGAGCAGCTTGATGCCGTTATCGTAGTAAGGGTTGTGGGAGGCGGAGATCATGATTCCGCAGTCGAAATCATCCACACGGGTGATATAGGCCACCGAGGGCGTGGTGGTCACATGCATGATGTAAGCGTCGGCGCCGCTGGCCATCAGACCGGTGCACAGCGCGTACTCAAACATATAGGAGCTGCGCCTCGTATCCTTGCCGATGACCACCTTGGCCTTTTTGTCCAGGCGCTTGCCGTAATACCAGCCAAGGAAACGGCCGATCTGTACCGCATGCTCAAAGCTCAGGTCTTTATTGGCCTCGCCGCGGAAGCCGTCGGTTCCAAAGTACTTGCCCACGTTGGTTCCTCCTTTATGAGGGTGCGCCTTACAGGCGTTCCTTCTTTTCGATGTCCAGGAAATACTTGTAGGTATCCACGGTCAATTCGCCGCAGGCTGCCTCATCGCAGGCGATGATGGCGCCGTTGTGCAGCTGCAGGGCGGAGCAGGTCCACTTGTGGCTGACGTTGCCCTCCACGGTAGCGGCCAGGGCACGGGCCTTGTTGTGGCCGTTGATGAGGATCAGCACCTCTTTGGAGTCTGTCACGGTACCCACGCCCACAGAAAGGGCCTGGGCAGGCACCGCCTCGGGATCATTGCCGAAGAAGCGGGAGTTGACGATGCGGGTATCGGTGGTGAGGTTTCTTACGCCCGTGCGGGAGGCAAGGCTGGTGAAGGGCTCGTTGAAGGCGATGTGGCCGTCCACGCCGATACCGCCCATGAACAGGTCGACGCCGCCGTAGGAGGCGATCTTCTCCTCGTATCTTATGCACTCGCCCTCGGGATCATCCGTCATGCCGTTGAGGATGTTGATATTCTCCGGCTTCATATCGACGAGGTGATTGAAGAAGTTCTCGTGCATGAAATACCAGTAGCTCTGGTCGTGCTCCCGGGGCAGGCCGAGGTACTCGTCCATATTGAAGGTCACCACATTGGCGAAGGAAAGCTCGCCCGCCTGATTCATCCGGGCCAGCTCCTTATACACGCCGATGGGGGAGCTGCCCGTGGGCAGGCCCAGCACAAAGGGACGATCGGCGCTGTGGCCGTTGATCTTCGCGGCGATATAATCCGCCGCCCATTTGCACATTTTGCTGTAATCTTCCTGAATAACAACTCGCATAGGTCAGTCCTCCTTCGTATTGCCGCAAGGCTACACTCCGGCACACACACGCCACAGCGGGATCGCCTCTGAAAAGGGCTGATCCTGCCGGAATAGGCGCCGTTGCCGCCGGAGATGGATTTGTTGGAAGAGATGTGAACTCACACAGCGCTGAGCGAACCTCTGTTACGGTTTTGATTCCGCTTTTTGCTTTCTCTCTGACGGCACACTGTGGAATGCCGTGGCAGCATCCGCCGAGTCTTTCGACAACTGCCAATCCTCGTCACCCGCATCCCCGCCCGCCGGAGCATCCGCATTCCCGCCGCGCCTTTATTCCGCCGGCGGGGATGCGCCCCGGCCCGGGAAAAAGGGCCTGGCGCTAACAGCCGCTCCATTTTCTCCTTTCGGGAGAGGCTGTTTTACAATAGTATTAAATCATAAACCGGGCGTTTTATCAAGTCATTCTTTCCCGACGCGGCAGGAACAGGCCCTCCGCCCGGAAAACAAAGCCTGATATTCCGGCCATCCGGCGCATACTCTTGACCAACCAGGGGAGGTGCGCGGCATGAGAAAAAGCGCCCCGATCAATGTGATCGTCCACTGTCCCGCCACGGGGGAAGGCCAAAGGGAACTGGCCCGGCGGGTATCCGGCGTGCGGGCGGACTTTGTGACCGACGCCATCCGCAGGCTGAACTGCCCCACATCGCAGAAGCTGGCGCTGCTGAACGCGGTGACCGAATCCGCGCGGCAACAAAAGCAAGAGCACAACCGAAGGCAAACAGCGTCCGGGCCGATCAGGTAACGGGGGGCGGCTCTGCTGTTGCGCGAAAAGCAGCTTTGTGTTACCATTGGGGCAGCGCATATCTTATCATCAATTGTACCTGGGAGGGTAGCCCCTATGGCCAAAACGAAATACCCTATCAGCAACGAGTTTTTCCCCTTCAACAAGTTCACACCGCCCATGAACGCCGGGTTCGTGAAGCTGGCGCAAAAATTCATGAAAACGCCGAAGCTCCTGTGGAAGGATCCCGAGCTGGCCGTTGAATCCAGAATGATCCCCGGGTATCAGGGCGGCGAGTTCGAGGTGTTCATCCTCACCCCCAGGGGATTGGCGGAGCCCGCGCCCTGCCTGGTGAATATCCACGGCGGCGGCTTTGTGCTGGAGGGCTACGACAGCCATTACAAGATGGCCATGGCCTATGCCAAGGGCGCGGCCTGCAAGGTGGTCTATGTACGCTACCGGCTGGCGCCGAAGCACCCGTTCCCCACGCCCCACGAGGACTGCTACGCCGCCCTGTGCTGGGTGCATGACCACGCAGAGGAACTGGGCATCGACCCGGCTCGCATCGGCGTGGGCGGCGACAGTGCCGGCGGCACGCTGACGGCGGTCTCCTGCATGATGGCCCGGGACCGCGGCGCGGCGGTGCGTCCGCTGTTCCAGCTGCTGGTGTACCCCTCGCTGGACGGCCGCAACTGCAGCGAGTCCTTCCGCAAGTACACCGACACGCCCATGTGGAATTCCACGCTGTCCAGGAAGGTCGGGCCGATGCTGGGTACCGACCAGTCCGCCATGCCGCTGGCCTACCGCTCCCCCGTGGAGGCGGAAAGCCACGCCGCGCTGCCTCCGGCCTATGTGGAGGTGGCGGAGTTCGATTGCCTGCATGACGACGGCTTGCTGTACGCCCAGCTCCTGCGGGAGGCCGGCATCGAGGCTGAGCTGCACGAGGTCAAGGGCACGATGCACGGCTTTGACACCGTGGTCAACGCGCCCACATCCCAGAGGATGGTCGCACAGCGCGCGGATTATATGAAGCGCATGTTCGCCAGGTAAATAAACAGGAGTGAGCCGCGCTGTGCTCGCTCCTGTTTGTTTTGTTCCCTGTATTACCAAATCTCATCTCCAGCCGGTTTGCCCCGGTTGATCTCCTCGGATTCACCTTCACTGTGCACACCACCGGCGGCGCATACCAGGCTTGTCCGTTCTCCGTTTTCACCATCACCCAGCAGCCCTGCGACACCCGCCGCAGGGGTTTCCACACCCCGTTTGTCGCGGCGGCGATGGGATAGCATTCTCTATGCAACGGGCCGCGTAGGTGCCCAGCGAGGTGCCTGCAGCGGGCTTGAAGCTGTTGACCGCCTTGATCAGCCCGATCACGCCGATGGAGATCAGATCATCCTGGCCATAGCCGGGGACCTGATATTTCCGCGCGATGTGACTGACCAGGCGCAGGTTGTGGGTAATGAGCTCCTTGCGGGCGGCCTCGTCGCCCTCCGCCATCCGGCGGACGTATTCCGCCTCCTCAGCGCGGGTCAAGGCCTGGGGAAACTCGGATCTGCCTGTTACGTAGCCAAGAAAGAACAGGCACTCCTGCAGGGTGAACCACAGCATTTCCAACATGGGCATCGCCTCCTTGGGGATAAGGATATGCTTGCCCGGGGACGTTTTTTCCAGCACAGGGGGAGGGCGACGCCTGATAAATTGATTGATGTTTTCACCCGGGCGGTGTATACTTACAGCAACGCGGAGGGCTTTCCGCACCTAAGGAGGAACGACGATGCCCATGACGGCTTATTGCAAAAAATGCGCCCGGGACGTGGCGCCGGGGGAGAAATGCCCCAACTGCGGCGGCAAGCTGAGCAAATCCGCCATGCGGGTGGCCTGGTGCGCCGATCACTTTCCCGTGCGGGACTGGATGTGCTGGAACGCCGCCATGCGCATCCTGCTGCCGCTGCTGGGGCTGGTCTTCCTGCTGCTACTGGTGCTGGAGGCCATCGCCGGGGGCGCTGCGGGGGTGGAAGCGCTGCTGCGGGGCGGCCTGCTGTTTGCCCTGCTGGTCATCCTGATCATTGTGGCTGCCTTGCTGCTGCTGGCGTTCATCCTGCAGGGCGAGGATCTGCTGGACTGCGTGGTGGACAGCAAGGGCGTGCATATCCAGCAATATCTGCCCCAGCCCACCCCGCTGAAGCTTATGCTGCGCCTGAAGCCCGCCAGCCTGATGCAGCAGTATGACCCCGAAGAGGGCATCCTGCTCATAGGCCAGAAGGAGCTGCTGTGGAAGGATGTGGCCCGGGTACAGCTGTGGCCGGAAAAAACACTGATCCTCTTCTACGCGCCCACGTGGTGGATGCGCCTGGCCCTGCCCTGCACCCCCTATACCTACGAGGACAGCATGACCTTCATCCAGGAAAAGCTGGGCCGCAAAAAAAATGTGAAGCTGCCCGCCGAGCTCCGCGCGCCCGCCAGACCCAGGCCGGAGAAACCCAGGCCCAGCCAGGAGCCTGAACAGGAACAGCAGCTCACCTTTGAGGATATCCCCGCCCCGGAGCCTGCCCCGGAGCCTGCCCCGGAGCCGGAACAGGAGGGCGATTTTGTCCCTCTGGCAGAGGTACTGAAAGAGATACAGGAAAACGAAACCACCGGCTAAGCCGGTGGTTTCGTTTTATTCAAAGCCCTGTGCCTTCAGATACAGATAGCTGCGGCGCAGGCAGTCCATGGGATCCTCGCCGTTACAGTCGTCCTGCTCCACCAGCATGTACTGCGTACCGCCGGCCTGGGCCTTCTCGAACACGCGGTCGAAGTTGATGTTGCCCTCGCCCACCACGGCCATCCTGCGGCCGTAGGCGTAATCCTTCAGGTGGATGCAGGGGATGCGCCCGCTGAGCTTTTCCAGCCACTGGGCGGGATCACCGCCGCCGGCCTGAACCCAGAAGGTATCCAGCGTAAAGCCCATCAGTTCCGCAGGCACATCCTCCATCAGCCTGTCCAGAATGACCCGCCCGTCCAGGCGGTTGAACTCCTGGTCGTGATTGTGGTACATCAGCAGCTTGCCGCCCTGCTTCAGGGCCCTGGCCACAGGCAGCCAGGTGCTGAGGAAGTGCCCGTAATTGGCGTCCGGCTTGCTTTCGTCAAAGGCATACCAGCCCAGGCCCACATGGGGGCAGCCGAATACATCGTGATCTGCGGCCACTTGGGTGGGATCGCCGGTAAGCCGGTCTACCGGGGTGTGGGTGATGACGCAGCGCAGGCCGTTCATGGCCAGCTGGTCGCGCATCCATTCCGGCTCAAAGGGGCAGGTACCGCTGATCTGCACCGTGCGGTAACCGATGTCCGCCACCTGCTTCAGTGCCAGGGCCAGACCGTCCAGGGTCTGGGTCATTTCGCGCAGGGTGAAAAATTGAGCTCCGATCTCCATGAAAACACTCCTTTTTCATCAGTGGCTTTCCGCGTGGCGCAGCGGATTCCAGCCGCCCCGCAGGTACGTCAGCAGGAAGAGTACGAACAGAAGCAGGTTATGGGCGATCATGCAGGCCCAGGCGGAAACCAGGCCAAGGCCCAGCAGCTGCGTGCAGATGAAGGTTCCCACGATACGCACCGCCCACATGCCCAGAATGTTGTAGATGAAGGGCTGGCGGGTCTTGCCCACGCCCTGCATCATCCCCTCGATGATGATGGAGAAGCCGTAGAAGGGCTCGGAGAGGGCCACCATCCGCAGCACCGTGGTACCCAGGTCGATGACCGGCTGGCTGGAGGAGAAGATCCGCACCAGCCCCGGCGCCAGGATGAACAGCGCGCCGCCGGAGAGGATCATCAGTCCGATCTCGATGGGAATGAACATCCGGGCCAGCGCCTTCATGCGCTTGCCGTCCCTGGCGCCATAGGCGTTGCCCGCCAGGGTAGCGGCGGCGGTCTGCATACCGTAGCCGGGGATGTAGAAAGCGGATTCCACCGTGTTGGCAATGGTGTGGGCCGCCGTGGACACCTCGCCCAGGGAGTTGATCATAGCGGCAAAGGCCACATAGCCCAGCGAGGTGCCGAAGCGCTGCAGCATATTGGGCAGCGCCACCCGCAAACACGGCCGGAGGATCGTCCAGTCAGGCCTGATGGACTGACCCCTGGGGGAGACCATGGGGTGCTTCCACAGCTTCACCGTGATGTGCACACCGCCCCAGATGAAGGAGACGGCACTGGCCACCGCCGCGCCGATGACCCCCCAGTCCGCGCCGGGCATGGTGAAGGTCAGGCCAAAGAGACTCATTTGCCGGGTGGGGTAGATGAGCAGGAAGTTCAGCGCCACATTGATCAGGTTCACAATGACGCCGATGCGCATGGGCGTTTTGGTATCGCCGGCGGCGCGGAGCACCGTGCCGAAGATCATACTGGCCGCCCTGGGCAGCATGGGCAGGTACAGAATAAAGAAATACCGCGCTGCCAGGTCACGAATGCCCTCCTCCACCTGCATCCACACCGGCACCTGACGGCTCAGGCCCAGGGTGATGGCAGTAAAGGCAACGCCTGTGACCAGCACCATCAGCACCGCCTGGGAAACAGAGCGGCGGGCCGCCTCGCGGTCCCGGGCGCCGCAGGCCTTGGCGATATACGAAAGGAAGCCCACGCCAAAGGCAGAGACCGTGCTGCCGATCAGCCAGCTCACCGTGCTGGTGGCGCCCACCGCCGCCGTGGCCTGCGTGCCCAGCGAGCCTACCATCGCCGTATCGATATACTGCACGGCGGTCTGCATCAACTGCTCCAGCATGGTGGGCCAGGCCAGGGCCATGATGACGCCCATCATGCCAAAGTCCCGTTTTTTCATTTTTTCTCCTCCAGCAGCTTCCTGTTGGGCATGAGCCTGATGCTCTTTTCACTGCTGCGGATATTATACCATTCTCCCCCTAAGGAAGCAAGCAAAAGCAGGCCCCGCCGGGAGGCCTGCCATGAAAACAGATGGATCACACGACCAGGAAGGTGCAGGTCTGGGCGGGCAGCTCCACCGTACCGGCCTTCTGCTCCACGCCTTCCAGGGCGGGCAGCCGGTCATTTTCGCCAAGGGTGAGCTCCTTGCCGTTGAGCAGCATGGTACGGCTGCGCAGCTTGCCGTTGCTGGAAAGGGTGTAGCGCACAGCGTTCCTGGGCAGCTCCACGCGGGTGGCCTCGCCGGAGTTGTTGATGATCAGATACACCGCGCCCTCCTTGCCATCCTTACGGCTGTGGGCATAGACGCGCGCGCCCTCCCGGAGCTCCTCGCCGGTGGCGTAAACGGTCTCGCCCATGAGGCGGTTCCACAGGAGCACCGCGAAATAATTGGGGCGGGGCACAAAAGTGCCGTGCTTCAGGAAGCCATAATCGGAGGAGGCGAGGGTGTTGTGGAAGATCACGCCATCGGTGATGGTGGAGAACTCGCCCAGCTCGTTCAGGGTACGGAACACATCCACAAAGGTGGATGCCCAGGTGTTGCCGCCGCAGCCCGCGTCGCCGCTCTCGGTGACCCACATCTGGCCGCCGGGAACATAGCGATCACGGCGGGCCAGGTACTGGCGGGCACACTTACCGGCCACGGAGAGGTAGTTCTCGGTGAGGGCCGCCTCATAAGGCCAGTGGCCGCCCATGGCCGCGCCGCGCTCGGACACGCCGTTGTAGTAGTGATAGCTGAACACATCCATGGGCACGTTGTAATCGCCCAGGAGCGCCTCGGTGGTCACGATCTGCATACCCGCCGCCATGCCGCCGCCGGCGCCATCGTTGCCGATGTTGAACATATCCACATCGCCCACGGTGCAGGGGCCCACGAACAGGCACTCGGGATAGTTCTCCCGCAGCCACGCGCCGAAGCGGTCATGGTCGCGGGCGTGATCGGCGGGGGTGTAGCCATGGGGCAGGCCGGACATGACCATCAGGTTAGGCTCGTTGGTGAACTCCGCCGCGGCGATCGGCACGCCGTATTCCTTGCTGGTACGGAAGAGCAGCTCGGCCTGCTCGAAGGGGATGGGCTCATCAGCGTTATGGATGCCGGGGCAGTTGGCGATGGACACCAGCAGCTTGCCATTGATGGCGCGGACGAAGTCCAGCAGGTTCAGCCACTGCTGCCTGGTCAGCAGGTTCTGGAAGCCCTCGGGCACCTTGCCGCCGGTGTGACCGTCGAAATCGTAATAGGTCTTGTTGGCCCAGGTACCGGAAACGCGCACCCAGGCGGTGCCCAGCTCGCGGGCAAGCTTGATCAGGCGGGGATTGGTGGTGTCGATGGGATCATACCACTGCTGCAGGTTGCCCATGTTGCGCCAGTCCAGGATCTGGTCGAAGGGCTCGGTGCCGTCCACCTGGGCCTCGGTATAGGCCTTCCAGAAGGTGCCGCCGGTGACCTCGGTCATTTCCACGTTGTAGGAGACCAGGCGGGGATCCATCTTCCGCAGCTCCCTGAGGGCTTCGGGGTTCAGCTTGACAAACTGCGCCATATCAAAAACACTCCTTCGCGTCATGTGGGGGATTGATCGGGATGGGTTTATTATATAGCACCCGCCGCCCGCGCGGATAGAAGAAAAACCAGCCGTTTCCGGCTGGTTTTTAGGTGATTTACTTTTCAACAACCAGGGGCGTGAGGAACTTCTCCATCTCGGCCTCCAGGGCTTCCATGGTGGTGACCTCGGCCAGGGGGCCGTTCTTGCCGTAGAGCATCACCAGCACGCAGGAATCCTTGATGCCGTCGATGTACATGCACAGGCCGCTTCTGCCGGTCTTTTCCTCCTCGGGAACATCCACAACGATGCCCTGATCGTCATAGGTGACGGGGGTCGTCTCGTAGGAGATGTAGCCGTAGTGCACGTCATACCCGGCGATGGTAGCCCGCTTGGCCTCGGACTTGGTGGTGTAGTAGCCCAGCACGGTGTTGACCTGATTTTCAGCGGTGATGTTGCGCACGCCGGACACGAACATTTCCTGCACGACGGCGTTCTCGTCATTGGCGACATAGGTCTGGGTCTGCACGCGCTCGTCGGAGAAGAGGTCGTCCTCGTCGCTCAGGGTGTAGCCCTCGGGCGCGGTGTACTCAGCCATCTTGTAGTAGCGGGGCTTGTCGGTGGTGTTCAGGTTGGCGATGATCCAATCTTCTTCCACATTCTGCAGCTTGCCGAACATGATCGGGAGAGAGCCGTCGGTACGGATCAGGCCGCCGAACATCCAGATGGCAGCGATCACCAGAACAACGGCCACCACGCCGATGAGGACCTGCTTGCCGTACTTCTCGATGAATTCCTTCTGCTTCTGCTTCGCCTTGGCGTCGGCGATCTTCTGCTGGTTGCGCTTGTGCGCCTGCTGGGCGCGATAGTCATACTTTTTCTTGGCCATAAGGGGTTCCTCCTAACGATAAATGAATATGCAGGTATTATATCATTCCGCGGATCATCTTGCAAGCGGGGGAAGCTCGTCCAGGGTGATGAAGTGGTCGCTGTTGTAGATGACGTTGAGGCTTTCGGGCGTGTTGAACTGGCCGTTGGTCAGGTGATCCGTATGCCAGACCATGAACAGCGCCCAGGGGGCGTTTGCCTGGAGCATCTCCTCCTGGGTGGGGATAGAGCCGCACTCGTGAAAGATGACAGGCATGCCCTGGGGCGCCACGGAGAGGCACTCGGCGTAGAGGTGGCCGTTGGCGCCGGCGGTATAGCTGTCAGCGCCCAGCACGTCCACATAGCTGTCGCCGGGGTACCAGGCCGCCATGTCGCCGCCGTTGCCGGAATAGCCCAGCACCCAGATCAGGTTATCCAGGCCCCAGTGATCGGTGTAGCGGCTGTACATCATTTGCCACAGCTTCACAAAATTCTCGCTGCCGCCCTTGCTCCACCAGAACCAACCGCCGTCCAGCTCGTGGAAGGGGCGCCAGAGCACCGGCACACCCGCGTCCTCCAGCTGCTGCAGGTAGGGCACAGCGCGGTCCATGTCGTTGATCAGCCTGTTGTAGGTCGCGCTGCCGGGAGTGAAGGCCTCGTCCCAGTTGAGGTCATGATCCTTGCTTTCGTTGTAGCCGCTGGCGAAATCGGCGCCGGTATGCCAGCAAATGCTGGGGATGCCGCCCTTCTCCCACCAGGCGATAGCGCGGCGGGTCACGCCGGCGAAGTCGTTGTGCATAAAGTCCAGTCCGCGCAGGGCGGGCAGCCTGCCGGTGTGCTTTTCAATGAAGTTCATCTCATAATCCGGGGAGCCCTTCCATGTGGACTCCATCTGACCGGTGAGGCACGCCTTGCCGTTGATCTCCCGGAGATACGCGTAAAGACTCTTCGCGTTTTCAATAGCGTTGGGGTTGGAAAGCTCTCCCGTGTAGGTGTGGATGATCTGCTCCGCATCCTCCACCCGTGCCTGATAGTCCAGCATCTCCTGCGCCACCTCCCCGGAGAGATAATACAGCCCCGCGATGCGGCCGCCATTCCACGCGCCGATGGTGAGTCCACGCAGCTCGCCGGGCGTGGCGGCGCCGGTAAGCTCCATCAGCTCCTGAATGGTGATGAGCCGCAACCGCACCTGGTCGGGCTGATCGGCCGCCGCCTTGATCTCGATCTGCTTGCCGGAGGATTCCACACCCAGCACACCCCAGCCGCCGTGGGTCACGTCATCGCAGGCCCAGAGCAGGGCGATCACATCCGTGGGCGCGGATTCCTTCAGCCACTTGAGATTCATGCAGGTGTAGCGCTGGCCCACCACGCCTTTGAAAAGGAACTCGCCCTTGTCCAGAATAGCCTGAACGGCGGCGTCCTTCTCCTCCTGGGAAAGGGAAGCCCGCACGGCCGGGGCCTCGCGGGGCGTCCACACCTCATCCGCCAACGCGGCGGGGAGCAGCAGCGCCAGTGCCAGCAGCAGCGCACAGAAACGCTTCATCGATATTCCTCCAAACGGACATTTTTCCACATTATACGATGCCGGGCCGGGACAAGTCAACCTTCCCGCAGCGGGTCTGTATGCTTTCATCACGGATCCCCCCTTGACAAAACGTGTGCCGGTAGGGCAAAATATGTCTAAAGGGGTTGATATACAATGAAATATACTTTTCCTGAATCCTTCAAGATCGGCGCCACCGGCGCAGGCTGGCAGATGGAGGGCGAGGCGGACAAGCTGCCCCACCAGAAGCACTATCCCCACCTGATGTGGGAAAACGACAAGGACCGCTGGTTCGGCGACGTGGGCCCGGATGTGGGCTGCGACCTGTATCATCACTACCGCGAGGACATCCCCATGTTCGCCGCGGCGGGCATCAGGCAGTACCGCTTCAATATCGATTGGTCCCGCTTTATCGAGGATTATGAGAACGTCACCGTCAATGAACAGGCGGCGGCGTATTATTCCGATACCATCGACTGCATGATCGAAAACGGCATCGAGCCGGTGCTCTGCCTGGAGCACTGGGAGCTGCCCGCCTACTACTACGAGAAGTACGACGGCTATGCCAGCCGCCACGTGGTGGACAAATACGTCCAGTACGCCGCCGAGGCCTTCAAGCGCTATGGCGACCGGGTCAAAATGTGGTTCACCTTCAACGAGCCGGTGGTCATCCCCCAGCTGTGCTTCCAGGACGGCTTCTGGTGGCCCAACGAGCACAACCCCAGGCGCGCATACCAGTGGATGCACGGCAAGGTCATGGCCACGGCGCGGGTCATCAAGCTCTTCCGCGAGATGAACATGGAGGGCGAGATCGGCACCATCCTGAACTCCTCCCACGTGATCCCCCGGGATGCCAATAACCCCGCCGACGTGCAGGCTGCCGAGGTGGCCCGCGCCTTCTACTGGGGCAACTTCCTGGATCCCGCCGTGAAGGGCTGCTACCCCCAGGTTTACCTGGACGTGCTGGAGAAGGAAGGCCTCATGTTCGATTTCACCGAGGAGGATAAACAGCTCCTGCGGGAGAACACCGTCGACATTCTGGGCGTGAACTACTACCAGCCCATGCGCGTGATGGCCAAGGAATCCGCCTGGGACAACAGCCAGCCCTTCCATCCCGGCAAGTATTTTGATAACTACGATATGCCCGGCAAGCGGATGAATCCCTTCCGCGGCTGGGAGATCTACCCCAAGTGCCTGTACGACATCGGCATGGTCATCAAAAATGAATACGGCAACGTGAAATGGCTGGTGTCCGAATCCGGCATGGGCGTGCAGAACGAGGATACCTACCGCGACGAAAGCGGCGTCATCCAGGATGATTACCGCATCGATTTCATCAGCGAGCACCTGGCATGGCTTTCCAAGGCCGTGGCCGACGGCTGCAACTGCCACGGCTACTGGCTCTTTGCCTCCATCGATAACTGTTCTCCCTACAACGCCTTCAAGAACCGCTACGGTCTGGTGGAGGTGGACATCAAAGATGGCTTCAGGCGCCGTTTGAAGAAGTCCGCCGCCTTCTACAAGGCCGCCTCCGATACCAACAGCTTTGAGTTTAAGGAGATCGAGTAAATGCTGATCCTTTCCACCGTATCCAAGGCCACCATCTGGGGCTCCGACAGGCTCTACCCCTTTGGCGGCGACAGCGCCATCCCCACCCTGGGCCAGCTTTATACCGCCGCCGGCAACGAGGAGCTTTCCTCCGTGATCCTCAACGGCGAATTTGCCGGCAAAAGCCTCTATGAGGTCTACCGGGATCACCCGGAGCTTTTCGGCTACGACAAGTACGAGGGCTTCCCCCTGCTGATCGGCTTTGTGGACGCCTGCGAGAACCTGTCCATCCAGATCCATCCCCACGATGAATACGCCCGCAGCGTGGAGGGCAAGCCCTTCGGCAAGAATGAATCCTGGCTGTTCCTGGAAGCGCCCGAGGCGGGCGCCATCATCAACGGCTGCAGGTGCGCCGATATGGATGAAGTGCATCAGAAGATCGAGGCCGGGGACTGGGACGGCGTCATCGACCACCTGCCCGTGAAGCAGAACGACTATGTGTATGTGCAGAGCGGCACCCTCCACGCACTGACCGCCGGCTCGCTGGTGTATGAGATCCAGCAGTCCACGGACATCACCTACCGCTTCTGGGACTACGACCGCACCGACGCCCAGGGCAACAAGCGCCCCCTGCAGCTGGAAAAGGCCGTGGCCGTCATCGATGTGGACAAGCGCTCCGAAAGCATCCCCTGCGAAAAGGAAAAGATCTACACCCATCCCTATTACAGCGTAACGGTGAAGGACGTGAAGGGCTCCCTGCGCAACGCCGCCTCCGCCTTCTGCGTGGTGACGCTGCTGGAGGGGGAGATCACCCTGGACGGTCACACCGTGCGCAAGGGCTCCAGCCTGATCCTGTTCCCCGGCGAGGAGATCCACTTTGACGGGAGCGCCAGCGTTGTGGCGGCGCTGCCCCTGTAAGGAGATAATCGAATGAAGCTGTACCCCTCCCTGATGTGCGTGGATTTCGCCCGGCTGCACACCGAGATCCCCGCCCTGCACAATACCGGCGTCGCGGGCTATCACATCGACATTATGGACGGCAATTTCGTGCCCAACTTCGCCCTGGGCAGCAATGACATCAAGGCCGTCGCCTCCCTTTCCGATAAGGAGCTGGACGTGCATCTGATGGTGAACAATGCCGATCAGGCCATCCATTCCTTCCTGGATCTGCCTGTCCAGCGCATCTGCTTCCACCATGAGGCCTGCGTGCATCATCACCGGGTGGTGAGCCTCATCAGGCAGAAAGGCATGAAGGCCGGCATCGCCGTCAATCCCGGCACATCGGTGAGCGCCATCGCGGATATTCTCCCTGAACTGGACTTTGTGCTGGTGATGAGCGTGAACCCCGGTTTCGCGGGGCAGAAGTACCTGGATTTCACCACCGATAAAATGCGGGAGCTGGTGCGTATCCGCAGGGAACGGGGCCTGCGTTTCGAGATCGAGGTGGATGGCGCCACCGCACCCGACAAGATCGAGCTGCTCTCCGGCATCGGCGTGGACAGCTTCGTGCTGGGCACCGCCGCTCTCTTTGGCAAGGGCCGCCCCTATGGAGACATCGTACCCGAGCTGCTGGCGCTGGAAAAGTAAGGAGGCTGCCCCATGAATTACCTTGGCATTGACGTGGGTGGAAGCCGGATCAAGACCGGCGTCGTGAACGACGCGGGCGAGATCATCTGGAGCGGCTCCATCGATATCCCCGCTGATTTCCCCGCCTTCCGGCAGGCCATCATCGACCTGTATAACGCGAAGAAGGACGAGTATGATATCCGCGGCGTGGGCATTTCCTCCTGCGGCGGCATCAACCCCTATACCGGCCTGGTGACCCCCGGCATCGCGCCCCGGCTGCAGTATCTTATCGGCAAGAACTACTACGATCTCCGCCGGGATATCCCCGTGCCTATCGCCCTGGAAAAGGACGGCAACTGCGCCGCCCTGGGCGAAAAGTGGACGGGCAGCGGCGTGGAGCTGCACAGCTACTGCGCGCTGGTGCTGGGCTCCGGCCTTGGCGGCGGCGTGATCTACAAAGACAAGGTCTACGAGGGCGCCCACTTCCTGGCCGGGGACGTGGGCTACGCCTTCCCCAGCTTTGACGCGGAGAAGGGCTTCTCCGGCCTGTGCGCTCCTGTACAGGTGGAGCAGCACTACACCGAACTCACCGGGAAAAAGAAGAACATCGCCCAGATGTACGATACCCGGGCAGAGGATCCCATCGCCGCCCGGGTCTGCGGCGATTTCTTCAACCACCTGGCCAACACCATCATCACCATGCAGTACATCCTGGATCCCCAGGCTTTCCTGCTGGGCGGCGGCATCACCGCCTGGGATCAGCTCATCCCCCTCCTGCAGGAGACCATCGACCGCCAGGCAAGGGAGCACGGCCTGCCCGCCACCCCGGTGGTGAAGCGCTGCCGGCACATGAACGGCGCGAACCTCATCGGCGCGGTGTACAACCTGAAAATGAAAGAGAATCTTTGACGCAAAGGAGCGCCCGGCATCAAGCCGGACGCTCTTTTCTCATTCCTTCAGCATGGCGCTGAACATCGCCAGGTCCTCTTCCCTGACGATCTTGATATTATTGATGCTTCCCTCAATAAAGTTGATCCCGTACCCCAGGTTGTACAACAGCATCGCGCAGCAGGATTCCATCAGCGGGTGCTGCTCCCTGGCCACCTTGTCGAAGACCTCGCGCAAAAGGGAGAGCCGGTGCGCCTCCGGGGATTGCAGGGCCACCAGCGTATCGCGGTTCACATACTGGGGCCTGCCACCGGCCAGGTTGAACTGCACATAGTCCCTCATGGCATGGCAGATGGTGGCGCTGCCCTTTTCGCCGCAGGCCTGCAGCAGAGTGGAGATAGTCTCCAGGCGGATCATCGGCCGGGTAGATTCCTGAATGATCACCACGTCGCGGGAAGAATAGAGATCCCTGATATAATCAAAGCCGTTCTTCAGCGAGGCGATGCCCGTGCTGCCCGCGGGGATCATCCCCTTCAGCTTCACGATGCCGTATTGCTCCGCGTAGGCCCGCACGATGTCCTCCCAGCCCTTGAGGCAGACCACGTAAATATCATCAATGGCGGGGTGCGCCTGGTAAACCTCCATGCAATGCACCAGGATGGGCTTGCCCGCCACGTTGATGAACTGGCTGGGGATGTTCTGCCTGTTCCGGCCTGATTTGCCTCCAGCCAGGATCAGCACCACGTTCTTGTGCCGGCGGGAGGTCTCCGGCGCGGCGGCGGGCGTGACCACCGCAGGGGTAGCGCCGGCGATCAGCGCCTCCACGGTGGTGTCCAGCACGGCGGCGAAGCGCTGCAGCTTCTTCTGCGATACGTCGTTCTCCCCCGATTCGATCTTGGCAATGGTGGAGCGCGTCTTGTATCCCATGGCGTCCGCCAGCTCCTGCTGGGACATCCGCAGCTCAAACCTGCGCCGCTTGATATTGGAGCCCACCGACATAAAAATCACCTTCCTGACCCAATGTGTGATTATTATAAATCAACATTCGGTGATTGGCAAGGAAATTTTCGCGTTTTTGTTGACTTCACAGGTGATTTTTTATACAATCTTCGTGTTGTGACCCGCAGAATGAATGTTAAGCGAGGTATCGGTTATGAAGGCGATCATTTTCAATTCCGGCGTGGGCAACCGCATGGGCGGCTTCACGGAGCACAATCACAAATCCATGGCCCGGCTGAAGAACGGCGAGACCATCTTCCACCGGCAGCTCCGCCTTCTCACCGCCGAGGGCGTGAATGATTTCATCGTCACCACCGGCCCCTTTGAGGAGCAGCTGAAGGCCGAGGCCGCGGATTTCCCCCAGGCCCGTTTCACCTTCGTGCGCAACGATATCTATATGAAGACCAATTATATCTATTCCATGTACCTGGCCCGGGAGTTCATGGATGACGATATGATCTTCCTCCACGGCGACCTGGTGTTCAGCCGCAAGCTGGTGCACGACGTGCTGGCCAGCGGTGAAAAAAACACCGCCACCGTGAACTTCAAAAAGGCCCTGCCCGAAAAGGACTTCAAGGGCCGTGTGAAGGACGGCAAGGTGCTGGAGGTCTCCATCAAGATCTTCGATGACGATTGCTTCGCCTTCCAGCCCTTCTACAAGCTGGAGAAGGCCACCGCCTCCGCCTGGATCGGCAAGGTGGTGGAGTTCATCCACAAGGGCGAGGATAAGTGCTATGCCGAGAACGCCCTCAACGAGATCTTCCCCGCGCTGAACATCCGCGCCTTCTCCTACGAGGATTACTACATCGACGAGATCGACAACCTGGACGATTACGCCCGCGTCACCGCCGAGATCCTGCCCTTCGACAAGGAGGATGAAGCCTACTTCGGTTAAATGTAAGGAGGAAAGCCCATGACTTCCCACACCTACGGATACACCCCCAAGGAATACAGCAAATTCAGGGAATTTGCCTGGAAAATGCTGCTCAGCTTCGGCCTGACGTATATGTTCTTCTATAACGGCCGGCAGAACATCAACCTGGTGCTGACCGAAATGGCCGCCGGCCTGAACTCCGACACGGCCGCCATGGGCGTGGTATCCTCGGCGCTGTTCTGGTGCTATGCCTTCGGCCAGCTGATCAACGGCCGTCTGGGCGCGTACTTCGGCTATAAGCGGTTCATGATGTTCGGCGTGGCGGCCTCCGCTGCGCTGAACGTGGCCATCTCCTTCCAGCAGTCCATTCCCGTGATCGCCGTGCTGTGGGGCCTGAACGGCTTCTGCCAGTCCATGGTATGGTCCAACGGCGTGGGCGTTTTGAACAAGTGGTGGCCCAAGGAGAAGCGTGGCTTCGCCTCCGGCCTGGCCACGGCCTTCTCCGGCGTGGCGCAGGTGGTCACCTACCTGACGATCTTGGGCTGCATGGAGCTGAACCCCGATTGGGGCTGGCGGGCGGCCTTCCGCTTCCCCATGATCCCCATGGTGCTGATGCTCTTTGCTTTCGCCGCCTTCTTCAAGACCAAGCCCGAAGATGTTGGCCTCAAGCCCTTTGAGGAGATCGACCAGGCCGCCGCCGCCCGCGACGCGGCCCTGGAGGCTGAGATCGGCAAGAAGGGCTATCTGTACCCCTACAAGGTGCTCTTCTCCGAGCCGAAGGTCATCGTGTTCTGCCTGATCTCCGCTATTGCCGGCGTGGGCCGCTACGGACTGCTGACCTGGGTACCCACGTACTTTGTTGAATCCATGGGTCTGACCATCAAGGAGGGTATCCTCAGCTCCATCCTGCTGCCTGCGGGCCAGGCCTGCGCCATGTTTGTTTTCCCCTTCATCACCGATAAGGTGTTCAAGGGCAAGCGCGAGCCCATGCTGGCCCTTGCAGCCATCGTGACCTTCTTCGGTATGCTGGCATTCCCCTTCATCCGCAGCCAGGCGCCCGCCTCCATCATGCTGCTGGTGGTAGGCATCTCCGGCATGGTTACCGGCGTGATCTGGGCTGTGGCCGGCGATATGGGCGGCCGTGCCTTCTCCTCCACGGTGGTGGGCATGCTGGACTGGGCGGTGTATATGGGTGCCGCCATTCAGGCCAGCGCGTTTGGCTGGGTAAAGGTTACCTTCGGCTGGCCGGCGGTGTTTATCACCATTGGCGTATTGTACATCATCATGCTGGTGCTGACGCTGCTGGCACGAAAAATGAAAATGCAAAAGATCTGACAACGGTGCGCGCCGCAAAAACGCCTCGCTCCCGATATCAACAGGAGCAAGGCGTTTTTTTGTGTGCAGTTTTCTCCGGCGCAGGGCCGTGGGGCAGGGTCATTCCTTTTCCCGGTCCAGGCGGAAGGCCACCGAGCGCTTCAGGTATTCCAGGTACTCGGTGTCGCGGCACATGGCCTTGCCAGGGGTATCAGACAGCTTGGCCACGGCGCGGCCGTTCACCGTCTGCAGCTTGATGACGATGTTCAGCGCCTGCTCGCAGGTATCGTTGGAGCAGAAGGTGCCGATGCCAAAGGAGACCTTCGTGCGCCCGCGGAAATAATCGTACAGGGCCTGGGCCTTATCGAAATCAAGCCCGTCACTGAACAGGAGCTGCTTGGACATGGGATCGGCGCCATATTTCTCGTAATGGGCGATCATCTTCTCGCCCCAGGCAAAGGGGTCGCCGCTGTCGTGACGCACGCCGGTAAAGTTGTTGACCATGGAGCGGTTGAAGTCCAGCAGGAACAGGTCGGTGGTGATGGTATCGGTCAGGGCGGTGCCGTTATCGCCCTTGTACTCGTTGTACCAGTCCTCCATGGCATAGTGGTTGGTGTACGCCAGGGGGATAGAGTCAATGCCCTGATACATCTGCACATACTCATGGGCGTAGGTGCCGATGGGCGTCAGGTCATATTTCATGGCCAGATACACATTGGATGTACCCACGCAGTTATCCGTCTCGGCAGTCAGGCGGCGCAGCACTTCCTCCTCCCACTCCCGGGAGAGGCGGCGGCGGCAGCCGAACTCGGCGAATTTGAAGGTGTACCTGCCCTCCCGGAAGCAGCGGATCTTTTCGCACAGCTTTTCCTCGGCCGCCGCGCGCAGCACAGCGTAATCATACTTCATGCGGAAGTAGACCTCGTTGACGATCTCCAGCAGGAAGATCTCGAACTGCATGGCGGAGAACAGCGGCCCCTTCACCACGATCTCCAGCCTGCCCTCATCGGTCAGCGCGGTCTCCACATAATCCCGGATGGGCCGCCACAGGCGGAGGAACTCCACATAGTCGTTTTTGATGAAGCGGATGGAGCGCAGGTAATCCAGCTCCTCCTTTTTGAAGGTGAGCGTGCACAGGTGATCGATCTGCTCGTTGATCTCATCAAACATCTCCCGGGTGAAAACAACGTTCTCGTTCCGGCAGCGGAAATAGTATTCGCCGCACAGATCCGTGTGCTTATGGAAAATCACCTGATCCATGTTGAACTTATACAGGTCGGTATCCAGCAGGGACACCACAATGGGCTCAAGCTTCATAAGGCAAATTGCTCCTTCTTTCGTTTTCGCGGGAGAGGGGGACGCTTTTCATGCGCGTCACTCCTTTTCCGCAAAGGGATCCAGCACCAGGGGCAGGCGGCGCTTATGCATGTTGTTTTTCTCCCGCAGGCGGATCTTATCGTCCATCTCCGGATCCCCGCAGGTTCCCTGGCGGATGTACAGGTGTATGTCCTGATAGCGCAGGCCCATCTGCTCCTCGTCGGTTTTGCCGGTAAGGCCGTCAGCCGGGGGCTTCACCACCAGTTCCCGGGGAAGCTCGTCCATGCTCAGGCCCACCTCCACCACCTCCACGCTGGTCAGCGCGCCCAGGAGCGAGAAATCGCAGCTCATGTCGCCGTCCTTGGTGCAGTAGCCCACCGTTATCTCGGAAAGATTGCCCGTACCCACCAGCCGGGCGCCCAGCGCCTGACCGATGTAGCGCAGGGTGGTCATCCGCAGCCGGGGCCCTACGTTGAAATTGCTGTAGGGGACAAACGGCACGGGGAAGTCGCCCTCGGGCACATTCTCGCCCAGCAGATCGGTGGCCTCGCGGAGGGCCTGGTGCATGGGGCCGATGTTCACGGTTTTCTTCCGGATGCCCAGCGCCTCGCACACGCGGACGCTGTCCTGAATATCGGCCTGCCGGCCATCGGGCAGCATCACACCATAAACGTTCTCCCTGCCCAGCGCCCGGGCGCAGATGGCGGCGGACACCGTGCTGTCCTTCCCGCCGGAAATGCCCACGATCACCCTGGAGAAGCCCTGCTCACGGGCCAGTTTCCGCACCAGCTCCACCAGCCGGTCGCGCACGGCGGCAGCGTTGAATTTCATTTCCTGCATAGCGATCTCCTCCGCTTACTTACTTCGGTTCAGGGAAACTCTGTCTTCGGGGGCCTTCCTCGCCATGATCAGCGAGAAATGGGTGGTCACTTCCCGGCCCGGATCAATGCCCAGGCTGGTTTCCATGTCGTGCCTGCACCAGGGGAGAACATACCTGTTCAGCAGAATGCTTTCGTATCCGCCCTCCGGATCCAGCACAGCGGTCAGATCCCGCATGGAATACGAGAAATAGTTTTCCTCACATTCCCTGGCCCAGTTTTCCGTATATTTGTATTTCAGCAGCAGATGCACCAGGTTTTTCCTGAGGCTGATCGGCCCGAAGCACGCTTCGAAATCGCTGATCTGCCATGCCGGAAGCTTCTGCCTTACCCGGCTGACCGCCGCTTCGGGGGAGGCAGCCCGGTCGTCTTCGCTGGCATACATCATATCCCGCACCACAATGTACTGGGGGGACAGGGTGCAGACAAAGTGCGTCACCGCGCTTGTATCGCCGCTGTAATGGAACACCTCATGCAGCACGGAGGAAAAATTGACGGCAATATGCTTTTTATCCACGCCCAGGGTGTCGATCTGTTCCATCACCTGGTGCAGATCGGCAAAAAACCAGGTATTCCCGCTCCTGCGGGCATTGGCCCCTTCGACCATCCGTGGGTCGATATCATAGCCAATGAAGCGCATCGTGGGGAAAAGCGAATGCAGAAAACGGATCAGCGAACCATCCGCGCAACCGAAATCCACGATCAGCTCAGCCTGGGGCACCTTGTCCATGAAGAACGCTTTGTCCCACATGGAACGGCGCATCCTGTCATTATAGATACTGTAGTTCTCGATCTCCGGCATCTTCATCCATCCTTGTATGTGTCACAGTACATCGATCTGGCAGCTGCGCATGGTTTCCAGGGCAGCCAGATGCTTTGCGGGCGTCACGCCGGCGCAGCAGGCGGCATGCACCGCTATGTCCGCCTCAGGGAAATTCGCCTTGAGCAGCAGCGCGTTGGATACCACGCAGATATCCGTGCACAGGCCCAGCAGCTCAATGGTCACCCTGTCAGCGTCCGCCGCCTCCCGGGCGATGACGCCCGGCAGCGCCGTGCTGCCGAAGGTGGGCTTTTCCACCAGAATACAGTCTCCCAGGGCGCGCTGCACGCCGGCGTTGATCTGCCAGCCCTGCGTACCCTTGACGCAATGGGGAACGGGCAGCTTTTTGCCCTCGGGGGTATCCAGATAATCATCAAGGTGCGTATCCAGGGTAGCGATGAGCGTATAGCCCCTCTCCCCGCAGGCCAGAATGCGGTCGATGGCAGGCTCCACAATCGCCTGCGCCTCAGCGGTGCCCAGCGCGCCGTCGATAAAATCGTTCTGCATATCCACCACGATCAGGATGTTCTTTTCCTTCATGATCTATCCCTCCGTTCATTCTGCCACCTGTACAGCGTCGCGGGACGCCCTTTGCCCCTGGGCGGAGCCACCTCCGCCGGGGCGATCTTTCCGCTGTCCTCATACCGTCCCCGCACGAAGCGCCGGAAGTTGCTGGCGTCCTGGGCTTTGCCCAGCACAGCCTCGAACACCCGCTGCAATTCGCTGAGAGGAAAGGCTGCCGGCGTGTTCAGGAACTGAAACCCAATGTCGGTATAATCGATCTTGCCCTGCAGGCGGGCGACCCCCGTCCGGATGATCGCGAAGTGGTCGAAGGCCAGCTCCTCCATGGAAAGCGGCACGCCCTCCGGACTGGTCAGCGCGAAGCCACTCTCGCCCGTTGAAACGGAGAAGCACTTCAGCGTGACCCCCTCCTGCTCCAGCGCCGGCTGTAGCCGCTGCCAGGGGACGATCACCAGATACGCCACAGACAGGACCCTGCCCCGGGGATCGCGCCCCGGCTGGGTAAAGGTGTAGAGCTGCTCGCTGTAATATTGCCGCACCGGCAGCATTTCCGCCAACAGCTCCCGCACCGTTTCCTCCGCCGATTCCTCCTGTGCCACAAACCGCCCCGGCAGGGCCCATTTCCCCTGGGCGGGAGGCAGCGGGCGCTGGGACAAAAGCAACTTCAGTCCGCCGCTTTTCTCTGTCAGGATCAGTATGTCCACTGTTACATACAGTTGATCCTTCCGCAGCGTTTCATGCATCGCGCTCACCTCCATTTATGGTCAACCTGACCTCAATTAGATTATACAGAACGCCCTGCTTGTTGTCAAGCGTTTTATGGTCAGATCAACAAAAATAAGGCATTGCGGCCGGTCAGCGGGTGATTCCGGCCGCGATGCCTTATGCCGTCACCATCAGGCTGGCGCCGCGCGGCGTCTTGCTGACGATGATCTGCTTTTCGATCCGCTCCTCCAGGTCATGCACATGGGAGATAATGCCGATGAGGCGCTTGCCTCCCGCCAGCTCCGAAAGCACCTGAAGGGAATTGCGCAGGGCGTTTTCGTCCAGGGTGCCAAAGCCCTCGTCAATGAACATGGCCTCCATGCGGATGGCGCCGCTCTGGCCCTGCACCACATCGGAAAGGCCCAGCGCCAGGGCCAGGCTGGCCAGGAAGCTCTCGCCGCCGGAAAGGGTGGATACATCGCGCCACTGACCGGTGCTGCGGTCCAGCACGTCCAGATCAAGGCCGCTCTGGCGCACCCTGTCCCGGGCCTCCTCCTTGCAGCGCAGGGTGAACATCCCCTCGGTCAGCACGGTAAGGCGCTTGTTGGCGGCAGCCACCACCTGCTTGAAATAATACTGCTGCACATAGGCCTCAAAGGTCAGCTTGGCCCGACCGCCGCCGGCCTGGCCGGAGCAGCAGGCGTAAAGATCCCGGATCACGGCCCAGTTTTCTTCCTTGCGCTTCATCTGCCTGCGGGCTTCCCGTATCTCCCCCAGCGCGTCCTGATGCAGCGTCAGCCTGCCCGCCATGACGGCGGCATCCTGCTCCGCCGCTTTTCTGGCGGCCTGCGCGGCGCTGCGCTGCTCCTCCAGGGCGGAAAGCTCCACCTTTTCCTTTTGCTTCAGCTTTTCCCGCAATTGCGCCGCCTGATCCAGCAGGGAGGTCTTCTGTTCGCTGTAGCGGCGAAGCTCCCGATCCATTTTGTCCATTTCTTTTTCGGACAGCTTTGCCAGCCGATAATCCTGTTCGTTCTCAAACCCGTGGGCGGCCAGCTGCTCCCGGAAGCTTTCATACAGCGCCTTTTCCCGCCCGGCGAGCTCCTCCAGCCGCTCCCTGCCCTGACGCGCGATCTCCCGGCTCTTTTCCGCCTGAAGCAGCAGGGCGTTCAGCTCCTTCCGGGCGTTTTCCACGGCCTGCCGGTATCGCTGAGCCATGCTTTGCTTTTCCTCCGCGCGCTGCCTGAGACCATCTTCCGTTTCATCCTCGGCCAGCTGAGTTTCCCGCAGGCGGTTCTTCGCGGCATCCAGGGCGGCACGGATAGCGGCCAGCGCCTCGTTGGCGTCGCCCAACTGACGGGAGGCTTCACGCTGCGCGCGCTCCGCCTGCTCCATCTCCTCTTTGGTCACGGCATCCCCGGTCAGGCAGGCCGGGGCGGGGTGGCTTGTCGCGCCGCAGACAGGGCAGGGCATTCCCTCCGCCAGCGAGGCGGCCAGCAGACCTGCCTGGCTGGCGTAGTAGCCTTCCTTGGCGGCGGTATAGGCCGCGTCGGCAGATTTGCTCCTGGAGAGCAGCTCCTCCATGGTCTTTATCTGCCTGGCCAGCAGCTTTTGTTGCTTTTCCCTTTCCTTCAGCACGGGGATGCAGTCCTCCAGCTGCTTCGCCTGGGCCAGCAGCGCGTCTGCTTCCGGCACGAGGCTTTCCGCCTCCGCCATGTGTGCCTGGGCCGCCGGCAGCTGTTCCTGCGCTTGCGCCAGCGCTTCCCCTGCCTGCCGCAGCGCCTCCGCCTGCTGATGATATTCCTCCCGGGCCCTGAGCAGCAGCGCCTCGCCGGGCAGCACCTCCAGGGCCTTGCGGGCCTGATTCAGCTGCCGGGCCTGATCGTCCATATCGCTTTGCCTGCTCAAGACCTTGGCAAGACCTGCCTCCGCCTGCTCCAGGGCAGTGAAATCCGCATTGACCGCCTTGCCCTGCTCGATGGCGGCAATGAGCTGATTGGCTTGCTTTTCCGCCTGCTCCTTCCGCGTTTGCGCCTGACTCATCACCTGCGATTCGTGGGTGATGAGCCTTTCAAGGATCTCCGCCAGCAGATCGGCATATTTTGGATCGCCGGTATACTGCTGCAGGATCTCCCTTTCGGCAAAGTCAGCCTCCGGGTCGATCCTTCCGGCGGCGATGAGAACACGGTGCTCCAGGGATTCCCGCTCCTTTTTGCAGGAGGCGTTCATCTCGCTGAGCCTTTTCTGCATGGCTTCGTAAAAGCCGGTATTGAACAGCTTTTGAAACAGGGCCTTCCGCTCATCGGAGGAGGCATTGAGTATCTTGAGGAAATCCCCCTGGGCGATCATCACCGTCTGGGTGAACTGATCCTGGGTGAGGCCCAGCAGCTCGTGCACCCTGGCGTTCACATCCGAAAGGCCGTGGATCATCTCGCCGGTGTCCAGGTTGGTCATTTCGGCATTGGCTGTCTGAGTGGTGGTACCTTCGCCGGTGAGCTTGGGGCGGATGTACTCCGGGTTGCGGCGGATCCGCCAGGTTTCCGCCCTGTGGCGGAAGGTAAACTCCACATAGGTCTCCGTTCTGGGCAGGGCGTAATCGGATCGGAAGGATTTGCTCCTGCGCCGCTCCTTGCCGCCGGAGGCCTCGCCGTACAGGGCGAAGCTGATGGCGTCGAAGATGGTGGTCTTGCCCGCACCCGTATCCCCGGCGATCAGGAACAGCCCCGTTTCGCCAAAGACGCCAAAGTCGATCTCCGTTTGCGCGGCATAGGGGCCGAAGGCGGACAGAACCAGCTTAACGGGCTTCATAGGGCGCTTCCTCCAATTCTCTGATCACCTTGTCCAGCACCTTGCGGTGGGCCTGTGTGGGCAGCTGATCGTTATTCTGCAGGCGGTAAAAATCGCAGAAGAGCTCCCCGGCGGATTTGTTCTCCATCGCCTCGGTGGCCAGCACGGTGATATCCTGCCTGGTGCGGGAATTAACGATGGAGAACTTCAGCATATTGGGGAAATTCACCGAAAGCGTCACCCGGGCATCCGGAGGCACCAGCTCGTCGCGCAGGGTGATCCACACATAATCCTCGGAATAGGGGAGCTGCATAAGCTCCTCCAGCTTTCCCTCGATCAGCCGCACATCCCGCACCGGGTACAGGGGGATTTTCCGCACCTGAACGGAGCCCTTTTCCTCCATGTCCACCACGGTAACGCTCTTGCTATGGTTTGCCTCGGAAAAGGAATACTTCAGTGGTGAGCCCGCGTAGCGCAGCGTTTCCCGGCCCACCCGCTGCGCCCTGTGGATATGCCCCAGGGCCACGTAATCGAAGCCGTCAAACACGGCGGCGTCGATCTGGTCCAGCCCGCCCGCCATATGCTCCTCGGAATCGGAGGTCACGCTGCCGGTGATGAACTGGTGGGCCAGAAGCACATTGCGCCTGGCCGGATCGATCCGGGTGTTGCGGATCACCGCGGCAACGGCGTCCTGATAGGAATTGATCTTTTCACCGGGCAGAAAGCGTTTCACCTGGGCAGGCCGCACAAACGGCAGCAGCCAGACGGACAGCTCCCCGTCCTTATCCCGCAATTCCACCTGCTGCAGGCGGCCGTCGAAGCTTTCCGACACGTACACGCCGGCGGTTTTCAGCAACGACGCGAAATAGGAGATCCGCAGCGCCGAATCATGATTGCCGCTGACGACGAACACCTTCTTGCTCGCTTCCGCCAGCCTGGAAACGAACCTGTCGAACAGCGCCATGGCCTCTGCCTGGGGGGTAGCCCGCTGGTATACATCCCCGGCGATGAGCACGGCGTCCGCCTTCTCCTCCTCCGTGATGGACAGGATCTGCTCCAGAATGGCCTCCTGGTCGGCAAGAAGGGAAAGGTCGTTCATCTGCTTGCCCAGATGCAGATCCGAAAGATGGATGAATCTCATGCCGCGTCGCCTCCTGGTGGTTTGCTATGCTGCTCCGGCTTGTCACAGGCTGAATTCATGATAGCAACGCGCCGGGTGATTGTCAATAATGGGCGATAAAGCCGATGACCACCAAAAAGGCATAAAGAGCAATCAAAAAAACCGGCCGCTTACACGCGACCGGCCTTTTTGTGTAATTGATCGAGCCAGTGAACCACACGCTCCCGGGGCAGGAGCCAGTTCACCAGCAGCGCTATGGCCACGCCGATACCGGTGTCCAGCATACGGTCGAGGGAGTAACTGATGTAGGTCTCCACCGGGGTGTTGAACAGAATGATACACAACACCACGCCGCCGGGCTGCACCGCACCGGGCCAATGGAATGCCTGGCTGACCAGGATCAGCACCACCACGCCCGCGAACAGGAACAACAGCATGGGCAGATGCTTGCTTCCATCCGGATAGAAGATGATGTACAGCCGGAACAGCAGCATGCCCAGCAGACCGCCGATGATGGTGCCGAAGAAGCGGTTGCCGCCGTTCAGGCGGGAGTTATCCATATCGCTGCCCACGCCGAAGATGGCGCCGATGCAGGCAAAGGTGGGGTTACGCCCCACCAGGAAGTAAAGCAGCGCGCACAGGGTAGCCGCCAGAGCCGTTTTGATATTGCGCTGGCCCACGTGCAGGTGAAGGTGATATTTGCTCAGATCCATACTGACCCGTCCTTATCTTTTGTTGGCAAAGCCGGGGTCTATTATAGCACGGAAATGGCCGGTTGCAAGTGTTTATCTGAGCTTTTTTGAGAGATACGGCACCAGGTCGTCATCCTTGCGGCAGGTATCGTACCGGCCTGACGCCCGATCCTGACGGACGTCCTTATCCGAATAGCAGGTCATTGATCTTTTCCAGTATGGCGTCCATATTCTCGTCGGAATACTCGATCTCGGAGGAATACAGCCTTGCCAGCTCCGGCAGATCGTCCCGGAGCATACGCCGCAAAAGCTTCCATATCAGCCAGCAATAGACCGCTCTGCCCTGCAGGTCGCCGTCCTCCAGCGCGCCGGCCAGGTGCCGGAACAGCAGATAGCACATCAGCTGCTCCAGGGGAACCTCCCAGCGGGGCTCGACCGGCCGCTCCGGCTCTTCCAGGCGACGCAGCACGGCGGGCCAGGCGTCGTCCAGGCGCTCCAGCCCCATGAGGAGTTCCTCCCAGGCGGCATAGTCGATGGTCATGTCCGCTCCACAGGCCCGCAGGATGTTTTCCACCCGACGCTCCATGGGCAGACCGCGATCCTGCGCCATGACCATAAGCCTTTCCCGGAAGGCCAGGAACGCCGTGTCCATCTCCTGTGCTTCGCCGTCCTCCTCCAGGGTGATCAGCCTCATGGGCTCCTCCCGGGTGAGGATCAGTTCCGCCGCCGCCTCGCAGCACAGGCCCAGACCCATTTCCGTGCGATCCGAAAGAAAATTGCGGAAGCGGGGATGATCGGCGCAGATCTGGCACAGGCTATCCTCGCCCAGTTCAAGGATCAAATCGCACAGACCCTGCTGATTCAGGAAAGGGCAGCGCTCCCCTTCACCCAGGCGGAAGCAGCCGTTTTCAGCGTCGATATTCTCCCGCAGGCGGCGGCCCATCTCGCCCTGCACCAGGCGGAACCTGTCCATGGAATCCGCGTCCACATCGATCTCCCAGCCGATGCAGCAGCTGTGGCGGCAAGCCCCCGCGATGCACCGGAACGCCGGGTAGTAATCCGGCACGATCAGCTTCATAAGCGCTCCAGCTTCTTCTTCAACTCAGCCAGATGGAAGCTTTCCTCCGCCGCGATGCTGGTGAAGGCCTCGGCAATATCGGGATTCGCGCACTTCTCCGCAAAAGCCATATAGTTTTCCACCGCTGTCTTTTCGCTTTCGGCTGCAAATTCATACAGGCCATTCAGTGTATCCAGGCCCTTGGCCCGCTCCAGCTCCATCACGCCGCCGGGAAAGAGCATTTCCGCCGCCATGGCCTGCATAAGCATACGCTCCTGGGCAGCATCGCCGGGGCAAGCCTCCTTCATGGCGGAAAAACGGCGCAGGTGTTCCTTTTCATCGGCGAGGATCTCGCGGATGCCTGCCGTCACCTGCTCATTCCTGGCCAGCATCAGCGCCCGCTCATACACACGGATCGCGCGGCGTTCCATTTCCACCGCCACGCATAGCGCCTGCTGTTCATTCCGAACGATCATGCTTCTTTTCCTCCTTGCTTTTGCACAAACTTATCCACAGGCTTATCCACAGCTGTTTATAAATTCATGCATATACATTAGTTTATCCACATTATCCACAGTTTTTCCACAGGTATTGGGGATAAATCAACTTCGCGTGGGGCAAAAATCACATTCTTCGCCATGAGCGTTGATGACGCCAATAGCCTGCAGATAGGAATAAATGATCACCGAGCCCACGAATTTCATGCCCCGCTTCTTCAAATCACGGGAGATCGCATCCGAAAGGGGCGAGGTCGTGCGCAGCGTATACGGCTCCGCCACGGTTTTCCCCTCTGTGAAGCGCCAGATGTATGCGTCAAAGGAGCCGAACTCCCGCTGGATATCCCGGAATACCCGGGCGTTGGTCACGCTGGCGTTCACCTTCAGCCGGTTGCGGATGATCCCCGGGTCGTTCATGAGGGCAAGGCGTTTGGCTTCGTCAAAGCGGCTGACTCTTTCCACATCGAAGCCCTCATAAGCCGCGCGGAAGGCCTCCCGCTTGTTCAGTACGCATTCCCACGAAAGCCCTGCCTGGAAGCCCTCCAGGATCAGCAGCTCAAACAGCGCGTCATCCTTGTGCACAGGGACGCCCCATTCCTCATCATGATAGCGGACGTAGAGGGGATTTTTCTCATTGGCCCATTCGCAGCGGCAAACCATATTCCTCACCTGATGAAAAAATGCAGGCCCCATCAGGAGCCTGCTTGCTTGTGGATTACTGCTTCTCGGCGAAGAACTCGTTCAGCTGATGAACCAGCTCGTCGCAGTTGGCGCCGTGGGCCATGCAGGCCTGCTCGATGGTCTCAGACACAGCGTGGGGGCAGCCCAGGCAGTGCATGCCAAATTCCATAAAGATACGGGCGGTGTTGCGGTCAGCGTTCAGCACCTGCGCCAGGGTCATGTTCTTTTCAACCGTCATGGTAATAATCATCCTTTCACACATAGTGTACCGTCATGATACTGCAATCGATGGGTTCTGTCAAGCCATAGCTTACAGCACGGCGATATCCTTGAGCATGATCCGCTGGGGGCCTTCGTAGGCGCCGGAGACGGTGGTCTCAGCGGAGAGCCTCATGCCCTTGAGGGCGTCGGAGAGCTTGGCGCTCATGGTGATGCCGGTAACAGGCACGGTCTTCTCGCCATCGAAGTAATACGCCAGGCGGATCTCGCCGCCGATGTAATCGTTGTACAGGTCCAGCTGCAAGCCGGACATGGACACGATGTCCAGGCAGGGCTGAGCTTTCATTTCTTCCACAGAAATGCTGCCAGGCTTCACCTGAGCGCAGCGCAGGCTGCCGCTGGGCTTTTCCACCTTCAGATACTGGCCGAAGCGGCTGGCGCCGAAGTAGCCCTTCACCACGCCGTTTTCGATGACGCAGGTGTCGCTGAGCTCCATACCGTCATCGTCAAAGCGGGCGGACTGTTCGCTGCCCTCCACCACGGATTTCATCGTCACGGTGAGCTTGTCACCATCGCCGTCCTGCTGCAGATCGTCGCCCTGATGGTGCAGATTGGCATGGGAATACACGGCGGCATAGTTCAGGTCAAAGGCCAGCTCCCTGATCAGCTCGCTGATCTCGTGGGGACGCAGGATAGCGTTCACGGTCATGGGCACGGCGGGCTTCACAGCCTCAGAGCGAGCCTTGACCTCCTGCATCTTCTCGGCGATCTCGGCAGTGATCTTCTCCGCGTCGAACTCAGTGAAGCGGTAGTCTTCGTAGAGCTCCACGGATTCCTTTTCCGTGGTGAAGGTGGGGATGGCCTCGATCATGGCGCGATGGGTGATCTGCGTCTTGTCCACGCCGCGGCTGTTCATCACGCGCACCGTATCGCGGTAGAGGAAGACCTCGCAGGCGTTGATGGAGCCACCGGGCAGGGTATCCGCGGCAAAGACGGCGTCAGCAATTTTGACGCCCAGCTCCTTCATGTCGCAATCCTTCATGTTGGTAGGCAACTCAGCGGTGAGCTCGCCGCCCTCGGGCAGGTCGTAGGGCTGATTGGAGACCAGCCTGGCCCTGGCCACGGCGGCCTCGATCTTGGCAGCGATATCCTCTTCCGTCATGGAGCGGTACACCGCGAAGGTGGAATCGCCCTTGGCTCCGTCGTGATCCACATACACCGTCACGCTGGTGGACACAGTATCCGTAGCGCGGACAGTTTCCAGAGAGCGGTGCACGAAAAACAGTTCATAGGACAGGGTGGCCTTTTCCGTGATGCGCCATCCATCCACATGCTGGTTCTTTTCCAGCAGATTCTTTACCGTCATCATCCCAGCTTCACCCTCACTTTCAGATTGGGGCCGCCATCGGAAACGCGCACCCATTCCTTATAGCCCTTGCCGCACATACCGGCGCCGATCACCTTGAATTGATCGCTCACCATGGAGATGGACTTGAGCAGCTCCGGCACCGAGCCGCTCATCACCACAGGGGAGACATAGTGGTCGGTCAGCTTGCCGTCCACGATCTCGATGCCATATTCGGCGGTGCACTGGATCTGCCAGTTCTTGGGGTCTTCCATGCCGTTGTTGGTTTCAAACAGCATATAGCCGTGCTTGATGGAGGCGATCATATCCTCCAGCTTGTCCTTGCCCGGCTCAAAGAAGGTGTTGGTCATGCGGGAGTAAGCCTTGCGCTTGTAGGAATCCCGGCGGCCGTTGCCGGTGGGCTCGGTGCCCAGCTGGGTGGCGGAGGCCAGGTCGCTCAGGCCTGCCACCAGCACGCCGTCCCTGATGATCTGGGTATCATGGGCCAGCACACCGTCGTCATCAAAGAAGTAGGAAGCCACGGAGTGGGTGGCGGCGGCGCCGTCGCGCATATTGGTGATGGGGGAGGCAACGTACTCGCCCATGCAGTTCTTGGCCAGAGCGCGATCCTTCACGAACTGATCCATTTCCACGCCGTGACCGAAGGCCTCGTGGGCGATCAGGCCGGAGATGGAGCTGTCGGTGATCACATCGTACACGCCGGGCTCGATGGGCGTGGCCTTGGCCAGGTTCCTTGCCAGCTCGATGACCTTATCGGTGCTGCCCTTCATGTTGGCGATGATCTCGCTGAGCTTGTCAGAGCCCTCGCCATGGCGGGCCTGCACCATCTTCTCTCCGGCATAGACCACCAGCAGGAAGCCGTTGGCCCAGGAGTAGTGCTGGCTCAGCTGACGGTTTTTGGTCACAAAGAGCTTGGAGACCACATAGGGCTGCACCACCGCAATGGCGTTGAGCACCTTCTCGTCCTTGGCGATGAGCTCCGTGGACAGCTCCTGGCAGACGCCCAGCAGCTGCTCGTCGGTATAATCAGCAAAATCGGATTCACGCACGAAGTCCTTCACCATGGGCTCATCGGCCACGGCGGCGGCGGAGATCATACGGCTCTCCAGGGAAGGATCAGCCTTCACGGCGGAGAGGATCTTTTCCGCCAGGGCTTCCTTATCACCGGAAATATCATCCAGAGAATACTCGTAGAAGGCCTTGCCGTCGTGGAGCTTCACCACGAAGCCGCACTCGCCCGCGCCGTCCTGCACCGCGGAAGAGCGGCGGTCAGCACGGATCATGGTGGCGTGCACATCGGTACCCAGAATGCTCACATACCGGAAATGCTTGTCCAGGGCCTCCACCAGCGCGGCGCAATGCTCACGCTGCCGGTCCAGATAAGAAGAAAAGGGCATTGGATTACCTCCTTTATATGATCAGACAGGCAGGCCTTCCCGCTGACTGATTCAGCTGTAAACGGCCTCCTGCGCGATGCGCTGCAATACTGTTAGCATATCACAAGCCAACCCAATTGTCGAGAGGCTTACAGCCCTGTTTTTCCATCAAATATGTTGGACTATTTTGTCGATATGTGGTATAATGAAGAGTACGAGTATACTACAGAAGGGAGGCAAGACCATGCGGCTGAAAAAGCTGGAGCTCTATGGCTTCAAGTCCTTCGCCCAGCGCACGGAGATCGTTTTCAACGAAGGCATCACCGGCATTGTGGGCCCCAACGGCTCCGGCAAGAGCAACATCGGCGACGCTGTACGCTGGGTGCTGGGCGAGCAATCCGCCAAGACCCTGCGCGGCGCCAGTATGTCCGATGTGATCTTCAACGGCACGCAGAAGCGCAAGCCGCTGAGCTATTGCGAGGTCTCCCTGATTTTCGATAACGACGACCGTGCCCTCCCCATGGATTATGCCGAGGTGATGGTCACCCGCCGCGTCTACCGCAACGGCGAAAGCGAGTATTATCTCAACCGCACCGCCTGCCGATTGAAGGACATCATCGACCTTTTCCGTGATACCGGCATCGGCAAGGAAGGCTATTCCATCATCGGTCAGGGCCGCATTGACGAGATCCTTTCCCGCCGGGGAGAGGACCGCCGCCAGATCTTTGAGGAAGCCGCCGGCATCGTCAAATTCAAGGCCCGCAAGGAGGAGGCGGACAAAAAGCTCCAGCGCACGCTGGAAAACGCCGCCCGCATCGACGATATCCTGGAGGAATTGAACCGCCAGCTCAAGCCCCTGGAGGAGCAGGCCCGCAACGCCCGGGAGTACATCGAGCTCTCCGCCGAGCTGAAGATCCTCGACCTGAACCTGTTTCTCGTCCGCTCCGACAAGGCCAGGGAGCGCCTGGCCGAACTGGACACGGAGCTGATGAACCTCCGCGCCGTGCTGGACGATACCGAGGTCGCCCTGATGGAAAAAACACAGCTGCGGGACGCTCATCAGACGGAGATCGCTCAGCTGGAAGAGAAGATAACCGCCGCCCGCAACGGTCTGATGGCCTGCGCGGAGGCCGTTCATGAGGCGCAGAATACCCTTTCCACCCTGAACAGCCGCCGGGAAAACCGCCAGGAGAACCGCCAGCGCGTCCTGGATGAGCAAAACGACAGCCGGACCCGCCTGAAGGATCTGGATGACCTGTTCAACCGCAGCACGGATGAATCCAGCGCCCAGGAGGAGCTGGTGCATCAGGCGGAAGCCGCGCTGGAGAAGGCCAAGGCCGACGCAGCCGGCGCCGAAGAGCAGGAAGCCGCTGCCGACGAGGCCCTGGAAGCCCACAAAACGGCCATCATGACCGCCATGAACCGGCTCAACGCCGTCAAAAACGACCAGACCCGCCTGAAGACCATGCGCGGCCAGATGGAAGCCCGCCTGGCGGAGATCATCTCTTCAACAGATTCGCTGAAGGAAGAAGAAGCCCGCCTGGCGCAAGCCGTCAATGAGGCGGGGGAGCGCCTGAACATCGAAACCTCCCGCCAGGAGCAGCTGGCGCATGCCCTGCGTCAGCAGCAGGATGAACTTGAGCATTCCGACGCCGCGCTGATCCAGATCCGTAACCAGGCGGAGCAGCTGGCCTCCAATCTGCAGGCCGCGCAAAGCCGCCAGAAGCTGCTCATCGAAATGACCCGCGAGATGGAGGGCTACAACAACTCCGTCCGCCGTGCCGTTTCTTATGCCAAGGAGCAGCGGATGACCGGCGTGAAGGGCGTGCTGGCCCAGCTGATCACCGTGCCCCTGCAATACGAGACCGCCATCGACATGGCTCTGGGCGCGGCGCAGCAGAACATCGTCACCGATCATGAAGAGACCGCCAAGGAGCTGATCAGCTATCTGCGTCAGAACCGCCTTGGCCGCGCCACCTTTCTGCCCCAGACCACTGTGAGACCCAAGCTGCTGAACGATAAGGAAAAGCAGGCGCTGAAGCTGCCCGGCTGCGTCGGTGTAGCATCCGATCTGGTAAAGTGCCCCCCGGAATACCGCGGCATCATCGAAAACCTGCTGGGACGCACCGTGATCGCCGATAACCTGGATCACGGCATCCCCATCATGCGGGCCGGCAACCATACCTTCCGCCTGGTGACCCTGGAGGGCGATGTGATGCACTCCGGCGGCTCCATGACCGGCGGCTCCACCCAATCCAAGATGGTGAATCTGCTGGGACGCGAGCGCGAATTGAAGGAGCTCACCCAGCGCCTGCAGGAAGGCAAAACCAGGCTGGACGCCATGAAGGAAGAGCTCCAGCAGGAGCAGACAAAGAAGAACGGGCTGAAGCTATCGGTGCAGGAAGCGCTGAACAACCTGCATCAGCAGGAGATCGCCGTGGCGCGGGAAACCGAGCGCGAGGAAGCCGCCCGGGCTGAACTGAACAATCACATATCCCGCATGGAGCAGACCGAGCTGGCTACCGTGCAGCTGCGGGAGTCTATCCAGCAGATCGATGAGCAGCTGGAAAGCATCGGCCAGATCAGCGGCAACGCACAGCTGGATCAGACCGCCATGGAGGAAAAAACAGCCCAGCTGCAGGAGGAGCTGTTCAACGCCCGCCAGTACGCCGCCAGCGCTGCAGACCGGGTCATGACCCGCACCTTGCAGCTCAGCGACCTGCGCCATCAGCTGGATATCCTGCATAAGGACGCCACGCACTATGAGCAGGATCGCAGCCAGATCCTTCGTGAAATGGAGCGCCGCACCGAGCAGCTGGCCGCCATGGATGATATGGATCAGCAGGATCTGGAGGAGATCGCCCGCACCACCGTGCTGGTGGACACCCGCCAGCTGGAGCAGAAGCGTCAGGAGCAGGTGGCGCAATCCCTTGAAAATCGCCGCGCTGCCACACAGGAGAAGCTACGCGACGTGCTCACCGACATGGAAAACCTCCATCAGGTTCATAACCGCGATGCCGATCGTATCCACCGCACCGAGCTGGCCCGCTCCAAGGTGGAAAGCGACCTGCGTGTCATGCAGGATCGCATCTGGAACAGCTATGAGGTCACCTATGCCGGCGCCGAGGAATTCCGCATCACCGAGAGCTTTGACGTGGTGGAATCTGACCGCCGCGCCGCACAGCTCATGAGCCAGATCCGAGCCCTGGGTAATGTGAACGTCAACGCCGTTGAAGAATATGCCAACACCAAGGCCCGCTATGACGAACTCACCACCCAGCAGGAAGACCTGCGCCAGGCCGAAAATGACCTGCGGGAGCTGATCAACCGCCTCCTCGAGCAGATGGAAACCACCTTTGTGGATAATTTCAGCAAGCTGCAAGTATACTTTTCCGAAACCTTCACCCGCCTGTTCGGCGGTGGCAAGGCCGAATTGACCCTGATGGATCCCGCCGATCCCCTGAACTGCGGCATCGAGGTCAACGCACAGCCCCCGGGCAAAAAGCTCCAGCTTCTTTCCCTTCTTTCCGGCGGCGAGCGTGCTCTGACGGCCATCGCCATCCTTTTCGCCATGCTGAAGCTCAAGCCCACGCCCTTCTGTATCCTCGACGAGATCGAAGCCGCCCTGGACGACGCCAACATCGGCTACTACGCCGATTATCTCCTCGAATACAGCCAAGGCACCCAGTTCATCGTCGTCACCCACCGCAAAGGCACCATGGAGCGCTGCAACGCCCTCTACGGCGTCGCCATGGAAGAGCAAGGCGTCTCCAAAATGGTCTCCGTCAGCCTCCAGGACTACAAAGAGTGACCAGGGCCGCATGGCCCTGGACCCATTCGGGTTGGCCGGGCATGTACATTTGCCGGGGGTCACGGCGCATAACAGATGCGCCGCGACGCACACCTGCGGCGAAGCGGCCTCTGCTGTCCAATATCCCAAACGTGATTTCATCCCAAGCGTATGGCAGCGATCATGGGGTGGCGCGTTGCCCGCGCCACCAACCCTGCTGTAACAGGTCGCCCCGCGAGGGCTTGCTCGCAGGCGATCCTGAAAAGTGCACCGGGGTCCGGGGGCCACACCTCCATTGTGGCCCCCGGTCGCTCTTTGGTACTTTCTCGCGAGAGAGAAAGTACGCCCCCAGGCTGGTCCTGCCTGAAAAAAAGAACCCCCCTCTTATCCACATAAAATCCCTCCACACCCTGTTAACAATGTGGATAAATCGTCACTATTCACCAAATAATAACCCTCTCAAAGAAGGAATCATTTCTCCCTTCATGGAATATAATCATGAAGGTGACAAACTCTCCACACACCAGGTGGAAAAAACACCCCCTTCTCCACAATCGATCAACCCCAAAAAACGAAGCCCTCACAGGCCTCACCCCACTTATCCACATAATCCACACCCCCTACTACTACTGCTGTTATATAATATATAGAAGAACAATATATTGTGTTCACCACGAAAAAGAGAGGATGATACCATGCTTATCACCATGAACGCCCAGGATCTTCTGGACGGCCTGAATACAGTCACCCGCGCGCTGGCGGCCCGCCCCGCCAAACAGATCCTCGAGGGCGTTCTTGTCGACGCTGGAAGCGATGGCATCACCCTTACCTGCTCCGATGGCAGCCTGTCCATCGAGAGCCTTCTCACCGGCGACGTGAAGGAACCCGGCCGCGTCGTGCTGCCCGGCAAGCTCTTTACCGAGCTTGTACGTAAGCTTCCCGGCGGCACCGTGACCATCAAGGTCAACGAAAACCACTCCGCCTCCATCCGCTGCATGAATTCCAAGAGCAACCTGGCCGGTATGAATCCTATGGAATACCCCGAAATGGCCGAGGTAGAAGGCGGTACCACGGTGAAGATCCCCCAGAACAAGCTGCGGGAAATGATCAGCCGTGTTGTGTTTGCCATCGCTACCGACGAGAGCCGTCAGATCCTTACCGGCTGCCTGCTGGAGGTCACTCAAGCCGAGGCACGCATGGTCGCCCTGGATGGCTTCCGTCTGGCGATGCAGAAGGTCTTCCAGCCCTTCCAGCTGCCCCAGGGACAGGAGGTGCTGAAGGCCGTTATCCCCGGCCGTGTTTTGAATGAGCTGAGTAAGATCCTCCTGGACGAGGAAGAATTCTGCTCTCTGCTCATCGATAAGACCCGTATGCAGGCCACCTTCGGAAATACCCGCCTGTCCACCGTGCTGCTGGCCGGTGAATACATCGATTATCGCAAGATCCTGCCCCCTGCCTTCAAGACCCAGGCCAAGGCAGACCGCTCCCAGGTACAGAACGCCATTGACCGTGCCAGCCTGATGGCCCGCGAAGGTAAGAACAACCTGATCCGTATGTCCTTTAATAAGGAAGGCCTGACCATCACCTCCAATGCCGAGCTGGGCGATGTTCTGGAGGAAATGGACGCTTCCCTGCAGGGAGACCCCATTGAGATCGCCTTCAACGCCAAGTACATCACCGATGTGATCCGCAACATCACCGATAACGAGCTGTGCATGAAGTTCAACAGCAACGTCAGCCCCTGCGTGGTCTGCCCCCAGGAAGGCGACCAGTATCTGTATCTGATTCTGCCGGTGCGCGTATTCCAGTAAAATGATTATTGAAAGCTTGAAACTGCATGATTTCCGGAATTATGAGGAGCTGTCCCTGGCTCCTCATCCGGGGATCAATATCCTTTTCGGACAGAACGGCTCCGGCAAGACCAACTTGCTGGAAGCCGTTCATTATTGTGCCCTTGGACGCAGTCACCGCACCTCTATCGACAGGGAAGTGGTGCGCAAGGGCGCAGCCATGAGCGCCTGCGGTGTGCAGGTCCGCAAAAGTGGCGTCAAGGTGGATGTGGCCGTTAAGCTGACCCCGGGCGAAAGCAGAAAAAAACAGGTTTTCCTTGACCGCAAGCGGGCTGACCGGCTCAGCGACATGATGGGAAAGCTGCAATGCGTCATCTTCTCGCCGGAGGATCTGATGCTGGTGAAGGAAGGGCCTTCCATCCGCCGGCGCTTCATCGATATGCTGCTCAGTCAGCTTTCCACGGGATATTTCGTGGCGCTGCAGCAGTATAACAAGGCACTGGAGCAGCGCAACGCCATTCTCAAGGAGATCAAGCGTGGAACCCACTGTGACGCGGCCATGCTGGACGCCTTCGAGGAAGCCATGGCCAGACCCTGCGAGACGATCATCTCCCTGCGCAGGAGGATCGTGGAGCAGGTGGCGGCCTTTGCGGCGGAAAAGTACCGCTCCATCAGCGGACGGGAGCAGGAGCAGTTCTCCATGCGGTATATGTGCTGTTTGCAAAACACGGCAGATATAGCCGATCAGGTGAAGGCGCAGCTCCGCAAAAACAGGCAGGAGGATGTATATCGCGGCAGCACCACCTTCGGCGTGCATCGTGAGGACATCGCCCTGACCCTCTCCGGTCGGGAGATGAAGCTGTTTGCCTCCCAGGGGCAGATCCGTACCGCTGCGCTGAGTATGAAGTTGGCTCAGCTGGAGGTCTTCCGACAGCAGACAGGGGAGGCTCCCATTTTGCTGCTGGATGATGTGATGAGCGAACTTGACATGACTCGCCGCACTCGCCTGCTGGAGGAGATCAGCGGCGTGCAGACCTTCATCACCTGCACAGATGAAAGCGACCTGGAGGGATGCCGGGAGCGGCGCAGCTATCAGGTCTCCACGGATGAAGAGGGAAGCGCCCGCATCCGGGAGATCAGCCAGGGCGAGCAGGTGAAAAAGCCTTCCTTCACGATAGAGGATCCGGACTTTACATGATTGCCTGATTTTTACAGATAAATCAGGCAATTTTCGTTATGACGTGAAACACGTTTTTGTTTCACGATAAGACCAAAGTCATCTTTGGACGGTTCTGGACATTTTAGACGAAATGTATCTTAAAAACCGTTGATATAACTTGCTTTGTCATTCTGTTATAATTATAAAAAAATAATAATAACAGAAAACACCTTGTTTCACGTGAAACACTATGATAAAATCGTTGTGGAGGTGATGATATGCCGCAATGGACAAAAGAGCAGAAGGCCGCTATCAACGCGCGGAACCATACGATCCTCGTCAGCGCAGCCGCGGGCTCGGGCAAGACGGCTGTGCTTGTGGAGCGCATCGTTGGTCTGGTACGCGAGGGCGCGCGGCTGGATCGCATGCTGATCGTCACCTTCACCCGCGCCGCCGCCGCGGAGATGCGGCAAAGGCTCAATCAGCGCATCGCCAAAGAGGCAGCCGGCGATCCTGAAAGAATGTCACAGGCGCTGGATGACCTGGAAGCGTCTGAGATCTCCACCATTCACGCTTTCTGCCAGAAGGTTATCCGTAATGATTTTCAGGCGGTGGGCGTTGACCCGCTCACCCGTATCTGTGATGAACAGCAGCAGCAGGCCCTGTTTGAGCAGGCCTTCTGTGATGCTATGAACGAGCTGCTGGAGGATCAGACAGAAGCTGATTTTCTTGCCTTCGCGGATGCTTTTGAACAAAAAGAGATCCGAGAGATGACGGGGCGGCTCTACACGTTCCTGATGTCCCTGCCCGAGCCCTTCGCCTGGCTGGAGAGGAAAATCAATGAGGTGACCGCCGAGCCCTATGAGCATCACCCCTGGTACATGACGCTGGTGGAGCATTCAGCTCGCCAGCTGCAGGGCCTTCAGATGCTGATGCAAACGCAGGATGAAATGTTCAACGAAATAGACGCTGTTCCTGCCCTGCGTGAAACATGGATGGAGGATCAGGAGGCCATTCAGCGGCTGCTGACGCTTGACGCCGGATCGCCGCTGGAAATGTACGAGGCCTTGGCGACATTCTCTTTCAAGAAGGCAGTGGTTTGCAGAGGCATCACGGAAGAACAGAAGGAATGGAAGAAGCGCTACACAAAAGTCCGGGATCAGATGAAGGATCTGGTGAAAACCATCAAGGATGGTCTTCGACTTGATCCGGAGCGGCTTTCCATGGAGCTGAAGGTGATACAGCGCCATCTGCGGGGACTTGCGTCGCTGGTCAGGCGTACGCAGGAGAATTTTGCCGCGTACAAACTGCAGCAGAATGTGGTAGACTTCAACGATCTGGAGCAGATGACCCTGCAGATCCTCCGCCAGCCGGAATATCGCGTTAAGCTGCAGCAGGAATATGACCATATTTTTGTGGATGAATGCCAGGATGTCTCCGCCGTGCAGGACGCCATTCTGCAGAGCATTCATGGGGAAAATAACTGCCTGTTTATGGTGGGCGACGTGAAGCAGTCCATCTATCGTTTTCGGCTGGCTGATCCCACGCTGTTTCTGCATCGTATGCGAACCTACTCAAATGATGAAAACGCCCGTGAGCGGCGGATCTTCCTGCAAAGAAATTTCCGTTCCAGGTCCAATGTGCTGGACGCCACGAACCGCGTTTTCCGCAAAACCATGCAGGCAGATGTGACGGAGATCGATTATCTGCCCGAGGACGAGCTGATCCCCGGCCGTGAGACGGAAAACGATCCTTCGGTAGAGATCCACCTGCTGGATACTACCTCCGATGAGGACGAAAACATCAAGGAACTTGAGGCAGAAAGTCAGGTTCTTGCGCGACGGGTTAAATTCCTGCTGACCCAATCCTTTGATGAAAACGGCAAAACGAGACCTTATCAATACAGGGATATGGTGATCCTGCTGCCCAAGGTGGCCCGCACCGGGCCCGCGCTGGCAGAATTGCTGCAGCAGCAGGGCGTACCTGTCTATTTTGACGGATCGGAAAGCTACTTTGGTTTGCCTGAGATCAAGACAATGACGGCGCTGCTCAGCGTACTGGATAATCCCATGCAGGACGTCCCGCTGCTGGCCGCGCTGAAGATGACGCCCTTCAGCATGACGGATCAGGAACTGGCTGATGTTCGACTGAGCAAAACAGGCAAGGATGTTCCGTTTCACGTGGCATTTAACGAAGCATGTGAAACGGAGAATGAGCTTGGCCTGCGTTGCCGGGAGATCAGGGAGAGGCTTCGGGAATGGCGCTTCCGGTCAGAGATCATGCGCATCAGGGACTTCATGTGGTACATTCTTCGGGAAAGTGGCTTTTACGCATCCTGCGGCGCGCTGCCGGAAGGCGAATTGCGACAGGCGAATCTTCGCCTGCTGTGCCAGAGAGCAGCCGAATACGAGGACAACGGCGGCGTGACGCTCAGCGGTTTTCTGAAGCAGATCGATAGCCAGCAGCAGGCAGGGGACAGCCGCAGTGCGAAAACGCTGGGCGAGAGCGAAAACCTGGTGCGTATCATGACCATTCACAAGAGCAAGGGCCTGGAGTTCCCCGTGGTCTTCTGCCTGCAAATGAACGCCAGGATGCACCTTTCCCGTCATACCGGGCTGAAGATGCACAGCCGTCTGGGCGTATGCCTGCCCTATGTCAACCGCGGGCTGAACATCCGCCGGGAAACCATGGGCGATGAGGCCTTCGATGTACAGCGTTTGCTGGATGAAAAGGCGGAACGGGCACGTCTTCTTTACGTTGCCATGACCCGTGCCAGGGAACGCCTGATCCTGGTGGGATGTGCCTCGAAGGAGGGGAAGATCAGCTGGAAAATGCCCCGGGGCGCTTATCGGATCTGGTCGGCCACCAGCATGCTGGATTGGGTGATGCAATCCGTTCAGGATGAACAATCCACAGGTTATCCACAGGACGCAAACCCTTATGCCATAAAGGTTTGGAGTAATTTTTCCGCACAGGCTGTGGAAAAAAACAAAGTTATCCACAGCCTGTCAAAGTGGCTTGATTCCGTGGTTTCCGTCCGGGCTGTGGAACAATTGGGGATTGACTGGGAGGGGCTTTATCAGAAGAGTGCGAACCAGCCGCTGAAGACCTCCGTCAGCAGTATTGCCAAGAAAAAAGTACTGCACGATCCCATGCCCCTGACCGACAGGGATGAGGAAGCCGAGGACAAGCGTCAGCCGGAGGAGATCATCTCCCCGCTGCGGCTCAGCGAGCTGCCTGCCCGCCCGCCCTTTATGGAGGAAAAGCGCGTTACAGGAGCTGACCGCGGTACCATGGTACATCACGTGCTTTCGCTGATCGATCCGCAGGCTTTGCGGGGAAATATCAGCGAGGGCCTGTGGCAGGAGCTTCGGCGCCTGGAAGAGCTGGAGTGTATCACTCCGGAGGAAAGTAATGTCATCAGCCATCGCAGCCTGACGCAGTTTTATCAGAGCGCCATCGGTCAGCGGATGCTGGCCAGCGGTCTGGTGCGCAGGGAGTGGAGCTTCAACCTGCGCATGGAGGGCGGTACGCTGCTCCAGGGCGTGATCGACTGCGCTTTCATGGAAGATGACGGCTGGGTACTGCTGGATTACAAAACTGACTATATCACCGATGATGAGGCCTTCATCCAGCGTTATGCCATGCAGCTGGAATGGTATGCCCGGGCGCTGGAAAAGATTACTGCTACGCCTGTGAAGGAAATGTGGCTCTTCGCGCTGGGCAAGGGGAAGGCATATCAGGTGGAGAGGCAGTAAAGGAGTGTTTCACGTGGAACAACGAAGAATGGACTATCACCTGCACACGCTGCATTCCTTTGATGGAAGGCAAACCATGGACGAATTATGTCAGAGCATGGTGGAAAAGGGCGTGCAGGAGATCTGTCTGACGGAGCATATCGAGCCCGGCCATACCGGCGCCGGCGTGGATGTGCCGCCCATTTGGGACGTCATGCTGCGGGAGGTCGCGGAGTGCCGTGTCAAGTATCCGCTGCTGACCATCCGCGCGGGCGTGGAGATCGGCGATAACCCCATTTGCCGGGAACAGACAAAAAGGTATCTTCAGGACATCCCGCTGGATTTTCACCTGCTGAGCCTTCATCTGGTGGGCGGAGTCGATCCTTATGATGTTGAGAAATACTTCACCGGCAAGACCCGCCGGCAGGCCTACCGTGAATATGTGGAGGCCAAGGTGGAATCCGTGACGGATTGGGTGGATTTTGACAGCGTGGCGCATATCGGCTATGTGGCCAAGTACTCCGCTTTCACCGGCCCGGAGCGTGCCCTGGTGTACGAGGACGCGCCCGATGCCTTCGACACGCTGCTGAAATATGTGATCGAGCATGATAAATGCATCGAGATCAACACCTCCGGCTACACTTCCACCGGGGATACGCTGGCTCATTCCAGCATTGTGAAGCGGTATGTGGAGCTGGGCGGCGAGCAGTTCACCTTTGGCAGCGACAGCCATAACGTGGATCGGAATTACGCTGATATCGAACGGGCCAAGGATGCGGTGCGCGCCCTGGGCGGCAAGTATCAGGCCAGCTTCTGTCAGAGAAAAAAGACACTTTACAGGATTTGATGATGAGAAAAATCGTATTGGTTTCCCTGGACGCCATGTGCGACCGGGATTGGGCGCGTTATAACGGACGATGGATGGGAAACTGGCTGGAGCAGGCGGCCGTATGCACACAGGTGAAGACAGTTTTTCCCGCGCTGACCTATCCAGCGCATACCACCATGATCACCGGCTGCGATCCCATACGCCATGGGATCGGGCATAATCAGCCCTTTCAGCCGGGCGTTCCGCCGGAAATGCGCCGGTGGTACTGGAGGGATCAGGAGATCCGCCGGGAGACGATCTTCCAGGCAGTAAAACGAAACGGTGGCAGATGTGCCTCCATCCTTTGGCCTGTAACGGGAAAAAGCAAGGCCATCCGCTGGAATTTCCCCGAGATCATCGCCCTGCCCGGCGAAAACCAGGTCACAAAGATCCTTTCCTACGGCTCGACTCTGTGGCTGATCCATATGCTGCTCAAATACAGAAAGGAACGGGCAAGCATCGAGGAGCCCTTCCGCAGCGACTACGCGGTGCATCTGGCCTGCGATGTGATCCGTTCTCATCAGCCGGACCTGACGGCGATCCACCTGGTGGACGTGGACGAAATGCGCCACCAGTATGGCGTCAACAGCCCGGAGGCGCAGGCGGGCATGGATCGCATGGAGCAGCGTGTCCAGCGCATTTGGGAGACCATGCAGCAGACCCCCGGCATGGAGGACGCCCTGCTGGTGCTGGTCAGCGATCATGGCCAGGCGGATGTGGATCGGCTGGTGGACCTGGAGGAGGAGCTTATGTCCGCAGGTCTTTCTGTGGAGGTGCAGGCCAGCGGTATGACGGCGTATCTTTATACAGATGCGGTGGAGGAGACCCGTGCCTGGCTGGAGGAGCACGGCGGAAGCATCGGCGTGAGTCATGTGTATACGGATGATGAGCTCGACCGGGCAGGCTGCATCTGGGAGCCTGACCTGGCAGTAGAGGCCGCGCCCGGCGTGATCTTTGACGATGGGATGCCCCACACCAAAAAAGAAAAAGCGACCCATGGCTTTGGCATGGGTCATCCGGCGGAAAACTGCCTCATGGCGGTGCGTGGAAAGGACGTCAGGGCGTGCAGGATGCCTGCCATGCCCATGCGTGATGTTGGCCCAACGCTGGCAGGTCTGATGGGGATCGACTTGCCTGACGCTGTGGGAGAAGACCACAGTAAATCCATGAAAATGGAGTAAAAGTGGTAAATTATCGCAAAATTTGACCAAAAATGTAATACAAAATGGTATTTATGTTCTAAAAATATGAAAAAAGTTTGACAAAAATAGTTTATCGTGGCATAATGTTCCCGATGAGCAAGCGCCGCCTGCGAGTCAGGCGGCTTTTATGATAGATACCTTTTCTTTTCGCCGGTGATCCGGCCAATCAAGGAGGTTCTCATCCCGATGGAACAGCTGCTCGATATCACTTATTACCATCACAGCGGTTTTTCTGCCGCACTGGGAGAAACGCTGCTGATCTTCGATTATTGGACGGGCGAGCATGGCGAGCTTCCCTTCCCCAGGCGCATCACCCCGGAGCTGCTTGGCAGGTATAAGGAGATCGTCGTGTTCATCAGCCATGAGCATCCGGATCATATGGATCCCGAGGTGTTCGAATGGCGCAAGGAATTCCCCGTTACCTACATCGTTTCTCACGATATGCCCGTGGGTACCCGCGGCAAGCGCATGTCCCCCGGCGACAGCTACACCGTAAGCGAAAACGTGAAGGTGCGCGCCTTCGATTCCACCGACCTGGGCGTTTCCTTCCTGGTGGAGCTGCAGGGTATCCGTATCTTCCACGCCGGCGATCTGAACTTCTGGCACTGGCGTGAGGAATCCACCCTCAGGGAGATCGAGGAGGCGGAGGAGGACTTCCGCCGGGCCGTGGAACCCCTGAAGGGCGAGCCCATCGATGTGGCGTTCTTCCCGGTGGATCCCCGCCAGGGCCGCCTGTTCGATGCCGGCGCCAATACCTTCATCCTCAGCGTAAAGCCCCGCCTGCTGATCCCCATGCACTTCTGGGGCAGGGCGGAGATCGCCGTGGAATTCACCCGCCGCGCCCGTTGCCGCGAGACGGAGGTGCTGGCCTTGACCCGCTATGGCGAGCAGATCCGCCTGCAGTTTGAGGATAACGGCTACCTGACCATCCATCTGCTCAGCGCGCCGGAGACTACGGCCGCGCCCATGCCCGGCAAGGATGAGGCTCCCGCTGATCAGGTGAACCTGCGAAGCTATGAGGAGAACGACCCCTTCAACGAAACGGATCTTCCCGTGAAAATGGATGAGTAAGCATCCGCCAATCAAAAAGCCGCTATGTGAAAAGGATCACATGGCGGCTTTTTTGTGCGTTGTGATGCTGTTACTGTTTTTCCAGCGAATCCATATATTTGCGGTATTCCTTGATCATCTTGGGCAGTTCTTCCTGATGCCAGGCGGCAAAGCGGTCAAACACATCATCCCCGGCAACGGAAATGATGATCCGCTTCATATGCGCGGTATCGGCCTGCTTGTCGGCCTCGGCGTTGGAGCCGTAGGAGGGGTCAAACCGGCCGGCGGTGGCGGCGGAAAGAAGCTCGTGGATGATCTCCTCGCCATAGATCTGGGCAAGGAAGGTCACAAAGCGATAGCCGTAGCAGTAGTGATTATCGCCTACATCGTACTGGTGACGGAAACCATCCGCTCCGCCGGTGATGAGCGTCTCGTCAAACATGGGATATTCCATATAGTACAGTGTGTTCCAGGAGGGGATGTTTTTGGCACGGTTCACCTTGTTAACCAGGTAAGTGGCCAGGCCTTCATTCAGGGTGCTGCCCATACTCACGCCGTTTCGCATATAAAGGACATGGGAAAGCTCGTGATAGAGAGCCGTGCGGGTGGGGTCATCCATGTCGATGATATCCACCACGGCGAAATATTGAGAGCCGAAGGGGCTGTAATCGCCCAGATCAGCCACCAGCACATTGATCTTCTCAGCTTCCGGGTTCACATGATCAAACACCCCAGGTTCGAAATACTGGTTAAAATAGTCGAAGGTATCCCCGTTATAATAATTCCTGCCAAAGTTATAGCCGGAGAAATCTCACAGCGTGGCCATGGTATCCTCCACGATGGCGAGCATATCCCCACGGACCGTCAGGACCTTCTGGAAGAAGAGGAAGACGTATTCACCCTCTGTGTAGTAATCCTGCTGGGCGACGAAGGTATCCTCCGCATTGCCGCTGAGGGTGATGCGCCGGTCATCCGCCGTTTCGGCAGCGGCAGGCAGGGCGAGGGCGAAGCACAGAAGCGCCAGAACAAGAAACAGAACGTTTTTTTTCATGGGGAAGCTTCCTTGCATTGAGCGTAACAGGGCGATCACACGATCTTCTTGCATTCCATATAGAAGCGCTTTTCGTGTGCGTGGCCCATGGAGAAGGTCTTGCGGGGCAGGGTACCCAGCTGCTTGATGGCGCTGAAGAAGGTGCTCTTGTCGATAGGGGGAACCAGGAAGCCGACGCTGTTCTCCCTGGAAGCCAGGTCACGCAGCACATCGTCGCCGTGGATGTAGTCGATCTCCGCCTCCGGGTGGCGGCGCAGGTAATCATCCAGGTAGCGCTGCAGGGTATCCACAGGGATAGCCCCGTCGGGGTTGTCGAAGCCCACAGTATGCTCGCAGCAGCTGCAGACGACCTGCACCTGTTGTGAGCCGCCACCCTCAACAAGCGCCATGCCCTTTTCCTGGCAGCAGGTGATCCAGTCCTGCATCATATCTTCAGGCTTCACCCCGGTGAGGATGCGATGGATGGGCTCGAAGGTCAGGGCGTCATCATGGATGTTCTCCACCTCGCACAGGGCAAAGCGGGCAGGATGATCTTCAAGCTGATCGGCGGCAAGGGAGGGCTTCATTGCCTCCCAGGCAGCCTTGGCGGTGGCGAGGGAGTGGTTGCCGTCGCCCACGGCGAAGAGCAGGGGATCCTTGCCTTGTCGGGCCTTGAGCTGCTCCAGCGCGGCGCTGATGGCCTGCAGGTCGGCCTGGGCTTCCACGGCCCAGCCCCGCAGGTGACCGCCCTCCTTCATCAGGGGGAAATCGTAGAGGGGGCGGAGGGAATTGCGGCGGGCATAGAGGGGCTCAATCACGGTGCGGAGGGGATCATCCACCAGCATCATGATATGGCTCATTTCGATGGCTGCGCCCTGGCGGATCTTCAGCCGGGCAGGCAGGCGTGCGGCGATGGTCTCCTCGGTGGGGCGTACAAGGGGAGTGGCGCCGGGGGTGTAGTCGTACTCCTCCAGATCCACGGCGCCCACCAGGCCGATGCGCTTGCCGCTGTGGGTGGAGCGTTCCACCAGCACATAGCCGCCGGAAACAGCCTTGTGCAGCACGCCGGAGTTCAGGTAATCCAGCATGGTTTGGTTGATCACAGGCACCCTTGCCTCAGTCTCATTGAGGTAGCACTCGGGCAGCATAAGGCGCAGGGTGGAGGGCGCGCCGCCCACCAGGCGATCCACGTCCTCCCAGTATTCGGGTTGGGAGGTGTATTGATCGCAGGCCACGCAGGCCCAGGTGGAGGGAGCTACATCCGTGTGGGGCAGGAGGATATCCGTGGGGCAAAGGGCTGTCTTTTTCATGTAAAGTGTTCCTTTCTGCGCATAGTTTCGGATGGATCGGTCTATCCTGTAATCATCAACAAGGAGGAGGGTATTTTCCATGATCGATACGATCTCCCTGCTGCTGGTCATCGTTGGCGCGGTGAACTGGCTTCTGGTCGGTATTTTTCAATTTGACATTGTGGCCTGGCTGTTTGGCGGTCAGGCGGCGCTGATCAGCCGTATCATTTACTCGGTGATCGGCGCGGCGGGCCTGTGGTGCATCTCGCTTTTGTTCCGCGACAGGGAACGGGCAAAAATGTGAATCTGAACAGCTTGAGCGGAGAAGGTATTCTCCGCTTTTTTAGCATACATTGCCCGGCGGGAAAAAACAAGGATTTTACAGTTTAAAGCATAAAGAAAAACAATCCGCGGCCCAAATGCGCAGGCAGGTTGCAATCTTTTTTCCCCGCGCAACAAAGATGCGCTGGAAACTCGGCGCCAGATATGGTATGCTGGGTATGAGGTGACAGATATGATCGACAACCGCTCAGTGGGCCGCTGCCTTTCGGAGATGCGCAAATACTTCCGCATCACCCAGGATGAGCTGGCCGCCCGGCTGAATGTATCCCGGCAGGCCGTTTCCAAGTGGGAGACCGGCGCTTCCGTTCCTGATATCGAGCAGCTGCTTTCCCTTTCCGAACTGTTCGGCGTGAGCATGAATGACATCCTCCGGGGTGACGTCAGTGCTATCCGCCAGCGCAGGGAGATCGTCCTGCCCCGGGAGAGCCGGCGTGACAGGCAGATCACCGTCATCGGCGCGGGGCGCTGGGGCTGCTTCATCGCCTGGTATCTGGACAGGATCGGCCATCATGTGACGCTGGTGGGACGCGCGGGCAGCAAACGCTTCGAGGCGCTTCGGAGCGCCAGGAGCAACGAATATGTCACGCTGCCCGAAAGCATCCTTCTCACCGATGACGAGACCACCGCCTGCCAGGCGGAGATCATCATCCTGGCTATTCCCTCCCAGGAGCTGCACTCCCTGGCCGACAGGCTGAAGGACATGGGCGTGACGGATAAGATCATCGTACTGTGCATGAAGGGCATCGAGGTGGCCACCGGCCGCCGGCTTTCGCAGGTGATCACGGACGCGCTGGACCATAGCAATAAAGCCGCCGTGTGGGTGGGTCCCGGCCATGTGGAGGAATTTGTCCGGGGCGTGCCCAACTGCATGGTCATTGACAGCAGCAGCGAATTGACCAAGCAGGAGGTGATCCGCGCCTTCTCCAGCGATCTGATCCGCTTCTATTACGGGCAGGATCTCATCGGCAGCGAGATCGGCGCAGCGGCGAAAAACGTGATCGGCATCGCGGCGGGCATCCTGGACGGGCTGGATCTGGCCAGCCTGAAGGGCGCGCTGATGTCCCGTGGCACCAGCGAGATCGCCCGGCTGATCGTGGCTATGGGCGGCGAGGCGGCCTCGGCCTACGGGCTGTGCCACCTGGGCGATTACGAGGCCACGCTGTTCTCGCCCCACAGCCACAACCGCGCCTTTGGCGAGGCGGTGACCCGGGGCCAGAGCTACCACGCCCTGGCAGAGGGCTACGCCACCGTGAAGGCCCTGCGCAACCTGGGCAAGAGCCACGGCGTGGAGCTGCCCATCTGCGAGGCGGTATACCAGGTGGTCTGCGAGGGAGCGAGCCCTGCCGCCACCATCGACCAGCTGTTCACCCGCAGCCTGAAGAACGAATTTTGATATACTAACAGATCCAACCGTCTGTACAGGCGGTTGGATCTGTTAGTATGTGCAGCTATGGGGCTCATGCTGATTCGCGGGCAGCGTTTTCCAGGCTGCGCATGAGGTGAGAGAGGGAGGCCAACTCCATGCCGAAGAGATCGTCGCCGGGGCTGGTAATGATCTCCTGGCCGTTGCGGTGCTGAAAGCGTATCTCCATAGGGATGGGGTTGAGCAGCAGGATGTCATAACGGATACGCCCGGTGGCAAGGCTCGCACCTCTGGAAAAGTCGTAATCCGGCAGCCGGCGGAAAGAGCAGTCAAATGCATCGAGAAGGAACAACAGCATCGATGTGAACCGGCGGAAAAAGTATTCACCCGATTCGCGGAAGATAAGAACGCGCCTGCGGTGCATAACACCAAAGAGCTTGATGGAAAACAAGTGCGCGGGTGTAGCGATAACACAATCACACCCTTTGCCGCTGCGGCTGCCCAGAAACCAGAAAGCATGCGTCCCCTGCAGGGTGAAACCCAGGCGGCGGCAGATACGGTGCAGCTTCACAGCGCAGCTGATGCGCTTAAAAAGGCAGCGGATCATGGGGATGACACAGAGAAACACAGTGAGGATGGCCAGCAGCCAGAGAACAAAGGTCATCATGGCAGGGACTCCTTTCGGGAGGGCGGGGAAGTATCTTCAACAAATTGTGTGATGACGCGAAGCTCGGCGCTGGTTGCGGGTGAAGGCGGCAACGGACGCTGCTGCTTCCGTTACGGTTCCACTCCTAATCCGTTCCTTCGGATCTCGTCCAGTTGAGCTGCGCTTAACGCTCCTGCCCGATAAAGCAGCAGATATTCGTTTTCGATCGAGCTGTCAAAGATCAGCAGGTCATCGGTGTTGATCGTGACCTTTACGCCATTCTCATACAGCCTTTTGACAGGGTGATTTTTATAATCAGCCGCATAGCCGAGCATCACGTTACTGCTTGGGCAAACATTCAGCTGGATCCGGTGATCCGCGAGAAATCTCATGACCGCGTCCGAGGTAGCTGCGTGAATACCATGGTGAACTTCACTAAGCCCCAGCACTTCCACCGCGCGCCTTACGTCCTCAGCAGACCCGCTTTCGCCGACGTGCATCTTCCTGGTCAGATGATATTGCTCCGCTTTTCGATACAATGGCAGGAAAGCTTCAAACGGCTGCACATTCTCGCCGCCGCAAACATCAATGGATCTGAAATAGCCTGAAGAAATATACTGATCGATTTTTTCCGCCTCCTGCCCGGCATGACAGAAGGAAACATATGTGAGCTCCGGCTCAAATGCCGTATTTGGGCAATATGTCTGATGAAAACCTTCGATCATGGTTCTGAAAGCATCCATCCCGCCAACCAGATCGATTTCCGGAGCGCCAAAGTTCATGGCAAGCCTGGTGATATTGTTCCTCTTCGCTTCCGCAAATGCGCCTTCCCATCTTAAAATGATTCCCTCGCTGCCTTGACAGTATGGCTTGACAGAAGCGGTAAACCATTCCTGCATTCCCGCAAGCCCGCCGAATCTTTCGGGCGGCCGGGGCAGCTTGCGTTTCAGCCGTTGCGCCAGCCAGGCTCTGGTGCAGCCTTTGGTAGAATGGTTATGGAGGTCGCTCTTTGGCGCCTTAAGCAGCTTGGCGACGTCATTCTCTGTCAGGCCTTCACAGAACAGGTTCTGCATATCATCATTCTCCTTATGTCCTCAAAGCCTGATCAGGGCGCGGGTCATCACCGGCGGGCATTTAGAGCGGATATATCATCCCTTGGAAAAGGAAGCCACACACTCCACGCCGCTGGTCCAGGCAAACATATCCACGGGCTGCACCTTCTCCAGCCGGTAGCCGGCGGCCTGCAGCAGGGCGGCGTCGCGGGCCTGGGTGGCTACGTTGCAGCTGACGTAAACGATGCGCCGGGGGCCGGCCTTGGCCATGGCGTGGATGACCTTCTCATCCAGGCCTTTGCGGGGCGGATCCACAACGATCACATCCGGGCGCAGGCCTTCTTCCACCAGGCGGGGCAGCACGTCCTCGGCGGCGCCAACGCGGAAATCCGTGTTGGTGATGCCGTTACGCCGGGCGTTCTGCCGGGCGTTGGCGATGGCCTGGGGTACGATCTCAATACCCAGGGCGGTTTTGCAGTGCCGGGCCATCATCAGCGTGATGGTGCCCGCGCCGCAATACACGTCGCAAAGGGTGTCATCGGGGGTGATCCCGGCAAAGTCCAGGGCGGTCTGGTAGAGCACCTCGGTCTGGGTGGGATTCACCTGGAAAAACGCCGCGGGGGACAGGTCGAAGGTCAGGCCGCAGAGCACGTCTTCGAGGGTATCCCGGCCGGCAATGGTGCGGAACTTGCGGCCCAGGATCACATTGGTTTTCTCGCGGTTTTCGTTGAGGATCACGCTCACCGCGCCGCGCCGCATCAGTGCATCGGCCAGCTCCTTTTCCTTGGGCAGCGAGGAGCCGTTCACCACCAGGGTCACCATAGCTTCGCCCCTGCGGTTCACACGGATAACAATGTGCCGCATGAGGCCCGTGTGGCTTTCTTCAGCATAAGGGGCCACATGATTGCTGCGCATCCAATCCAGCAGCGCCTCGCAGAGCTGGTCGGCGGGCGGCATGGCGTTGGGGCAGCGGTCGATGGGGATCAGCGCGTGGCTGCGGGGGGCGAAGAAGCCCACCCGGGGCTCCTGCGCCGTGCCGCCCACGGGCAGGGCGGTCTTGTTGCGGTAGGCGGAGGGATCAGCCATGCCCAGCACGGGGGGAACATCCACCTCGATATGTCCGATGCGCTGGAAGCAGTCCTTCACCTGCCGGCGCTTGGCCTCCAGCGTGGCCTGATAGCTCATGTGCCGGCAGGAGCAGCCGCCGCAGCGGGGATAGGCGGGGCAGTCCGGCTCACGTCGGATGGCGGCGGGGGATTCCGGCTGGCCCTCCATACGGCCGAAGGCGAAGCGCTTCTGATCCTTCACAATGCGCACGGGAGCTGTTTCCCCCGGCAGCATCCCGGGAACAAATACGGCCATGCCCTCGTGGCGGCACACGCCTTCCATGTCCGCGCCCAGGGTATCAGCGGTGAGCATCAGCACATCGTTCTTCTTCATAGCCATCCTGCCTTCTGGTTTGATGATGGTATGGTATCACGTTTTGCCCGGTTTTGCAATGATGCAAAAGCCCCGGGCTATTGCGGCCCGGGGCGAGGGGATCAATTGTTGAGTCAGTCGTTGGTGTAGGTGTAGGTGTAGGGGAGGTTGTTGTCCTGGCAGTATTGGGCGGCATAGGAATCGCGGGGGACGGTGATGCCGGTCAGGCTTTCACAGTAAGCAAACGCACCGTTACCGATGAAGGTAACGCTGTCAGGAATGGTGATGCCGGTCAGGCTTGCGCAGGAATAAAACGCTTTATCACCGATGGAGGTAACGCTGTCGGGGATGGTGATGCCGGTCAGGCTTTCGCAGAAAAAAAAGGCACTGTCACCGATGGAGGTAACGCCGTCGGGGATGGTGATGTCGGTCAGACTTTCGCAGTAAGCAAACGCACCGTTGCCGATGGAGGTAACGCTGTCAGGAATGGTGATGCCGGTCAGGTTTGCGCAGGAATCAAAGGCACTGTCACCGATGGAGGTAACGCTGTCGGGGATGGTGATGTCGGTCAGGTTGTCACAGAGGAGGAAGGCTTGCTTCCCAATGGAAAGGATGTCCTGGGGGATGGTGTATGTACTGTCGCATAATGCGGGAGAGAAGAACACCAGCTCCTTCTCCGATTTGTTGAACAAAACGCCATCGATCGCGGCAAAGACAGGGTGGTCTGGGGAAACGCGGATATCGGTCAGATCGGAACAACCGGCAAAGGGATTTCCATCGATGTGGATCACCGTGTCGGGAATGGTGATGCAGGTCAGGTTTTTGCGAAAAGCAAAAACACCTTCGCCGATGCTGGTCACCGAATATCCGTCAATCTCCGCGGGGATCACAAGGGTATCCGCATGGCCGCTGTAGCGCCAGATCTTTGCCGTTCCATCCGCAAGCAGAATATACTTGTAATCCTGGCTGTCTGACGCGGTGGGTACGTCCTCCGCCAGGCAGGGCAGGACCAGGCACAGCGCCACAACAACAAGCAGCCACAGCTTCTTCATACAGATATCTCCTTATGCGCAGTTTTCCTGATTATACCATATTCCAGCTTTTTCAACAAGATTTTGCGCAGAACAGAGAACCCCGGGCGACATGGCCCGGGGGAAGACCTTAGTTGAACAGCCAGTCAAACAAGCCCTCGGATTCGGCGGTGGTGAAAGGCAAATCATTCTCCTGGCAGTACTGTTCCGCGTAGGAACCTTTCGTGACGGTGAGGGTGATCCCTTCGATCTCAGAGAAAGCAAGCCTTTCGATGCTGGTCACGCTTTCCGGGATAGTAATATTGGTCAGGCTGGAGCAGTAGGCGAAGGTCTGATAACCGATGCTGGTCAAGCTGCTGGGGAGAGGAACATCGGCCAGTTTGGTACAGCCAAAAAATGCCCAGTTACCGATACTGGTAACGCTCTCCGGAATGGAGATGCTCGTCAAACTTGTGCAGGCGGCAAAGGTAGATTTGCCGATGCTGGTCACACTGCTGGGGAGTGAGATACTGGTCAGGCTTGAACAGTGCTCAAAAGCCCAATCGCCGATGGTGGTGACGCTGTTGGGAATAGAGATGCTCTGCAGGCTCGAGCAATGATAGAAGGCCGTTTCACCGATCCTGGTTACGCTATTGGGGATGGATACGCTGGTCAAGCCTGAGCAGCCGGAGAAAGCATGATCGCCGATGGTGGTTATACTGTCGGGAATGGACACGCTGGTCAGGTTTGAATTGTTATAGAAAACCCAGTCGCCGATGCCGACGACACGGTAGCCATTCAATGTATCGGGAATGGATAAAACACTTGCGCTGCCGGTATAAGCGGTGATCTCTACTGTGCCGTCTTCCCGCAAAATATATTGATAATCCTTGCCGTCATCTGTTTTCGATGAATCCTCCGTCAGCCAGTCATTGGCGTCGGAGTAGGTGCAGGGATAGTTGAGCTCCTGGAAGTACCGGGCGGCGTAGGAATCCCGGGCGACGAGGATGCTCTGCAGGCCGGTACACCAGGCAAAAGCGTTCTCGCCGATGGAGGTGACACTGGCCGGTACGGCGATGCTGGTCAGGGAAGTGCAGTTGCTGAAGGCATACAAGCCAATGGAGGTCACGCCCTCGGGAATGGTGAGGCTGGTGAGGCTGGTGCAATCGGTAAAAGCGCCGGAGCCGATGGACTTCAGGCTGCTGGGGAGAGTGATGCCGGTCAGGCTGGAGCAGCAGTTGAATGCGTCGTCGCCAATGGAGGTAACGCCGGCGGGAAGGGTGACGCTGGTCAGGGCGTAGCAGTTGCTGAACGCGCCATTGCTGATGGTGGTCATGCTGCTGGGGATAATAACGCTCTTCAGGTTGGAGCAGCTGGAGAAAGCGCCTTCTTCAATGGACAGGATCCCTTCAGGAATGACGTATTCGCTGCCGGAATAGGCGGAGGGGAAGTAAATCAAGTTTTTGGAGGCCTTCTCAAACAGGACACGATCGATCACGGCATACACGGGCTGATCGGGCGTCATTCTGATCTCGGCCAGGCTGAAACACTCGGCAAAAGCGTTCACTCCGATGGAGGTCGTGCTGTTGGGGATATAAACGTAGGTCATGCCGGCACAGCCGAGGAACGCTTCTTTTCCGATGGAGGTTACACCTTCGGGCAGAACGATACCACCCAGGCTTTCGCAGTAGGAGAAGGCTCCCTCCCCGATGCTGAGCTGGCCGGAAAAAATAATCACATTGCGCAGATTGCCGCAGAGGGAGAAGGCTCCCTCGCCGATGGTCTTCACGCTGCCGGGAATATAAACGGCGGTCAGGCTTTCCTGGAAGGAAAACGCGGAAGCGCCGATGCTGGAAACACGGTAGCCATTCAGCGTCTCGGGGATGGACAGATCGCTCGCGGAGCCGTTGTAATAAGTGATCTCCGCCGTGCCATCCGCCAGGAGGGTGTACTCGTAATCGCCGCAGGTATCCGCCGCCGCCAGACAGGGCAGGGCCAGGCACAGCGCCACAACAACAATCAGCCACAGCTTCTTCATATAGATGTCTCCTTATTCACAGTTTTCCTGATTATATCATACGCCGGATTTTACAACAAGCTTTTGCGCAGAAAAGAAAACCCCGGGCGGCATGGCCCGGGGGAAGAAAAGTATTTATTTAGTCGTTGGCATCGGAGTAAACAAATTTTAAATTTTTTCTGATTACACCACTTTTCAGCGTAAGAACCACTTGGAACTGAGAAGACTAAATCGGAAGGAGTAGCTAAGATCTTTTGTTAACCGATTACCAAAGGCACCACAAGTTTGTGCCTCGGCTTGGGTAGCTGCAAAAAATAAACAAATGAAAAAGACAAGGCATATAAATTTTTTCACATCTTTCCCTCCTATTTTTTTGAACACAAAGAGGGACAAATGCAAGATAATATTCGTTATCAGGGAACCCGCTCGCTGACGAAGGGGGTTTATTCTCCCCCCCACATCCTGTGCCTCGCGCTGTGCCCATCCACAATTCGTCATTTTTTTCACAAAATAAATGGGAAAATGCTGTTTACCCTATTGCAAAATACAGGGAAATTGGGTAAAATATTAGACGGAACATTCCGCGAACATATTAAGGAGG
>SVGJ01000003.1 GCA_015056415.1 Clostridiales bacterium
GTGACGTCCAGCATGGTGTCCTTGTAGAGGTTATCCAGCTGCTTCTGGCAGGCGGTGAGCACCATGCCCATGCCGCGAATCAGGGTGGAGCGGGCCTCGGTCATGTCGGAAACGGAAACGCCGCGCTGGGCCATGGTGCGGTAGTTGGCCAGCATTTTGAGGGTGGTGGGCAGGTAGTAGTTCATGAATTTACGGATCTGGCCGGCCTTCATGGGCTTATCCGCCACTGTTTTGAAGATCTGGACGCATAGGCGCTCAAGCTCGTCCATCTGGCTGGAGAGGACCTCGTCAGGATTGGCGTCGTTCTCGGCACGGATCTGCTGGAGCATCTCCTGACCCCTGGCAATGACGGCGTCAGCCGCCTCGTTGCCGGAAAGCGGGAGCTCCTCCACCTCGGCAGGGCGTTTTTGGGCGTCCTGCTTGTTATGGGTGGTCAGGTCCAGCCCGGAGGCCATAATGCTGATGACCTTGCCGGCCAGGATCGCCAAACCGCCGCAGAGCAGGAAATCGCTGATGCGGAAAAGCGGGAAGATGCTGGCGTACAGCAGGGCGATAACGCCGCCGGTGATCAGGCCGGCCTTGAAGCCCTTGTTCTTCTGCTTGGACGTGTGCTTCTTCTTGGTGCTCATTTCAGATGCTTCCATTCCTTTCATCGCCTGAAATCCAGGCTGGTATCATTATAGCACAATTGGAAGATCATGAAAAGGAGTTAACAGATGAGAATTTGGTGAGGAAACATTAAGAATACAATGTGGCCCCCCTTCATACACTCCAGCAGACGGAAGGAGGAATACGCATCATGGATATGCGATTGGTGAAAGAAAACATTCAGCTGGAGCAGCCGATGGGTCGGGGCCAGAGTCAGGCCGTGGTGGAGGGGGAGATCACCCTGCCCGGCGGCCTGCGGGAGGAGGCCCGGGTGCTGCACGCGGGCGGCATGGTAGTGGTGGATAATGTGGAAGCCATGCAGGATCGTGTATCCGTGACGGGCAAGGTGGTGTTCCACACGCTGTATACGCAGGGGGATCATACCCGGGTCAACGCTATGGAGGCCACTGCGGATTTTACCCACATGATGGATATGCCCGGCGCGCAGCCCAGAAACCTGTGCCATGCGGAGGGAATGGTGGAGCATGTGGACGCCGCTGCCAGCGGGGGAAGGCTGAGCCTGCGGGGCGTTGTGCGGATCTGCGCGAGCGCGGTGAGCCAGCAGCCTGTGGAGGCAGTGACGGGCGTCTCCGGCGCGGAGGGCATCCAGAGCCGGGCACGGGAGGTTCAGGTGAAGCGTACCGTAGCCAGCGGCGAGGACGAAACGCTCCTGCGGGAAGAATTCGCCCTGCCGCAGGGGCTTCAAATACGCGAAACGCTTTACGCCACGGCCAGGCCGCAGGTGCAGGAGATCAGCGGCGGGCTTGGCCGCTGCGGCGTGACGGGACAGGTGGAGCTGGAGGCGGTGCACGCCACCGACCTGCCCGGCAAACCGGTGGTGATTACCCGGCACAGCATCCCCTTTGACCATGTGGTGGAGCTTAGCAGCCAGGAAGGCGAAACCCTTCATGGCGAAGCCGTGGTCAAGGATGTGGCGGTGGCCAGCCAGGAGCAGAGCGAGGATGAACGCACCCTGCGGGCCGAGGTACTGCTGGGACTGAAGGGACGGGCGGACACCCGGGAGAAGATCACGCTCCTGGATGACGCCTATACCACCACGGGGGACGATCTGCGCCTGACCTGCCGGGAGGTACACTGCCGCGTGGAGGATCACGCGCAGCAGACGGCGGAAAGCGGCAAGACCATGCTGATCCTGCCTGAGGGCAGCCGCCCTGTGCGGGGCGTGCTGTGCGCCTTTGCCACGCCCGCTGTGACCAGCCGGGAGCAGATCGGCGGGAGGCTCACCGTGGAGGGCATGCTGGAGACCTCCCTCATCTACATGACGGATGACTCGGAGGAACCGGCGGCGGTGTTTGTGGAGGAGCCCTTCCGGCTGACCTTCGCCGCCCAGGCCGGGGAGGAGGATTTCATCAGTCTGACCTGCGGGGATCTGGACGCCGTGGCCATTACCAGCGACAGGGTGGAGCTGCGCTATGTGATGCATCTGCAGATCAGCGGCATGCAGCGGGAGCCGGTACGGCTGGTGACGGAGGTGCTGCCGGTATCCTCGGGGCCGGTGGACGGGAGCATCGTTCTGTATTTCACCCAGCCCGGGGAGCGCCTGTGGGATATTGCCCGGCGCTACCGCGTGCCGGAAAAGGAGATCCGGGAGCTGAATCCGGAACTGGCGGAGGAGCCCAAGCCCGGCCAGGGCGTGGTGGTATGGCACAGGATGGCGTAAAAAAGGCTTCCGTATGGCGATAACCATGCGGAAGCTTTCTTTTTTATGCGCCGGCGTTGCTTATCGGGCGGCGATGGTGCACAGCTTGCCCCGGAGAACATAGCCAATTTTTTCATAGCAGGCATTGGAGGCGGCGTAGTCCGCGTCGGTATACAGCATGGGCGTAAGGCCTTGACCGGCTATCAGTTGCGTGACCTGATAGACCAGATGCTGTGCGTAGTGCCGCCTGCGGAAGGCTGGCCTGGTGTAGACGCTGCCCACGCAGCCCAGGTCGCCATTGGCGTTGAAGGAGCAGCAGGCCGTCACGGCGCCGGAAGCGTCTTTCCAGAAAAAGAAGGCATTGCGGCTGATGTGCTGCGCAGCCTTCAGGCGGCAGCTTTCCAGACCCTGCTGGTCAGCGGCGACGGCGTTGTGAAACTCATGGATCATTTGGGCGGCTTCATCGGTATCCTCTGGCACGCAGATGTGGAGGTGCCCGTCGGCAGGCGCCTCGGGCGCGATGGCCGCGGGGCAATCGTAGGCGAACATATTGGTGGCGATGCGCAGATCGCCCCCGGTTTCCCTGGTCCGGCCGATAAAGTATTCGGCCAGATCGTATTTCAGATTGTACCGGAAGCCCTCCGCCGGGGAGAGCGTTCCGGAGGCCAGCTGCCATACCCGTTCCTTTTCGGCGGGGGTAAGGTCATCGGGCGTCCAGAGCCATACGGGGTAGGGCATGACAGTGTGGCAGAGAATGAACCTTTCATGGTCGGTGAGCAGGCAGCTGCAAGGCTCGTGCAGCACGCGGCTCAATACGGCAAAGGTGTACCGGTCTGCCTCCAGCAGGCGGAAATCCCGTTCATCAGCGAAGTGATCCATTGCCATCACCCTTCATCATGGAATAAAGGTACTGATTCGCCAACAGCATGAAAAATCCTGCATCGAAGGATGCAGGAGAAAGGCGTTTAAGCCATCGGCAGCTCAAACCAGAAGGTGGTTCCTTCGTCCGGTTTGCTTTCTACGCCATAGGGAGCGCTGTGCTGTTCCAGGATGCTCCGTACGATGGACAGGCCCAATCCGCTGCCGATAATGGCACGCTTGTGGGTTTCGCTGGTGCGGTAGTAGCGATTCCAGATCAGGGGCAGCTCTTCTGCGGGGATGCCCTTGCCGGTGTCGCGGATGGACAGGCGAACCCGGCCATCGCGCAGCTCCTGGAAAACGAGGATCTGCCTGTCGCTGCCGGTGTAGGTCAGGGCGTTGCCGGCCAGGTTGTATACCACCTGGCTGATGCGGGCTTCATCGGCGGTGACGGTGAGATGGCGCCCGGGTTCGAAACGGATGGTATATCCGTCGGACTCCACCAGCTTGCCGATGCGGTTGAGGATCTCCTGTACGGCGGCTGTCAGGTCAAAGGCGGCGGTGTTCATGGGCAGCGCACCGGACTGCAGCCGGGAGAAATCCATCACCTCGCCCACCAGGGAGGAGAGACGGGCCGTCTCGTCGATGATGATCTGCATATTCTCGGGGGTATTCTCGCCGGGAATGTCACGCATGGCCTCGGCATAGCCGCCGATCATGGTCAAAGGTGTGCGCAGGTCGTGGCTGATGTTGGCGATAAGCTCGTGCTGTAGTCGATCGACCTGACTCAGGTCATCGGCAGCCCGGGCCAGCGTGGCGTTGAGCTCGGCCATTTCACGGTAGTTGCCGCCGTGCACGGGCTGCTGAAAGCGGCCGCGGGAGAGCTCGCGTGCAGCTGCGTTGGTCTCTATGATAGGACGGGATACGTTGCGGGAGATCAGCGCGGCAAGACCCAGCGCGCCAAGCAGCACCACCAGGGTGATCAGCAGCAGCTGGGAACGCAGCGTGGTGACGGTGGCGTCCAGCGGGGTGATGATGGCGTTGAGCAGCAGGTAGCCCTCATCGCCGCCGGGCAGGGTGATGCGCCGGGCGTACAGCAGACTCTGGTGGCTGGACTCCGCCGCGGGGGGCACGGAGCCCACAAAGCGCCGGGCGTTGTAGCGGTTATTCTGGAAGGGCTGAACGTTGAATTGTTCGATCAGCGTGGAGCCGTCGCCGGGGATGCGCTCGCACCACCAGCTCAGGTCGCGTACGTTCATGCGGTGGATCAGGCAGAACTGGGTGTCCTTGCTGGAGAGCACCGGGCGACGGCTGCTGTCCAGCACAAGGATGCACACATCGTTCTGGGTGGCGAGCTGGTCGGCCAGGAGGCTGACCTCGTCATTATCGATGTTGTCCAGCACGGCGTTGGCAGCGGAGGCCACCTGATTGGTTTTGTAGTAGCGGTAGAAATCATCCAGCCATACGATCTGAAACAGCCACATGATCCCTATCACAAACGCGACGAAAAGCACCAGATAGAGCATGATACGGCTTCTGATGCCCAGTTTATTCCTTTTCAAAGCGGTATCCCACTCCTCGCAGCGTGGTGATCTTTTCGGCACAGGCGCCCAGCTGGCGGCGCAAAAGCTTGATGTGGGTGTCCAGGGTGCGGTCGTCGCCGAAGAAATCATAGCCCCAGACCTCGTTGATGAGCTTCTCTCTCGTCAGGGCGATGCCGCGGTTGCGCACCATGTAGAACAGCAGGTCGTATTCCTTGGGGCTCAGGTCCAGCTGGCGGCCTGCCAGGGTGACGCGGCGGGCGGTGAAGTCCACCGTGAGCTCGCCCATGGTGACCTGGTCGGTTCCCGGCGCGACCGCTATGCCGGCGCGCTTGAGGATGGCGGCCACGCGCATCATCAGCTCCTTGGGGGAGAAGGGCTTGACCACATAATCGTCTACGCCCAGCTCAAAACCGTGGATGCGGTCGTACTCCTCGCCCCGGGCGGAGAGCATCAGCATGGGCACCTGACTGGTTCGGCGGATCTCGCGGCAGGCGGAAAAGCCGTCCAGCTCGGGCATCATCACATCCATGATGACAAGGTCGTAGCTTTTTTTGCGGCAAAGCGCCACGGCTTCCATGCCGTTGCCGGCTTCCTCGACCTCGTAGCCCTCAAAAACGGCGTATTTGCGGATAAGCTCGCGGATCTTCTGCTCGTCATCCACGATCAGCAGCGTCATAGGATCACCTCGCAGGAAAGTATAGCATATTTTGCGGCAAATGCACAGCGGGAAAATCAGTGAACGCTGAGCCTGACGGTGATCAACTGGTTGTGGTGGCGCTGGAGACGAAGCTGCATACTCTGGTGCGCGGCCTGCAGCACCGATTCCAGCTGGAGGATGTCGGCAAAGGCGATGCCGTCGGCCTGCAGCAGCACATCGCCGGGGAGGATTCCCGCCCTGTCGGCGGTGCTTCTGTTCCTGACCGCCAGCACGGAGACGCCCTCTTCGCCGTCCAGCAGCACAAGACCCAGCTCGGCCATGCGGGTCACGGCCTTATCGGGCGGGGCAGGGATGCCGGCATGGAGAAATACCGCGCCCGCGACCAACAGCCACAGGCCGAGCACGATGGCGATCGCTTGCTTGCGCATTCCGGCATCCCTCCCTTTTATCCTCCATCATAGCCGACGAAGGTGACGAACACATGAACTCGCCATGACAGGGAAATGAATTTGCACATTTGTTCAAGCCGTGCTATACTTTGCAGTATCCTGCCGAAGGAGGCGTGTACGAATGGAGAAACGAACTCCCATTGCGGGCAATACGGCCACGGGCTGGCTCAAGCTGATAGCGCTGATTTTCATGTTCTGCGATCATGCGGGCAAGATGCTGCTGCCCGGCATGCTGGAGATGCGTATGCTGGGACGCATTGCGTTCCCGCTGTATTGCTGGTGCATGGTGGTCGGATTCCACTACACCCGCAGCGTTCCCAAATATCTGCTGCGGATCCTGCTGATCGGCCTGGCTTCGCAGCCGCTTTACATGCTGGGACTGAACCACACCTGGCGTGAGCCGAACATTTTCCTTACGCTGTTCGTGGCGCTTTGCGCACTGTGGGGCATCCGGGGCAGGAAATTCTTCAGCCACATCTGGGCGCCTGTGCTGGCGGTGCTGGCCGCGATCTTGCTGAAGTGCGATTACGGCTGGAATGGTGTGCTGCTGGTGCTGCTGCTCTATGCGGCGCGGAACAGCCGGGGCGCCATCGCGGCGGTGATGATCGCCTTCTGCCTGTACTGGGGCGCGAGCTCGCTGACGGTGACCTCGTTCTTCGGGCTGAGGCTGAACGGGATCCCGGCGCCCTACAACCAGATCACAGCCCCCTTCCTGAAGCGGCAGGCGCTGGCCATCCTCTCGCTGCCTCTGATGCTCTTCCGCTTCCCCAGGGATGTGAAGCTTCCCGCCTGGGTGAGCTACGCCCTGTATCCGGCGCATCTGGTGGTGCTGATCATCCTCGAACAAATTTTCTGATAAAAACGCCGCGGTCTTTGATTGAAAAGATCGCGGTATTTTAGTTGTATTTTTGTTGTCGGCGGGGAGAAAATCAACTATAATGAAAAATATTCGATTTTGCAAGGAGCGAGGTTATGCGCTTTACGAAGATGCAGGGCATCGGCAACGACTACATTTATGTGAATTGCTTCGAGGAGTATCTCCGTGATCCTGCGGCCCTGGCGGTGCGCATGAGCCGCCCCCACTTCGGCGTGGGAGCGGACGGCCTGGTGCTGATCGAGCCCAGCGATGTGGCTGACTTCGGTATGCGGATATTCAACAGCGACGGCAGCGAAAGCGAGATGTGCGGCAATGCCACCCGCTGCATCGCCAAATATGTTTATGAGCGCGGCCTGACCGACAAGACGGAGATCAGCCTGATGACCGGCTCGGGTCTGAAGCAGCTGCAGCTGCGCACACGGGGTGGCAAGGTTCACTCTGTGCGGGTGGACATGGGCTCGCCGGAGCTGAATCCCCGCATGGTGCCGGTGGATCTTCCAGGCGAGATCATCCTGGGCCACCGGCTGGAGGTAGGCGGCATGGTCTATCCCATCCACTGCGTCTCCATGGGCAATCCTCATTGCGTTATCTTCGTCAATGATCCGGACGATGTGGATCTGCCCAGCATCGGCCCGGTGATCGAGAACCACCGCCTCTTCCCCAAACGCACGAATGTGGAGTTCGTTACCGTGAAGGATCGCCATCATATCCGTATGCGGGTGTGGGAGCGGGGCGCCGGAGAGACCATGGCCTGCGGCACGGGCGCCTGCGCGGCGCTGGTGGCCTCGGTGCTGACGGGCAAGGCTGACCGCAGCGCGGAGGTAAGGCTCAATGGCGGTATACTCCAGGTCGAGTGGTCGCCCGAGGATAATCACGTATACAAGGAAGGCCCGGCGGAATTCGTGTTTGACGGCGTCTGGCCCGAGGATTAAGGAGGAGCGAGCGATGTTTCACGTAAACGATCATTTTCAGAAGCTGCCGGGTTCCTATCTTTTCGCTGAGATTGCAAGGCGAGTGAAGGTCTATCAGCAGGAGCACCCCGAGGCGGACATCATCCGACTGGGCATCGGCGATGTGACCAAGCCCCTGGTGCCTGCCGTGATCGAGGCCATGCACAAGGCCGTGGATGAGATGGGCTGCCAGGAGACCTTCCGTGGCTATGGCCCGGATTTTGGCTATGATTTCCTGGTGAATGCCATCCGTGAGGGGGATTACGCCTCCCGTGGTATCGAGATCGCCTTTGACGAGGTGTTCATTTCCGATGGCGCCAAGTCCGACGTGGGCAACATCCAGGAGCTGTTCAGCGAGGACGCGGTCATCGCCGTGACCGACCCGGTTTATCCCGTGTACGTTGATTCCAACGCCATGGCCGGCCGTGCCGGCGACTATGAGGGCGACCGCTGGAACCGTCTGGTCTATCTGCCCTGCAACGCGGAGAACGGTTTTGTTCCTCCCGTGCCGGATCGCCCGGTGGACGTGATTTATCTGTGCTATCCCAACAACCCCACCGGCACCGTGCTGACCAGCGATCAGCTCAAGGTTTATGTGGACTGGGCGAAGGAAAACGGCGCCATCATCATCTATGACGCGGCCTATCGCGCCTTCATCAACACCCCCGGCGTGCCCCTGAGCATCTATGAGGTGGAGGGCGCAAGGGAAGTGGCCATCGAGTGCAATTCCTTCAGCAAAACGGCGGGCTTCACCGGTACCCGCTGCGCCTACACGGTGATCCCCCATGAGGTGTGCGGCCTGGACAGTAAGGGCGGCAAGGTGGAGCTCAACGCCATGTGGAAGCGCCGCATGGCCACCAAGTTCAACGGCGTGAGCTATCCCATCCAGCGGGCCGCCGCTGCGGTGTATACCGAAGAGGGCCAGAAGCAGATCAAGGAAGTTATCGCCTCTTATATGGAGAACGCCAGGATCATCCGCGAGAGCCTGGCGGAACAGGGCTTTACCGTGTTCGGCGGCACCGACGCGCCTTACATCTGGCTGAAGGTGCCCCAGGGCATGACCAGCTGGGAGTTCTTCGACCTGCTGCTGGACAAGTGTCACATCGTGGGTACGCCCGGTTCCGGCTTTGGCCCCAGTGGCGAAGGTTATTTCCGCCTCACGGCCTTCAACACCCTGGAGAAGACCAGGCAGGCCATGGAACGGGTCAGCAAGCTGAAGGAGGCGTAAGCCATGCCGGTGTATCGCAGCGTATCGGAGCTGATCGGCCATACGCCCCTGCTTGAGGTCGCACGCTTTGAGCGGGAGAATCAGCTCAACGCGACTATCCTGGTCAAACTGGAGTGCTTCAACCCCGCCGGTAGCGCGAAGGATCGCGTGGCCAAAGCCATGCTGGACGATGCGGAGCGGCGCGGGCTGATCGGCCCCGGCGCCACCATCATCGAGCCTACCAGCGGCAACACGGGCATCGGCCTGGCTGCGGTGGGTGTAGCCCGGGGCTACCGGGTCATCCTCACCATGCCGGATACCATGAGCGTGGAGCGCCGCAGCCTGCTCAAGGCCTATGGCGCCGAGGTGGTGCTTACCCCCGGCGCGCAGGGCATGGCAGGGGCCATTGCCAGGGCGCAGGAGCTGGCGGCGGCAACCCCCGGCAGCCTGATCGCCGGACAATTCGATAATCCTGCGAATCCTGCTGCGCATTATGCCACCACCGGCCCGGAGATCTGGCAGGATACCGAAGGCCGGGTGGATATCTTTGTGGCGGGCGTGGGTACTGGAGGAACGGTCAGCGGTACAGGCCGCTATCTGAAGGAGCGGAACCCCGCTGTCCGGGTGGTGGGCGTGGAGCCCTCGGCCTCACCGCTTTTGAGCGGCGGCAAGGCCGCTCCTCACAAGCTGCAGGGCATCGGCGCCAACTTTGTGCCGGAAAATTTCGACCGCAGCGTGGTGGATGAGATCATTCCTGTGGAGGCGGAGGACGCTTACGCCGCAGGCCGTGCCATGGCCCGGGAGGGTCTGCTGGTGGGCATCACCTCAGGCGCGGCGTTGCACGCCGCCAGGGTGCTGGCCCTGCGGCCGGAGAACGCCGGCAAGGTCATCGTGGCCCTGCTGCCGGATTCCGGCGAGCGGTATCTTTCCACGGAAATGTTCGCAGATGAATAAGGGAAACAGAGCGTTTTGCCCGGGCAGAGCGCTCTTTTCTTTTGTCGGGAAGAAAACCTTGGGATGTATCGTTGTATGGTCGAGGTGATACTCATGGCTGATGTTTTGATTATGGAGCCCGAGCTGCGCTTGGGCATGAAGATGTGTGACGTATTGACCCACGCAGGCCACAGATGCACCGTGGCGCAAACCATCGCTGACGGCATGGAATGCGCTGGTGGAAACGCGCGGATGATCACCGTGCTCAACGCCCGGCTGCCCTGGAAGGACAGCTTCGCCTTTCTGCGCCTGCTGGAGGAAAAAGAATGGCCTGTGCTGTTCATCACCGGCGACGAGGCCAACGCCGGTCACCTGCGGGCGATGTATCAGGCTGCCTGCGGGGTGCTTTCCAGCCCCTTTGACGGGCGGACGCTGGCGAATGCTGTGGCGGAGCTGGCCAAGCTGCCGGATCATCTGCTGACGATGGGTAGCCTGCAGCTGGACACCCGCAGCCGCCAGGTGACCAAGGACGGCAAAAAACTGAACCTGACCGCCCAGGAGTATGCCCTGCTGCACGCACTGATGCAGTCTCCCGACGCGGCGCTGACCCGCGAGCAGCTGCTGCGCACCGCCTGGGGATATCAGACGGTGGGCGAGACCCGCACCGTGGACGTGCATATCCAGCGCCTGCGCCGAAAGATCGGCTCTGCCTGCATCGAAACGGTGTACAAGCTGGGCTACCGGCTCAAGCCTGCCTGAACCGGGTCGCCTCTTCCATTGTTTGACAGGAACTGACGCGCATGGTATACTGGATACAAACAAAGGAGGGGAAGGACAATGAAGTGTCCCTATTGCGACGGCGAAATGCAGCACGGCAAGCTTTCCGGTGACGGCCGCAGCCGCGTGCATTTTGCGCAGGAAGGAAAGAAAGTGAGCTGGAGCGAGAATCTGGTAGGCGTGGGTATCGTACAGACGAAGAGGCGTTTCGGGAAGTTTGAAATTGACGGCGACTATTGCGAGAAGTGCAAGAAGATCATCCTGGACGCGGAAGTAGGCAAGTGAGCGTATGAAACTGAACTATGAAGCCGCGAACCCTGATGATGCGGAAGCCATCTTCGTTATGTGCAAGGCGCTGATCGACCGGTATGAAGACCTGGCAAGCATCGATTATAGCCAGGTGCTGGCCTGGGTAAGCCGGAAGATCGCAGGCTGCATCGGCGAGTATGAGCGCATTATGCTGGAGGGCGAATTGGTCGGTTATGTGCATTTCAGCCAGGACGGCGACCGCATGGAGCTGGACGACCTGTACATCCTGCCGGAATACCAGGGCAGGAGCATCGGCACCCGGGTGATTCAGCGCTGCTGCGGTATGACGGATTTACCGGTGTACCTGTACGTGTTCATCCGGAATGAGGGCGCTGTGAAGCTGTACCAGCGGCTGGGCTTCAGGATCATCCAGACCATCGGGAACAGCCGCTATATCATGCAAAAAGGATAAGGCAAAGCCCCTGAGAGCGATTCTCAGGGGCCTTTGCTTATTCGCAGTCGAAGATGGCCTTTTTCTCGATCAGGCCGCCGTATTCATCCTTCCAGCGGTGATGCGCCTCACAGGCGTCGTAGAGAGGCAGGGCTTCCTCGTCCATGGTGATGACGATGAGCATATCATACCGGTTGGGCCGGTGGATCACATTGGGGACGACCTTCACCGCCTGCACGCCGGGTATGCTCAGGCAGGGCTGGAATACAGCCTCTACCTCACGGCAGCGCCGGCCCGCATCGGCGGGGGCTTCCTTCCATTTGACGAGAATATGATGCAGCATGGAATCACTCCTTTATCACACATAGGGGAGCGCCATCTGCAGCGGCGGCTCCAGCATATCCTCCAGGAAGATCTTGATGAATTTATAGCTGTTTTCATCGTTCTGGTTGGTGACGGAGATGGCCACGTAATGATCCTGATAGCCGTAGGCGTATGCGCCAAAGCCCGGGAACTGGGCCATGGGGACGCCGTACAGGTGCTTCTCGCCGGAGTTGGGATCGGTCTGCCAGCCTTGAGCCAGTTCGATGCCGGCGCCCTCCAGGAAATCCACCAGGCCGGGGACATCCTCCAGCGGGAGGAAGGCGGACTGACTGGCGTAGCTCTGGAAATAATCCTTGGGCATCATATACAGGTGGCCTTCGCCAACGGCGATGTAGGTGGTGATCTGCATGGAGGTGTAGGTGTCATCCAGCAGAAGGAAGGAACTGGACATCTGTTCCATGTCGCTCATCTTTTCGGTGCGAACATTTTCCATGTACTGATCCAGCAGCGTTTGTTCACCGGCGCCAACGATGTAGAAATCGATGCGCTTATCCACCGGCGGCTGATATTCGGTCACGCCGTAGATGAAGCTCCAGCATGCCCAGGCGAGGGCAATCAGCAGGGCGTACTTCCACCAGGAATAGGAGATGTGCTGGCGGAGGGATTTCTTGGTGACGGGCGTTTTCATAGGCGACCCTTCCTTGCGTATAATCTTTCTGACGATAGTATAGCGTTAAATTATTAAGCGCGTGTGAACAGAGGGAAAACACGCCGTTACTATTGTAATGGATGGCGAGGGATTTGTCCAGAAAGAAAAGCGGAGCAGCGTATAAAACAAGCGCCGCTCCACCAGACGTTAATAAAGGATGTTGCCCTGCGTGTCAATGATGAACCATTCATCGCCTTGATCAACGATTGCCACGCCGCAGCAGAAGGGACGTGCCAGGTCGTACTGGGGCTGGATGACGTATTCACCGGCGGTGTTGATGTAACCCCACTTGCCATCCTTCTTCACGGCGGCCATGCCCTCGGAGAAAGCGGCGATGTCCTCCCAGCCGTCGCTGGGGAGCAGCTCCATGGTGGTCAGGTCGATGTAACAGGGCTTGATCGTGCCTTTGCGGTCAATACCAACGGCCGCAATGCCGTCGCTGGGCAGGTAATCGTAAGAATACTTGAATCCTTTTTCGCGCCAGGCAGAATAAACTTCTTGCGTCAAAGGAGAACCATCAGCGTGGATATAGGAGTAGGTGTTCTTGGTTTCATTATAAATGCAGAAAATGCCGTTGCCGCAGTTGGTGATAATATCGTTACCCTCGTGAATGTACAGCTTGTCGCCTGCTTTGTTGATGATGAGCTTGCCTTTGCCATACAATTGTGTGCCAGCGTGATTGTAGACTTCACCGCTCAGAACGGCGTAGCCATCGACGAAGTTGTTGGCATCGGTGATGTATGGGGAAAGGCGCTTGGCGGAAGAAATTTTGCACCATTCTTCATCAATGCGAAGCTGTATGTTGCCCTGATGATCGATGTATGCAAAGTATTTGTCTTGGAGCTGGTTATAGGGCGTGATGCCGATTTCAACAAAAGCCAGCCCATCGGAAAAACTATCGGCGTTAAGGAACAACTTTCCTTCGGGAGGCGTTGGAACAACAGCATCAGGTGAAATCTGTTGGTAGGTGTTATAGCCGTGTGGATATTCCGAATGCGAAACGACTGCCAGTCCCTCAGCAACAGAGTCATTTAATATGCCGTAACGGCCAGAGGAAACGATGTTGCCCGAAGAATCGAGAAAATGCTCCTGACCGTTTTCGGTTTTGACCCAAGCGTAACCGTTAGAATAGTTAGCGGCATTGTGATAAAGGGGTTCCACAATCCACTCACCATGCTTGTTGATGAAGCCATACAAGCCGCTCTTTTTCATGCGGGCGAGATCGTTGGAAAAATCAGAAATGGTGTTTTTGCTGGTAGCAAGTGCAGAGCATGCTGAAAGTACCAGTATGCAGACGAGAATGAGGCAAAAAACCTTTTTCATCAGTAATCCTCCCTGTTGTTTATTAGAAGAACATAATCCATAGGAGCATTTTAATTCAATTCAGATCACAAGTCAACATCAAAAAAGACCCTTGCATAGTGCAAGGGTGCATAACTGCGTCAGACTATTCTGTTTATTCTTCATCCTTTTTGCCCAAGGGCTTCATGGTGGGGAAGAGCAGCACGTCGCGGATGGTGGGGCTGTCGGTGAGCAGCATCACCAGACGATCCAGGCCGAAGCCCAGGCCGCCGGTGGGGGGCATGCCGTACTCCAGGGCGCTCACGAAGTCCTCGTCCACCTCGGCGTTGATGCCCTGGGCCTTGCGGGCGGCCACCTGCTCCTCGAAGCGGCGGCGCTGGTCGATGGGATCGTTCAGCTCGGAGAAGGCGTTGCCCATCTCGTGGCCGTTGATGAAGAACTCGAAGCGCTCGGTGAGGTCGTTGTTCTCGGGCTTGCGCTTGGCCAGGGGGGAGATGTCCACCGGGTAATCGATGATGAAGGTGGGCTGCACCAGGCTGGCCTCGACATACTCGTCAAACAGGGCAGCCAGGCAATCGCCGCGCTTGGCGGTTTTCTCGACGTAGATGTCGCGGGCGTCGCAGCAGGCGCGGGCTTCCTCGTCGGTGGCCCAGGTGGTCCAGTCCACACCGCAGGCTTCCTTCACGGCGTCGGCCATGGTGATGCGCTTCCAGGGCGCCTTCAGGTGGATGGTCTTGCCCTGATATTCCACATCGGTGGTGCCCAGGGTCTTCAGGGCGACGAACTCGTACAGCTCCTCGACCATCTCCATGATCTCGTTGTAATCCGCGTAGGCCTGGTAGGTCTCCACGGAGGTGAACTCGGGGTTGTGGGTGGCGTCCATGCCCTCGTTACGGAAGATGCGGCCCACCTCGTACACACGCTCAAAGCCGCCAACGATCAGGCGCTTGAGGGCCAGCTCGGTCTCGATGCGCAGGAACATGGGCAGGTTCAGGGCGTTGTGGTGGGTGCGGAAGGGGCGGGCGGAGGCGCCGATCTCGAGGGTGTGGAGCACGGGGGTGTCCACCTCAAGATAGCCGCGGCCGTCCAGAAACTCACGCACGGCGGCGATGATCTTCGAACGCTTGCGGAAGGTATCGCGCACCTCGGGGTTCACGATGGTATCCACATAGCGCTGGCGGTAGCGCAGGTCGGTATCCACCAGGCCATGGAACTTCTCGGGCAGCACCTTGAGGGACTTGGTCAGCAGCGTCATGGACTTGACGTGCACAGAGACCATGCCGGTCTTGGTGCGGAAGGGAATGCCCTTCACGCCGTAGATGTCGCCGATATCGCTCTTCTTGAAGGCGGCGTAGGCTTCCTCGCCCAGCTCGTCGCGGGTGACGTAGATCTGAATGGTGCCCTGGCCGTCCAGCAGGCTGGCGAAGGAGGCCTTGCCCATGACACGGCGGCTCATCATACGGCCGGCGATGGAGACCTCAACAGGTTCGGCTTCATCAACAAAGCTGTCGATGATCTCCTGGCTGTGGTGGGTCACATCGTAGCGGGTGATCTCGTAGGGATTCTGACCGGCGTCGATCAGGCCCTGCAGCTTCTGGCGGCGGATGATCTCCTGCTCGGAAAGCTCAGGGGTCAGGGGAGTTACAGGATAGTCTGCCATGGGGATCGCTCCTTTGTGTATGGAAAAAATGCGGAAAGCGGGCGAACACAGTTCGCCCCTACAATTGCACAGCCAAGCTGCTGTGCGAAAAAAGGGAGTCCAGAGGGTCGAAGACCCTTTGGCGGCGGGTTTCCAAAGGGAGGCAGCGCTTCCCTTTGGTCGCCGCAGGCGAAACTGTTCCCTTAGCGTTTGATTTCCAGCACCTTGTACTTCAGCATACCCATGGGGACTTCGATGTCCAGGACGGTGCCCACGGTGGCGCCCATCAGGGCAGCGCCCACGGGAGACTCGTTGGAGATCTTGTCCTCGTAGGGATCGGCTTCTTCAGCGCCGACGATGGCGTACTCATAGGTATCGCCGGTTTCCATGTCCTGCACCTTCACGGTAACGCCCACGGAGACCTTGTCGGTGGAGATCTCGCTCTCGGAGACCACAACGGCCGTGGAGATGACCTTGGTCAGGCGGGCGATTTCCTCTTCCAGCTGACCCTGTTCTTTCTTGGCCTCGTCGTATTCGGCGTTTTCGGACAGGTCGCCAAAGCCGCGGGCGACCTCGATCTTATGGGCGACTTCATTGCGGCGGACGCCGACGAGGAAGTCCAGCTGCTCCTGCAGCTTGCGAAGGCCCTCTTCTGTCATGATGTTGCGCTTTTCCTCTGCCATGGTTGGTTAACTCCCTTCGGAATATCAATTTTATGAGAAAACACCCCGGCGTTTGTCAAGGCCGAAGTGCTTCTCAAGGGCTTCTGAACTCGATACCCGTTGATTATACTGGATTTCCGCCCACTTGTCAACGTTTGGGCATAAACCCTTCGAAGATTTGCAGATCATAGCGGCCCCGCAGCACATCCATATCGTGCTGGGAGCGCACCGTCCAGCAGACCAGGTGTGGTTTGATCAGCCGCATGAGCATCATGGGCAGATTGCGGTCGGTGGAATGATCATAGGCGACGAAGTCCGGGCGCCCCAGTACGTTCTGGCTCAGGCTGGCCACGCCGCGATAAAACCAGGTGCGCTTGCTGGGCGGGGTGCCGTAGAGGCCGTTGGCCAGCTGGCCGCGGATGACCTGCGGCGCGTTCTTGCGGAACCACCGCACAGCCAGGGGGTGGAAGCTTTCCACACAATAGGGGCCGGAATAGTCCTTCAGGCGGTCGTGAACGCGCCGGCACAGTTCATGGATGCGCTTGTCGGGCTTGACCTCGATGATCAGCGGCGTACGGCCGTCGATCAGGGTGAGGACCTCGTCAAAGGTGGGGATACATTCATCGGTGTCCTTCAGGCGGTACCGGCGCAGCTCCTCCAGCGTGCACTCGCAGATGGACTTATCCACGCCGCACATACGCCTGAGGTTGTCGTCATGGAAGATGACCAGCTGGTCATCGCTGGTGAGGTGTACGTCCAGCTCCATGCCGAAGCCGTTTTCCACCGCGTTGCGGAAGGCGGCCAGGCTGTTTTCGGGCAGGCGTTCGTTCCACAGGCCGCGGTGGGCGTAGTCATACCCCTGCAGATGACGGATGTCGCGCCTGGGCAGACGGGGAAAGATCAGGAAAAGATAGACGATGAACAGAATCAGCAGCAAAAGCGGGATGATCCACAGCATGGCTCAGTCCTCCTCATCCGGGAATTTGCGGGCACTCATTACATGGTATAGGGGAAAGGGGTGTGCCGCGATGCAGGCGACCATGATCGCCGCGCCCCCCTGCCCAGCGATGTACATTCATCATAGCACATTTTTTGCCCTTGGGGAAGGGTGCATCTTTGTGTGCACAGGTGTAAAACCGGCCGTATTTTCCATGGAGTTAGACGCATAAAACTTTTTGTCAGGAATCTGGCAAAGAGGTGTTGACAAACGATTGGAAAGATGCTATATATTTGGTTAGTCGAGGCTAATTAACCAAGGCTAATCGGCGAAAGAACAGGAGGCGCGCCATGGAAATGACCTTGCTGAATGCTCAGGTGGGCAGGGAATACATCATCCGCCGCATCGATACCGATGATGAGGAGCTGGATTCCTTTCTGTTTTCGCTGGGCTGCTACTCCGGCGAGCCCATTACCGTGGTGAGCCGCAGGGGCAATGGCTGCGTGGTTTCCGTCAAGGACGCCCGTTACAGCATCGATGGTCAGCTGGCACGGGCTATTGTGGTCTGAATGATAAAAGAGCAGCGGCAGGAATGACCGGCCGCATTTCTTTGGAATGATGGTTAAGCAAAGCTAACTACAGGCCGGGGCCTCCGGGCTGAACGGATATAGGTTGGATCGAGGAGGACATTCATGAGAATTGCACTGACCGGCAATCCCAACAGTGGCAAGACGACGATGTACAACGCGCTGACTGGCAGCAATGAGAAGGTCGGCAACTGGGCCGGCGTGACCGTGGAAAAGAAAGAGCATCCCATTAAGAGGGTCTATTGCGCTGGCACCCAGGAGATGACCGCGGTCGACCTCCCCGGCGCGTATTCGATGTCTCCCTTCACGTCTGAGGAGAGCATCACCAGCGTCTACGTCCGCAACGAGAAGCCTGACGTGATCGTGAACATTGTGGACGCCACCAACCTGAGCCGCAGCCTGTTCTTCACCACACAGCTGCTGGAGCTGGGCATCCCCATGGTGGTGGCCCTGAACAAAACGGACGTGAACGAGAAAAAGAAGACCACCATCGACGCCGCCGCGCTTTCCGCCAGGCTGGGCTGTCCCGTGGTGGAAACTGTCTCCACTACCAACGAGGGTCTCAAAAATGTGATCGGGGCCGCCGTGGCGCAGATCGGCAAGGTGCAGGCTGCGCCCTATACCCAGGGCGCCATCGACCTGACCAGCAAATCTGAAGTCGAAAAGGCCGACCGTGCCCGCTTCGCCTTTGTGAACGGCATCGTGAAGGAAGTGGAGACTCGCAAGGTCTTCACCAAGGATAAGAACTTCCAGGACAAGATCGACGCGGTGGTGACCCATCCCGTCTGGGGCCTGGTCATCTTTGCCGCGATCATGTTCGGCGTGTTCTGGATCTCGCAGGCCGAGGGCGGTCTGGGCGCGTGGCTGGCCGGTGTGCTGGAGGGCTGGATGGAGGCCGTTCAGGAATGGGTCGCCGGCCTGGTGGCGAATGCTTCTCCCATCCTGCAGGCCCTGGTGGTGGATGGCATCGTGGGCGGTGTGAGCGCCGTGCTGGGCTTCCTGCCGCTGGTGATGGTGATGTACTTCCTCATCGCCCTGCTGGAGGATTGCGGCTATATGGCGCGCGTCTCCGTGGTGCTGGATCCCATCTTCAAGAAGGTGGGCCTCTCCGGCAAGTCTGTGATCCCCTTTGTCATCGGCACCGGTTGCGCCATTCCTGGCGTGATGGCCTGCCGTACCATCCGCAATGAGCGTGAACGCCGCGCCACCGCCATGCTGGCGCCCTTCATGCCCTGCGGCGCCAAGCTGCCCGTGATCGCCCTGTTTGCCGGCGCGTTCTTCGCTGACGCCAGCTGGGTGGGCCCCATGATGTACTTCGCGGGCATTGTGATCATCTTCTTCGGTGCGCTGATCATCAACAAGATCACCGGCAACAAGGCCCGCAAGTCCTTCTTCATTATTGAGCTGCCGGAATACAAGCTCCCCAGCCTGAAGCGTGCTTTCATGTCCATGCTGTCCCGCGGCTGGTCTTACATCGTCAAGGCCGGCACCATTATCCTGCTGTGCAATACCGTGGTTCAGATCATGCAGTCCTTTACCTGGAACCTTACCGTGGCCAATGAGACTGCTTCTGATTCTATTCTCGCTTCCATCGCAAATCTCTTTGCGTATCTGCTGATTCCCGTTATCGGTTATCACTGCTGGCAGCTGGCCGCAGCTTCGGTGACCGGCTTCATCGCAAAGGAAAACGTGGTCGGCACGCTGGCTGTGTGCTTTGCCCTGACCAACATGAACGACCATGAGGTTGTTTCACTGGCCTTGGGCGGAAACACCGGCGTACCCATGCCTGCTGTGGCGGCACTGGCTTACCTGATGTTCAACCTGTTCACCCCGCCGTGCTTCGCGGCCATCGGCGCCATGAACGCCGAAATGAAGAGCAGCAGGTGGCTGTGGGGCGGCATCGGCTTCCAGCTGGGCGTTGGATTCACCATCGGCTATGCGGTGTATCAGGCAGGCACCCTGATCACCACCGGCGCGGTGGGAGGTGGCTTCATCCCCGGCCTGATCGCTGTGGCAGTCTTCGCGGCGGTGATCGCTTACCTTATCCACAAGGCCAACCGCTCCCTTCAAAGCGAGCATAAGCTGAAGGCTCAGGCCTGACCGTAAGGAGTATCTTTTATGACGGATTTCATTATCATTGCTGTGCTGGCGGTGATCGTGGGCGCTGCGGCTGCTTACATCATCCGGGCCAGGAAAAGAGGGCAGAAGTGCATCGGCTGCCCCTACAGCAAGACCTGCGCCTCCAGGGGTTGTGGCTGCGGCTGCGGCACGGAGGGCGAATAACTCATTTGCAAATGCCCCGGGAAGAGTGCTCTTCCCGGGGCATTGTGCGTTTACAACTGAGCGCAGACCAGGTCGTATACCGCGCGCATAAGCTCCTGAGTCCGGCGGCATTCAGCCACCACGGTGACCACGGCGTCCTTGGCGTCCATCACGATGGAAAGCTGGCAGTACTTGCCGTCGGCCCGGTAGGAGTTATGCTCGCCCCGCCAGAACAGGTAGCCGTAGTAGGGGACGTCGGCAGCGGCGGTGCTTTCTTTGATCCACTGCTCGGAAAGGAGCTGCTGGCCGTTCCAGCGGCCTTTGTTCAGGCAGAACAGGCCGAAGCGGTGCAGCTCCGAAATAGTGAGGAACAATCCGCCCGCGCCGAAACTGTTGCCCAGGGGATCGGTCTCCCAGGTGGGGCGCTTGATGCCCAGGGGCGTGAAAAGCCGGGGCGTGAGGTATTCGATCAGGTCGCAGCCGGCCCGGCGCTGCACAAGAACGCCCGCCAGATAGGGACCCACGTTGCTGTAAACAAACTTTGTGCCGGGAGCATACTCAAAGGGGATGGAGAGGCTCAGCTTCACCCAGTCGTCTTCATCATAGAAGGGGCGCTGCTCGGCCATCAGGCTTCCCACGGCCTGGCCCAGGCACATGGTCAGCAGGTCGCGGACGGTGGCCTTGCGCAGGTTTTCATTCACGATGGCGGGTAGGTCGCCGGCGAAGGCGTCGGTCAGCTTTTCGTCAAGGGAGAGCAGGCCTTCCTGCAGGGCGAAGCCCACCGCGCAGGATGTGAAGCTCTTGGTGGCGGAATAGATGTTGCGGCGACATTCGCCCTCGCTGCGCCACCGGGCGATGAGCTCTCCGTGCTGTGTCACGTTGAGGCCCAGTACGTTCAGCTTTTCGGCGGCCTGGATAAAGGCGGAAAGTTCCATAGCGATACTCCTTTCGCGGCGTCAGTCGGTGATGATCAGGCTTTCCGGACAGGTGCGGCAATAGAAGGTGGAGGCCCAGTGGTTTCGCAGGGAACGGGCAATATCGCGGGCGTCTTCTTCGGTTGCGAATACGCCGAATACCGCCGAGCCGCTGCCGGTCATCAGCGCGGTGATGGCTCCACGCTGCTTCAGCGCTGTGATGGCCTCGCCAATGGGGGGGCGCATATCCTGGCTGACGGCTTGCAGCACGTTGCCCAGGCTGGTGGCAAGCAGTGCCGTGTCGCCAGAGGCAAGGGCCTGTTGGGCGTTATCGGAGGCGGGGCGGGGGATGTTTTCCTTTTCGTGATAGGCGGCGAATACCTCGCTGGTGCTCAGCCCGCGGCAGGGCTGGATGACCACCAGGTCGTAGCAGCGGCCGCAGGGCAGCGAGACCATCTTTTCGCCGATGCCCGTGGTGCGGGTCAGGCCGCCCCGCAGGCAGAAGGGGACGTCCGCGCCCAGCGTGAGGCCGATGGCCTCCAGCTGTTCCTGGTTCAGCCCGGTGCCCCACAGCCGGTTCAGGCCTGCCAGTACGCCGGCTGCGTCGGCGCTGCCGCCGCCCATGCCGGCGCCCACCGGGATGCGCTTCTCCACGTGGATGGCCGCGCCCCTGCGGCAGCCGGTGGCCTCCTGCAGCGCCACGGCGGCACGATAGGCCAGGTTGCGCTCGTTGGCGGGGAGCTTCGGGTAACCGCCGGTGGAAAGCGAAAGCTCGCCGGCGGGCGTCAGGGTGATCGTATCGGCCAGGGATACCGGCTGCATGAGCATATCCATCAGGTGATAGCCGTCCTCGCGCTGGCCGAGGATATCCAGCGTCCAGTTGATCTTGGCACGGGCTTTGATGCGCATGGCGAATCTCCTTTGTGCTTGTTATCCTAATGATAATCCAGGCGGGAAAAAAGTGCAATACAAAATACGGAAAGTATGCTATACTGATGGTGCAATGAATTGAAGGAGCGATGGCATCGCATGAATCAGAACGAAAAAAAGCGGCATGTGCTGGTAACGCTGCTGGGCGGCGCCAAGAATGAGCGGGGCGAGACCGAGGAGCCCATCCGCCTGATGACCACCGGCGAATTGTCCCCCACGCCCAACGGGTGCATCCTGCGCTATCAGGAAAGCCAGACGGATGACAGCGACGGCAGCGTGATGACCCAGGATATCATCCTGATGGCGCAGCCGGGCCGTGTGAGCATGAACCGCCTGGGGGACTTTGGCACCTCCATGGTGTTTGTGAAGGATCGCCGGTTCGAGGGTGTGTACCGTACCCCCTATGGCGATATGGACATGGCGCTCTTTGCCACGCAGGTGGATGTGGATCTGGCCGAGGACCGGGGCAGCATTTACCTGGAGTATCAGCTGGACTTTGCCGGCGGGTTTGCCTCCATGCACACCATGAAGCTGGAGTACGTGGCCAGCGATAAGCCGTGCTGACCGCGCTGCGCCATCAGGTCCGGGAGCATCTGGAGGCTTTGCCTGCCCAGCGCAAGCCCGCCCTGCGGCGCACCGATGATCCCGGTGCGCTGCTGATGACCGACCTGCCCCGTATTGCCGGGCCGGAAGAGGTGGCGGCATTCATCGCCGCGCTGGAAAAAGAGGGCTGGCGGGCATGGCAGGAGCCGGGCTGGCTGCTGCTGGATCATGACGTTCCTGTGCCGGATCGTCCCTGGCCGGATGCGTTTCCCGGCGAATGGGGCTGCTGTCTGCGGCTTTTGCGGGCGCATCCCGGCAAGGATGCGCCGCGGGAGTATATCCGTGCGCTGGTAAAGGCGGCGGAACAGGGAAATGACAAGGTGGAGCGTTTGTGCAAGGCGTGGCATGGCGAGTTTGCCGCGCGAATGCGGGAGCATCAGCCGCTGCCGGGAGGGCTTGTGCCCTATCTGCTGGCGGCCATGAAGGAGGAAACAAGATGATCATCAGTTGTATCGGCCATGCGGAGTTTTTGCTGGAAATGGAAAACGGTATGCGTATCGTTACCGACCCTTACGACGATACCTGCGGTTATCCCGTCGTGCCGGTGAAGGCGGAGGTGGCGCTGGTATCCCACGGGCACCACGACCATAACGCCGTGGAAAACGTGAAGGATGTAAGCCGTATCGTCGACGCCGCAGGCGAGCATACCCTTGCCCCGGATGTAAAGGTCACGGCAGTAAGCTGCTTTCACGATGAAGCCCAGGGCAGCAAGCGCGGCGGGAACCTGATGTTCCTGATCGAGGCGGAGGGCCTGCGGGTGGCGCATCTGGGCGATCTGGGGCATATGCCAACGGCGGAGCAGGCGGCTATGCTGGCTCCTGTGGATGTGCTGATGCTGCCTGTCGGCGGCTTTTACACCATTGATGCCCTCACCGCAAGGGAAGTGGCGCAGCTGCTGCAGGCGCAGGTGATCCTGCCCATGCACTACCGCACCGAGGCCAACGCTGGTTGGCCCATCGCTCCGCTGGATGAGTTCCTTGCCCTGTATAGCAATGAGGCGGAAAAACTGGATTTGCTGCGGATCAGCAAAGACGATATGGCTTGCCAGCCGGCACTGGCCGTGCTGCAGCCGCAGAGTCTGAAATAACAACAAAATGTCATTGCGAAAGTATAGAACAGCATGGAGAATATCCATGCTGTTTTGTTGAAAACATATCCTACTGGGTAGACAACGGCTGCTTCTCGTGGTATAATAAACCCGATAATAAAGTATTAAAAAGGGGAAAACGCTGTGACAAATAGGATTGTTCTGGTTGCTGAAACCGGGTCAGACGTTTCTGAAAAACTTGCCGAGGAGCTGGGCGTCGTGCTGGTGCCCATGCACGTTTCCATGGATGAGAAAAGCCTGGACGATGGCGCGTTCCCGCCGGAAGAGGTCTGCGCCTATTATGACCGGACCGGCAAGGTGCCCACAACCAGCGGCAGCACGGCTTATGATTTTGAGCGCGTTTATGAGCGCATTTTTGCAGAGGATCCCCAGGCTCGGGTGCTGCATCTGGCCTACTCCGCTGTGACGACGTGCTCCTATCACAGCTCCGAACTTGCTATCGAGGGCAAGCCCTACGAGAAGAACGTTCGCATCCTGGATACCAAGCACGTCTCAGTGGGTCAGTGCGCGGTTGTGGTGGAGGTCGCCGGTTGGCTGGACCGTAATCCGCAGGCCACATTGGACGAGGCAGCTGAGGCTGCACAGGCCATCGCCGAGCGAACGAGGATGTGCTTTGTCCCCAAGAATCTGGATTACCTGCGCGCCGGTGGGCGATGCAGCAATGCGGTGGCGCTGGTGGGTAACCTGCTGAACCTCCATCCCTGCATCGAGATCGTCGATGGTAAGCTGCTGGCGGGTAAGAAATACCGCGGCGCCATGACGAGGATCGCTCCTGTGCTGCTGCGGGAATTCGTGCAGAAGCACAGCCTGCGAAAGGAGCAGATCTACTTCATCAACACCCCCTACATGGAGGAGAACATCCGCGCCGTGCTGGAAGCGGAAGCGACAGCCCTGGGCTTCCGAAAGGTGACGTGGGTGAAGACCGGCTGTGTGATCACCTGCCACGGCGGCCCCGGGGCCTTTGGTATCGTGGGCAGCGTATAAAGAAGCAACGGTGTGTCGATTGATCGGCACACCGTTGCCTTTTTGCCGGGGCGTAGAAAGATTTGTTCAGCCCTTTCGTCGCGGCTTCCTGTTGAGTGCCGTGCCCCTTGCAAAGGGAAAACCCACTTCCATTGCTGAAAGTGGGTTTTGAAAGACCTGAAGACCTTATGCCAGGCCCAGCTCCGTCTTGGTGGCGACGTGCAGACCATGGGCGGTGAGGCGGGAAACGAAGGCGTTCTCATCCTTGAGACGGAAGATCATGCAGGCCTTGCCATCGGCATGGGGGAACATGGAGTACATATAATCCACGTCGATGTTGCCCTCGGCCAGGACGTCCAGCACAGAGGCCAGGCCGCCGGCCTCGTCAGGTACGACCACCGCCACAACGGGGGTCATGTTCAGGATGCAGCCGGCCTCCAGCAGAACGCCGGTGGCCTTTTCGGAATTATCCACGATCAGGCGCAGAACGCCGTAATCCTTGGTTTCGGCGATGTTGATGGCGCGCATATTAATGGCGTTGTCAGCCAGAAGGCGGGTGATCTGCGCCAGCTGGCCGGCGCGGTTTTCCAGAAAAACGGAGATCTGATGTACGCTCATGTTGTCGCCTCCTTAAATCTTGCGCTTGTCGATGATGCGCACAGCCTTGCCCTCGGAACGGGTGATGCTCTTGGGCGAGACGATGCGTACCTTGGCATAAATACCCAGCATGGTCTTGAGGGCGCCGACCAGCTTCTTCTCTTCCTCGGCGATGTCAGCCAGGGAGTCGGAGAACTTATCGGGCTGCATCTCCACCAGGACCTCCAGGGTATCGGAGTGGTTCACGCGATCCACGATGATCTGGTAGTTGGCCGGGTAGCCCTGCTCCAGCAGAACCGTTTCGATCTGGGAGGGGAAGACGTTCACGCCCTTGATGATGAGCATATCGTCGCTGCGGCCCATGGGCTTGGACATCTTCACATGGGTGCGGCCGCAGGAGCAGGGCTTGCGGGTCAGTACGCATATGTCGCGGGTGCGGTAGCGCAGCAGGGGGAATGCCTCCTTGGTGATGGCGGTGAAGACCAATTCGCCCTTGGAGCCCTCGGGGAGGACCTCGCCGGTATCGGGGTCGATGATCTCGGCAATGAAGTGATCCTCGTTGATGTGCATGCCGGTCTGCTCGCAGCACTCGAAAGCGACGCCGGGGCCGGAGGTCTCGGTGAGACCGTAGATATCATAGGCCTTGATGCCCAGGTTCTTCTCGATATCGTGGCGCATCTCCTCGCTCCAGGCCTCGGCGCCGAAGATACCGGCCTTGAGCTTGATCTTGTCCTGCAGGCCCATTTCATGGATGGACTCGGCCAGGTATGCGGCATAGGAGGGGGTACAGCAGAGGATGGTAGCCTCCAGGTCAGTCATGAACTGGAGCTGGCGCTCGGTGTTGCCGGAGGACATGGGCAGCGTCAGGCAACCCACCTTGTGAGAGCCGCCGTTCAGGCCGGGGCCGCCGGTGAACAGGCCGTAGCCGTAAGCAACCTGCACCACATCGTCCCTGGTGCCGCCGGCAGCCACGATGGCGCGGGCGCAGCAATCCTCCCACAGGTCGATATCGTGCTGGGTATAGAAGGCCACCACACGGCGGCCGGTGGTGCCGGAGGTGGACTGGATGCGAACGCATTCAGACTTCGGTTTTCCCATCAGGCCATAGGGATAGGCGTCGCGCAGGTCAGCCTTGGTGAGGAAGGGCAGCTTGTGCAGGTCATCCACAGACTTGATATCCGCGGGGGTAACGCCTTTTTCTTCCATCTTTTGGCGATAATAGGGGACGTTGTCCCACACGTGCTGCACCTGCTTGACAAGACGCTCGTTCTGCCAGGCCAGGATCTGCTCGCGGGAGGCGGTTTCGATCTCAGGCTGATAATAATTTGGCATGGGTCAGTCCTCCTTTTTTTTCGGCCATTCCACGGCACAAGGCCGTGTACTGGCTACACATCGGTCAACGCAAGCGTTGACGCTCGTTAGTCGGGACTTGCGTCCCTCCCTTTTGTAATAGAAAATATTACGCTTCTCTGCCGAGAATAAAGGCCTTTTTATTCAGCTCCAGGAACTTGGCGGGGACGGACTTCTCGATGGCTTCCATCCACTCCTCCAGGGTGAAATCGAAGTTCCGGGAAAGGTGGCCCATCAGCACGATGTTCACCGCCTTGGAGCTTCCGGCTTCCTCGGCCAGCTTCAGGGCGTCGAAAGCGTCCACCTGGATGCCGGCGGCCTGCATCTTTTCGACCAGGTCGGCGGGATATTCCGCCGCGCCGGTGATGACAGGCATGGGGTTGATCTGCTGCGTGTTGGTGACGATCTTGCCATCCTTGCGCAGGTATTCGGTCCAGCGGGCGGCTTCCAGCAGCTCGAAGGAGACGATATAATCCGCCTCGCCCTTGTCGATCACGGGGGAGTAGACCTTGTCGCCAAAACGGACGTAGGTCACTACGCTGCCGCCGCGCTGGCTCATGCCATGCACTTCGCTGACCTTGATGTCATAGCCCTTGGTGAGCAAGAGACGGCCCAGGAGCTTGGAGGCCAGCAGGCTGCCCTGCCCGCCCACGCCCACGATCATGATGTTTTTCGTCTGCATGGTCAATCCTCCTTCGCGGCCTGGATGGCGTCGAACTTGCACAGCTGGGAGCAAACGCCACAGCCGGTGCACAGGGTGTTATCGATCACAGCCTTGTTGTCCTTCATGGAAATGGCGGGGCAGCCGATCTTCATGCACATCTTGCAGGAGCGGCACTTGTCGCTTTCCACACGGACGGGTTTGTTATGCTTGACGTACTTCAGCAGCGCGCAGGGGCGGCGGCTGATGATCACGCTGGCCTCGGGCGCGGCCAGCTCTTCCTTGAGGGCGGCTTCTGTTTCGGCCAGGTTGTAGGGGTCCACCACGCGCACCCGGCGGATGCCCACAGCGCGGCATAGGGTCTCCAGGTCGATCTTCGTGCAGGGGTCGCCCTTGAGGTTGTAGCCGGTGGTGGGGTTCTGCTGGTGGCCGGTCATGCCGGTGATGGAGTTATCCACGATGATGATGGTGGCGTTGGATTCGTTATAGGCCACGTTCACCAGACCCGTGATGCCGCTGTGCATGAAGGTGCTGTCGCCAATGACGGCCACGGTCTTGCCGTCGGCAGCGCCCTGCAGGGCCTTGGTGAAGCCATGCGCGCCGGAGATGGACGCGCCCATGCAGATGGTGGTATCCAGCGCGCCAAGCGGAGGCACGGCGCCCAGGGTGTAGCAGCCGATGTCACCCAGAGCGGTGATCTTGTTCTTCACCAGGGTGTAGAACAGGCCGCGGTGGGGGCAGCCGGCGCACATCACCGGGGGACGGGCGGGGATCATATCGGAAACCTTGGCGCCGGTGGCGGGGACGCAGGCATCCAGCCTGGCGGCCACCAGGTTTTGCGAGAACTCGTCAATGCAGGGGAAGGCGTCCTTACCGGTCACCTTCAGGCCCAGGCTCAGGCAGTGGGCTTCGATAAAGCTGTCCAACTCCTCGACCACCACCAGCGCCTCCACAGAGGCGGCGAAATCGCGGATCTTCTTTTCCGGCAGGGGCCAGATCATGCCCAGCTTGAGCACGGGGTACCTGTCACCGCAGACCTCCTTCACGTACTGATAGGAGGTGGAGGAGGTGATGATGCCGCGGGAATGGTCGCTGCCTTCCTCCAGGCGGTTGATCTCGGCGGTCTCAGCCCAAGCGGACAGCGCCTTGGTGCGCTCCTCCACAACAGGGTGGCGGCGCTTGGCGTTGCCGGGCATCATGATGTATTTCTGCGGGTTCTTCTCGTAGGTCCTGGAGGCTTCCACGCGGTCGCTGGTTTCCACCACGCTCTGGGAGTGGGCGATGCGGGTGCACATCTTCATGAGCACGGGGGTATCGAACTGCTCGGAGAGCTCATAGGCCAGCTTGGTGAAGCTGAGAGCCTCGGCGGAATCGGAGGGCTCCAGCATGGGGATCTTGGAGGCACGGGCGTAGTGGCGGGAATCCTGCTCGTTCTGGGAGGAATGCATACCCGCGTCGTCAGCCACACCAATGACCATACCGGCGTTCACGCCCGTATAGGCGATGGTGAACAGCGGATCGGCAGCCACGTTCAGGCCCACGTGCTTCATACCGCAGAAGCTGCGTTTGCCGGCCAGACACGCGCCGAAGGCAGCCTCCATGGCTACCTTTTCATTGGGGGCCCATTCGGCATAGACCTCCTGATACCGGGCCACCGCCTCGGTGATCTCGGTAGACGGGGTGCCGGGATAGCTGGAAACAAAAGAGCATCCGGCTTCGTAGAGTCCACGGGCAACGGCTTCGTTGCCCAGCATGAGCTGTTTCATGGAGGAACCTCCTTAGTTATTCTGATAGTTGTTCTGGTCGCCGATGGAATCCTTCACCGTCACCAGAACCTGGCGGTCATAGCAGGCGAACACCTGATCCAGGTGCTGCTGGGGCAGCTTGGGGGTGAGGAGGCTCACCACCGGTACGATGATCAGACCGGCGATCATGCAGAACGCGCCCGCATTGATAGGGGACTGCAGCACTGCCGGGAACCAGGACTTGACCAGCACATTGGCCAGCATGATCACCGTGGAGAACAGGAAGCTGACCCACACCGCGGCGGGGGTGGTGCGCTTCCAGTAAAGGCCATAGAGGAAGGGGGCGAGGAACGCGCCGGCCAGCGCGCCCCAGCTGATGCCCATCATCTGAGCGATGAAGGTGACGCTGGATTTGTACTGTACAATGGCCAGCACCACGGAGATGGCGATGAACACCACGATGAGGGCACGCATGGTAAGCAGCTGCTTTTTCTCATCCATATCCTTGACAATGTTACCCTTGATGAAATCCAGCGTCAGGGTGGAGGACGAGGTCAGCACCAGCGAGGACAGCGTGGACATGGAGGCGGAAAGCACCAGTACCACCACCACGGCGATCAGAATGGGGCTCAGACCGGAAAGCATGGTGGGGATCACGGCGTCGTAGCTCTGGTTAGCCACGTCCACATCAAACAGACGGCCGAATCCGCCCAGGAAGTAGCAGCCGCCCGCCACGACAGCGGCGAAGATGGTGGAGATGATCATGCCCTTGTTGATGGCCTGCTCGCTCTTGATGGCGTAGAACTTCTGCACCATCTGGGGCAGTCCCCAGGTACCCAGGGAGGTGAGGATCACCACGCCCAGCAGGTTCAGGGGATCAGGGCCAAAGAAGCTGGCGAACACGCCGGGGGTTTGGGAAACCTCGGGGTCGGAGACCTGGCCCAGCTTGTTCAGCGCTTCCATGAAGCCGCCCTGGGTGTTCAGCACCGCGGCCACTACGGCGATGATGCCTCCGATCATGATGACGCCCTGGATGAAATCGTTGATGGCGGTGGCCATGTAACCGCCGGCGATGACGTAAATGGCGGTAAGCACGGCCATCACAATGACGCACACGCTGTAATCAATATCGAAGGCCATGCCGAACAGTCGGGAAAGGCCATTGTACAGCGAGGCGGTGTAGGGGATCAGGAAAATGAAAATGATGGCGGAGGCGGCGGTCTTCAGCGCGGGGCGGTTGAAGCGCCGGGCAAAGAACTGGGGCATGGTGGCGCTGTCCAGGTGCTGGGTCATCACGCGGGTGCGGCGGCCCAGGAACGCCCATGCCATCAGCGAGCCCAGAAGGGCGTTGCCAATGCCGGCCCAGGTGGCGGCGATGCCGTATTTCCAGCCAAACTGGCCAGCGTAGCCAACAAAGACCACGGCGGAAAAATAGCTGGTGCCATAAGCGAAGGCGGTAAGCCAGGGGCCCACGCTGCGTCCTCCCAGAACGAAGCCGTTCACGTCGGTGGCGTGCTTGCGGCAGTACAGGCCTATGCCGATGGTTACGGCAAAGAAAACGACGAGCATTCCGATTTTGATGAACAGATCCATGTGCAGTTCTCCTTCCATACTACAAATGCTACTTTATCTGCAAAGATCACGAGGTGATCTGAGCTTCCACCAATCTGCCCTGGCAGTACTTTTCACGCAGGACGGGCTTTTCGATCTTGCCGGTGGGGTTGCGGGGTACCTTGTCGAAGATGACCTTGCGGGGGCGCTTGTATCGGGGCATGCCCTCGCAGAACTTGTTGATCTCCTCTTCGGTGCAGGTGACGTCTTCCTTGATCTCCACGATCGCCGCAGCGATCTCGCCCAAACGCGCGTCGGGCAATCCAATGACAGCAACGTCCTTGATCTTGTCAAAGCCGCGGAGATAATCTTCGATCTGCACGGGGTAGAGGTTCTCGCCGCCGGAGATGACCACGTCCTTCTTGCGGTCGACGAGGTAGATGAAGCCATCCTCATCCATACGGGCCATATCGCCGGTGTAGAGCCAGCCGTCATGGAGGACCTCGGCGGTGGCCTCGGGATTCTTGTAGTAGCAGAGCATCACGCCGTCGCCATGGACGATCAGCTCGCCCACGTCGCCCTGCTCCACCTCTTTGCCGGCGGGGGAGACGATTTTCGCCTCCCAGTTGTAGCCCGGCTTGCCGATGGCGCCCACCTTGTGTACGTTCTCAACGCCCAGATGCACGCAGCCCGGGCCGATGGACTCGGAAAGGCCGTAGTTGGTATCGTACTGGTGGTGGGGGAAGATCTTCTTCCACCGGTGGATGAGGCTGGGCGGCACAGGCTGCGCGCCGATGTGCATCAGCCGCCACTGATCCAGGTAGTAGTGGTCGAGATCCACCCGGCCGGCGTCGATGGCATCCAGCAGATCCTGGGCCCACGGCACCAGCAGCCACACGATGGTGCAGCGCTCGTCGTTCACCGCGCGGAGGATCCACTCAGGCTTCACGCCGCGCAGGAGCACCGCCTTGCTGCCGGAGAACAGCGAGCCGAACCAGTGCATCTTGGCGCCGGTGTGGTACAGCGGGGGAATGCACAGGAACACGTCGCTGTGCTGCTGGCCGTGATGGGCCTGCTCCACCTCGCAGGAATAGGCCAGGGCGCGGTGGTTATGCAGGATGGCCTTGGGGAAGCCCGTGGTGCCGGAGGAGAAATAGATGGCGGCATAATCCTTCTCGCACAGGGAAACCGGCGGGGGCATGGAAGAGCAGAAGGTGGTCAGCCGCAGGCAATCCTCGGTATAATCGGGGCCGTTCTTGCCCACGAAGAAGGTGAAGCGCAGACCGGTCAGATCCTGCTGGATGGCGTCCATCCGGCTGATGAATTCAGGGCCGAAGACCAGCACCTCCACATCCGCCAGCTCCAGGCAGTATTTGATCTCATCGCTGGAATAGCGGAAATTCATGGGAACAGCGATGCAGCCGGCCTTCAGGATGCCGAAATAAATGGGCAGCCACTCCAGGCAGTTCATCAGCAGGATGGCTACCTTGGTGCCGCGCTGAATGCCGCGGGAGAGCAGCAGGTTGGCAAAGCGGTTGGCCCGGCTGTCGAACTCGCGCCAGCTCAGCTCCCGGCGGTAGGGCGCATCGGGGTTGGCGCTTTCGATCAGGTTAAACTCACGCCAGGTCACGGCCTTGTCGCGTTCCTCGGAGGGATTGATCTCCACCAACGCGGTCTCCATGCCGTAAAGCCTGGCGTTTCGCTCTAAGTAATCTGTCAGCAGCACAGTAAGAATCTCCTTTGTAAACTTCATTTGCCCTCTATTCTACCAGCCGGGACATGATAAGTCAACGAAATGGATTGTATCTAAATTGTATCTTTTATTGACACGGAACACAGTGGGAATTAAACTATTTCTGCAAAGGAGAGAGTGACGATGATCGTTGATTTTCATACGCATACATTCCCGGAAAGAATCGCTGTGGCCGCTCTGGGCAAGCTGCAGCAGGCCAGCCATTCCATGGCATTCAGCGATGGTACCATGGGCGGCCTGAGCGCTTCCATGGGCAGGGCGGGGATCGATTGGTCCGTGGTGCTGCCCGTGGCCACCAATCCCCTGAAGGTACGCTCCATGAACGACCTCTCCCTGCAGCTGACGGGGAAGGACGGATTGATCTACTTCGGCTGCGTCCATCCGGACATGGAGGGCGCGGAGCAGGAGCTGGAGCGCATCGCGGCGCTGGGCCTGAAGGGCGTGAAGCTCCACCCGGTGTATCAGGGAGTGGATATCGATGACGCGCGGTTTGTGCGCATCCTGGCCAAGGCGGGCGAATTGGGGCTGACTGTTGTGATGCACGCGGGGGATGACATCGGCTTTCCCGGCGTGGTGCGCTGCTCGCCGGAAATGACGCGGGAAGCCCTGCGGCAATCAGGGCCGGTGAAGCTGATCTGCGCGCATATGGGTGGCTGGCGCAACTGGGAGCGGGTGGCGGATTGCCTTGTGGATACCACGGCGATGATGGATACGGCCTTCTCCCTGGGAAAAATCACTCCGCTGGAGAAGGATTATTACGCTCCGGAGCAGCTGAACATGCTGGATGGCGAGGCTTTCTGCCGGCTGGTACGGGCCTTTGGCAGCCGTCGGGTGGTGTTCGGCACGGACAGCCCCTGGGCGGATCAGATGAGCAGCCTCCGGCAGATTCAGGCTCTGGCGCTGACAGAAGCGGAAAAAGAGAATATTCTGGGCGGCAACGCAAGGCTGCTGCTGGGCGTATAAAGGAGAGCCGGAGCTTTTGTCGGCGACACCCGCGGCGACCTCGCGGCCATGGCTTGCTTTTGCCTGATTCTCATGATAGTATTGTGGTGTACGATAAATTGGGAATTGTTGGTGCGGATTATGAGAAAGAAATTGTTTTTGATCATTGAACCTGTAGACGATGATAACAAGTTGAGCCATATTTACGATATCGTAATGATGGTCACCATCGTTCTGAGCGTTGCTCCGCTTGCGTTCAAGGAAACAAACATTGTTTTTCAGTGGATCGATCGCATCACTGTAAGCATATTTATATTTGACTATTTGTTGCGGCTGATAACAGCGGATTACAAACTGAGAAAATCAGCGGTTTCTTTCTTTGTGTATCCGATTACGCCGATGGCGATCATCGATCTGGTTTCCATATTGCCGTCATTGACCGTTTTGGACAATGGATTCAGGTTGCTGAAGCTGTTCAGATTGTTAAGAACATTGAAAGTGCTGCGTGCATTCAAGTTTTTGAGATATTCAAAGAGCTTTGATATCATCACAGGCGTATTCAGAAAGCAGAGGAAGGTCCTGTCGGCTGTTGCCACAATGGCGGCGGCATATATCATAGTTTCCGCGCTTGTCATATACAATGTTGAGCCTGATTCATTCGCGACGTTCTTTGATGCGATCTATTGGGCGACCATATCATTAACAACTGTAGGCTATGGCGATATTTATCCTGTAACGACGATCGGCAGAATTGTCACAATGATCTCTTCCGCCTTTGGCATTGCAATAGTCGCGTTGCCCTCGGGCGTCATTACCGCCGGATATCTTGCGGAGATCAGTAAGGAAGAATAACATATGTCCAATGGACGAGCGGCTCGAAGCGCGCGGCGGATATTCGCCTGACGGCCGCTGCGATATAAAAAGGCTCCCTTGGTAAAAGGGAGCCGGATACGGCGCGGTATATGCAAAGCCCTCCGCAAGATGAAAAATCTTGCGGAGGGCTTGCTGTTATACAGAATCTGCTCCCTGATCCGGAGCTTTGCTTGTATGAGTTAGCGAACGATCTGATACAGGACGTACTGTCCGGGAACGGCCCGCACCTCGAACACGGTTTCGGCGTCGTCGGTGTAGAGGGGCTTGAGCTCCTTGTGTGCCACGGGGAGCTTCAGTGCCCTGGCCTTGCCTATCACATGGATGCGGATGGTGCTGGGTAGCGTGCCGTTGTCCACATAGGGGTAAACGATGAAGGTATCGTTATCGTAAACGAACAGGCTGATCTCAGCGCCGCCCTCCAGGTACACATCGCCTACGGGGAATTCCGCGCGGATGCGGGTCAGCACGGTTTCGGGCAGGTGATACAGGTCGCTGAAGGCGTCCGGCACGGTAAGGGTGATCAGCTGGCCTTTGCCGTAGGTGTCAAGCAACATCATGCCGTAGTTCTCCTGGTCGCAGACGGATTTGATCAGCGACCAGGTGGAATTGTTGCGGAATTCAGGCACGGTCATGAGGATCGGCTTGTTGCCGTGGGGGTAGTGCATGACCCGGTGATGCATGATGTTGCGCACCTGCTCCACCATGAAATCGCTGGCAGCGACCCGGCGGCCGGCAAAGCGGATGGAGGTCATGCCCTTGATGCCGCGATCCATGGTAGCCTGCATGAACCCGTGGGTCACCAGGGCCTTGCCGCCCCCGGCCACGTACTTCTCCAGCTTGGTCACCACATCGGGGTCGCAGGCGGAGGAACGGGTAAGGAGCATACAGGGACTTTCGGCGGGGAAGTAGGGCGTGCACACCATCGGAAGGCCTACCATGCCCAGGAAGTCCTGCACATTGTCCTCGCCCTGGCAGTCATCGGGCAGGTAGCAGGGGATGCCGATGGGCTTGCCGCAGTGATCCAGCACCGCGTCCAGCTTATCCAGCTGATAGCCCAGCGCAGGGACATACATGGTGTCCGTCAGGGACTGGAAGCAGAACATCATCATTTCCTTGGGCTTGGAGAAGGCGGTGAGGTAGGCCTGCTCCAGATAATGCTCGGTGACGCGGATGTCGTAGTGGTCGAACCAGCCGCCGCCGTTATGCCCAGGCCACATATTCTCGAAATAGGTCATGAGGGAGTAGCTCAGGTAGCGGGGGAGGTGCTGGTCGGTGGAGATGGTATCGCGGGTCTCGGTGCCGGTGTAGAGGTTATCGAAAATGGTGCGCTGCCGGGCGGGGTTGTAGCCCGTCTCCTGGTAGGACTCTGCCCAGTTGGGATACTTGATGGTGATGGAGCAGTTGGGATTTACCGCCTTGGCGGGGGCAATCACATAGTCCTTGCTCACACGCTGCATCAGGTCCAGGCGGTAGGCCTGCCAGCTGCCGTCGGTGATGCCATGTTCGGCGTTGTAGGCGTCGCGGCCCGCGCGGCAGGCGTCGCAGGTGCAGTTGGTAAAGTAGAAATCGTCGATGATGAACTCGTTGAAGTGCCGGCCCAGGAAGGTGGCGACCTCCTTGAGTTGGGCAAGCATCTTCTCGTCATTGCAGCAGAAGGTGTTGAACATACGCTGCTTGGGCTCTTCGCCGGGCAGGTCGTCGATGGTGGTGGTGATGCCGCCGGCCACCTCGATGCCGTGGGATTCAAACACGGCCTTGCACATTTCCACCTGCTCCTCATCGGCGAAGAGGGATCGGTAGGGCTCCAGATACACCTTGTCCAGGCGCATATGCTTGCCAAAGAAGGCCAGGTCGGCCTCCAGCTGTTCGCGGGTGGTGTTCTGCACGCCGCCTGCAACGAAATAGACCACGAGCTTGAAGTTGCGGTAATTGCTCATGCGGTGATCCCTCCGGAATATTGTGTTTTTTTGTTAGGGATATTGTATCACTGCGGAGGAACGATGGCAAGAAGGAAAACGCTTATTCGCCGAAACTTTCCTTGTCCTCGTCGATGGTGGTGACCACGGCGGTCATGCCGATGCGCACGTTGTCATCCGGTGTAAAATCCACATAAGCCAGGTAGCTGGCCTCGCTGTCCTGGGAGGTGGACAGGTGCGAGATCATGGACACGGTGCCGGTGAGCTGGGTGGGACGGTCGGGATCATAGTTGAAGGTGATGTTTACCGTGTCGCCCTCGGAGATGGCGGAAAGGTCGTATTCATTCACGCTGATCTCGATCTGCAGGGTATCCATGGTGTAGACGGTGAGCAGGGTATCGCCCTTGTTGACCGTAGCGCCGGCAGAGGTGTTCACGGTGGCCACCACACCGCTGACGTCGGAGCGGATTTCGTTGCCGGTGGCGAACAGGCCGTCCAGCGTGCCGGTGACGGTTTCGAACAGCAGCTGGCCGCGTTCCACGGTATCGCCGTCCTTCACGTGGAGCCTGAGGATGCTGCCGCTGCCGCCCACGGCGATCTCCTGGGTGCGGCCCACGGAGCCGCGGCCGATGCGGGACGTGGACGCGTGATCGGCGCTGCGGTAGATGTTCACGGTTTCCTCCATCATCAGCGTGCCGGAGGTGGTCTCAACGGTGTAGGTGTTGCCGGAGGCGCCGGTGACGATGCCCGTGGCGGTATGGTCGCTGCCGGTGCTGCAGGCGATGTACACTGTCTCGCCAATGTTGACGTATTTGGTCTCACTGGAGTTATAGGCCTTTTCGATATCGGCGGTGATGGTGAATTTATTGGTAGGCATGATGTACATCACCGCGCCCCAGCGGGCCTGTACGCTTTCCACCGCGTCGCCCTCCTGGGCAAACACGCCGGCAACGGTGCCGTCGGCCGGGGCGTAGACCTTGGTGGTGCCGATGGTGGCCACGGGAGCTCCGGAGCTGATCTTGCTGCCGGCGCGCAGGCTGAAGGCGGACACCGTGCCGCCAAAGGGCGCGGTGACGCTCACCGCGTCGCCGGCCACCACGGCGCCGTCGAAGGTGGTCTCGGCCATGGCGAGGGTGGGCAGGAGGAGAAGAGCCAGCAAGAGAGCGAGAATACGTTTCATAGAAGAGCCTCCTTTTCTTTCGGCCATCCCGCGGGATGGCTGGTTTACATACGCCGCAGCGCGTCGATGGGACTGAGCTTGCTTGCCTTGCGGGCAGGGCTCCAGCCGAAGATGATGCCCACCGCCGCGGAGAAGCCTACGCCCAGGGCGATGGCGCCGTAGGAAATGGCGAAGGTGGTGCCCATTACCGAGCACATGAGAGCCGAGACGATCAGCCCCAGCACCACGCCGGTGACGCCGCCGATCATGGACAACAGGAAGGATTCGATGAGAAACTGGATCTGGATCTGTCCTGGCTCGGCGCCGATGGCCTTCTTCAGGCCGATCTCCACCGTGCGCTCGGTGACGGAGGTGAGCATCATGTTCATGATGCCGATGCCGCCCACCACCAGCGCGATGGACGCGATGCCCGCCAGCAGGGCCGACATCATGGAGAGCATACTGTCCATGGTGGATTCGATGCTGTCCATGGTGGTGATGGTGTAGGTGTCGTCCTCAAAGGAGAAGAGGGCATCCAGGTGCTCCTCCAGGTCGGCTTTCACGCTGTCGGAGGCGTCCGCGTCGGACATATAGACGGTGATGCCGCCTATCAGCGACTGACCGTTGATCTTCATGGCGGTGGTGTAGGGCATGAGGATGTCAGCGGAGCCGGAAAGAATGCTGGCGATAGAGGAATCCGTATTCTCGGCCAGGATGCCCACCACGGTGAAGCGCATGGCGTTGAGATAGATGGTCTGCCCGATGGGATTCACGCCGTAGAAGAAGCTGTCCATCACATCCCTGCCGATGAGGCACACCCGGGACATATCCTCAATGTCGATGGGATTGATCGCCCGGCCGGATTCCACTGTATCTGGCTTGTTCACGAAATAGAACTCGTTCACGCCGGAAACGGACAGGCCGCTTTCCGTCACGCCGTTGCGGGCGGCCTTCACGGAAAGGCTCACGCTGGGGGTGACGCCCTGAACATTGTCCAATGCGGCGATGTCATCCAGATCGGCGCTGGAGAGTCCTGACTTCAGGTCGCTGCCGGGCGTGGAGACAGTCAGGCTGCCCGCGCCCATGGAGGTGAAGGAATCCGAAATGGAGGCTGACACGCCGGAGATGGTGGTGATCAGCGCGATCACTGCCGTAACGCCGATCATGATCCCCAGAATGGTCAGGAAGGAGCGGAGCTTGTTGGCGGCAATGTTGGCGATGGCCATGGACAGGCTTTCCCTGAACATGCTTACGCCTGCCACCAGGCTGCGGATGGGGTGGATCATGCGAAGGTCACCTCCCCGGGCGCCTCGGTCAGCACGCCGTCGACGATGTTGACCACCCGCCGGGCATACCTGGCGATGTTGATGTCGTGGGTGATCATGATGATGGTGTGGCCGTCCTGGTTCAGATCGTTGAAAAGCGCCATGATCTGCCTGCCGGTGGCCTGGTCCAGCGCGCCGGTGGGCTCGTCGGCCAGGAGAAGGGCGGGGCGGGTCACCAGGGCGCGGGCGATGGCCACGCGCTGCTGCTGGCCGCCGGAAAGCTGGTTGGGATAGTGGTGCAGGCGGTCCTTAAGGCCGACCTTCACCAGCATCTCCTCCGCCCGGCGGGCACGCTCCCGGGGACGGACGCCGGCGTAGATCAGGGGCAGCTCCACGTTCTTCATGGCGTCCATGCGCTGGAGCATCTGGCTGTTCTGGAAGATAAAGCCGATCTCTCTGCGGCGGATGTGGGCCAGCTCCTTTTCGTCCATATCCTCCACGGACTGGCCGCGGAGGATGTACTCGCCGGAGGTGGGCAGATCCAGACAGCCGATGATGTTCATCAGCGTGGATTTGCCGGAGCCCGAAGGCCCCAGGACGGAGAGGTACTCGCCCTGCTGCACGTCCAGGTCAACATCCTTCAGAACGGTGGAAACCTCGTCGCCCAGGGGATACTGCTTCACGATCCCGCGCATCTGAAAGAAGATCTCGTCCATGGGATGACCTCCTTTCATCGGCCGCCGTAGCCGCCGGGCATATTCATGCGGCCGCCGCCAAAGTTGGAATTGTTCTGGCGGTTCTGGCGATTGTTCTGCATACCGCCGCCGCCAAAGCTGGAGAACAGCGAAGAGAACAGGCCGCCAGAGCCGGCGGTGGTGGTGACCTGGGCGTAGACGGTGTCGCCATCCTTCAGGCCGGAGGTGATCTCGACATAGTTATCGTTGTCCAGGCCAACGGTAACGGGCACCTGCTGCAGCACCTGGTTTTCGTCATACATAAGGACGTAGGCGCTGTTGTCCCGGCCGAAGGAAAGGGCGTCCTTGTTGAGGATGATGGAATCCACTGCCTCCTGCTGTGGGATGGTCACGGTGGCGGCCATGCCGGGCAGCACGTCGCTGGCAACCTGTAATTCGGCGGTCACGGTGTAGTAGGCGGTGTTTCCGCCGCCGGAGGGGATACGGTTGATGTGGGCGATCCGGGAATCGAAGGTCTCGTTCAGCGCGGTGATGGAGATGCGGCAGGCCTGGCCCACCTGCAGGGCGGAAATGGAGTACTCATCCACGCGCATGGAGACCTGCATATTCTCGAAATCGACGATCTGGATCAGGCTGGCGTTGGCGCCCACCTCATCGCCCACCTCCACATTGATCTGGTTCACCTCACCCGCGAAGCTGGCCTTGAGGGTGGAGCCGTTGGAAAGGCGCATCAGCCGCTGGTCGCGGGTGACCTTCTCGCCTTCGGACACGTAGATCTGGCGCACCGTGGCGGAGGAAGGGGAGGAGATGGTCTCGTTGTTCTGCACCTGAATAGATCCGGAGAAGCTCAGCGAATTGGAGATGGTCCCGGTTCGTGCGGTGTAGCTGTTGTAGGTGATGGTAGCGCTTGCCTCCAGCCGGGGAAGGACGAAGATGCGGATTGCCGCGGCGGCCACCGCCAGCAGGATGATCCAGATCAGCAGCTTCCTGATCAGGCGGGAGAGCTTCTTTTTCTTTTTGATGGTCATGGCTTACCTCACCTCCAGCAGGGGGAGCACGTCCCGCTCAAAGGTCTCCGTATCGCCGGAGAACAGGTCGTAGTAATAAAATTCAGCGGTGGGGACATCGCTCATGGGATAGGTGGTCTCCTCCACGGTGACGAGCAGGGTCAGCCCCTCCTCGGCGTGCATGGACAGGGCATAGGAGAAATCCTTGCTCACCAGTCCGTCGGCACGGTACATATTGTAGCGAAGCCCTGCGGTGAAGCCGGCGGTGGGCAGCAATGTCACCTGCTCGCCCGCGCGGAGAATGAGATGCTCGATCCCGGAGGCGGAGAGTTTTTTGCATACCAGGCCGGAGAACGTCCACCGGAAGTCCCCGGCGGTTTCGTCGGTCACACCGGCGGCGGCCAGCGTCAGGGCGTCCGGGATGCCGTCCTTGCTCAGGTCGGAGAAGACGGCGGTGAAGGCGGGCTGTTCATCCTCCTCCAGGGCCTTCGGGCCTGTATAGGCCAGGGAGAGCTCCAGGACCTCCTCGCCCAGGGTGAGCTGGGTCATGCTGCCGTCATCCAGGATCAGCTCCACGCCGTCATAGGCGGTAACGGTCTCCACGGTGGAGGCGGCATGGCTGGTGCTGCGACCGGAGCCGCCCCGTCCGCCGGAGGATATTTTCTTCACTGTGATCTCCTCGGGATAAAAGGTGAGGGCGCCGGCCTTGTCCCGCACGATGATACTGCCCACGGGGAAGGTCTGCGTGCCGGTGACGGTGTGCGTGTAGGTGGAAACGCCGTCCTCGCCACGCTTGAGGGCGTTCCACGTAGTGCCGCTGTCCAGGGAGACGGAAGCGCCGCCGCTGAGCGCGTCGCCCACGGTGATCTGCAGTGTGCCGTTGCCGGTTTTTGCCTGCAGCAGGGGCGCGGTGTAATCCAGCCACACGGTGTAGACCTCCGAGCGGGCGATCGTCCGGCCGTCAGGGGCCAGCAGCAGGAAGCGCAGGCTGTAGCGGCCTTCCTCGGTGGCGGGGTAGGTGCTGTCCGTCAGGGTGACAGGCGCGCCGGTGTTGATGGATACGGCATAAGCGTAGCCTTCGCCCAGCTCGCTCAGGACGGGGCTGGAGGAAAGCGTGAAGCTGGGGACGATGGAGGCCCATTGCCTGGGGGTATAGGCATCGGGTGTGACGGTGAGGGCGGCGGAGACGGCGGTGGTCTTCCCCTTGGGCTCGACCCATACGAACAGAGACTCGGACCGTGTCACGTCCTCGTTTTCACCGGAGATACGCACCACATAACCATCGCCGAAGACGTCCGGATCAGGCAGGAGCGTTTTGCCGGAGAGCTGGATATTGCCGCTGTCCAGCACGATGATACGGTCGGTAAGAATGTAGATCGTACTGCCGTCGGTCTGAAGCATATCGGCCAGGTCGCCCTCGGCACGCATATCACCGGCCAGCGTCCAGGCCTGGGCGAAACCGGCATCCGGCGCGGCGAGCTCAGGCATTTCAGCGGGCGCGGCGGTGGGTGTGGGCACTGCCGTCGGTGTAGCTGTAGGCTCCGCTGTGGGGGTGGGCTTCGGGGTCGGTGTAGCCGTGGGCTGGGGGATCACAACGGTATACATGGCGGAACGGTGCAGCACCGTGCCGTCAGCGGCGAGCAGCGCGAAACGGTACGTACCGGAGGCGGCGGGCGTATAGCTGCTGCCGGAAAGGAGCTGGGGATCACCTTCGCCGATGATCACCGCAAAGCTCATGCCTTGCTCCGGGCTGGGCGCGGCGGCCAGCCGGAAGGATGGGCGGCAGGGTTCATCGGCGGAATAATCAAGGGCGGTCACGAGGATCTCGTGTTCAACCACCTCACCTTTGTTGCCCAGCGCAGGGGTGGGCGTGACCATATCGCCCGTTTTGCCGGCCCACAGGAAGAAGGTGTCCTGTTTGACAAAGCCGTTGGGGTCACGCACGGAAAGATAGATGCAGTCATCCTTGGCGGTGAACGCCTCGGGGTCGAGGGCGAATTTCACCTGGGCCAGCTCCTCGGCGGTATAGCCGGTGATCTCCACCACGGTGGCGTCGTACAGGTAGACCGTCAGCCCCATGGGGATCAGCGCGTCCGGCGCACCATAGACCTTTGCGCCATCCACCAGCACATACAGCGGGCCATCGTCCGGGGAACTGGCGGGCTCGGCGGGGGTGGTGGCAGGCTCCGGCGTGTTGTCGCCTTCGGGCGTGACGGAAGGCTTCTGCGTCGGTTCGGAGGTGGCTTCGGTGGTGGGTTCCGGCGTGTTGTCGGTCCCGGGCGAGGCAGTAGGCTCAGCGGTGGGTTCCTGCGTTGGCTCTGCGGTGGCTTCGACTGTCGGTTCGGGGGTGGGCTCCAGGTCGGTGGGCGTGGCGGGGGTATCGGCCAGGGCGCAGCCGGTCAGCAGGCAAAGCGCCAGCAAAAGAGTAAGAAGCTTTTTCATGGTCACTCACCTTCCTTAAGGCAATACAACTGTGACGTTCATACCCAGCCGGACGGTTTCATCCGGCTGAAAGGCAACGTAGGCGCTGTAGGTCGTTTCTTCACTGGCAGAAGCGGCGCTGTTCATGAAGGAGACCTCGGTAATGACGCCTGGATACGCCTTGCCCTGGCCTTCGTTCCAGTTGAAATAGATGCTGCAGGCGTCGCCTGGCTTGAGGGTGGAGAGCATATCCTCGGGAACCTCCATCCTGATCTGATAAGCATCGGGTCTGTATACGGTCATCACCACATCATCCTGCCTGACCTGCTGTCCGGCCGTGACCTTGACCTCGGCCACCACACCGGCGGCGGTGGATCGGATGGCGCTGTCGGCGTAGACAAGGCCGTTGGTATCGCCTTCCACGGTTTCAAACAGCAGCTGGCCGCGCTCCACCTCGTCGCCATCCTGCACGTGCATGGTGAGGATACTGCCGGAGCCGGTGATGGCCAGCGCATCCGTGCGGGATACGGTGCCGCTGCCGATACACTGCTTCGCGGAATAATCGGCGGTGCGGTAGATGTTCACGCTTTCTTCCATATATAATTCGCCGGCGGTGGTCTGCACGGTGAAGCCGGAGCCCTTGACCGCCGTCACAACGCCCTCGGCCTTGTGGCTTCCATCCTTGGAGCAGCGCAGATAGACCTTCTCGCCAATGGTGACGAACATGGTCTCGGCAGATTCGTAAGCCTTGCCGATGTTGGCAGATACGGTGAATTTGCTCACCGGGGCCAGATACATCACCGTGCCGGAGGCGCTGTCGCCCTCCTTGGCGAAAAGACCGCGGATGGTGCCGTCCTCGGTGGCCAGGATACGGCCTGTGGACAGGGTGGCGATGATGTCGTTCACCTGCACCAGCGTGCCCACACGCAATCCTGCGGATTTCACCACACCGCCGAAGGGCGCGGTGACGCTGATCGTTTCGCCAGCGATCACCTGACCGTCAAAGCGTTCCTCGGCATAACTATACGAGGCAAGAAGCATGAGGACGACCAGGAAGCATATCAGCTTTTTCATGGCGTTTCCATCCTTTCGGGGGTGAGGTGGGAAGGGGCATTGCCGAAGGGATCGCTCCAGGTGTGCTGGAGATCCTGCGGGATATCGCTGTCAGTAGCGATGCTGCGGTCGGGCCGGGTCATGTCTGCGGGGAAGGTCATGCCCTCGGCCGATGGTGCGCCGGGGAACATATTGCTCCGGTTGCCGCGACCGGCGCTGCCCCCAGTCATATCGTTGATGACGATCCTTTCGCCCATGATCTTCTTATACAGCCCGGCAAGGGTAAACTGGCTGGCGACGGTCTCAGCGCCGGAGACGGCCCAGACCTGGTCGTCTTCCTCAAGGCCGGAGCGGATCTCCACCTTCATGCCGTCGGTCAGGCCGATGGTGACGGGAACCTGGACGTAGCCTTCATCCTCCTGGCGCAGCACATAGGGGTTCTTTTCTTCATCAAAGCCCAGGGCAGCCATATCCAGGGTGAGGACGCCAACGGCGGTCTGAGCGGGAATGGTCACGCTGGCGGTCATGCCGGGAAGGACGTTCTCGGGCACGGTGAGCTCCGCGGTGGCGGTGTAGTAGGCCACCTGGCCGGAGGCGGAGGAGATGCGGTTCACATGGGCGATCTCCGTTTCGAAGTCCAGTCCCAGCGGCACGATGGTCACAACGCACTTTTGCCCGGCGGTCACGTTTCGGACGTCGTATTCGTCCACCGAGAGGGAGACCTGCAGGTTGGTCAGGTCGCAGATCTGGATGAGCTGGACGTTGTTCCAGAGCCAGTCGCTGGTATCGAAGCGCATCTCATTCACCACGCCGTCCAGCCCGGCGCGCAGGAGCTCGCCGTTATCCAGCAGCATCAGCTTGTCGCCCTTTTTGACGGTCTGGCCGGCTTCAACGTAAAGCTCGCGGATGAACGTGGCGCCGGAAGCGTTTTGATGTGTTTCGCTGTTCAGCACGCTGATGGTGGCGCTGAAGCTTTTGCTGGTGGCGATGTCGCCGCGCTGTACGGTATAGCTGGCATAGGTGACCACCTGGGCGTCGCTCATGAGCGGCGCGAGGTATTGCCACCCCACAAAGCCGGCAGCAGCCAGCAGCACAAGGAGCATAAGTCGCCGCAGGATGTGCCGCTTCCTGCGGGCGGGATGTTTGTTCCGCACGTGTATATCGACCTCCGTTGAGGAACAGGGAAAGCTGCGCACCCCCTGCATTTTTTACCATTTATTATGATACAAAAATTTCTTTACGTTTCCGTGACAGCAATGTGATTGTTGCGTGAAGTGGACAGAAAAACGCCCGGGGAAGCTATCCGGCGGGCGCTTTTGCATAACGAAAAACGACCTTGAATCGAAGGATTCAAGGTCGTTCAGATGGTGGGGTTAGTAGGGCTCGAACCTATGACCTCCACGATGTCAACGTGGCGCTCTAACCAACTGAGCTATAACCCCATGCGGTCAACGCAATATAATATATCATAACGCAAAAGAAAAAGCAAGCACTTTTTTTGAAAAAATGCTTGCCTTCTTTTTATTTTCCGGCGACCTGCTCCACAAAACGCATATCGACCAGGTCTTCATAGGCGTAATCGCTCTCATACAGGCCGGAGGATTGTAGCACCGTCATGGTCATGGTGACGGCCTCGGGGCTGATGACGCCGTCCACGCTCCACAGGTTATCCTCATAGGCGCGCTTCAGGGCGGCGGCGCGGCCCTCCTCGGTCAGGGTGGAGAACTCCTTTTCCAGGATGCGCTCGGCCAGCGCGTGATCCTCCTGCACCGCGGTGAGGGCTTTCATCATCGCGCGGACGAATTTCAGGCAGGTGTCGGGGTCGCTTGCGATGGTGGAACTCTTTACGCCGATGACGGAATAGGCGTAGTCGCCCAGGTCGGGGAATTTCACGAAGGGCTCCTCCCAGATGCCGGCGGTGACGCCTTCCATGATCTGCGGCTCGCCGCCGTTGCCGATGTCGCCCTGGCCGTGCTGCAGCATGGCGGTGACGGTGGAGGCGTCGGCATTCTCGATGAGGGTCACGTCCTTGTCAGGGTCAAGGCCGACCTGCTGCACAAGGTAGCGGGTCAGCAGGTTGGGAGAGCCGCCGAAGCGACCGGCCACGATGCTCTTGCCCTTCAGGAAGGCGGCCATGTCCTCATCGCTGGGGGAGGCGGGGGCCAGCCCCTTGCGGGCAAAGAGGTATACATTGGCGCGGTTCACGCAGTTGACGATACCGATGATGGGATCGGCATTGCCCTCGTTGGCCAGGGCGCAGGAGTCCACGCCGCCGATGACGGCAAAGGCGTCGCCGGAGACCACGGCGGTCACATGGGCGCCGCCGGTGGCCTGCACCACGTTGACGCTGAGGCCTTCCTCGGCAAAGTATCCCTCGTGGATGGCCACGTACAGGGGCAGATAGCCGATAAGATGCACCGGCTCGGCTACGGTGAGCTGCTTCAGTTCGCCCTCGGCCGCGGCTCCGGAGAGGAGCAGCAGGGCAGTCAGCATCAGTGCGAGGAACTTCTTCATGGGCATTACCTCCGATCAAGATTGGTTCTGTTCTGCGGACCAGCGGCGGCTGAGCAGCTTCTCCAGCAGCACCACCGCCAGATACATCAGAACGGAGAGGATGGAAAGCACCACCACGCCGACCCATACCAGCTTCAGGTCAAAGGTGGTGCCCGCATAAACGATCATACGCCCCAGGCCCCTGTCTGATGCTATGAATTCGCCCACGATGGAGCCGGCCATGCTCAGGGCGATGTTCACCCGCAGGCCGGAGATGATCCACGGCATGGCGGAGGGCACCACCAGCAGGGTGAATACCTGCCTGCGCCTGGCACCCAGGGAAAACAGCAGCGTGGTCAGTGCGGGATCGACGGCTTTGGCGCCGCTCCAGGCGGAGATGGCGGCGGTGATGACGGTCATCAGGAAGGCCAGGATCACCTTGGAGGAGAAGCCGATGCCGAAGAGGATCACCAGTACCGGAGCCAGGGCCAGCTTGGGCAGGGCATTGAGTACTACCAGCCAGGGCTCGGCGACCAGAGCGGCTCTGCGGCTGAACCAGAAAAGCAAACCCGCCAGCGAGCCGATCACCGTGCCCAGGGCAAAGCCCAGCAGCGTGGAGGCGCTGGTGTAGGCGATGTCCCGCCACAGGTCGCCGGCGCGCCATTTGGTCAGGGCGGTGAGCCAGATCTCGCTGGGGCTGGAGAAGAAGAAGGGATCCAGCCAGCCCAGACGCGCGCCCAGCTCCCACAGGGCGATGAGGGCGACGAGCAGCCCCCAGCGCCACAGGTTCACGGCGTGGCGGCCGATGCGCTTTTCCTCCTGCACGCCGGTGGTAACGCCAATAGGCTTCATGAGGCGGTCACCTCCCGGAGCAGCAGGGACATGAGCTGGGATTTGAGCTGCATCAGCTCGGGCGAGGCCAGCATATCAGGCGTGCGGGGGCGGGGCAGCGTGACGGGAAGACGGGCGCGGACACGGCCGGGCCGCTCGGTGAGGACGATGATCTCGTCGGAGAGGAGCAGCGCCTCCTCCACATCATGGGTGACGAAGAGGATGGTCTTGCGGGTTTCCTGCCAGACGTCGATAAGGGTCATCTGCAGCTGCAGGCGGGTGATGGCGTCCAGCGCGCCGAAGGGCTCATCCAGCAGGAGCACATCCTTGCCGGTGAGCAGGGTGCGCAGCAGTGCCGCCCGCTGGCGCATGCCGCCGGAGAGCTGGTGTGGCTTCTTTTTCTCAAAGGAGGTCAGGCCGCAGCGGTGGATCAGCGGCGCGGCGGCGGCGCGCGCCCTGCGACGGGGGATGCCACGAAGCGTCTGTCCCAGGGTGATGTTATCCTCGATGGTGCGCCAGGGCAGGAGCAGATCCTTCTGCAGCATATAGCCTACCTGGCCTGCGTGGCCGATGACGGATGTATCCTCCAGGCGGACGTCCCCGGCGGTGGGCGGAAGGAGACCCGCGATGATATTGAACAGTGTGGACTTGCCGCAGCCGCTGGGCCCGAGAATGGACACAAACGCGCCGCGGGGGATATCAAAGCTGACGTCCTGAATGGCGGTAACGGCACTGCCGCCGGCGTCAAACTGCTTCGAAACGCCCTGAATGCTCAGGTAATCCATGTCAGACATGGAACCTTCACTTCCTTTCCCGGCAGGCTGTGAAAATGCGCCCTGCCGTCAGCATCAACCTATGCAGGAGGCGGAAAAGGGTGTATAATGGCAGGGAGGTGAAAGCGTATGTTTGGCCTGTGGATCGCCGGGGAGGGTTCAACGGACGAGGCGGCGCTGCGTGAATTGCTGAAAAAGCAGATGATCCCTTTCGAGGGTTTTACGGATGAGCAGCCTGCCTTTGTAAAGGGCACGGATCGGGAGGACTTCCTGCGGAAGGCCATTGCGGCGGTGATGCAGGGACTGCCCCTGCCCATGGCAGACGTGGCGGAGTATTTATCCACTCCGGTGGCAGCGCCCGGCAATGTGCTGCGCAAGTATGTGTGCCTGCAGCTGAGCCTGCTGCCGTACCTGCGGGTCAACAGTCGGATAACGTGGCTGGAGGGCTGTTTCCTGCTGGGCGGCGATCTGCTGATCGCCCCGCTGGGGGAGGATGGTCGCGTCGACGCTCTCCTGCCCGACGGCGTCTGGACTGAGCTGTCCACCGGCGAATGCTTCACCGGGCGGCTGCGCCGTATCCGTGGACTGAACGCCATGCCTGTGCTGGCACGGGAGAACAGCGTGATCCCCATCGGCGTGGATGACCGGCGTACCGATGCCGAGGACGCTGACCGGGTGACGCTGCAATGGTTCCAGCCAGGAGCGGAAGCCCGGTGCGTGCTGAGCGAAGGCACGGAATATCGCCTCACACACCGGAACGGCGCCTTCACCGGCGAAAGCATGACGGACAAGACCTGGCACCTGATCGTCCGTCAGTCCGGCGAGGAAAGACTGATCAGGTAACTTGAATTTGCGGGGTAAATACGATGTCAGGAAAGGGAATTATCGAAACAGACAGGTTGCTTTTAAGACGATATTGCAAAGACGATCTACAGGATTTGTATGATTATTTGTCTGATGGGGAGGTGGTGAGATACGAACCGTACAAACCCATGGACAGAGCTGAGGTATCGGAAGAGCTGAACAGAAGGATATCGACCGATGAAATGATCGCGGTTGTGTTAAAGGCAACGGATAAGCTGATCGGGAATGTGTATCTGGGAAAGAGAGACTGTGAGGCGCTGGAGATCGGATATGTGTTCAACAGGCGATATTGGGGAATGGGATACGCAAAAGAAAGCTGCGAAGCCCTGATCAAAAAAGCATTTTCAAAAGATGTACATAGAATTTATGCTGAATGTGATCCCTGCAATATCAGTTCGTGGAGATTGCTGGAAAGGCTGGGGTTTGTAAGAGAGGCTCACTTTAAGCAAAATGTGTATTTCTGGAAAGATGAGCATGGCAATCCGATTTGGAAGGATACATTTGTGTATTCTCTTCTGAAGGATTAATTCGCCGGATCCCGGCCCGCAGTTACACAAAAGAACTAAGAGCGCACCTGCGCGCCACCCGAAGGCGGTACGCAAGTGCGCTTTGCTGTAGAATCGGCTCCCGCGTCGCGGCGCATCCTTTATGCGCCGTGACCCCCGCAAAAGAAAAAACCCGCTTCCAATACGGAAAGCGGGATTCTCAAGGGATGAAATCCCTTGAGCGGGGTGCAGGGGCAGCGCCCCTGCTCAGTCGATGCGTTCAGAGCCCCAGAAGAAGAGGGCGACGGTGCCGGGGCCGGTGTGGCTGCCGATGGTGGTGCCGATGTGGTTGATCTCCACCTTGCCGTTGAGGTGGGGGAAGCGGGCCTCGACCAGGTCGGCCACGGTGCGAGCGTCTTCGTAGCAGGCGGACTGGCTGATGTAGCACTTGCCGGAATAGTCTGTGCCGTTCTCCGCGAACTGAGCCATGCGGTCAACGGTGGCAGCGATCACTTTGCGCTTGGTACGGATCTTTTCGCGGGCGATCAGCTTGCCCTCGTGGCTGACGTTCAGCAGGGGGCAGATGTTCAGCAGCTTGCCTACCATGCCGGAGGTCTTGCTTACACGGCCGCCCTTGATGAAGAAGGTCAGGTCGGAGGTGAAGAACCAATGGTGCAGGTTCTTCTTGTGGGCCTCGGCCCAGGCGGTCAGCTCGTCCAGGGACATGCCCTCGTCACGCAGGTCGGCCAGCTTATCCATCAGCAGACCGAAGCCGGAGGAGGCGGCCAGGGAATCCACAATGCAGACCTTGCGGCCGGGATACTTGGCCTCCACGTTTTCCTTGGCAAGACGGGCGGAATTATAGGTGCCGGAAATGCCGGAGGAGAGCGTCAGGTGGAGCACGTCCAGGCCCTGTTCGAAGAAGGAAGCGAAATAAGTCTCGAACTCCTCGGCATTGACCTGGGAGGTACGGGTATCGCCGCCGTCCACCATGGCCTGATAGAATTTGTCAATGGGCATGGTCTGGCCCAGGTCGTCCGGATATGTCACGCCGTCCAGCTGATAATGGAAGCAGATGTACTTGATGTTGCGGCTTTCAAAGTGCTCGCGGCTAAGGTCGGCGGTGGAGCAGCAGCTCAGAACATAATTGGGCATGGATATTTCCTCCTGATCGGGGTCGATAATTATGAAGAACATCATCATTATACACCCCTTTGTGGAAAAACGGAAGTCTTTTTTTCAGGGAAACCGCTGATAAGTTTTTTCAAAACCGAATAAAAGGGACGGCCCGGATGAGCCGTCCCTTTGGAATCAAACGTGCCAGATCTCTTTGGCGTACTGGGCGATGGTTCGATCGGAGGAGAACTTGCCTGCGGAGGCCACGTTCATCAGGCACTTGCGGGCGAAGGCGAGGCTGTTTTTGTAATCCTGATTGACCTGCAGCTTGGCCTGCATATAGGAAGCGAAATCCTTCAGGATGAAGTAGTGGTCCGGCGCGTGCCAGCTGGCGCCCTCCAGCAGGGCGGTGTAGAGCTCGCGGAACATACCGTCGTCATCGGGGAGGGTGCCGTCCACCAGGGTGTTCAGGCAGCGGGCCAGGAGGGGATCGGCCCGGTAGATCTCCTTGGGGTCATAGGAGCCCTTGATGGCGTTGAGCTCCTCCACGGTGGCGCCGAAGATGTAGTTGTTTTCGCGGCCCGCCTGCTCGACGATCTCCACATTCGCGCCGTCGAAGGTGCCCAGGGTCACGGCGCCGTTGAGCATGAGCTTCATGTTGCCGGTGCCGCTGGCCTCGGTGCCGGCGGGGGAGATCTGCTCGGAAACATCGGCGGCGGGGATGATCTTCTCCGCCCAGGAGCAGTTGTAGTTCTGCACGAAGACGACCTTGAGCTTATCGCAGGTGTCGGGATCCTCGTTGACCATATCGGCGATGAGGTTGATGAAGTGGATCACCGCCTTGGCGCGGGCGTAGCCTGCGGCGGACTTGGCGCCGAAGATGAAGGCCGTGGGGGTGAAATCAGGAAGCTTGCCTTCCTTGAGCTGGAAGTAGATGCCCAGGATGGACAGGGCGTTCATCAGCTGCCGCTTGTACTCGTGCAGGCGCTTGACCTGCACCTGGAAGATCATGTCCGGGTCAAGGAGGATACCCTCCATGTGGGCGATCTCCGCGGCCAGCTGGAGCTTCTTTTCACGCTTGACCTGAATGAACTCGCGGCAGAGATCATCGTTGATGTGGGGCTTGAGGTTCTCCAGCTGATACAGCTCGGTGAGGAAGCCGTCGCCGATCTTCCCGGCGATCAGCGCGGAGAGCTCGGGATTGCACAGGCCCAGCCAGCGGCGCTGGGTCACGCCGTTGGTTTTGTTCTGGAAGCGTTCGGGATACAGGGCGTACCAATCGGCAAAGACGTCGTCCTTGAGGATCTCGGTATGGATGGCGGCCACGCCGTTGATGGTGTGGGAGGCATACAGGGCAAGCTGCGCCATATGCACCTGCTGCACCTTGGGGTTCCAGGGGTTGGGCCAGATGATGCAGCGGGTGGCGGATACCTCTGCCTGCGCCCTGGTCATCTCTGCCTTGAAGCGGCGGTCGATCCGCCGGATGATCTTCACGATCTCGGGGCATACGGCATTGAGCAGGGGCAGATCCCACTTTTCCAGGGCCTCCTGCATCACGGTGTGGTTGGTATAGGAGCAGGTGTCGCGGGTGATAAGGAAAGCCTCCTCGAAGGAGACGCCCTCGGCCATCAGCAGGCGGATGAGCTCGGGGATGGCCATGACGGGATGCGTATCATTGAGCTGCAGGGCATGCTCGGCGGCGAAGTGGCTGAAATCGCTGCCGTGGCGCGCCTTGTAGGAACGGAACAGATCCTGCACGGAGGCGCTGGTGAGCACATATTGCTGCTTGACGCGCAGCAGCTTGCCGGCGCGCTGGGAATCGTTGGGGTAGAGGAGCTTGGTGATGTCCTCGGCCTTCTGTTTGTCAGCGGAGGCCTGGAGGTACTTCTGCTGGCTGAAGAGCGGGAAGTCGAACTCACGCAGGCTTTCGCACTGCCACAGGCGCAGCGTGCCGATGTTCTTCGCGCCGTAGCCGATAACGGGCATATCGTAGGGCACGGCCAGCACATTGCCGGTCTTCATGGGCACCACCACGGCCAGGTCGCGCCGGCGGATGCTCCAAGGATCGCCGAAGCGGGACCAGTCGTCGGGCTCCTCATGTTGGCGGCCGTCCACGAAGCTCTGCTTGAACAGACCGTAGCGGTAGCGCAGGCCGTAGCCGGTGAGGGGAACGTCATGGGTGACGGCGCTGTCCAGGAAGCAGGCAGCCAGGCGGCCCAGGCCGCCGTTGCCGAAGGCGTCGTCCTCGATGTCCTCCAGGATGGCCAGGTCCACGCCGCGCTCAGCCAGCAGGGCGCGGGTATCATCCAGCAGGCCCAGGCAGAAAAGGTTGTTGAACACCAGGCGGCCCACCAGATATTCGCAGGAAAGGTAATAGGCCTGGCGCTTGCCGGCGCGTTTTTCCTCGCAGGCGACCCAGGTGGGAGCCAGGGCCTGCATGGCCGCGGAGGAAAGGGCTTCGTGCAGCTGGATGGCGTTGGCCTTCTCCAGGGTGGTATGCTCCCTGGTGAGCAGCAGGCTTTCGGCCTGGCGGATGAGTTCATTGGCGTTCATCATGCTTGGTTCCCCCTCTGATATTGTTGGTTGAGCTTGCGAAGCTGCCTGGCGGTTTCGGGCGAGGCCGCGCCGGGCAGCATACGCCACAGCCAGTTGCCGCCGATGGTGCCGGGCAGGTTCATGCGGGCGCGCCCATCCAGATGCAGCACGTCCTGCATGGGGATCATGGCTGTTTTGGCCCTGGAGCCCAGCACCGCGCGGATGGCGGCCTCCGGAGCATCGGCGGGATCGGTGAAGTTCAGCACCCTGCGGGCGTGGCTCAGGGTGTTCTCGTCCTGGGTCATAGCCCAGCCCAGCACGGTGTCGTTATCGTGGGTGCCGGTATAGGCCACGCAGTTTTCCGGATAGTTGGCGGGCAGGTGAGGATTCTTGTCATCGCCACCAAAGGCGAAGGTGAGAACCTTCATGCCGGGGTATTTCACGTAATCCAGCAGCTTGTAGACCCGATCGGACAGACAGCCCAGATCCTCGGCGATGATGGGCAGGCCGGGGAGCTTTTTGTTGAAGGTGCGGAACAGGCTTTTCCCCGGGCCGATGACCCACTTGCCGCTGCGGGCATTGGGCGCGCCGTAGGGGATGGAGTAGTAATTCGCGAAGCCGATGAAGTGGTCGATGCGGATCACATCATACATTTTCGCCATGTGGCGCATACGCTCCACCCACCAGCCGTAGCCGTGCAGACGCAGGTACGTCCAGCGGTAGAGGGGATTGCCCCACAGCTGGCCATCGGCGGAGAAGTAATCCGGAGGTACGCCCGCCACCCGCCGGGGCAGACGGTCCTTATCCAGCTGGAACACCTCCGGATGAGTCCAGGTATCGGCGCTGTCCTCCGCCACGTAGATGGGCATATCGCCAAAGAGCAGCACGCCCAGCTGGCTGCAGTGCTTCTTCAGGGCGTTCCACTGACGCTGGAAAAGATACTGGCAGAAGATATGATACCTCACTTCGCTGTCCAGCATGTGCAGGTATTTTTCCACAGCGCCCTTGCGGCGCAGGCGGATGGCCTCATCGGGCCACTGCGTCCACATAACGCCGCCAAAATGCTGCTTCACGGCGGTGAACAGGGCGAAATCCCGCACCCAGCTGTTGTGGTGGATGAAATCGCTCAGCTGCTCCGTCAGCCTGGCTTCGGATTGCTCAAAGCAGCGGCGCAGGAGCATATCCTTGTTTTGACGGACGGAGGGGAAATCAACCTGATCCAGTCCGGCGGGAGAGAATTCCTCCTCCGGCGCGTAGTCCAGCAGGTCTTCCTCCTTCAGGCGTGCACAGGAGATCAGCATGGGATTGCCTGCGAAAACGCTGGAGGACTGGTAGGGGGATTCGCCGTAGCCCGTGGGGCCCATAGGCAGCACCTGCCAGAGCTTCATGCCGGCGGCGTGGAGAAAATCGGCAAAATCGAAGGATTCCCGGCCCAGACTGCCGATGCCGCCAGGCCCGGGCAGTGAGGAAATATGCATCAGGATACCGCTTTGGCGCATTGGGATCATCCTTTCACAACAAGGTTGGTATCGTTTTCATACACAATGGAAAAGAAAGCGGGAAGCATATCCCGCATAGTTTTATCTGACGGACTCCCGCAGGCGCAGCGTGGCCTCTACCACCACGTGGCGGGGAGAGGCCTGGTGCTCCAGCATATCGGTGAGCACCAGCACGCTTTGCTCGGCAAGCTCGGCCACGGGCTGCTCCACGGTAGAAAGCCTCGGGATAAAGTATTTCCCGGTTTCCGTGCCGTCAAACCCGAAGACGCTCACATCATCGGGGACGTGCTTGCCCATGTCCTGCAAAGCGCGGATGACGCCCATAGCCACGATGTCGCTCATGGTGAAAACAGCGGTGGTATCGGGCTTGGCGGCAAAAAACTCCCTGGCGCAGTCGTAGGCGCCCTTGAGGGAGAAGCGGGTCTCCACATAGCGGCTCTCGTCGAAGGTGAGGCCGGCGTCGTGAAAGGCGTCCTTCACGCCCTTATAGCGCTGGGAGAGACTGTCGCCATCGGCACGGCTGGCGCCGAACACGGCGATCTTGCTGTGTCCGCGGGAGAGCAGCACGCCGGCAGCCTCGCGGGCCATGGCGCGGTCATCAATGGAGACGGAGGCGGCGTGGGTCAGGTTGGTGCGGGCGGCGTTGACGGTGGTGAACACCATGGGCATCTCCAGCGAAGAGATGGCCTGGATGCGCTCGTCAGGGCGGCTGCCCACAAAAATAAAGCCGGTGACGCGCTTCTCGTGCAGGAGACGGAGGGCAGTCTGGAATTCATCGGCCTTCTCGTCGATATATTCGGTAAGGAAGGCGGCCTTGCAGTCCTTGGTGTGCTGAAGGATAGCTTCGGCCAGGGCATTGAGGAAGGGGTTCTGATGGCCGCGGATGATGATGGCCACCAGATCGCCATCGGTCTGCTTCAGGCCGCGGGCGTTGGCATTGCCGACAAAATGGCAGGCCGCCATGACCTGCTCCACCTTCTCGCGGGTGGCCTGGTTCACATCCGGCCGGTGATTCAGCACGCGGCTGACGGTGGTCACGCTGACCCCTGCCTTCTGCGCGATATCTTTAATAGTATAGATCTTCATGGCTGCCTCCTGCTTTGGTGCGCCGCGTATGACATTCGGAAACGTTTTCAAGCAATGCAAGGATAGCACAATACGCAGGGGAAGTCAAGCACAATCTACCCTTAACGGCACGGGGGAAACCGTCCGTTCGCGCGTCGCGGAAGAGGATCCATTCATAAAAGAGGGTGATGATATGAGCGAAGAGAAGAGCGCCTCCAGGCCCAGGCAGTTGTGGAACAATGCGCTCAGGGCGGTGAGAAGCGATGGAACCGCGCATATGATGGAAGAATTCACCGCCGAGATGACGCTGGTGGCCGAGGGGCTTTGCGAGGATCAGGCGCGGCTGCGGCAGCTTGTGGAGGAGCTGCGCAGGGAGAACGACCGCGCCGCCCGGCGTATGGCCAGTCAGGCGCAGGCGCTGGAGAACACCATGAAAGAAAATCAGCGCGAAGCCGACCGTCGTCTGGATGAACTGACCAGAAGGCTCGCCGCGCTGGAAGGGAAAAACATCCGGCGATTCCGGTGGAAAAAGAACAGGATCAGTCAGCTGACACTGCTGGCGGGCGTCACAGGCGTCATATGGCTGCTGGTGACGGTGCTGGGGCTCTTTCAATAAGCGCGTGCCGCGCGTGTGGAGATGCGGAAAGGAAGCAGATGAAGACCTACGCTCAAATCGTTCGGGAGTACAAAAAGCGCCGGCGGGACACAGTGGCGGACGCCATTGCCGCAGGGCTGACTTACATGGACGAGCTGGCTGTTGACGCCGGAGTGCTGGAAGAAACCGGGCTGCTGCAGGAGTTGGGCGGCTCCGTGTGCGGCGCGCTGCCGTTTGTGAGCATCGCGGCCATGGAGGGCGCCAAGGTGCTGCTGGGGCGCAAGCCGGGGGTGACCGGGCTGAAGGATGGCGCTTGCCGCATGGTGAAGACCGGCGCAGCGATGGGCGTGGGCAGTGCGGTCGCCTCCGCGGCGGGGCCCTGGGCGGCGATCCCTGTCAGCGTGGGGGTCCGGGTATTGTTTGACCGCTATCGTTCCGCGGCGCTCACGGGGCTGCGGGTACGGGGGAGGATCGACCGGCTGAAGGAGCTGAACGCATTCCTGCGACGGGAGGATGCGGTGAATAAGCCAGAAGCTGTGGTGAGGCTTGAATGACCAGAGGGGCGTGGAGCTTCAATGTTACATCACGCAGGGGAAAATTAAATTTTCATTTCTAAAATATGGCTATATAGGCGGATGAATAAACAAAAATGATGGAGATAACCGGATATGGCCGAAAAAACGTGTGTTCGATTTGTAACAATTTGTAAATAATGTATATGTATGCGAAAACCGGGCAGATTGACGGGGTGGGGGGCAAATGGTAAAATATAGTGAAAAATTTTATCGATCCGGATGAAGGCTATGCAGAACGGAATATGTTGATCATTGACCGTGTTTGCTTTGCAGTATAGGCAGATTATAGAACCTGGAGGGGAATACATGACGCGGGGAAATGTTTGGACACGGAGAGTCACAGCGGCAGTGCTGGCTGTGATGCTTTGTCTTGGCGAAGTATGCGTTCCCGGCCAACTGGCTTTTGCAGATAATCATATCGTAACCACAAGCAGCGATCTGTCGCCTGTGACACCAGAATCGCCCGAAACGACAACAGAGCCGGGTACGGGAACGGAAACAGATGCGCCTCAGGAAACGGCGAAACCGACCGAAGGTCTGGAAACGCCGGACGAAACAACGGAGGCTCCGCAGGAAACGCCTGCCGTTGAACCAACGCCGGAGAATGTTGCCCAACCGAGTGATGCGCCTGAAGTGACCGAAGAACCGACCATGGCCCCCGAAGCGTCCGGCGAAGAGACTGTTGCTCCGCAGGAAACAGAGCCCGTTGAGACAACGCCGGAGAATACCGTTCAGCCTACGGAAGAGATAGAAGAAACCACAAAACCGACCAATGGTCTGGAAACGACGGAAGAGCCTGTACCGGCGTCGCCGTCCATAATCGGCCTGACTGCCGCCAACAGCCTGATCCAGCTGGGAGAGACGGCGGTCTGGTCGTTTGCATATGAAGCAGCGGATCACGCTTTCTACACGATAAAGGATCCTTCCGGTCAGACCGTTGGCGAAGGGGATGCCTCCGCTGCGGGCGAGGTGAGCTTCGCGCCTTCCGGCGCCGGAATCTATACGCTGACGCTGACTGCCTCCGCCGGGGAGCAGTCTGTTTCCGCTTCTGCCGCTGTGGCGGTGATCGACGGCGCCTGCAGCATGACCCTGACGGCGCTGGACCGCTATGCTGTGGCGGAAAGCAAATCCATGCAGTACGAGGCGGCGGTAAGCGGCGGGTGCGCACCCTATACCCTTGTGTTTGACGTGCGGCTGGGCGGCGCGTCTGTCCACAGCGAAACCGCCGTGCTGGACGCGGCGGGCACGGCTTCCTTTGGCTACATGCCCCTGACTGACGGCGAATACGCTGTGTCCGTCACGGTCACTGACGCCGCCGGCCAGGAGTCCTCGGCTGAAGCCCTGATGCCCGTGGCGGTGAATCTGTTTGAAACCGCGGAGGATTGGGATGCCAGCGTCAGCGGCGTAAGGCTGACGGGCGACTGGCGCGAGGATCTTGTGGCCGTTGCCCGCACGCAGATCGGCGTGGCTGAGAGCACGCGCAATTTCATCATCAACGAGCAGGGCGAGGTCGCGGGATATACCCGTTACGGCCACTGGTATGGCGCCAATTATTCCGAATGGTGCGCCATGTTTGTTTCCTTCTGCCTGCATTATGCAAAGATCCCCGCTGCCGCCTTCCCGCAGGAGGCAGGGTGCTCCACGTGGCAGCGCCAGCTGAGCGCCATGGGCATTTATGAGGCCGATACGCAACAGTATGTGCCGGAGCGGGGCGATCTGGTCTTCTTCAGCACGGAGGGTTCCGCTGCCCCTGAGCACGTCGGCATTGTCACGCGGGTAACGGAGGACAGCATCAGCACCATTGAGGGCAACAGGAACCATCAGGTGCAGGAACGGTCCTACAAACGCGCGGATCCCGATATCGCCGGTTATGCCAGCATGCGCAGGGCGATGGATCGCGCCGGTATCCTTGAGAAGTACGAGCAGATCGACGTGACGGTGGATCTGAATGCCCAGGCCACGGAGAAGCCGGCCATCGACCTGCCCCCGGCAGAGAAGACGGGCGAAGCCGGTCAGCTTGACGTGACGGTGGATTTCACTTCCCCTGACGGGCTCACCTATGAGCACGATGAGGTACAGCCGTCTGAAACGTCTCAGCCCACGGCGGAGGCGACTGCGGCTGCCGATGAGTCCGAAGCGACCACGGAACCTTCCGATGCACCCGAAGTGGCGGACGCTCCGGCTGAGGAGCATATTTTCGAGAGTGCTGTGGGCGAGACGATCACGCTGCAGGTTCCGCTGATGGAGAAAACTGAATATCAGTGGCAGCGCAGCCTGAAGGACGGCGGCGAGTGGGAGAGCATCCGTGATGACGCTATCGCCACGGGCTGGGATACCTGTGCGCTGAGCATCGTGGTGACGGAGGAGAACGCCCAGTATCAATACCGCTGCCTGATCCGCCAGCAGGAGGAACCGTCTGACGGCGGCCTCCTTTCGGTGCTTTTCGGCATTTCTACAGCCAGTGCGGACATGGAGGACGAGTGGGTCGCTCTTCCGCAGGTGTTTTCCATCGCTCTGGCGGAGGAAAGCGGCGGCAGCCAGATCTCCATCAGCGGCTACACACAGAATCTGCTGATCTACAACTACATCTACTATACCAATTCCGACGGCAAGGAAATGCTGCCCGGCGGCGGCTCGAGGCTGGAGATCTCCGGCAATGCTCCCGCCGGCGTGAACATCCTTATCGGCGATCAGGCCGATGGCAGCGCCGGGGCGAATCAGGCCCCCATTGCGGGCTTTGACATCGCGCTGGGGCTGGCGGACAGCCAGAATACCGTGACGGTCTATCCGGTCAACGGCGGCAACAACGATGTGAAAATGACGGTTTCGGGTGCGGCCAGTATGGCAAAGCTGGTGGTGGAGGGCTCCCTCTCCCTGACCCTGAACGCCGATCTGACGATCGATGAGGCGGCGCTGAGCAGCGGTGCCGCGCTTGTGGTGAACACCAATGGGCACACACTGACCATCGGCACGCTCACCGGCGGCGAGGTCACGCTGAACGGCAACGGCACCGTTGTGGTGCGCAACGCCCTGCGTGCGGACAGTCTGACTGTTGACAAAGTGACGCTGAACGGCTCCGGTACGGCCGGTATCACTGCAGCCACGGAGATCAGCGTCAACAGCGCGTCCATCCAGCGCGCGGCCCTGTTTGGCTTTGATGCCTCGGCTCAGGGCGAGTGCAGGCTCAGCTTTAGCGGCAGCAATACCCTCAGCGAGATCAGGGCGGTGGGCGCCGGCGATGGCTGCGCGGCCCTGGTGGATATCTCCGGCCTGAGCAGCATTGGCAGCTATACGGGCATCAACATCATCTGCGATTATGCGGTGGCGTACACCGAAGCGGTAACGGATCCCGAGGGGCCTGTGACGATCCAGCCCGGCCTGGGCTGGCCGACCTCCTACAGGGCCACGTCCACGGGTCTGAACAATGCGGTGCATACCATCATCGGCAGCCGCGCGCAGACGGATGCAGGTATGGGCGCGTATACGGAGAGCGCCTCCGGCACGCTGGCGCTGCCTGATTACGCTATGCCGGGCTATACCTTTGGCAACTGGCAGTTCAATGGCGCAGGGGAAGGCATCGTGCAGCTGAGCGCGATCTCCGGCGATGTGACGCTGCAGGCTGTGCTTGTTCCCTATGACGTGACGGTCGTGATGGATCTGGGATACGATCCCTCCGCGCTGACGAACGACACCGTGCCCGCGCGGACGACGGTGCAGCAGACCTGCTTCGGCCAGACGGTGGCCCTGGAAAAGCCTGTTCGCTTCGGATATCAGTTCAAGGGCTGGGCCGTCCCGGACAAAATGGCGCCCACGCTTGAAAATGAGTATGTCATCAACAATATGGAACATCTTGCCGCGCCGGGCGATGGGGAAACGGCTTATTCGCTGACCCTTGAGGCGCAGTGGAGCGAGGATGTTTTCCCGGTGTACCTGAATATCCCGGAAAGCGACGGTTCGCTTTCCTCGGCGGATCTGTACATCGCCCTGGTGGATGAGCCCGGCGAAAGCGACTGGATGCTCATCGGTGATTTCCTGGCCGAATACAGCGGGCTGTTCAAAAAGTCAACAGAGAACGCCTTTACCATTGCCAACAACGAGGACGGCATCCGCTTTGGCGAGACGCTGGACGATTGGTTTGCCCGCCTGGGCGGACAGGTCGGCGAGGATTGGGGCCTGCCTGTGCTGCGGCTGGTGCAGGATGGAACGTCCAAGGAGTTTACCGCCTGGCAGGCAAGCGGCGTGCCGATGACCGGCGCCCATGCGATGACCAATGTGGGCGAGTACGGCCTGCTGCATACTGGCGGAGCACTGCTGGAGGAATACCAGGCAATGCTGCACACCAGCCAGCCGGTAACGCTGACGGCGCAGTTCGTCGCGGGCTTCACGCTGACGGTGAACGGCCTGAACAGCTCCTGGGAGATCTGGCTGGAAGACAAGGGCTCCTCTGTGGCGACCAAGAAGCTCGAGGCTGATGCCTCGGGCAGGATCGATCAGGTGATGATCCCGCTGGGAACCAAGCTGCACTGGCGCCTGAGCAAGAGCAGCGCGGACTTCGGCCTGGGCATCACGCCGTGGGCCTTCGAATACGCCACGGGCTTTGATTTCGACATCGTGGAGAATCCTTATGCGCCGGCTAATGATGCGTATATCGATTATGTGTTCACCATGCCGACCTGCAATGTGACCGCCACGCTGGATGACGAGACTGTGTGGATCAATCTGGCCCACAGCCCCATCACCTTTGAGCGCAAGCATACATACAACAACCGTACGCTGGATGGCTTCTGGTACAACAGGAAGCTGACAGAACTGACGCCCATTTACCGCAACGCGGACGGAGCGTACTTCTACGCGTGGGATTTCAACGCCAGATTCCATGTTACCTCGGCCAATGAAGCCACGCAGAACCAGCTGACGCTGGTGGACGCCATGACCGTTGTGCTGAAGGAATGTAACCTGCAGCCCACCAGCGCGTTTATGAGCGACGCCGTGGACCGCAAGCTGGCCGGCACCACGGCAGAGGGCAAGCTGGCCAAGACCGGCACGGCCAAGTACGGCAATATCGTGATCAGCACCACGGCTGTCCAGCAGTACGCGGTGAACCTGATCGTGCAGGGAACCAACACCATTGGCGCCATTTTCCCCAATAACATCAAGACAGAGGTGGGTTATACCACCACGCTGAAGGTCAGCGGCGAAAACAACGGCGTGCTGAATCTCGGCGGTCTGTGGGGAACCTACAAAGCAACCTTATCCAATCTGACGATCAACTCTATCGAAACAAATTCTGAATATCTCTGCGCCGTCACCACCGGTGGCGAGGGCAGAGATGTGGAGCTGACATTCAGCGGCTGTGTGATCAACGCGCCCGAAAAGCGCGTGGGCAGCCGGTACTCCCCGGTGAAGTTCAGCAATGCCACAACGGCCGATGTGGCCAGCACCTATGGCTATAGCGGCGTGGAGCTTTCCGGAAAGAGCTTTGTACGGATCCGCGGCAATGCCGAAAGCAACCACCGGACCACCGTTGTTGACACGGGATGTTCGCTGCTGGTGGAAGGCAACCTGACCTTCTCCTGGAACCATGGCACTGCCACCGCAACGGTGAAGGGCGCGCTTGTGGTGAAGGGCAGCCGCTGCGACCTGGGCAACCTGTCGATGTCCGGCTCCGGCGCGCTGATCGTATCCAACATAATCACCCTGGGCAAGACCTGCACCGTCAGCGGCGGTACCATTGTGACCAACCAGATCATGAATACGCCCTATTCGGTCAGCCATGGTATCCTGGCCGATTCCAACGGCGATAACGCTTACCTGGCGACCTATGCCCAGGATGCGGAAAACGCAACGGTTTATAACTTTAATGGCGGCAATATCTATCTGCTGGGCCGCAAATACAGTGCATCACTGAAGGCCAGCGACGCGGCCAATCCCGTTTCGTCCGTCATCGACGGATTGCTGGATGAAAACGGCGCGCTGGTTGGGACTTCCGTGTCCCACGCAACGGCCTACAGCGCCGTGCAGGCAGCGACCGCTACCGCCACCGAATGCTTTGTGCTGGGCAACAGCGCATGGACCAGTGCAACCTCCCGCTCCCGTTCGGTGAGCTTTGCCGGCAGCAAGATCTATGCCGCGGGCAACATCACCCTTTTCAATGATACCAACGTTTCCGCCGGCAGCATTGAGTGCGCGGGCGTATTGTCCAGCAAGCATACGCTGAACGTGACCGGCGGCAGCATTACCGCCCAGGGCGTCGGCAACGCCTACAACATCACCACGGCAGAGAGCGGCCTGTACCGATATGCCAAGACGAATATCACCGGCGGTACGCTGGTGGTGGACGGCCTTGGCGCCGTTGCAGCGCCCATTGCCGGCGTGGACGCCTGCAGCGTGGTGACCATCGGCTCCGGTGCGAGCATCCGTCCCCGCACGGGCGATGCGGTGCATGTGCGGAACGTGCTGTATGTCAACTATGTGGGCAGCGAGGACGCCTTTGAGCTTCCGGCGGTCCCTGCACAGAATCCGCGCAGCCTGATCTTCGAGGCGGATGTTCCTGCCGGAAGCACCAGCTTTTCCGGCTTGCTGACAATGAATGGCGACGCCGTGTTCGCGCAGCCGAAGCTGGCCGACACCGGCGCGGACGCCGCTTGGGCATATGACGCGGTGGATGGCACCTCCACCGGGATGATCACGGCCAACGGCTATGTCAACGGCACGGACCAGGATGGCTTCGTATACGATGACCATGATTTCGTAGCCCTGTATGCTGTGAAGGACAGCTATCCCCTGCTGGTGCAGGGCACCTACAACGGCGGCTTTACCGTATCCGTCGGGCAGGACGACGCCGAGACCGTGCTGACGGCCAATGGCTCGGTTGACGCGCCTGTGGCCCGGCCTGTGACCATCACGCTGGACGATGAAGCGCGCTTCCGGCGCACGGTGGTGTGGTACAAGGATACGGCCGGCGTTCCCGTGAACGTGCTGAGCCTGCCCGGCGCTGTGATGGACGAGCAAAACCGTACCATCACTTTCCCCATGCCTTCCTTTGATGTGGAGGTGTGGATCACCGAGGAGCTCACGCTGGATCTGTACCGCTATCCCATATCCTTCACGCAGGAAGGCTTCCGCGTGGAATGGGACAAGACCCGTGACACCAGCGATTTCGCCTACGCGGGCGATCTGCGCGTGGAGCAATCCAATATCACCACGATGAAGGTCAACTGCTGGGACGCCACCGCGGCGGTGGATAATGTCATCCTTGCCAATGGCAGCGGCGCCAGCTATGCCACAACAAACTATTTCCGCTTTGAGGCGGGCGCTGATGATCTGGCGCGTACGGTGACCCTGCACCAGATCCAGCAAACCGGCGGCGCTGACAACGTGGGTAATCTGGTGGCCGATGGCGTTGACGCCAGGCTGGTGATCGATGGCATCGTGCAGGTGACGCATATCAATGTGCCTGAAAACGCCTCCATCGACATCTCCGGCAAGGCCGGCCAGAACTCGACGACGGATGTGTTCTACGTCTATCAGCCCAGCCTGTCGTCCTCTGCCAGCTATGCTATCGGAACGCTTCAGGGCAAAGCGGGCGATGTGGCGCTGCACAATATGCGTGTGCTCGTTCCGCGCCACAGCACGATGGTTTACTCCCAGACTTCCAATCCCGCGGCCACCTTCCTCATGGAGAACTGCACGTATGTCCATGGCGTGGAGTATGCCTATTCGGCGATCGTGCAAAAAATTGGCACGGTAAAGCTGGTGGGCAGCACCGTTGAGATCATCGCGGATACCGGCCACAGCAACATAAACATCGCCGGCGTCACCACCTTCGAAGCGGTGGACAGCACCATCAGGCATACCATTGGTTCCAGTACGGGCGCGTCCAACAGCTTCTTCAACGGCGCCAAGAACGTGACCTTCAACAATACCCAGTTTGAGCAGACGTGGAGGAGCAGCACCTCCAGCGCCAACTATCAGTATGCGATCAATTACGGCAGCGAGCCCACATCCTTCGTGCTGACCAATGGCTCCTCCTACACCAGCAACTATCGCCAGCTGTTCAAAAAGCTGGTGCTGGACGGCGACAGCGCCGTGAGCATACAGGGCGACGCCAGCGAAACCGTGCTTTTCTGCAAGGATCTCACCGTCAACAGCGGCACGGTGGAAGCGGATAATATCATCATTTCCGGCTTCTACACCGGTGACGTGAAGGATGAGACCGCGGTTTTGGCCGCGCTGGAGGCCGGGACCAGCGTGATCACTTCCGGTACATTGACCATGAACGGCGGCATGGTGAGCGCCACCGGCTTCATCGGCGGCGACGCCAATGCCGTGATCAACGTGGCGGGCGGTACGCTTGAGGCCAAGGAGATCGGCACTTCCGGCCTGCTGTATGGCTTTGCCCAGTATATTCCCAGGGTGAATGAGCCGTATTTCTACACCAGCAGCGTGTATACAAGCAAAGCCAGTCTCGACCTGGGTGCGACGGTCAACATCAGCGACGGTACGGTGAACGTGGCCGAGGACGGCTATCTGGGCGGCGTGAACGCGCAGGTCAATGTGACCGGCGGCCTTGTTCAGCTTGCTCCCGGCTCGCTGATGGGCATGAACGCGGAGCAGGAGAATGCCTATCTGCTCAACCGCGCCGAAACGACGCCTGCCACGGTGACGATCACCGGCGGCAAGGTGGAGCATACGGGCGAATGCATCATGGACGAAGGCCTGACGGGGAATGGCGGCTCGATCAGCACCCCCTATGGCACGGTGAGCATCAGCGGCAGCGCCACGGGCGTTCATGTCCATGACCTGGTGGCGGAGCATGGCTCCATCACGATCTCCGATACGGGTAATGAATACTACGATAATCCCTACGCCGGCGAGGACCTCAACGCGGGGGATGAGAAGATCAACGTCCGGGTGGATAACCTGCTGCAGGCAGGCAGCAGCCTGAGCCTTGTCAACGCCACGGTGTATGCCGAGACCGCCTATGTGAATCCTGCCCAGGGCGAAACCGCCGAGCTGAGCATCATCCCCGGCGGCAATCTGCATACCCCGGCGCTGTATGTGAACGGCAATTACGGCAAGGCGCCCCAGTCCACCGGCGCTTCCAACATCGAAATGATCAGCTACCAATACATTCACGGCAATGAGAAGAAGTCCGTTGTGTATGTGCTGAATCAGGAAATGTGTCCCTATGCGGACAACTATACGATCGTCAATGACAACGTCAACGGCTACACCTATACCCCTGCCGCGCCCGAGATCATCCCCCTGACCGATCCTGTGTGGATGGGCCGTGTGTTCCTTGGCTGGTATACGGATCCTTCCTTCAGTGAGGAGAGCCGGATCACCGAGCTGAGTACGGACATGACCAGCGGCTATGTGCTTTACGCGAAGTGGGCGTATGACACGGTGCGCTTCTCGGTCATCGTTCCCGCCACGCTGCGTGAGCTGAGCGATGCGGGTGTTTTCCAGAACGAACGTACCGGCATTGAGGGCTACTGGGACGAGCAGGCGCAGACCTTCACCTTCAGGAAAACTGTGGATATCCCTTATGGCTCCAGCATTGTTTCCGGCCTGGAGCTGGACAGCAACTACCAGCTCTCCTCCCTGCGCGTGAGCTCTGTGCAGTATAACGAGAACGACTATGCCGACCAGGCGGTGGAAGCGGTCAACACAGGTATTTACGAACTGTATCTGGACAAGGTGGAAAACAATGTTACCACAAAGCTTGACGACGATATGGCCGATGTGACGATCGAGCTGATGGCCACCGGTACGGTGAAAAAGCGCCTGTTCCTGACGCTGGATCTGAACCTGAACGGCGGTTATCCTGTGGACGCTGCGTTCCCCGCCGGCTCTGCCAGCCCGGAGGAGGCGACGGCCACCACATGGACCTCGGCCGTGGAAACGGGCCAGAACGTCGGTTCTGCCGAGGGCTTTGTGATCGACGGCGGCATGGTGACGCCCACGGCAGTGGGCTATGACTTCCTGGGCTGGTACACCACTGCGGAATGGGCCGGCGACGGCGCTGCGGTACTGCCGGAGGATGTGCCCACGAACCATGCGACCTACTATGCGCACTGGCAGCCTAAAACCTACCTTGTGGCCTTTGACGCGCAGGAGGGCAACCTGCTGACCGCTGACGGTGGACTGCCCACCGATCAGACCGATGCGCAGACGCTTTTCGCGCTGATCAAGTACGACGCGCCGCTGAGCAGCATGCTTTACGTTACCGAAAGCGACGGCCTGTGGTCTGTTGCCGACGAGCAGACCGGAAGGCTCCCCGCCGCGTGGAAAACGGGCGAGGCCTTCAGCGCCTGGTACGCGGACGCGGACGTCACGCAGCCGGTGGCAGACGCCACGTGCTTCAATGTGACCAGCCTGACGGGCAGCATCGATGTGAACGCTGAGGCGCTGGAGAATCCCGATGGCACATGGACTGCCGGAGCGTGCGGCGCTCAGTTCACGCCTGTATACGCGCAGACGGTCTTCCGCTTCCATGCCAACGGCGGCTATTTGAAGGATGGCGGAAATCTGCTGTCCACGCTGACGGCGCAGAGAACGGAGCATCAGCCCTTCCCGGGCTATACCGATATTGCTGCAAACGCGCCGGACAGCAGCGTTTACGATGTTATCGCCCTGCATGATTGCGATTGCGGCAGCACACAGATGGCTATCCTCAGCACCACGGCGCAGGCATTCGAGGCGCTGGGCAAATCCCACGCCGAAAGCGACTATCGCCATGCCGTGCAGCGGGTGGGCTACACCTTCTGCGGATGGTATGAATCGCCCGAAGCCGCAGCGGAAGCCGTGGCCAGCGGTAACTTCAGCCAGGCGGCCGGTACGGTAGCACAGTATCCCGAAGCGACCGAGGTGGATCTGTACGCCGCATGGGCCCCCAACAGCTACACCGTGAATTTGCAGGCTCCCGCCGACATGGACGCGTACAGCGGATACAGCACGGGGAGCCAGACCCTTCAGGCACACGTAACGGTGGGGCAGAGCGTCAGCGACGCTGCGTGGCCCGGCCGCGCCGATGAGAACTGGTATGCCTATAACCGGGCGGAAGGGGACGGCGGAGACGACAAGCTGCGCCGCTACCTGCTGGGCTATACCTTCGATCAGCTGGATCCCGGCGATTCCCGCCAGGGCGAAAACGGCTACGATGTGTATCTGGAATACGCCAGAACCATTACGAAGGTGATCAACGCCGGCTGCGTCTTCACGGGCACGGAAGCGGATACCGCCGGAACGGTCTTCAAGATCCCCATGAGGGAGTACGATATCTCTACTGTGCCGGATTATCCGGACGGCGCCGAGTTCGACCTGTATGCCGTGTACCGCGAGCGGTCGCTGGTGTTCATCGAAAAGTATGAGCTGGATGGCGTTTCCTATCAGAAGGTGCTTTCCTCCGGCCCGGTGGATACCTACGATAATTACCCCGCGCGCTATGCCGCTGATACGGAAAACGGCAGCTACGCAATGCTGCGCGACGCCGACTTCACCCTGAAGTACTGGGTCGTGAACGGCTCGGAAGGCACGATCTTCCCGAGTACGGAGGAAGCGTACAGGAATAATCTCGAGCAGTATAAAACCACGGCACAGAGCATGGGCGCCTACGATGTGAACGTATATACTGTATACACGGCCAATGTCGAGATCGACCGACAGCTGATCGCATCGACCGTGCCCACGGAAAACCGCTCCTATGCCAATGCCGCCATGCCCGGCAGCATCCGCGAGGACGTTATGAGCTACACCCTGGAGCTGCCTGAGGGATTCCATCTGGTCGACAATACGGAGATGGCGGCCAACCGCTTTGATCCTGCATGGAACGCTGATGGTCAGTCCCATACGGCAAACGATACGGCGGCCATCTGGATGGAGCTGAAGGATACCGCCGGAACAGTCCATTACCAGGGCTGGCTGCAGCAGGCGGAGACGCCGGTGCCGCTGGGCACGTCAAACGTCTCCAAGGATTGGAAGATCGAATTGACGATGTACCACTCCTCGGTCATTTCCGATACCAGGGAATACCTGCTGCCGATCGAGTTCAGCTTTGCGAAGGAAACGGATCAGTCCGTGGCGCTGAATGTCACGGTCGTGCTGAAGCCCACCCTGTATCAGGTGAATTACCAGGCGATCCTGCCGGATAATCCGCTGCCGGATGTGCCCCTGGTGATCCAGCCCAACGACCTTGAGCCGGCACAGGATGGTCGCAGCTATGTCAGCACGCAGACCGGCGTTGCCTATGGCAGCGAACTGATGGATGCGGATCAGATCCCCTCCATCGAGGGCTACAGCTGGACAGGCGCGTGGAGCTACCACGAAACCGAATGGACCGATGGGACCTTCACCATGCCCGTTGAGGAAGCGGATCAAGGCGTCATCAGCCTTGTGACGGGGTATGTGCGCAACGGCTACGAGCTGCTCAGCGATGAAGCTACCCGCAGGCAGATGACCATCTTCTACGATAACAGCGCCGCTGACGCGGATACCACCAGCGTGCCGTATCGCTCAACGGTGACGATGTACGGCAATCCGAAGAAGCTGTACATCACCCGCGGCAGTGAAACGAAAACGGTGGCCGAGTGGGTCGCGGATGGCTTTGTAACGCAAAACGAGAGGAGTTACTCCTTTGTGATGCCCGCAGAAAAGGTGCGCATCGCAGCCTATACCGAGCTGGAGGGCGAATCCACGCTGACGGCCTGCGAAACGACGCACGCCCATGCCGCGGGGGAGACGGATGAATACACCTTCAGCTTCGCGGATGGCAATGCCGGCGCTATCCTGGCCGGTAAGCAGCTGTATCTGGTGGACGTGACCGTTGACGGCCTGCTGCTGGACAGCAAGGCGAACGTGACCGCGCTTGCGCCCTCTGCCGGCAGCGATTATGCCAACAGCACCTTCGCCTTTACCATGTCTGCCAACGGCGGCGCGGAGCAGGACGTGAAAAACCTGGCGGAAGGCACGCCGGCGGCCTGCGTGGAGATCGACGCGGCCAGCACGCTGACCTTCAGGCTGTACAACGCCAACGCGCTGACCATTCCCGGTATGTGCGGCAGCCTGCAGCTTGTGTTCGCGACCAGCGACACCGGTACCGATGAAACCGACACGCTCACCATCACCCTGGACATTACCCGGGTGGCCAGCCAGCTGAACGTGACTGTGCCGCTGGTGATCGTGATGAAGACCAACATCGATGGCGGCAGCGCGAAGCTTCCGGATGAAAGCTATGCGCTGGACAACGATTCCTCCATGCGCGTGCAGCTGGAGACCGTGAGCATCGCTGATGGCGGAAGCCGGATCACCCAGGCGGATGACGACGCGGACCTGAACGCCCAGCGCGATCAGTACCGTGTGCAGCTCAGCGACGACTGGCTCAGGCACGACCTGTATGCTGATGGCGAGACGGGCGAGAAGTACAACCCCATCGACAGCATCGCGACCAGCCCCATGACCTTCGTCACCTGGCCTGAGGAGGATCGCGGCGTTCATATGACGACCATCACCTATACCGTGGCGATCCCTGAGGAGAATGAGACCCAGGGATCCGCCGCGGACGGTGAGTAAAGGAGGAGTGAGCTGCAAGTGCAACCCAGAGAACGACGGGCAGACAAGCGCTCCCGTAAGAAAAAAACGCAACTGATCCTGGTGATCGCGCTGGCCCTGATCCTGATTGCCGCGATCGTCACAGGCGTGCTCCTGTTGCTCAATGACAAAAGCGACGCAGAATATGAGCGCTATCAGTTTGATACCGACGCCATTGCCGGCCGCATCCAGCGAATGTCCGAGGAGGAGATTCAGCAGGAGCTGAACCGTGTGGTGGAGGAGGGGATGTTCAACATCTCCATTGCCAGCGCCATTGTGTTCACCTCCCCGGAGGCGGAGGGGCAGGCGCGGATCGAAAACACCGAAGCCAACCATTACCACATGCAGGTCGATATCTTCCTGGATGAGACGGGCGAGCTCGTCTACGCCAGCAAGCTGCTCCAGCCCGGATATTCCATTGAGAACATCCGGCTGACCAGCGCCCTGGCGCCCGGCGAATATAATGCCACAGCCGTGTTCTCGGCCATCACGCAGGAGGAAATGCAGCTTTTCGGCCAGGCTGCAGCACAGATCAAGCTCTACATCATGGATGAAAACGGCCGGATCCCCACGCCCACGCCGCTGCCTGCCCAGCCGTAAGGTTTTCTCAGGCCGGAAAGCGCGTGTCACAATGCTCCCGCATCAGGCATATAGCTTGCTGGGATAGATATTCTGCGAAGAAAGGAAGGGATGAAGCTACGCTCAGGGAGGTTTTCGGCATGACGGTAAAGAACAACAAAGCAGAGGATCCCGCAGGCAATGAATGTTCCTTCAGCCGAAAACAGGCGAATCAGGCACCCATGGATCGTGTGATCGGCACATGATCCTCCCCGCCGCTCGGCGGGCAGTACCAACGCGTAACCCAATCAATATCATAAAGGAGAGATCACCATGAAGAAGTTCCTTTCCCTGCTGCTGGCTGCCATGCTGCTGCTGGCCTGCACCACGGCCATGGCTGAGGACGACAACGCCACCATTACCGTGAACGAGCCCGTGTCTCGCTACGCCACCAACAACGAGGAAGATGGCGCCGAGGAAGCCCAGACGCCTTCCGTGAACACCGAGATCTGGCTCCAGGTCGACGCCGCCGGCCAGATCGACGTGACCGTTCCGCTGGTGCTGGTCTTCCAGACCAACATCGACGGCGGCTATGCCACTTCCCCCGAAACCTACAAGATCACCAACAACAGCACCGCTGACATCGCCGTGACCTCTCTGGCCGTTGCCGTGGAAGCGGTCGATTCCGAGACTCAGCCCATGTCTTTCGTGGCCTTCGACGATGTGGCGAATGAAGAGATCGATGCGTACGGCCTGAAGCTGCACGTGGACGCCACTGAAGCTGACGCCGAGGCACACCGCGCGGCCCATGACGCTTACGACAAGGACCTGAAGGAGATCGAGGGCGAAGCCGACACTGCCGATGTGATGGATGGCGGCCTGTTCCAGGTCTACAAGGGAGAGGCGACCCAGGTCACCGCTGAGATGAAGACCAGCCCGCTGAGCTTCACCACCCTGCGCAAGGCCGGCGCGGATGGCGCTGCCTCCGAGCTCGACACCACCATGGGCGTGAAGATCATCACCATTACCTACACTGTTGGCATCGACGCTCAGAACGCCATTGGTGATGAGATCACCACGGACGACGAGCAGTTCAAGGCTCCCGCGAACGATTAAGGCATCTGATGCTCTTTCCATTCGGGAGGACGGCTCACGCCGTCCTCCCGGGTGACCGTTTTTCAGCACACTCGAAAGGAAAATAAAGATTTATGGCCAGACGGACGGAGAGAAACAAAAAAGAGAATAACAGAAAGCTGATGATGATCATCATTGCGCTGCTGCTGGTATTCATCCTGCTGCTGGGCGGCGCGCTGTGCTATTTCCTCCTCTGGCAACCTGCACAGCACACACAGGTGCGCGGCGGACAGCGCGAGGCTAAGGCGCTGCAGGGTTCGCTGAACGTGATGACCGAAGATGAGATCCAGGAAGCCCTCAACAACATTGTGGAAGAGGGTATGTTCCGCATTTCCATTGCCAGCAATATCATCGCCGTTGAGGATGGGCTGGCACAGGTACGCATCGAAAACAACCTGCAGAACCGTTACGTGATGCAGGTGACCCTTTATCTCGACGAAACCGGAGAAGAGATTTATCGCACGGATCTGATCGATCCGGGCTATTACATACAGGAAACTGAGTTTGACAAGCATCTGGATCCCGGCGAATATGCCGCGACGGCGGTGTTCACCGCGCTGTACGCTGATACGGAGGAGGTCGTGGGCACGGTGGGTGCGCATGTGACGATCCACGTCTTTGCGCAGGATCAGACGCCTACGCCCGCGCCCACCGAATCGCCTGCGCCGACGGGTGATGTGCAGCAATGAAGCGGATCAGCAGGCGTACACTTGTAACGTTTTGTGTGATTTTCCTGCTGGTGGATGTGCTGGCGGCCGCCGGCCTCGCCTGCGTGATATGGCACGACAGGCAGGACCAGCAGCTGAAACGCGACGCCCAGGCAAAGCAGACCGAGATCTCCGGAGAGCTGGATGAGGCGGCGGTGCAGGCGCTGGGCGAGGCATACCGCCATGTGCGGCTGAATAACGAAGCTGTTGCCGAGAATGGCGAGATCGCTATCCTTCTGTCCAACGGGGAAGAAAACCCCTGCGCTGTGGCCATGGAGCTGCTGCTGGGCGCCGACGAGGTGATCGCGCGGACTGCCCAGGTGGATCCGGGCTGGCGCGTGGAGCATATTGCCCTGGATGCCCAGCTGCAGCCGGGTGTGCATCAGTGCCTGGCACGTATCCATTTCTATATGGCGGATACGGGCGCCCCGCTGGGAACGATGGCCCAGCAGGTGCTGCTTACGGTCAAATGATCGCTGTTTTCGGAATGATCAAGCATGGAGGAATCGGGATGAAAAAATGGATTTCACTGATGGCAGCGCTGCTGATGGCAGTGACGTCCATCTGTGCCCTGGCAGAGGACAGCGCTGACCTCCGGCATGAGGTGACGGGGGATGTCTCCACGCTGGATGTGGTGGAGGAGGCAGGGCTCTCGCAGGGCGAAGTGAACGAAGAGGGTACCGGCGCCACGCTGGGTACGGAGGTTTATCTTATCGTGGATCCGGATACAGCCAGCTATGTCACCTTTTATGTAACGGACGAGCAGGGATACCCGATCAGCGGAGCGGCGATCTACATCACATATAATGGTGTGACGGAGCTCTACGGCGTCACGGATGAGAACGGCCAATGCAGCATGTACCTGTTCCGGAACGTGGAATACGGCTACAGGGTGGAAAAGTCCGGCTATGAGACGGTTCGCGGCCGCTTTACTGCCGCCCAGGAAACAAGGGAGATCCGTGTGGTTTTGCGCAAGCTGCACACCTTGACGGTGGTGGTGGTGGATGGCGATACCCTGCAGCCCGGCGTTACGGTGCGGATCAACGGCAAGAGCTATGTGACCGATGACGAGGGCCGGGTGCAGGTGCGCCTGCCCAATGGCGTATACAGCGTGACGGTCGTTACACCGGATGGTCGGCAGATCCCTGTGCGGGCCGTGGTGGATGGCGATACGGTGATCGTTGTGGATATCGCGGCGGGCGACGGCTTTCTGGTGTACAACAAGCTCTATGCGCCCGAGGATTACGTGCTGACCAAGTATGCTTACGCGCAGGAGGATATCTCCCGGGCAGACGATGAGGATGATGCCGCCTTTGCCCAGCGTGTGGAGCGCTATCTGGCGGCATACCCCAGCGTGATCCTGGTGGAAGCGCAGCCTGAACGGACGCAGCTTGCTTCCGGGGATCGGGATGTGCTCAACAGCGACGGTACGCCGCGGTACGCGCAGCGCAGCATGATGCCCATGGGCTCGCTGCTGCGTGCGTGGGAAGAAGAAGGCTTCACGCAGCTGGTGTTCACCAATGAAGATATGGGCATCGCGTTGATGCTGCGGGATCTTCACTCAGCCAATATGACCAGGCTGTTTGCCCTGGTGGAGGCATTGAACAGCGGCGCCGCGGATCCGTGGCGCGCGGTAACGGATGAAGCGCAGCAGGCGCAGAACGATAAGCCCGATCTGGACTGGGACGAGATCGACGTATTGGCCATTGATTTTGATGCCATGCGGCCTTACACGTTCGATTTCGACCAGCAGACAGCCGGTGCGGAGTCCCTCGACGGCAGTGTGTTCACCAACACGCTGTTTGAGTTCCGTATCACCCCGATCCTGCCGGATGCGCTGCTGGATATGGTGGTGGATGGCTTTGGCGAGGAGCCGGCCATGGAACGCGACAGCATTATGCTCGCGAACCACGATTATTATCTTGAGCAGCTGCGTCAGTGGCAGGCGGACGGCAAGCTGACGGATGACGAATGTGACGAGCTGTTCCACTATGTGACGGATGGCCAACTGAGCGAGCAGGAGATCAGCGAGCTTTGCCTGCGGGCGGAAGAAGGCACGCTGACGGCGAAGATGGTCGAATGGCTTGTGCAGGCGGCCGTGGACGGGAATATGTATCGCGCTTCCTGCTGGATCATTTGCGACGATGTGCAGGTGGATATCACCGCGCTGCTGAACGGTATGCGCGTTGTGTGGAACGCGGATGAGCAGTATGCTGCGACCTACGAGGAGCAGCTCAGGCTGCTGGCGGAGCAGGAAGCGGCCGGCGCCGTGGAAGAATTGGCGGAAACCCATATGCGGCAGCTTGACGAAAGCACAAGAGCCGCGCTGCAGCAGCGGTATCAGCAGGGGGTTGTGGACAGCCGGAGCCTGCTGTTCGACGGGGAAGACAGCGTGCCCGGGGTGGCTTCGGGCCGGAGTGCCGTAACGGCGGTGCGTGCCTTGCCGCTGCCTCAGGATGAATTCCACGCGATCGTCAGCAGGAAAGTATTTGAGCGGCTTACGGTGGATGTGCGGCGGGAGACATTGACTTCCGACACGCAGGTGAAGCGCTGTCTGGCGAACGTTACCGCAGGAACCGCCACGCTGCGGGAGGCCTGCAGGCTGGTGGCGGATAGCTGCGTCAGCGGCCTGTATTGGCTGGACGCGGCTGAATAAGCGGCAAAACAAAAAAGAGAGCAGATGCTCTCTTTTTTGTTTATGCATTGGCGATGCGCAATAGGTGCTCCCGCGCGGCCACCGCGTTGGCAGGAACGGTGTTCTCCAGCGTCATGGGTATGCCGGGGTGCGCCTGGGCGAAGGCAATGAGCTTTGTATAGTCCATCAGGCCCGTGCCGCAGGCGACGGACCTGACATCCGCCGCGCCCTCTGCAAGCTGGTAGTCCTTCATGTGGAGGATCCGGATACGGTCGCCGAAAAGCTGGAAGGACTGCTCCACCAGCTCCTCCATGCGGGTATGGTTGCCCATATTCAGCAGGTTCACCGTGTCCAGGATGATCTGCAGGTTGGGGGAATCGATGGCGTCCAGCACTTTTCTCGCCCGCTTCGGGGTGGAGACGATGTGGCGGCAGACAGGCTCGATGGCAATGATGGCACCGGTCTCTGCGGCATAGTCCACCACGGGACGAAGTCGATCGATCAGCAGATGCAGGCTTTCCTCGGTAAAGCATTCGGGGCAGGTCTTGTAGCCGGTGTTCGGCGCGCCGGTCTCGGTGCCGACAACGGTGGCGCCGATGGCTCTGGCGAAGCGCAGGTGCGCCTTGTAGCATTCCATGGTGTTGGCCAGCTCGGCTTCATCAGGGGTGGCCAGGTTCAGGTAGCAGCCCAGAACAGCGCATTCCATCTCATATTTTTCCAGCAGGCTGCGGATCTCCCCGGCCAGGGCGTCCGTCATCAGGGCGGGAGCGTTCTTCATGGAGAAGCCGGGGATGGTCTTGCTCAGAGCGATATGGGCGCAGCGGAAGCCCTGCTCGTGGGCGCTGCGCAGGTGCTCCTCCAGCGTGGAGCCGGTGGTGTCGTGCAGGCGGATGCCGATGTTCATCATACGTGCCTCCCGTGGATATCGTTGGCAACAGTATACCGCAGCGGCGCGGGTTTGGCAAGGTCAGCCGTGGCAGCGGGTCAGAAAGGCTTCGGCCTGGGCCAGGCTTTCCAGCGCGGCGTCGCGGAAAGCGTCCAGCTGGGGGATCTGCGATTCCCTGGGCAGGGCCAGGAAGTCCCGCAGGAGGCAGAGAATGCCCTCCAATTGGGCGGTGGCCTCGTCAAAATCCTTTTCCCAGGTGATGCGGCGCAGGTCCTGCTGCACCTGCATGCGGTCGATGACGCGCTGTTTGTCGCGGGCTTCCTCGGCCCGGGCGGCACGGCGCAGCAGCTCCTTGATCCCCTCCAGCATGGCGGATACGCAGGGCTCGGCCATCAGGCGGGCGGCGGCGGTATCCTCGGGATCGCAGAAGGCGGCGTCGGCCCGGTCGAGCATGGGCTCCTTGGGATAGGGCAACCCCTCCCGGCGCAGTTCCTCCCGCACGGCCTCGATCATCTCAGGACGGTGCTTGAGCAGGGTGCGGTATTTGTTCTGGTAGCGCAGCATCCGGCTGTGGTCGCCACCGGCCATGTCCATCACGCAGGAGCGGACGGATACGCCCTGTCCACGGGCCATCAGCACCTGCCGGAGGAGCTGGTGGGTCTCCTCCGGGGTGAAGGCGGTGAAGGGCGTGGCGCGCAGATAGGCTGCATCGGGCTTCTGGCGCAGGCAGGCGTAGTAATAATTCCGGATGCTGTTGGGCTTGCGGCCCAGGTCACCGGAGAGAGACTCGAATACGCTGCGCAGGGGCTCGCCGGTGGCGGAGGCCTCCTTCACGGCGGTGAACAGGCGGGTGGTTTCATCTTCCTGCCATCCGGTGCGGCTGCGGGTCTTGAGCTGGTTCTCCATCGATGAATGATCTCCCTTCGCGCTGGTTTGTCGTGTCTATGTTGCCCGGATGCTCGGAAACTATTCCGTCACAAAAGGGGCATGAGCGCCTCGGAAAGTCCGGTGCGGCCGTGGAAAAACTGCCATGCTGCGGCCTCCACATCCGCGGTGGGGATGTAGGCGCTGATCACCGTCAGGGACCGGGCGGCGGCTGTTTCCATCAGCGCTTCCGTGCCGGAAACGTACAGGCGCAGATCCTCGCGGACGGTGTGCAATCCTTGCTTGGAGAGCTTGCGCTGGCTCCCGGCGGATGTGAGATGGGTCAGCAGACTGGCGGCGGCTTCGTTGGCACCGGGAAACAGGCTGGCCAGCCAGACCTGATCGGTGATGACCTCGCTGGGGGCGAGCGCTCGGAAAGGAAATGTGCCGTTCAGGGCAGTGATCTGCCCGGTGGTCAGCAGGGCGGAAGTAGCCTGCCGTGCCTGAAAACGCCGGAAAACATCAGTTGCATCGGTGGTGGCGAAATCCTCAGTCAGGGGTGGACGCTCGGTCAGCAGGCTCCCCAGCGTGAACAGTCCGCAGCCCTTGGGGGCGATCAGCACAGCGCCTGCGGGAAGGCCTGGCGTGGCGGCGGCACCGGGAGAGACTGTGGCGGACGGTTTGCCCAGCAGCGTGGTTGGCGCAGGGGTTTCGGCCAGGTGAGGCTCAAGAACGCTGTCGATAGCAATGGCATAGCCGCCGTAGCACAGGGGCAGCCCGTATTGTTGCAGCTGCCACCGCCCGGCGCGCAGCAGCGGTTCGCGGACGCCGGAGACGTTGGTCAGGGGCACGAACAGCTCCTGCGGGGCGGTGATCACGCCAGGGGTATAGAGCAGCACGTCCGGCAAGATGGCGTCCTCGCGGAATATTTCCTGCGGCGTCACGGTACGCAGGAAGGTCATGGCGCCGGGATTCTCCTTTTCCCAGTCCTTGAGGCATTCACGCAGCCAGCTCTCTTCGCCCCCCACGGAGGAGCAGACCCAGATGCGGATCAGGCGGCGCTGCGCTGCCTGGGTGCCGGGCAGCGTCTCGCGGACAGGATGGGCGGCCAACGCCTGCCAGAGGATCACTACGGCGATCAGCAGAGCGGCTGCGCACAGCAATGGACGGTGTTTCATGCGGATGCTCCTTTCATATGGCCCATGTATATGAAAGACATTTGCGTTCCATGCAAGGACATAAACTGCCCCTTGCCAAAAGACAGGAAAACAATTATAATATTTGTAATTGGTTCCAGTAAAAATTGAAAGGATGATATCCATGGACGTTCGTCAGGTCTATGAGCAGTGGCTGCGCGATTTTGCGCAGGATGAGGATACCGTAAAGGATCTGCAGGCGATTGCCAACGATGAGAAGGAGATCGAGGATCGCTTCTATACCGAGCTGAGCTTCGGCACCGCTGGTATGCGCGGTGTGCTGGGCGCCGGCATGAACCGCATGAACCGCTATAATGTCCGCCGTGCCACCAAGGGCCTGGCGAAGTACCTGCTGCAGAAGCCCGAGGAAGCTGCCCGCGGCGTGGTGATCGCTTATGACAGCCGCCGCTTCTCTGCCGAGTTTGCCAAGGACACCGCTCTGGTGCTGGCCCAGGAGGGCGTGCCTGCCTTCCTGTTCGACGCGCTGCGTCCCGTGCCCGTACTGTCCTATGCGGTGCGCCACCTGAACGCCATTGCCGGCATTGTGATCACCGCTTCTCACAATCCGCCCCAGTACAATGGCTACAAGGTCTACGGCGAGGACGGCGCCCAGGTCGGCCCCGAGGCTGCCGAGGGCATCACCCAGATCATCCGTGCCACCGCTTATACCGATTGCACCCTGATGGACGAGCAGGAAGCCCTCGACAAGGGCCTGCTGAAATACATCGGCAACAAGGAAGTGGACGACGATTATATCGCCCAGGTGAAGACCCTGTGCGTCCAGCCCGAAATGCTGGAGAAGATGGGCGCCGAGCTGTCCATCGTGTATACGCCTGTGCATGGCTCCGGCAATGTGCCGGTGCGCCGTATCCTGAAGGAGATCGGCATTTCCAATGTGTCTGTCGTCAAGGAGCAGGAGCTTCCCGATCCCGCCTTCTCCACCGTGAAGGTGCCCAACCCCGAGGAGCCCGATACCTTCAAGCTGGCCATCAAGCTGGCCGACGAAAAGGGCGCCAAGGTGATCTTCGCTACCGACCCCGACTGCGACCGCCTGGGCGTGGCCGTGAAGACCTCCGCCGGCGACTGGCAGCTGCTCACCGGCAACCAGATCGGCTGCGTGCTGCTGCACTATATTCTTTCCGCCAAGAAGAAGCAGGGCAAGCTGCCTTCCAACGGCGCGGCGGTGAAGTCCATCGTGTCCACCAGCCTTTCCAACAAGATCGCCGCCTCCTTCGGCGTGGATATGTTCGAGACGCTGACCGGCTTCAAGTTCATCGGCGAGAAGATCCAGCAGTTCCAGGATACCGGCAGCCACACCTTCCTCTTTGGCTTTGAGGAGAGCTACGGCTTCCTGTCCTCCACCTTCGTGCGCGACAAGGACGGCGTCAACGCCTCCATGCTGATCGCCGAAGTGGCCTGCGCCTGCGCTGCCCAGGGTATTACCCTGTATGATTATGTGCAGTCCATCTTCGCCGAGTACGGCTACTTTGTGGAGAAGGTCGTTTCCGTTACCCTGCCCGGCAAGGAAGGCCTGGGTCGCATGAAGGAAATCATGGCCGGCCTGCGCGCCAATCCGCCCGCTGAGCTTGCTGGCCTGAAGGTCACCGCCGTGCGCGATTACCTCAAGGGTACCCGCGTGTCCGGCGGCGTGGAAGAGCCCACCGGCCTGCCCACCTCCGACGTGCTGTACTTCGAATTGGAAGGCGGCAACTGGGTGTGCGTGCGTCCCTCCGGCACCGAGCCGAAGATCAAGCTCTACGTCAACTCCAACGCCATGGATAAGGACGAGGCCAACAAGATCAACGCCGAACTGCGCGAAGCCAGCGAGGCACTTCTGGCATAAGAGAAACCAGGCGAAACAGGCAGGCATGGCATGCGCTGTGCCTGCCTTTCGCATTGACAGAAAGAAGGAACAGATATGGATAAGCAGACCTACATGATCGAGCAGCTCAAGGCGCTCACGGCGATCCCCAGCCCCACCGGCATGACCCGTCAGGCTACGGACTATCTCCTGGCGGAGCTCACCCGCCTGGGCTTCGCGCCCGAGCGTACCCCCAAGGGCGCAGTGCTGTGCTGCCTGGGCGGCGAGGGGCATCCGCTGGTGCTCAGCGCTCACGTGGATACCCTGGGCGCTATGGTGCGCGCCGTCAAGGGCAGCGGCGCCCTGCGCTACACTCAGCTGGGCGGCTACAATGACAACGCCATCGAGAACGAGAACGTTCGCATCCACACCCGTGGCGGCAAGGTATATTCCGGCACGGTGCAGTCAGTGAAGGCCAGTATGCATGTATGGGGCAACACGACCTCCGATACCCGCAGCGACGAATCCCTGGAGATCATCATCGACGAGGAGGTCTCCTGCAAGGCTGACGTGGAGAAGCTGGGCATCGGCGTGGGGGATTTCATCTCCTTCGATCCCCGTACGGTGGTGACGGAGAGCGGCTATATCAAGAGCCGCCACCTGGATGACAAGGCTTCCTCTGCCGTGCTGCTGGCTCTGGCACGGGAGGTCGCCGAGGGGCGTGTGGCACTGGGCCGCAAGGTGACGCTGCTGTTCACTGTGTATGAAGAGGTGGGCCACGGCGCATCCCCCCTGTACAAGCTGGAGGTGGAGGATCTGCTGGCGGTGGACATGGGCTGCGTGGGCGGCGACCTGACCTGCAGGGAGACCCAGGTGTCCATCTGCGCCAAGGACAGCGCCGGCCCATTTGATTTCGACTTCACCAACGAGCTCATCGCCCGGGCGAAGGAAGAGGGACTGGACTACGCGGTGGACGTTTATCCCCGCTATTCCTCCGATACCGCCACGGCCCTGCGTGCCGGCATGGACGCCCGCTTCGCGCTGTGCGGGCAGGGTGTGTTCGCCTCCCACGGCTACGAGCGCACCCACATCAAGGGCATGACGGCCACCCTGGCGCTGGTTACCAGTGTGGCAGTCAAGGTATAAATCGGATACTTTGTCCGTCGCGGCAATGGCGACGGACTTTTTATGTGGCGCGACGCGCGCGGATATGTTACAATAAGCTGCATTGTAAAGGAGGCGGCGCTGTGAGCAATATCTATTTTTTCTCCGGGCCCTGCGGCTGCGGAAAAACTACCCTGGCGAACGCTTACGCCAGGCAGCTGGTGAATCATGAGGGCCGCCGGCAGGTCTATGTGGTCCATGGGGACGATTTCCACCAGGGCTTTGTGGAAACGGACGACAAAGGCGATTTCTTTGTGGACGGACAGGCCTCCGACGCCCTGGCCTGGGCGGAGATCCTGCGCTTCAACTGGGCCTGCATCATTGATGTGGCGGACAAGGCGCTTGACCGGGGCCTGGATGTGGTGATCGACTACGTGATCGAGGACGAGCTGCAGTTGGTGAAAGTCCTGGCGGAGAAGCACCGGGCCAGGCTGCATTATGTGGTGCTCACAGCCGACGCGGAAACCATCACCCGGCGGATCACACACCGGGGCGATGTGGACCTGATCCAGCGGGCGCTGTTCCTGAAAAACAAGCTGGAAAACCTGCCGGAGAACCAGGGGCACCTGTTCGATAACACCGGCATGGACGTGGCGCAGGAGTTGGCAGCGCTGGATATGCCCCGTTTTACGCTCTGATTTGGTAAACAATCTGTGAATTGCCGCCGTTCAGGGGCGGTGAAACGCCATGTGCGTATTTGCAAAATATCAGTCTTATGGTATAATAAAGTGATTTCCTGTGCGCAAGGAGGAACGGCAATGTTTGGTAAGTTTATGCACAACTATTATTACGGCAAGAGCGGCAAGGGCGATTACACCAAGGAAGACCTGCCCACTACCCGCTGGCAGCTGTTTTGGGAGATGCTCCGGGTACGCCTGTCGAACCTGTGCCGGCTGAACCTGATGTATATGGTGATCTGGCTGCCGGCGATAATCGTGCTGATGATAGGCGCGACGAGCATCTTCACCTCCCTGATCGGCGAGGATGGCGCCATTGTGGAAAATGCTCCCGCGCTGCTGCAGTCCATCATCCAGCTCACGCTGATCCTGCTGATCCCCTGCATTTTCATCACCGGTATCGCCACCCCCGGCGTGGCCTATGTGACCCGCAACTGGAGCCGTGACGAGCACGCCTTCATCTGGTCTGATTTCAAGGACGCCGTGAAGGCCAACTGGAAGCAGGGACTGGTGGTCTCGCTGGTGACCTCCATCCTTCCGCTGGCGGTTTATACGGGCTGGGGCGTATACGGCGACATGGCGGAGAATTCCGCGGTGATGCTGGTTCCCCAGGTGCTGGTGCTGATGGTGGGCCTGCTGTGGTCCCTGGCGGTGACGTATATGTATCCGCTGATGGTGAGCTACGAGCTGAAGCTGAAGGACCTGATGCGCAATGCCTTCCTGCTGGCGGTGGCCCGCCTGCCCATGAGCGTGGGCATCCGCCTGCTGCACTGTGTGCCCGTGCTGATCGCTGTGGGACTGGCTTTCCTGGTGAATCCCATCTACTGCATGATGGGCCTGTTCTTCTACTACGCGCTGTTTGGCTTCGCCTTCAGCCGGTTCATCACCGCCAGCTATACCAACGCGGTGTTCGATAAGTACATCAACAGCCAGATCGCAGGCGCTGTGGTCAACCGCGGCATGAATACCGAGGTGGACGACGAGGAAGACAACGAGGAAGAAGACCCGGAGCAGGAATAAATCCATCCGCCGCATGCGCAAACTATCCCCACATATGAAGAAAAGGGGGTGGCCGCGCATGTGGCGGCTTGATGAAAGGGCAAAACGCAAGTATGCGGCAGCGGAACGCTACGGTCTGAAGGAAAGACTGCTCCAGGAGGGATGGGCAGGGCTTTCCGCCAAGGATTCCGGACGCATTGGCGGGAGCCTGAAGACGAAAAAAGAGAAGACCAGATAAATATCTGATACGGAGCAATATTGAATGTACACAGGCTTTGCTGAGGTATACGACCAACTGATGAACGATGTGAACTACGCCGATTGGGCGGAGTTCTATGTGAAGATCATGAATGCCTTTGGCATCCGGGAGGGCAAGATCTGCGAGTGCGCCTGCGGCACCGGCGGGCTGACGCTGCCCCTGTACCGCAAGGGCTTCCACGTCACCGGCGTGGATCTGAGCCAGGATATGCTGTGGATCGCCGCACAGAAGGCCCGTCAGGCCGGCGTGGCGATCCCGTTTGTGCGTCAGGATATGCGGCAGCTGCGGCTGCACCGCCCCATGGACGCGGTGCTGGCCACCTGCGACGGCGTCAATTACCTCCTGGAGGATAAGGACGTTCTGGCCTTTTTCCAATCGGCCCGGGCTGCTCTGCGGCCTGGCGGCGGCCTGTTCTTTGATGTGTCTACGCCCTACAAGCTGAAAAACGCCCTGGGCAACCAGATGATCTGCGAGGACCGGGACGATGTGACCTACCTGTGGCAGAACCGTTTTTCCGAAAAGACCGGCCTGCTGGATATGCACCTGTGTATTTTCCTCAAGCAGAAGGATGGCAGTTACAGGCGCATCGATGAGGAGCAGAAGCAGCGCGCGCACAGCCTGCAGGGGCTGGTGAATCTGCTGCATCAGGCCGGCTTTGATCGGGTGATGGTCTTTGGAAACGGCAAAATGGAGGCGCCGAAGGATTCGGAGCACCGGTGGCACTTCGCGGCGATCCGCCGGCTGGAGGCCGAAGGGGAATCGGAAGGGGAGAAAAACATATGATAGAGAGACGACAGGGCGACGAGCTGATCCGTCTGAGCCTGATGGATGGCCAGGTGCGTGTGATGATGTGCGAGACCACCGCCATGTGCCAGCGCGCCGCTGATATCCACCACGCCACGCCTGTGTGTACCGCCGCCATGGGCCGCCTGATGACGGCGACCTCCATGATGGGTGTGATGATGAAGGGCGAGAATGAATCTGTGACCGTGACCATCAAGGGCGGCGGCCCCATGGGTACGCTGTGCGCTGTGGCCAATCATGGCGACCTGAAGGTCTATGCCGATAATCCCCAGGTGGAACTGCCCCTGCGGGAGGATGGCAAGCTGAATGTGGGCGCTGCCGTGGGCAAGGATGGCCGCATGAGCGTTGTGAAGGACCTGGGCCTGCGGGAGCCCTATGTGGGCCAGATCGAGCTGGTCAGCGGCGAGCTGGCCATCGACTTCGCCAATTATTTTACCGTGTCCGAACAATCCCCCTCGCTGGTGGCACTGGGCGTACTGACCAGCGGCGATGCGGTGCTCAAGGCCGGCGGATTGCTCATTCAGCCCCTGCCCGGCTGCGAGGAAAGCACCATCGACCAGCTGGAGCTGCGCAGTCCCATGTTTGCCGACATCAGCCGTGAGATGACCTTCGCGCCCAAGGAGGAGCTGCTGGAGGACTGGTTCCGCGGTATGGATCCTGTGGTGCTGGAGCGCGAGCCCTTGCGCTACCATTGCGGCTGCTCCCGCTACCGCATGGAGAAGGCCCTGATCTCCCTGGGACGCAAGGAACTGCTGAACCTCATCGAGGAGGATCAGGGCGCCGAGCTGGGCTGCCATTTCTGCCACAGCTATTATAAGTTTTCCACCGACGAGCTCAAGGATCTGTTTCAGCGGGCAAGCCGGGAATAAAGATCAGGAGAGGCCATGAGCGAAAGAAACATGGGCCAGGTGGTCCCTTTCCGGCTCAGCGCCGGCAAAATGCGCCGCAGCGCCTATGAACACCGCCGCAGGGGCCATCCCATGGAGGCGGTGGAGCTGCTGCGCCGCGCTGCCCAGCAGGAGGATACTCCTGCCGGCTGGCTGCATCTGGCGGAGGAGCTGCGCCGCCTGGGCTGCTACGAGCAGGCTTCCGTGCTGCTCTACCGTATGCTGGCCCATCCGGACGTGCCCATCCTGACGTGGATGGAGCTGGCCAGGGCGCAGGCTGCCCTGGGCAGGACGGAAGCCGCCGTGGACAGCCTGTATCACTACCTGAACGAGGATCCCTACAGCGATATAGCGGACGAGGCCCGGGCCATGCTGGGACAGCTGGAGGAAACCGAAGCCCCGGAGGAAGCGTTCCGCCTTTCCCTGCTGGTGCGGCGAGGTCTGACAGCCTGGCGTGCCGGCAGACAGCAGCTGGGTGAAAGGCGGTTGCGGCGCGCCATCCGTATGGCGAAGCGGCCTGTAAGGCTGTACATCACCATGGCGCTGCTGATGATGGCGGAAAACCGCTTTGCCAATGCGGCAAAGTGCCTTGCCGCGGCCCTTAGGCAGGAGCCGGATAATGCCCGGGCCGCCTGTATGCTGTGCGTGGCGGTGAATGCCATGGGCAGGCGCCGCGCCGCGCTGGGGCTGCTGCGTCAAGCGCAGGGCCTGTGCCATACCGCCGAGGGTGAGGAATTGTTCTTTACCGCGGCGTGGACGCTCTCGGCACACCGGCAGCGGGAGGAGTTCCTCCTGGCGAGGCATCGCCAGCAGCCTTGCCGCATCGTGCTGATGCACCACCTGGCAGATCTGGCCTGGGAGAAGGGCGAAGCCCAGCAGGCGGTGCAGTGGTGGCAGCGTGTGCTGCGGCTGGATCCCACCGATGTGCGGGCATCAGCGCTGGTGCGCTGGTCCCGGGATCACGGGGACGGCCTGCTGCCGCCCATGGGAATGCTCCCCAATGTGGAATCAAAAACCATGCTGCAGGGCCTGCTGCAGGCCGAGGCGCAGCACCTTTCACCGGAGGAGATGCTCATACCGGGCACCGATTGCCGCACGGCGGTGGACTGGTGCTTCACAGTGAGCAGCATGGGCATCCAGCAGAAGTGTCTGGAGATGCTCTCAGCGCAGGATACCCCTGTGATCCGGCAATATCTGAAGGAGCTGCTCACCAGCCCCACTGTACACCAGGAGATCCGGCACCGGGTGATGCTTCATCTGGCGCAGCTGGGCGAGCATGGCCCCCTGAATGTGCTGATGGGCCAGCGGATGACCATGGCGGAGTGCGCGCCCATGCCTCAGGGGAAAAAGCATCTGTGGCGGGCCTTCCTCCCCCGATTGCTGGAGGAAACCCGCCGGCACCGCCAGAGCGAGACGATCGTCGAATTCGCCGCTGAGCTGTGGCCGCTTTTGTCCCCGCAACAGCAGCACGAGGCTGCCGGAATGGACGGATATTTATGGGTGAAGGCGGTGGAGATCCTCTACCTGCGCCTGACGGAGCAGGACGGAGCCGCTGCCAGAGCTGTAAGACATATGCCTGTTTCCATGCGCAAGGTGAGCCGTGTGCTGCGGAAGATCGCCCGCCGGATGGAGCATGATATAAACACGGAGGAATGAAGACCATGAGAAAGTGCATCGATTTTGATCAGCATTTCGCGGATTATACGTCCAAGTGGATGAAGGAACATCAGAAGGACTATCGTAATTTCGACGCCATGGAGGCGGATATGCCCCGGGTGTACATGACCTTTCTGAACACCCCGGCCCGCTGGTTGGAGGGCATCACCCCCGGTGCGTACTTCACCCAGTTTGAGGATCCCAAGGATCTGGTGGACTGGCTGTGCGAGTACTGCGACAAGGAGGTTCCCGTGCCCGACCTGCTGCTGGATCAGATCCAGGCGGTGGGCAAGCCCTGCGAGAAGCGTCTGGTGGCTCTCCTGAAGGATGAGGAAGCCCCCGAGGAGGCCAAGATGATCGCTGTGGGCCTCCTGCGTGAGATGGAGAGCACCGCGCCCAAGATGCTTTACATCTCCTGGCAGATGAATCGCCCGCAGAAGGATGACCTGTGCGACAACGCCCTGGAAAGCCTGGGCGAGATGGGTCACGGCGTGGTGCAGCCCCTGCTGGAGGCTCTGCCCAAGGCCAACGAGGCAGGCCAGGAGGCCATGCTGGATATTCTGGCGAATTATCCGGGCAACGAGCAGGTTTTTCAGCTCGCGCTTCGTTTATTCCGTGAAAACCCCACCCGCCGCGCGCTGTTTGCCAGCTACCTGGGCAAGCTGGGGGACGACCGGGCCCTGCCTGATCTGATCAAGGCTGCGAACGATGACCGCGTGGGCTATATCGATTTCATCGAGATCCGCAACGCCATCGAGATGCTGGACGGCGTCGCCCCTGAACGGGATTTCGACGACGATCCGGAGTATAATGCGCTCAATGGAATGCAGTAAAACCAAGGAGATACGTATGGTAACATTACAGGATATCAAACAGAATGAGGCCATCAAGGCATTGATCCGCGCGGGAAATAACTATCTTGAGGCCTGTGGCTATACTGATCACGGACCCCGTCATGTGAGCTATGTGAGCAAAACGGCCTCGGGCATCCTCAAGGCGCTGGGGTATTCCCCTCGGGAGATCGAGCTGGCGGCCATCGCCGGCTGGGTGCATGATGTGGGCAACTCCGTCAACCGGCATGAGCATGGCCCCAACGGCGCGGTGATGCTCTTCCCCATCCTGCGGGAGACCGGCATGGATATGAACGATGTGATGGAGATCATCACCGCTGTGGGCAACCATGAGGAGCAGAGCGGGTTCATCTCCAGCGCTGTATCCGCCGCGCTGGCCCTGGGTGACAAGAGCGACGCCCACAAAACCCGCGTGCGTCACGGCAGGCCCGATGTGACCGACGTGCATGACCGGGTGAACTTCTCCATTCAGGAGAATCAGGTCACCGTGGACAGAAAGAACCGCATCATCCGCCACGAGCTGGTGATGGACGAAAGCTCTTCCGTGATGGAATACCTGCAGATCTACCTGAGCCGCATCGTTATGTGCGAAAAGGCGGCGGCGTTCCTCAAGTGCTCCTTCGACCTGGTCATCAATGGTCAGGCGGTGAACAACCGGCCCAGGAAGGACGCGGAGTGATGAAGTACAAAGGAGGTGAACGGTATGCTGTGCCCTCATTGCGGTACCTATGCGGGGGAGAATGACATTCTCTGCCCCAGCTGCGGCGCGCTGCTTGACCACGGCGAAAACCAGGAGGAAGGCGTCCGTTCCATCCGTCAGGGCAGGCGCGCGCGTCATGCTGCCGTCTCTGCCCAGCCCAAGGCAGCCTCCACGGGCAAGGCAGGCGCCAGCCGTATTTATGTGGATCCCGTTGCCAGGCAGGATACCCGCGAGGTGCCCCTGTTCGCGGATCCGCAGGTGTTCAATGCCGATGGTACTCCGCTGGCCACCGGGTATGACCGGCCTGCCTCCCGCGGCGTTTATGGCGACACCACCCGCCAGCAGACCATGATGCCCAGCCATCACCGTAAGAAGCATCCCCTGAGCAAGCGGATGGTCAACTGGACGCACGTGGCCATCGCCCTTGTAGTGCTGGCGGTGCTGATGGTCATTGGCGTATATCTCTTCCTGGATCAGACCGATGACGGCCAGAAGATCCTGGCCCGCATGGGTAAGGACGCTACAGCAGCCGCCATGTGGGAGGTCGGCCAGGAGGTCATGGACACCGGCGATATCGACCGGGCCATCACCATGTTCGAGGCTGCCCGGGAAAAGGACGGCGAGGAGAACATCAACGTTGGCGGTCTGCTGACGCTGGGCAGCGCCTATGAGGCTGCCGGCCGTGTGGACGAAGCCGAGGCGCTGTACCGGGAGATCTACACCGATATCGTTCCCAGCGCGCCGGACGCCTACCGCAATGTGATCCGCATCCTGCTGGCCTCCGAACGCCAGGCTGAGGCGGGTGAACTGATGCAGGAGGCCTACAAGGCCACAGGGGTGAATACCTTCCGCCAGCAGCGCATGGAGCTTTTGCCCCTTGCGCCCACGGTGAACCTGACGGCAGGCTACTATACCGAAAAGAAGACCATCACCCTTGCCTCAACGCAGGGGTATGACGTCTACTATACCTTCAGCGATGAGGCTGTCCTGCCTGATGAGGGCACGCTGGCCACAGAGCCCATCTTCCTGGATGAGGGCATCTGGAACCTGCGCGCGGTGGCCGTCAGCGGCGAATTGGTCAGCGATCCCCTTACTGCCAGCTACAAGATATTCATGCCCTCGCCCCAGACGCCGGGCTACAGCCTCGCGCCCGGTACCTATGAGCGCCGCCAGCGCATCTGGCTTCGCCCGGGCAAGGAGAACGAAAAGGACGACGACATCACCATCTATTACACCATCGATGGCTCACTACCTGACGCTGACAGTCCAGTTTGGACAGGCGAGCCCTTCTACCTGCCCAGCGGCCGCGTGAAGCTGCAGGCGGTGGCGGTGAATGGCTACGGCAAGGCCAGCAATACCCTGACGGTTGAATACAAATTCAACTTTTCTCCCAAGCCCAAGGATTCCTACCGTGTGGAGGATACCGCCAACGGCCTGAAGCTGTACAGCACCACCCGTGAGGAATTCCAGCAGGCCCATGGTCAGGGCAACGGCATGGAGGATGCGTGGCTGCAGGGCATCAATGAGGTGTGCCAGAAATACAATTACAACTGGGGCCATGCCACCATGGCCAAGACCAAGAGCGGCTGGGTGCTGGCGGAATTGTACTTCACCACGACGCAGTTCGTCGGGCCCCGCTCCACAAGCATTGGCGACAGCGAGGAGGCGGTGGTGAGCAAGTTCCGTGATATGGGACAGGTGGCCAGCCCCTCCGGCAACCGTGGCCTTTACGACAATGACTATGGGACCGGCAAGGTCTATCAGAACGCGGATGGCACCAGGCTGATCCGCTATGTGACCTACACCGCTGACAGCCACGAGTGGCAGCTGGATTACGAGCTGAATGCCACCGGCACGGTGAGGGCCATCAGGATGCTGTATATTCCGTAAAGAAAAGCGGCGAGCGTGATGCTCGCCGCTTTTGCGTGCGTGTTTCAGTCCACGTACTGGAAGGCCTGCTCCATATCGGCGATGATATCGTCGATATGCTCGATGCCGATGGACAGGCGGATGGTGCTGGGCTTGATGCCGCAGGCGGCCAGCTCGGTCTCATTCAGCTGGGCATGAGTGGTGGTGGCCGGGTGGATCACCAGGGATTTGGCATCGGCCACATTGGCCAGGTGAGAGAATACCTGCAGATGGTCAATGAACTGCTGGGCGCCCTTCACACCGCCCTTGATCTCAAAGGTGAAGATGGACGCGCCGCCGCCCGGGAAATACCGGGTGAACAGCGCGTGATCCGGGTGATCGGGCAGGGAGGGGTGGTTGACGTGCTCCACCTTGGGATGGTTTGCCAGGAAATCCACCACCCGCTGGGCGTTGTACATATGGCGCTCGATGCGCAGAGAGAGGGTCTCCGTGCCCAGCAGGAGCAGCCACGCCGCGAAGGGGCTGATGCACGCGCCGGTGTCGCGCAGGATCACCGAGCGGATGTAGGCAGTCAGCGCTGCCTTGCCGAAGGTTTCGGTAAAGCATACGCCGTGATAGCTGTCGTTGGGCTCGCTCAGGTTGGCGAAGCGACCGGAGGCCTTCCAATCATAGGTGCCGCCGTCCACGATCACGCCGCCCAGGGTGGCACCGTGGCCGCCGATAAATTTGGTGGCGGAGTGGATGATCACGTCCGCGCCGTGCTCCACGGGGCGCAGCAGGTAGGGCGTGCCGAAGGTGTTGTCGATCACCAGGGGCAGGCCGTGCCGGTGGGCGATGGCGGCAATGGCGTCGATATCCGGCACATCGGCATTGGGGTTGCCGAGCGTCTCCAGATAGACGCACTTGGTGTTGGGCCGGATGGCGGCCTCCACCACGGCCAGGTCACGGGTATCCACAAAGGTGGTGGTCACGCCGCTCTGGGGCATGGTATGGGCCAGGAAGTTGTGGGTGCCGCCGTAGATGGTGGTTTGAGCCACCACATGGTCGCCCATCTGGCACAGGGCCTGGATCACATATGCGATGGCCGCCGCGCCGCTGGCCACAGCCAGGGCTGCCACGCCGCCCTCCAGGGCCGCGATGCGCTGCTCGAATACCGCCTGGGTGGGGTTGTCCATGCGGGAATAGATATTGCCGGGCTCCGTCATGTCGAAGCGGGCGGTGGCGCTGGCGGCGGAGGGAAACACATAGGAGGTGGTGGCATAGATCGGCACCGCGCGGGCGCCGGTGGAGGGATCGGGCTGCTCCTGACCGGCATGGAGCTGCAGGGTCTCGAACTTATAGGGCATGGGAACGCCTTCTTTCATGCAATGATGGATTCAGGTGATGCTGGCGCCCTTCGGGGGCGTCCACGGCGGGGGAGAAAGGAGCGTTGTGCGGCCGATATCCGGCAGCACGTCATAGACGGAGCAGCCCATAAGGGCTTCGAACTCCTCCTTGATGGCGAAGGTGCGGTTCCACCGCTCAATGGTGGTGGGCCATATGCCATAGCGCCGGGCTACGTCCACAAAGCGCTTTTCAAGGATGACGAAGCCGTAATCCGTGGCGATGCTGTCGCACAGCTGGATCAGCAGGTCGTAGCGATCCGGCTGGCAGGCGGTGAGGTATCGGCGGATGTCCTGCTCTTCCGGGGAGGCGGAGCCTTCATCAATGTCCCGCTCCATGAGGATGTAGGAGTGGGTCATGCAGATGCGGGCGACCTCGTCCCAGCGCTGCTGGCAGGCGTATTCATATCCGGCCAGCACGTGCCTGGTGATATTCACCACTCCTACCCGCCTGCCGATATCGTGCAGCAGGCCGAGGACGCAGGCCTTCCCGGCGTCCATGCCCTCGATGCGCGCGGCAATGCGGCGGGCTGCCTCGCCAACGTTGACGGAATGCATGACCCATGGGCCGGGGTTCATTTCGCCGGCCAGACGGAGTTCTTCCATGGCCTGGGGGATGGTGGGGATCATGGCTGCCTCCTGGATGGGTGATGATTCATTATAGCATCTACCAGGCGCGGAGCAAAGGGAAAGCCAGCAAAAGAACAATCAATGTACATTGCCGGGCGGAAAGCACCCTGTACAATTTGGCCTTCCTCCTGTATAATGGTTATTATTTTTCTTTGGGAGGTGGCGGCGTGCTGGATGTCGGGGAAGCCCTGCGCTACCTGGGAGCGTCGGGCGCGGATGAAGAGCTGCGCCGCCGGACGCAGGCCGCCGCGCAGGAAATGGAGCGACGCTTCCAGCCACATTACACCTACCGGATATCGGCGGTGGAGCACCGCGACGAAGGCGAATGGCTGGCAGACGTACAGCTGCTGCTGCCGGGAGCCTCCGCACGGAAAATGCTGGGGGAGTGCGGTCACGCGGCGCTGCTGGTGTGCACCCTGGGGCTGACCTTTGAGCAGCATCTGCGGGAAACGCAGGCCAGGGATATGGCCCGCGCTGTACTGCTGGACGCCCTGGGCAGCGTGATGGTGGAGGCCGGGTGCGACCGGGCTCAGGAGGAGATCGCGGCCCGCTTCCCGGAAAAGCATCTGACGGACCGCTTCAGTCCGGGCTATGGCGATTTGCCATTGACGCTTCAGCCTGAGATCTGTCGGATCACTGACAGCCGCAGGCGGTTAGGCGTGTATGTAACGGAAACCTGTTTGCTGAATCCGCAGAAGAGCGTAACGGCCGTCATCGGCCTGGCGGATCAGCCACAGCGGGCGAGGATCCGCGGCTGCGGCCACTGCGCCATGCGAAATACCTGTGAATTGCGAAAAGGAGGCCATTCCTGTGACGATTGACCGCCAGAAACTGATATTCCTTGACGGCGCCATGGGCACCATGCTGCAAAAGAAGGGCATGCAGCCCGGCGAGAACCCGGAGCTGCTGAATCTGACCCGCCCGGAATGGATCCGGGATATTCATGCCGCTTATGCGGAGGCAGGCAGCGGCATCGTTTATGCAAACACCTTTGGCGCCAACCGGCGCAAGCTGGAGCCCACTGGTCACACCGTGGCCGAGGTGGTGGGCGCCGCTGTGCGTAACGCCAAAGCTGCCGTGGAGGGCCGTGCCCTGGTGGCTGTGGATATGGGCCCCCTGGGCGAGCTGCTGGAGCCCATGGGTACGCTGACCTTCGAGGCAGCCTACGACCTCTTTGCCGAGGTGGCCAGAGCAGGCGCGGAGGCCGGGGCTGACCTGGCGGTCATCGAGACCATGACCGACCTGTACGAGACCAAGGCCGCGCTGCTGGCGGTGAAGGAACAGACCACCCTGCCCGCCTTCGTTACCATGACCTTCGATGAGAATGGCCGCACCTTCACCGGGTGCACGGTCGCTTCCATGGCCCATACGCTGGAAGGCCTGGGCGCTGACGCCATCGGCCTGAACTGCTCCCTTGGGCCCAGGCAGCTGCTGCCTGTTTTAAAGGAGCTGTGCAGTCACACACGGCTGCCGGTGATCGCCAAGCCCAACGCAGGTCTGCCTGATCCCGTGGACGGTCACTACGACCTGACCCCGGCAGAATTCGCGGAAGCCATGCGTGACGCCGTGGCGGCGGGCGTGAGCATCGTGGGTGGCTGCTGCGGTACCGATCCTGAGTATATCCGCGCCCTGCATGAGGCCGTGAGGGACGTTCAGCCTGGCGCGCGTACCTATGAGGAGAAGAGCTTCGTCTGCACGCCCACCAACGCCCTGACGCTGGAGGGCCTGCACGTGATCGGCGAGCGGATCAATCCCACGGGCAAGAAACGTTTCCAGCAGGCCCTGAGGGAAGACGACCTGGATTACATCGTGGATGTGGCGATCCAACAGGTGGACGCGGGCGCATCCATTCTGGATGTGAACGTGGGCTATCCTGGTGTGGATGAGGTGTCCATGCTGCCCCGTGTGATCAAGAGGCTGCAGGCCGCCGTTGACCTGCCCCTGCAGCTGGATTCCACCAACCCTGCCGCGCTGGAGGCCGGCCTGCGTGTCTATAACGGCAAGGCGGCAGTGAACTCCGTTAACGGCGAGGAAAAGTCCATGGCGGCGATCCTGCCCATTGTGAAGAAATACGGCGCTGCGGTCGTAGGCCTGACCCTGGACGAAAACGGCCTGCCCAAAACGGCGGAGCAGCGCATCACCATTGCGCAGCGCATCCTGGAAAGGGCTGTGGACATGGGGATCCCTGCCGGCGACGTGTGGATCGACTGCCTGACGCTGACGGTCTCTGCCCAGCAGGATCAGGCGGTGGAAACGCTCAAGGCTGTGCAGTACGTGACTGACGTCATGAAGCTTAAAACCGTGCTGGGCGTGAGCAACATCTCCTTCGGCCTGCCCAATCGCCTGCTGATGACCCAGACCTTCCTGATCCAGGCCATCCAGTGCGGACTGAGCCTGCCCATCGTGAATCCCAACCAGAAGGAGATCATGGACGCCATTGCCGCCTGCCGGGTGCTTTCCGGGCAGGATGGCGAGTGCCGCGCTTATGTGGATCGCTTTGCCGGCGAGATGGCGGCCAGGCCCGTGGCGGCTGCCAGTAGCCTGACGCTGGATGAGGCCATCATCCGCGGCCTGCGCAGCGACGCCGCAAAGCTTGCGAAGGAAGCCCTTTCCACCCAGACCGAGCTGCAGCTGGTGGAGGGTCACCTGATCCCCGCGCTGGATAAGGTGGGCCTCGACTATGAGCAGGGCAAGGCCTTCCTGCCTCAGCTGCTGGGCGCCGCGCAGGCGGCCCAGAGCGTGTTCGAGGTCATCAAGACCTCTCTGGCCGAAAAGGGTGGCGACACGGTGAAGAAGCACCGCGTGGTGATCGCCACCGTGCAGGGCGATATCCACGACATCGGCAAGAACATCGTCAAGACTGTGATGGAGAATTACGGCTACGAGATGATCGACCTGGGCCGCGATGTGCCGCCGGAGACCATCGTCAAAACGGTGCGGGAGCAGGAGATCCGCCTGGTGGGCCTCTCCGCGCTGATGACCACCACCCTCCCTGCCATGGAGGAGACCGTCCGGCAGCTCAAGGCGCTGGAGAATCCGCCGTATATCATGGTGGGCGGCGCGGTGGTCACCGAGGAATACGCCCAGCGCATGGGCGCCGACGCCTATGCCAGGGATGCCCGCGCGGCGGTGGAAATCGCCCGACGCCTGTTAGGAGGTAATTGATATGCCTATTATGATCTCCAATGATCTTCCCGCTGCCGCTACCCTTCAAAGCGAGAACATCTTCGTGATGACGGAAGGGAGGGCCACCACGCAGGACATCCGCCCGCTGCGGATCCTGCTGCTTAACCTGATGCCCACCAAGATCGCCACCGAGACCCAGCTGGCGCGCCTCCTGGGCAACACCCCCCTGCAGGTGGAGCTGGTGCTTTTGAAGGTGGAAAGCCACGTTTCCAAAAACACCACGGAAGAGCATATGATCAACTTCTACCAAACCTTCGACAGCGTGAAGGATCAGACCTTCGACGGCATGGTCATCACCGGCGCGCCGGTGGAACGTATGCCCTTTGAGGAGGTGGACTACTGGCAGGAGCTGTGCGAGATCTTTGAATGGTCGAAGACGCACGTGTTCTCTACCTTTCACATCTGCTGGGGCGCGCAGGCTGGCCTGTACTATCATTACGGCATCGAAAAGAAGCCCCTGCCTAAGAAGCTCTCCGGCGTGTACCGCCACCGGGTGACTCACAAGGGCTCCATCCTCTTCCGCGGGTTTGACGATACCTTCATGGTGCCCCACTCCCGCTATACCACCGTGGACAGGGAGGACATCCTGGCCATTCCCGGCCTGAAGATCCTCTCCGAGAGCGAGGAGGCGGGCGTGTACGCCGTGTCCAACAAGGGCGGCAGCCAGGTGTTCATTACCGGACACAGCGAATATGACGCGGATACCCTGCTGGGTGAATACCTCCGCGACAAGAAAGCGGGCATCGCCCCGGACATTCCGGTGAACTACTTCCCGAACGATGACGATACCGCCGAACCGGTGTGTACCTGGCGCTCCAGCGCGAACCTACTGTATTGCAACTGGCTGAACTACTTTGTGTATCAGGATACGCCCTACGATCTCAAGCAGATCGGACTGGCAAGAAAAGACTAAAAAGAAAACGCCTTCTCGAAAGAGAAGGCGTTTTGCTATGCCATCAGGCATTGAAAAGAATGTTGTCCACGATGGTGATGGTTCCGTTTCGCCGCTGGAAGCTGTGGGTACCGAAGGGCTGAAAGCCCAGCTTTTCCTGCAAGCGGCGGGAGGGGAGGTTAAAGTCGTAATAGCCGCAATGGACGTAATCCATGCCCTGCTGAAACAGGTAGCCGATGGCGGCGGACAGCGCCTCGAAGGCCAGTCCCAGCCGCTGGTGGCTAGGAGCGACGGCATATGCCAGCGTAGCGCCCTGCTTTCCATCAAGCCGGGTCAAAGTCTCGGCGGGCAGTTCCGGTGGCACGGCCATCAGGTGACCGATCATGCAGCCGGTCTCCCGTAGCACCAGGGCGGAAGTCATGCCACCTTGCAGGAAGGCATGGAATATCTTTGCGGCGGTATCGTGATCCATATTCATGGGCAGACCGTACATCCGGCTTAGCTCTGCATCCAGCACATAGGTGGAGAAGGCCGTAAGGTCGGCTTCTTCCAAGGGGCGCAGGAGCAGGCGGGGTGTTTCGATGCGCATGATGTACCTCCTTATTTTCCCACGCAGAACTGGCTGAACACCTTGTCCAGCAGCTTTTCTTCCACCTGATCGCCGGTGATCTCGCTCAGGGCAAGCTGGGCGGCCTGCAGGTCAACGGCGGCAAAATCAATAGCCAGAGTCAGGGAATGCGCGGCCTGGCGCAAATGCGCCGCGGCACGGCGGGCGGCCTCCAGATGGCGGGGCTGGGTCAGGGTGAGCTGATCGGACAGGTTGGCCTGCTGACGGAGGTATTCCTTCAGCGCGTTCAGCGTGGAGGCTTCATGGGCGGAAACGCTGATCACCGGCGCGCCGGGCAGCAGGGAGGATACATCAGCGGCGGTCAGCATGACGGGCAAATCGGCTTTGTTCAGCACAATGGCGGCGTTCAGGCCCTGCAGCTTGGCCAGCAGGTCCCGGTCCTCATCGGTGAGGGGCATGCCGGCATCCAGCACCAGCAAAACAGTGTCTGCCTGGCGGATGGTCGCCTCGGCCCGGGCGACGCCCAGCTGCTCTACGGGATCATTGGTGGCATGGAGCCCGGCGGTGTCGATCAGGTGAATGACGCTGCCGCCCAGCAGCATATCGCCGGTGATCATATCCCGGGTGGTGCCGGGAATGGCAGTGACGATGGCCCGATCCTCGCCCAGAAGGGCATTGAGCAGGCTGCTTTTGCCCACGTTGGGCCTGCCGCACAGCGCCACGGTCAGTCCGCTGGTAACGATACGGGCAGATTTCTCGTCGCAGGCGCTGTCGATGGATGCGGCGAGCCTTTCTATGCGGGGGAGCAGGTCGGCGGCTGCTTCCTCCTCGGTGATCTCTTCGGGGTAATCGATGCAGGCGGCGGCGCCAGCCTGGATGGCATAGAGCTCATCGGCTGCTTGTCGGATAAAGCTGGAGGCTCCGCCCTGCAGCTGATGCATGGCAGCCTGATGCGCTTTGTCACCCTGCGCGGCGATCAGGGACATGACTGCCTCAGCTTGGCTGAGGTCAATACGGCCGTTGAGAAACGCGCGGCGGGTAAACTCGCCGGGCTGCGCCAGGCGTGCGCCGCTTTGCAGGCAGAGCTCCAGCACCCGCTGGCAGGTGTAGCCGCCGCCATGGAGCTGCAGCTCGGCAACATCCTCGCGGGTATAGCTTCGGGGCGCACGCATGATGACGGCCATACATTCGTCGATAATGTCGTCGCCGTCAAAGACGTGGCCATAGGTGAGTATATGGCTTAGGAGAGGGGCAGCCTTGGCCGGACGGAACACACGCAGCAGCACCTGCTCCGCCTCGTGGCCGGAAATGCGCACGATGCTCACGCCACCCTGTCCAGGCGCGGTGGCGATGGCGGCGATGGTATCGTTGGTCACAGCAGTTCCTCCTTCAGGTTGTTCCAGTAATCGGCGGTGGAAAGGGGCTCGCGCCAACGCCAAAGCGCATCGGCGCGGCGCCATGCTTCACGGTCGCCCAAATCGCCAAGGGAGCTGATGAAGCGTACCAGCTTCAGCGTTGCCTGATGCTCGCCGGTGAGCATGGTGTGCAGCACGATGCGAGCCATTTGCGGGGCGGCTTCGGCACAGCCTGTGGTGATGAAGGCGCGTTTGAGCGCGGTGGTATCATAGGGGATCTTGTGAGGACTTAGGGAGATCCGGCCCTGACTTTCCTCCAGGATGATAAAGGGCGCGTTGCCGCCATAGCCATCCTCCAGCATCCCCAGTGAGCCGGGGTTGCAGGCGATCCGCCCGTGATGCTCCACGATCCATGGGGTGTGGTTGTGCCCGGAGAATAGGTGGGTCACGCCATCCGGCAGGCTGTTCAGCACGGCGGGGAGATCATCGGGGAAGATCAAATGGAAGGGATCGCCGGGGGTGCCGTGGGTAAAGTGCTTGCAGCCCTCCGTGTGATCCAGCGGATGCTCCAGGGCAATGCCCTCAAGCTGGCTGTGAGTCCAGCGCTGCAGCACCCAGTTGTACCCGGCGTATTCCGGAGCGTCAACGTGAAGAATGCGTTCCTCGTGATTGCCGCGGAGCATGATGGCGTTCAGCCTGGAGAGCAGTTGCATGACCTCCCGGGGCTGGGGGCCGAAATTGACCTGATCGCCCAGGGAGATGATACGGTCGCATTTCAGCGCCTGGGGTGTGGCCAGCACAGCCTCCAGCGCGGGGAGGTTGCCGTGGATATCGGCGATGACAAGTGTGCGCATAGGGCCTCCTGTGAATGGAAAGAGCCTGACTGAATCAGGCTCGGTGGGGCGCTTTTTCAAGGTATTCAGCGCGGATCATGCTGTCCTTGTAATCGGTGGTGATCATATACTCGTACCAATCGGCCTTGTGACCGTTGAAGCGGATCTCCGTGCGGGTGTGGAAGGTGTAGCGGGTATGATCCCGCAGGAGGGGAAGATCCACGGCCACGGCCTGGGCCAGGGCGTAAAGATACTCCTCGTTGAGGGGGTCGAAGCCGTGCTTCTCAAAGGTGTACAGCAGGGTGCGTCCGGCGGGCTTATACAGGCGGATGCACACGGAATCTGTCTTCAGGGCGATGGATTCCACGCAGCGGCGGTTACAGCGCAAAAGAAGGGGATACAGGTGGCCGTACAGGTCGGAGGCGCGGACGCGCTTCACCAGATGCTCCTGCTTTTTCTTGCGACGGATGATGAAAAAGAGGATCACCGCGCAGATGGCGGCAATGGTGAGAAGCAGTGTGCTCATGACTGCACCTCGCTGATCTCATCGGTCTCCTGGTGGGCAATAAGACGGTTCACGGCGTTGAGATAGGCCAGACAGCTGGCCTCAAGCACGTCGGTGGAGACGCCGCGGCCCAGCATGGTTTCCCCGCCGTGACGAACGCGTACGGTGACCTCGCCCAGGGCGTCCTGGCCCTCGGTAACGGCCTTGATATTGTAGCTCTCAAGTGAGCAGGGCATATCGGTGATGGCGTCCACGGCGTTGAAGCAGGCTTCAACGGGGCCGACGCCCCAGGCGGCGCGGGTCTTGGTCTCGCCATCCTTTTCCACGGTGACGGTGGCGGTGGAGGTCATCTTGTTGCCGGTGAAGATCTGAAAGGCAAACAGGCGGAAGGAGCCCTCGGGCGTCAGCCGCTGCTCACGCAGGATGGCCAGCACATCGGCGTCGGTGATCTCCTTTTTGCGGTCGGCCAGCTCCTTGAAGCGGGTGAAGGCGTTGTGCAGCGCTTCGCCCTCCAGGGTATAGCCCAGCTGATGGGCACGATCGGCCAGGGCGTGGCTGCCGGAGAGCTTGCCCAGCGCGAGGCTCTGCTGGGGGATGCCCAGATCCTCGGGCTTCATGACCTCGTAGGTCTCGCGGCTGGCGAGGATGCCGTGCTGGTGGATGCCGCTCTGGTGCTGGAAGGCGTTCGCGCCCACCACGGGCTTGTTGGGCGCGGGCTCGATGCCGGAAAGATTGGCGATCATGCGGGAGACGCGGTACAGCCCGCGGGTGTTGATGTTCGTATCGCAACCGTAGTAATTCCGGCGGGTGCGCAGGCCCATGACGATCTCCTCCATGGGGGCGTTGCCGGCACGCTCACCCAGGCCGTTGATGGTGCACTCCACCTGGCGGGCGCCGCAGCGGACACCCTCCAGCGAGGTGGCAACGCCCAGGCCCAGGTCGTTATGGCAATGGGCGGAGAGAGTCACGGCGTCGGCGCCGGGGACCTTTTCCAGCACGTCGAGGAACATCTGGCCGTATTCATGCACAGCGGCGTAACCCACGGTATCGGGGAGGTTGATGGTGGTGGCGCCGGCGCGGATGGCGCCTTCCACCACGCGGAAAAGGAAGTCACGGTCGGTTCGGGTGGCATCCTCGAGGGAGAATTCCACATCATCGCAGAGGTTGCGGGCAAGGGTGACGGAGCGGACCGCGGCTTCATAAACTTCGTCCGGGGTCATGCGCAGTTTGGCGGACATATGGATGGGGCTGGTGGCGATGAACACATGGATGCGCTTTTGCGCGGCGGCCTCCAGCGCCTGGCTGGCAGCCTCGATATCCGCGGCGACACAGCGGGCCAGGGAGCATACTGTGGCCTTTTTCACCACCTGGCTGATGGCGCGGATGGCCTTGAAATCACCATTGGAGGAGGCGGCAAAGCCTGCCTCAATGATATCCACGCCCATGGTCTCCAGGGCGCGGGCGATCTCGACCTTCTCAGCGCGGTGGAAAGACACGCCGGGGGTTTGTTCGCCATCGCGCAGGGTGGTATCGAAAATTTTGACCCGATCCGCTGCCATGCTGCAGCCTCCTTTGGTATAAAAAAGCCCCGGACGGTGTGTCGCGGGGCTTGTCGCATCGATTTTGCGGGGTTACGCGAGGATCGCCCACAATGCCATTATCATAGCAGTACAGGCTTGAAATGTCAAGGGTTAGAGCATATCCTTCACAGCGGAGACACGGCCCAGCGCAATGGGCAGATTGCCGTTGCGGCAGCGCAGCTCATCGAACATATCCTTGGTTTTGGCGTTCTTGGCCAGGGTGATGTGGAAGGTCAATTCGTACAGGCTGCCCATGTTGGTGGTGCGAACTCGCTCCAGGTGCCAGGGCTTGCAGTATTTGTCCAGCAGATCATCCAGCAGGCCGTCATAATCCAGGCTCTCGGGGATGGAGACCTTCAGCTCGCGCACCTCCTTGCGGGGGGCGCCGAAGGGGGTGAGGCTCATCAGGATCATGGCCAGGCCCATCACAATCAGGAAGGCGAAGCCCAGCACAACATAGCCGCTGCCCACAAAAAGGCCCAGGCTCATGGCCAGGAACAGCGAGCCGATCTCCCTTGCGGAGCCGGGTACCGAGCGGAAGCGTACCAGGCTGAACGCGCCCATGATGGCCAGGCCCGTGCCCACATTGCCGTTCACCAGCAGGATGATCATCTGCGTGATGGCGGGGAGCATCACCAGCGTCATGACGAAGCTCTTGGTATAGGTATTTTTGAACATATACACCAGGCTGACGACCAGGCCCATTCCCAGCGCGCACAGAAGGCCGATCATCACGTTTTCCGCATGGGTCATGCGCAGGCTGGTCATCAGGAAATCAAAGAACTTGTCCATAGGTGTGCTCCTTTCGGATATGGGCAGGATGCAGCGGAGCGCCGCTGTGGATATGCTCCATGTAAACCGTGCCGTATTTGGAAAAACTGCGGGAGAAGATGCCGCACTCGTTCATCAGCGCCACCAGCCACAGGGGCAGGGCGAAGGGGATCTTGACCTCCATCAGGTACAGACCTTCATCCAGCAGCGGCTGGCCGGCAGGCGGGAGGGTCATATCCCAGCCCTCGGTGCGGAAGCGGATGTTTTCGTCAAAGGTGATGCGTACGTCCTCCGTATCGGAGAAGAACGCCTCGCGCTCATAGCCCAGCCAGCAGGCGGGGTGGAGGTCATAGCGCTGCAGGAAAAAATTGATCTCCCGGCCGATCTGGCCGTGATCCTCGTGAAAAATGCCTTCCCGCAAGCTATGAACGGCTTCCGGCAGGGGAGCGGCGATGCGCCGTTTGTACACAACGCCCTTGAATTTCTTCTTGATCTCCACGTAGGCGGTATCATCCGGAAGAACCTGGCTGCCGTAGGCCCGCAGACGCAGCTTTTCCTTGTAAACGGGCTTCTCAAGCGAGCGGCGGATGAGCTGGTAATCCGGCGTGTCGTAATACAGGCTGGCGATGGTGTGCAGGCCGAATTCGTCAGGCCGCATACCCCGGGCGATGATGCCCTCGCGCATATGGCGGTACTGGGCGGAGGTAAGCATATATTTCTTTTCCTTGCGGCAGAACACGTCCTGATACTGCATGGCTTCACCGCCTTTCCTTCGGCATCCTTCGGATTATACCATAGCGGCGGAAGTTTGTCCATATTTGCTCACAGGGTGATCAGCCAAAAAACAGCCCGGGCCATGCATGCGCATCCATTCCGTGAGTTTTGACGCTTTTTTTATGTGTCAGGTATTTACAAATTCGATTTTCATGTTAAATTGATAGTAAGTCATCAGAACTTCGCGCAGAGGAGAAATCAATATGAATTATGCCGATATGAAGCGCAGCTATATGCAGGGCTGGCATACCTGGAATGTCCGCAGCGTTCTTTCCCATGTGTATATGCCGGATGGCTTCGCGCTGAACATCGCCTTCAAGGAATACCGCGAAGGGCATTATCTGAAGGAAACCCTGGTCGGCCGCTTTGTGAACGAGTATGGCCGTGAACCGGCGGAAACAGCCTTCCCCGGCCCCCATGCCTTTGATGGATCCTATACAGAGATGACGGTGAAGTGGTGCGACATGGAGATCAGGGTGGAATCCGCCTGCGAAGGAAATGATCTCACGCTTTTGATCACGCCTGTGAAAAAGCAGATCCGCCCCGCCATGCTGGTGCTGGAGGGCGGCTTTCTGTGGGGACGTCCCGGCTGGGTGGAGCAAAACGGCCAGATGCTGATCGGGCATACGGGCTCCTGCGATCGAACGGTTTATGCCGTTGGCACCCCCATGTATGATCCCAATATCCCGGTGCAGGCGGCGTGCCTGTGCCTGGTGCTTGACGGCCCGGTGGCGATCACCACGGGCACCTGCCGAACGCTGGAGGAAGCACAGGCGAACATTGCTGCCCGGCGGGAAGACCACGCACGGAAATGCGCGCGCTTTGGCGACCTGGGCGGCATGTACGAAGCGCTTGAATCCGCCCTTGGGTGGGACACCGTTTATGACGCGAAAAACGATCGTGTCATTTCTCCGGTGAGCCGGCTGTGGAGCATTGGCAGCGGCGGGTACGTCCTGTTTTGCTGGGACAATTTCTTTGCCGGATTCATGGCGAGCCTGGGCTGCCGGGAACTGGCGTACAGCAATCTGCGGGAGATTCTCAACGAGCAAACGGCTGCGGGCTTCGTTCCCAACCTGGCCTACGCCACCGGGCAGGTCAGCGCCGATCGTTCGCAGCCGCCGGTGGGCAGCGCCATGCTGCTGGAGACGTACCGCGTTTTTCGGGAAAAGTGGATCGTGGAGGAGATGTATGACGGCCTTCTGCGGTGGAACCAGTGGTTTGCCGGCCACCGCATGAATCCGGACGGCGCGCTCTGCTGGGGCAGCGAGGAGATCCCCGTGCTGTACGGCAACCGCTGGGAATCGGAAGGCGTTCACGATACCTACGGCGCGGCGCTGGAAAGCGGACTGGATAATTCCCCTATGTACGATGACGTCCCCTTCAACAAGGAGACCAACCGGCTGGAGCTGGAGGATGTGGGGCTCACCGGCCTGTATATCCTGGATTGCCGCTCGCTGATGGAGCTTGCGCGGCTCATCGGGCGGGAGGCAGACCTGCCCTGGCTGCAAACGCAGATGGATAAAGCCCGCGCCGGCCTGGAAACCCTCTGGGACGAGGCGAACGGCTTCTACTATAACCGCCGAACGGACACGGGGAAATTCTCCCGCAGGATCTCGCCCACCAACTTTTACGCGCTGTTCTCACCGGACGTCACGCCGGAGCGGCAGCGGCGCATCGCCGATGAGCATTACTTCAACCCGGAGGAGTTCTATGGCGAATGGATGCTGCCCTCCATTGCCCGGAACGACGCTGCCTATCGTGATCAGAATTACTGGCGCGGCCGGGTCTGGGCGCCGCTGAATTTCCTGACATATCTGGCGCTGGCCCGCACGGACCTGATCGATGTGCGCCGTGACCTGGCGCGGAAATCCACCGCGCTGTTCATGAAGGAATGGACGGAGCATCGCCACGTGCACGAAAACTATTCGGCGATCACCGGCGAAGGCTGCGATTCCGGCAACAGCGATAAGTTCTATCATTGGGGCGCGCTGCTGTGCGTCATTGCCCTGGCCGAGGCGGGGCATATCCCCGGGCTGGGCCTTCCGCTGCCCAAGGAGCAGTAAGCGGCATTGCGGCACGGCACGATTCCTATTGCAAAATAATAGCGGCCGATCCCTGCGCGGCCGGGTTCACATCGTGCATTCTTGGCACCTGTGAGATCCGTTCAGCGCCTGGGATTGGCCGCTTTGTGATTTGTCTTCAGGTTTACGCGCTCCTCTGCTCCAGCGCCAGCTTGTCCGCGATCATGGCGATGAATTCGCCATTGGTGGGTTTGTCCTCCTTGGTGGCCACCTTGCAGCCGAAGGCCTTGTTCAGGGTGTCGATGCGGCCGCGGCTCCAGGCGACCTCGATGGCGTGGCGGATGGCGCGCTCCACTTTGCTGGCGGAGGTGTTGAACCGCTTGCCGATGCCGGGGTAGAGCTCCTTGGTGATGCGGTTGATGACGTCCGGGTTTTCCACCACCATTTTCACGGCTTCCCGCAGGAAGGCGTAGCCCTTGATATGAGCGGGTATGCCAATGGTCAGGAACAGACCGGCCAGCTTTTCATCCATGGTGGGAACGTGACCGGTGTGGGGGAGGCGGCCTGTTTCAGGCAGCAGCGCGCCGCGGCCGCAGACCTCGCGGATGCGGGCGATCAGCGCGGTGATCTCGATGGGCTTGACCATATAGTAGCGGGCGCCCAGATCCACGGCGCGCATAATGAAATCATCCCGGCCCAGCGCGGAAACTACGATCACCTGCGGCGGATGCTCCAGCGCAAGGCGGTTCATCTCCTCCAGGAAGCTGTAGCCATCCATCTGCGGCATGATGATATCCAGCACGATCACATCCACCTGCGTTTTACCCAGTCGCTCCAGCGCCTCCAGACCGCTGGCGCACTCGGCGGCCACCAGTATGCCCTCCTGTCGATCCATGGCGGTCTTCATGGCGCGGCGCAATTCGGCATTGTCGTCCACCAGCATCACTTTGATATCTCCCACGTGTTCCGATCTCCTTTCGTCGGCATCCATAATTGTCCTCTTTTGCGGTTCGTCAGCCTTTTCTGCCCGGAAAAGGGTTTTGGCGGCTGATCTGGGTGCATTATAGCATATCGTTTACCACGAAAGTGGAAAACGAGCAAACCTCCCAACAACCGACATATTTTCCTAATTTCTGCCGCTGATTCCGACTGAAACCGACAATTTCGTCACTTTGAACCAGTTGTTCCGTAGCACTTGCAATTTATACGGATTTGCTATAAAATAGGATGAATAGCTTTACCGAAATGGAGGTATCAGGATGGCAAGATGGCTGCTACGGGGCGGCTTATTGCTGGCGGCGCTGGTGCTTCCGCCGCTGTTCGCGCCTGCCGCGCTGGTCATGTGGCTTCTGATGCCTCTGGTGGTGGAGTGCTGCCGGGAGCTGGAGGAGCGTTACTTCTGCATCGCGGCGATCGTTGTGCTTGTAGGAGTATGCTGCCTGACCATGTCAGAGAACGTGTACGCGTTTTCGTTCCTGTGGGGAGGATGCGGCATAGGTATGCTCGTGTGGAGGGGCAAGAATGCCCTGAAGCGCAGCCTGATCTGGACGGGCCTGTGCGCGGCCATGCTGTGCGCCTGCTTGGCCTGGCTGGGCAGCCGGTATCCGCAGGGAATATTCCAGGGCCTGGCCGAGGAGATCACTGCATGGATCGATAACCGGCCGGACGCGGGATCCATCCTGCTGCAATGCTATCAGATGGGCTATGCCCGCCTGGAGGAAGAGCTGCAGCCGGCGCTGAGCCTTTTTGGCGTGCTGGTGCTGACAAAGGCCGACAGGATGCAGCTGCTCTACAGCCTGACCTACACGCTGGAGGTAAGCCTGCAGACGCTGGCGCCCAAGGCGGTCGCCGCCTGGCTGGTGCTGACGCTGGTGCTGACCTCCGCCCTGCCCGACGTGATCCGCCGAAGGAAGGGCCTGCCGGGCGCGTTGCCGCCCTTTGGTGAGTGGCGGCTGACAGCCTGGGCCAACCGGCGGCTGAACGCGCTGATCGTGATTTACCTGCTGAGCCTTTTTGTGGATCAGCCTGTGCTGAGCCTCGCGGGCAGCATGAGTGTGGCGGTGTTCCAGTATGCGTACATGATCCTGGGACTGGCTGTGATGGAGGGTGTAACGAAGCGGTTTGGCACACTGCGGTTCCTGCGGCGGCTGTGGATGGCCGGATGCGTCGTGTTCGCACCGTTTGTATTGGTATTACTCGGCATAGCCGACCGCATATTTGACCTGCGGCGGCCGCGCTGTTCGACGGATGATGAAGGAGGATTTGAACAATGAAGGTTATTCTGCTGATGGATGTGAAGGGTAGCGGTAAGAAGGACGAGATCATCAATGTCTCCGATGGTTATGCCCGCAATTTCCTCTTCCCCAAGAAGATGGCCGTGGAGGCTACTCCCGGCGCCATGAAGGAGATCGAAAAGAAGCGTGCCGCTGAGGCTGCCCGCGAGGCCGAGCGCCGCGCCGAGGCCAATGCCAAGGCGGAGCTGCTCAAGGACAAGACCATCCTGGTGAAGGTCAAGTGCGGCGACAAGGGCCGTCTCTACGGTTCCATTACCAATGCCGAGGTGGCCGCCGAGCTGGAGAAGCAGCACGGCATCAAGGTGGACAAGCGCAAGGTGGAGCTGAACAGCGCCATCCGCAACGTTGGCACCTACGAGGCCACCGTGATCCTTTACACGGGCATCTCCACCAAGATGAACGTGAACGTTCAGCCCCTGTAAAAGGCAAGAAACTGATTTGGGTGCGTATGGGAGGTGAGGAGCATGAGTGAACAGGTACTCCGGGGCGTTACGCCGCCCAATAGTGTGGAGGCAGAGCGGTCGGTTCTGGGCGCTATGCTCCAGGACGGCAACGCGGTGATGCAGGCGGCGGAAGCGCTGCAGGCAGAGGATTTCTATCAGCCCCAGCACCGGGAGATCTTTGATTGCATGATCAAGCTCTTCCGGGAGCAGAGCCCGGTGGATCTCGTTACCGTGGACAGCGAGCTGAACCGGCGGGGCACGCTGGAGGGCGTGGGCGGCACGGCATATATTATCGAATTGAGCCAGTATGTGCCCACCACCGCCAACGTGAAGGCCTACATCGGCCTGGTGGCGGAAAAGGCCACCCTGCGCAAGCTGATCACGGCCTCCCAGAGCATCTCCCAGGAGTGCTTCAGCCAGCAGAATCCCCTGCAGGAAACGCTGAATCACGCCGAGAAGGCCATCTTCGATATCGTGATGAAGCGTTCCAGCGGCGACAGCCTGGTGCACGTGAAGGACGTGCTGTACAATACCTATGCCAATATTGAGGAGCTGAGCAAGCTCAAGGGCAAGATCAGCGGTGTTCCCACGGGATTTACCGTGCTGGATAATATGCTCACCGGCCTGCATGGCGGCGAATTGGTGATTCTGGGCGCCCGTCCCTCCATGGGCAAGACCTCCCTGGCGATGAACATCGCGGCTCACGCCTCGCTGACAGCGGGGAAGAGCGTAGCTGTGTTCAGCCTGGAAATGCCCCGGGAGCAGATCGCCCTGCGTGTGCTGTGCTCCGATGCCAGGGTGGATATGCAGAAGGTCCGCCAGGGCAACCTTTCCGGCGAGGATTGGATGCGCCTGGCCAAGTCCATCGGCCCCATGTCCAACGCACCCCTGTATATCGATGATACGGCGGGCATCACCCCCTCGCAGCTGCGTTCCCGCTGCCGCAGGCTGATGATGGATCACGGCCTGGACTTGATCGTGCTGGACTACCTGGGCCTGATGCACGCTGATTCCAAGGTGGAAAACCGCCAGCAGGAGGTCAGCGAGATCAGCCGCCAGCTCAAGGCCATCGCCCTGGAGCTGAAAGTGCCGCTGCTGGCCTGCGCCCAGCTGAGCCGCGCCAACACCGCACGCGTGGACAAACGTCCCGCCCTGAGTGACCTGCGTGACTCCGGCTCCATCGAGCAGGACGCCGACGTGGTCATGTTCATCCACCGCGAAGGTTATTACGATCCCAATTGCGAAGAGAAGAATGTGGGCGAGATCATCGTCACCAAGCAGAGAAACGGCCCCTTGGGTACGGTGAAGGTGGCCTGGCTGAGCGAATACACCACCTATGCCAACCTGGCGACTGAGGCCGGCGGCTATGGCGCGGACGCCCCGTTTTGATGAAGTATCCCTTTAAGGAGTGACCCCCATGGAACAATTGACGGTGTCCCAGCTGGTGAAGGACCTGCGCTTCGAGGGCTTTTTGCTGGTTCGCTCCAGCGATCAGCGCACGGGAAGCAATGGCAGCCGCTACCTGGACATGAACCTGACTGACCGCACGGGCGAGATCAACTGCAAGGTGTGGGACGGCAATGTGGCGCCGCCGCCCGCCGGCACGGTGATCAAGGTCCGTGGCCTGGTACAGGAATACAACGGTCGCCTGCAGCTGCGGGTGGAGCGTCTGCGGGCATCTACGCCGGAGGATCAGGTGGATCTTTCGCTGCTGGTGCCCTGCGCACCGGAAAGCCCGGTCAAGATGCGCAGCGAGATCGATGAGACCATCGACTGCTTCAAGAGCGAGGATCTGAAGAAGATCGTGCGCGAGATGCTGCGCCTGGCCGGCGACAAGCTGGAGTGGTTCCCGGCGGCCCAGCGGCTGCACCACGCGGAGCGCAGCGGCCTTTTGCATCACACCACCGGGATGCTGCGCACGGCGGAGCACATCATCGAGGCCTACCCCTGGCTCAATGGCGACCTGCTGCGTGCCGGCGTGATCCTGCATGACCTGTCGAAGATCGCCGAAATGAAGAGCGACGAGCTGGGCAACGTGACCGATTACACCCGCGACGGCCTGCTCATCGGCCATCTGGTGCGGGGCGTGGCAGTGCTGGCCCAGGCGGCAAAGAACGTTGGAGTGGAGGGTGAGATCGTGGTGCTGCTGGAGCATATGATCATCAGCCACCATGGCGAGGCGGAGTTCGGCTCCCCCCGTAAGCCCATGTTCCCCGAGGCCGAGGTGCTTCACTGGATCGACCTGCTGGACGCACGGATGAACGAGATGCAGGGCGTGATGGAGCGCACCCCCGCCGGAGCGTTCTCTGAGAAGATCTGGAGCCTTGACCGCAGGCTGTATCATCCTCAATATGAAAACCTGCCGGAATAACGGCATGAAAAGCATATCCTGACACGTTATCATTGACAGAAACAGGAATGTAGGAGGAAACAATCATGAAAAAGCGGATGCTGTTGGCCCTGATGCTGGTGCTGTGCGTGGTTGCCCTGTGCGCCTGCCAGAGCAGCGGAACCAAGTACACCGTGGTGGAAAAAACCACGAATCAGCCTCCGGTGCAGGCCACCCAGAACCTGAACCTGACCGGCGATCAGCCCACCGCCAATATCATCGATTTCGATAACGGCGGCTATGATCCCACTGCCGAGGAGGGCCTGGGAGAGGAATGGGACGATTTTGTCGAGGAGACCCCCGCGCCTGCGACCGCAGCGCCCACTGTGCGCAGCGAGTATGCCGGTGCGACTCCCGTGCTGCTGGATCCCATCGATAAGCCTACCCCAACGCCTGCGCCGCCCATCAGCTTCACCTATCAGGCCTACGACGCCATCAATCTGCACCTGACCTTCGAGGCCCCCGTGGGCTGGAGCGTGGATGAATCCGTGGCGGATACCTACATCCTGCGCAATCCCGATCCTTCCATGGCCTATCAGGCTTCCCTGACGGTGACGGCCACCAGCGTCTCCAGCCAGATGAACAAGAGCAGCCTGAACAACCAGGTCGAAGCCATGCTGGACGCCATTGCCGATGGCGAGAACGTGAAGAGCTTCTCTCCCTCCCGTACGGCTGAGCGTACTCTGCTGGATCAGACGGGCGTATACGCCAACTACACCGGCGTTCTGGACAACGGCGAGGAGATCGCTGGCCGTGTGCATGCCACCTGCGTGAACAAGGTTCTGTACACCGTGCACGTGACCTATCCCCGCGCGTATCGTGACACCTACGAGGATACGGTGTATGCCACCCTGCGCAAGACCATCAACGTGACCCAGTAAGCCATGACGGAAAGAACGAAGCAGGCGCTGCGGAATTTCGCGGCAGGCTATAACTGCGCTCAATCGGTTTACATGGCATATGCAGATGTGGCGGGAATAACGCAGGAGCAGGCGGCACGGGTCTCGGCGGGCTTTGGCGGCGGCATTGGCCGGCTGCGGGATAACTGCGGGGCCTTCTCTGCCGCGGTGATGCTGTGCGGCGCGCTGGAGGAGGCGGGAAACCTGCCCCAGGGCCGGCCACGGGTGTACGCCCGTGTGCAGGCGGTACACGCTGCTTTTGTGGAAAGGTGCGGCACCATCTCCTGCGCGGAGCTGCTTCGTCGTCACCCCCGGTCCGAAGGCCCAACGCCGGAGGAACGTACCCCGGCCTATTATGCCTCACGGCCCTGCGCCAGGGTGATACTGCAGGCGTGCAGGATCATCGAGGAGCAAATGCGCCAATAAAATAAGCGGCTTGCATTCTTCAGAGAGTGCAAGCCGCTTTTGCTTGTGGATCAGAAAACGCCGATCAGTTTGCCCACATAGATCAGCACGAACAGCGTTCCCATGGAGAAGATGGTGGTCAGCACCACCTGACTGGCAGCCAAGGTGCCATCGCCGCCCATGGCCTCGGCCATGGGATAGCTGCTCACGGCGCAGGGCGCTCCGAAAAGCACCAGCATCACGCCCAGCTCCTCATGCCGGAAGCCCAGCAGTACCGCCAGGGAGAGCATCACCACGGGGATGAGCCCCTGCTTGAGGATCACCGTCCACAACAGGAGGTGCCGGTTGTCCTTCACGCCCTTCCAGTGCAGGGAAGCACCCAGGACGATCAGCGACAGGGGAGAGGTGATGCCGCCCACGTCGTTGCACACCTTGTCCAGTGCGGTGGGTAGCTTTACGCCGGAGAGCAGCAGTACGCCGCCCAGCACGCAGGCAATAATCAGCGGATTGGTGACGATATCCTTCAGCAGCGCCTTGACATCAGCCTTCCTGCCGGAGGGCGAGGCAAGGGCGATCACCGCCAGGACGTTGTTCATGATGGTGACGATGGGCAGCGCCAGCGTGACGGCCACTTTGCCGGCATCGCCGAACATGGCCTGCACCAGGGGAATGCCCAGAATGGCAAAGTTCGTGCGGAAGATGCCCTGTACCATCACGCCCTGCTTGCGGGGATCCTTCACAAAGCGCGGAACCAGCAGGTGCGCGGCCAGAAAAACGCCCAGCACGCTGAAAAAGATGAACGCTGAAAAGCCCAGCCCGGGAGCGTTGGAAATATCAAGCGTGCGGATATTATTGAACAGCAACACCGGCAGGAACAGCCGGAAGATCAGCTTGTTGACGGCGCTGGCGGTCCCCTCGGAAAGCAGGCCGATATGGCGGATCAGCCAGCCCAGACCAAGCATGATCAGCAGCGGCAGCATGATGTCCAATGTGATCTTGAATTCCGTCACAGGATCGCCGCCTTTCTTTTATCCGTTGCATTTAGCATAGCACTCTTCAATGGATTTGTCCATGCCTGAGGAGAAAAACCATGAAAAGTGCAGCACATCATCGGGCGTCCCGCAAAAAGGAAATCCCACTTCCAATACAGAAAGTGGGATGATTAAGCAGAGTATCCTTTTAATCACCGAAGGAGATACCAATGCGCTTGGCAATGTTGATCATCTGATCGTCTTCGGGAACGAGCTTGGGCACGCCGGCGATGTCCTTCAGGGCGTTGTGTCCGATGGTGTTGCCCTTCAGGGCCACGGTGACGCCGAAGACGCCGTCGCGGATGAGCTCGGCGGCGTGTACGCCGAACTGGGTGGAGAGCACACGGTCATAGGCGTTGGGGCTGCCGCCGCGCTGGATGTGGCCAGGCACTACGGCGCGGGCTTCCACACCCACCAGCTCCTGGAGCTGCTTGGCCACGTAGGCGCTGGAGGAGAAGTGCTCGGCGGCGCGCTTGGCTTCGCGCTCCTTTTTCTTCAGCTTGGCTTCTTCCTTGTCCATGGCGCCCTCGGCCACGGCGATGATGGTGAAGCCCTTGTTGGACTTGGCGCGGGCCTCGACCACCTTGGCGACCTTGCTGATATCATAGGGGATCTCGGGGATGAGGATCACGTCGGCGCCGCCGGCCACGCCGGAATACAGCGTCAGCCAGCCGGCCTTGTTGCCCATGATCTCGATGACCATGCAGCGGCCGTGGGAGGCGGCGGTGGTGTGAATGCGGTCGATGACCTCGGTGGCGATGTCCATGGCGGTATGGAAGCCGAAGGTGAAATCAGTGCCATAGAGGTCATTATCGATGGTCTTGGGCAGGCCGATGACGTTCAGCCCTTCCTCGGAAAGGAGGTTGGCGGTCTTGTGGGTGCCGTTGCCGCCCAGGGTGACCAGGCAGTCCAGCTTAAGATTCTTATAGGTCTTCTTCATGGCGGCGACCTTGTCCACCTTATCCTCGCCGATAACGCGCATATTGCGGAAGGGGGTGCGGGCCGTGCCCAGAATGGTGCCGCCCTGGGTGAGAATGCCGGAGAAGTCGCTGCGCTTCATGATCTGATAGTCGCCTTCGATCAGACCACGATAGCCATCGTGAATGCCGATGATCTCGGCGTCGAACATTTCATAAGCGGCGCGGGTCACGCCACGGATGGCCGCGTTCAGACCGGGGCAGTCGCCGCCGGCGGTGAGAATACCGATTCGTTTTTTCATATATAGGCCTCCTCCACATGATTCTTCGGTCGTATTTTTTTTATTATAGCACATACAGGTCGGTTTGGCTACCGTTTTTTATAGCTCCTCACTGATAATTCCACCGGAATTCCAGCGCAGGATGGTCTTGTAGCCGAGACGCGCGTACCAGTGTCCCACATGGGTGTAGTGGATGTAGCTCAGGTCGAAGCCTTCATCCTTCAGGATGGCGGTGGCGTTCTGCACCATTTTCAGGCCGATGCCCTGTTTGCGGTGAGAAGGAATGGTGCCTACGCAGCCGGGCCCGCCGATGCGCAGCCGTTGGTATTCGCCAAATGCGTCCAGATTGCAGAAGCTGACCACCTCATCACCATCGAAGGCGCAGTAGATGCGGTCGCCCTCGTTGAAATACTGGGGCCAGTCCTCATCCACCAGCCCTACTGCGCTGCGCAGGGCTTCCAGGTCGCCGGAGTAACAGCCGAAGGTGATGTGGGCAGGACAATCGATATGGACGTCATCGACGCTGAAGCCGCGCAGGTCGAGGATCTGCTCCTCAAAAACATACGCAGGGGGCAGGCTTCGGATGGAACCCTCATCGAAAAAACCGGGATGCAGGGCATGGAACATATCGGCATAGTTGGTTTTCATGCGTATCGCTCCGTTCAGCAGGCTTGATTTGCGTCGGATTTGAGGGTATTATAGCATTGAACGGCATGGAAAGCCAGAGCAAATCTCACAGGCGCGAAGGAGGCGACATCGGATGCGCAAGCCGAAGATGATCCTGTTTGATTATGGACATACGCTGGCCTATGAGCCGGATACGGATTTTATCCGGGGCGAGGAAGCTGTGTTCCGCCACGTAACGGAAAATCCTCAAGGTGTGACGCCGTGGCAGGCAAGCCGGCTGGGCACGGAGATCTGGCTTGCCCAGCGGCAGACACGCCACGCCGGCTGGGAGCAGCATGAGCATCAGCAGCTGCGGCTGAAATACGATTCCCTTGGCCTGAAATTCGACCTGCCCATGGGTGATCTGGAGAAGCTGCTTTGGACGGCGACGACTCCCGGCGCAGCCATGCCCGGCGCGGCGGAGATGCTTGCTGAATTGGAGCAGCGAGGTATCCGCACAGGGGTCATCAGCAATCTGGGCTGGTCGGCCGATGCGCTGGCGGACAGGCTGAAGCGGCTGCTGGGGCATGAATTCGAATTTGTGATGACCTCCAGCGAGTACGGCGCGCGCAAGCCGGATTCGCTGCTGTTCCGGGCGGCGCTGAGCAGGGCGGGGCTGGATGCCGGGGATGTGTGGTTCTGCGGCGATGAGATTCGTGCGGATATCCACGGCGCCCAGAGCGTGGGGATGTTCCCCGTCTGGTACCAGGATGAGACGATCCCCAATGGTTTCACCCACAAGAATGAAGGGCTGGCCGTGGAAGGGGAGCACCTGCGCATCCGCCGCTGGACGGAGTTGACGCAGGCGATCGATGATTGTGAGGAATAAGAATGTCCAATAAAGCGAGCGTGCTGGCCAGACTGCGTGAATTGGAAATACCCTGCGAGGTGTACGAGCACGCCCCGGCCCACACCATGGAGGATTGTCTCGCGCTGCCCTATGCTGCGCCGGATGTGACCTTCTGCAAGAATATCCTTTTGTGCAACCGGCAGATGACTGGTTTTTATCTGTACGTCACCCAGCCGGAGAAGCCCTTCCGCACCTCGGAGGTCAGCAAGCTGCTGGGTTCCTCGAGGCTGAGCTTTGCGCCGCCGGCATGCCTGATGGATATGCTGGGGCTGGAAAGCGGCTCGCTGAGTCCCCTGGCCCTTTGGTTCGACGGGGAGAAAAAGGTCAATCTCGCCATCGACAGGGGTGTGCGGCAGGCGGGACGGATCGCCTTCCATCCCTGCGATAATACGGCCACGGTGATCTTCCGTCAGGAGGTATTCTGGGAGCGTGTCGTTCCCGCGCTGGACAGGGAGCCCCTGTGGATCTGAAAAGAAAGGTCGCTGCGGTTTATACCGCGGCGACCTTTCTGCGTGGGATTTACTTACCGGCCATCTGGCGCTCGGCCTGCTCGATCAGACGCTTCACCATGTAGCCGCCGATGTAGCCGGCCTGACGGGAAGGCAGGTCGCCGTTATAGCCCTGCTTCAGGTTGATGCCCAGCTCGTTGGCGATCTCATATTTCATGTTGTTCAGGGCCTGCTTGGCCTCGGGGACCATGGCGCCCTGCTGGTTGCCGGACTGGTTCTGGCTGCCGGAGCCGTTCTGATTGTTATACATAGCGGTGTTCCTCCTTGCGATGTTCATGGAATGGGGTTACTGCTGGCCGGCCATCTGGCGCTCGGCCTGCTCGATCAGGCGTTTGACCATGTAGCCGCCCACATAACCGTTTTCACGGGCGGACAGGTCGCCGTTGTAGCCCTGCTTGAGATTGATGCCCAGCTCGCGGGCGATCTCGAACTTCATGTTGTCCAGGGCAGGCTTGGCATTGGGGATCATCTGAGACTGGCTGTTGTTCATGCTTTGTCACCTCCTATCTCTCCACAGGGGATATTTTGCGCAGCCTGGCGGCAGATACGCTGGGAAGTCCGGGGAGCGAAGGAAAATGCATGAAAGTAAAGTTTTATAGAAAATTTGTCAAGAATACTTGACATCAGTTTCTTTTGATGTTACTCTGTGTTTGTCAAGAGAACTTGACAATATGTAAAGTGTACTTGCGAGGAGGAAGCCCTATGAACCGTGAAGAGATCCTGGCCCTGAGCCAGAAGGAGAACAAGAACAAGCCTGATGAACGGAGCCGGGCGATCCAAACAAAGGCCAAGAGTATTTCACAGATCGTGGGACTGGCGTTGTGCGTGATTCTGGGGCCTGTAGGCATTGCGATCAAAAGGGACTCGGCGTTTCTGTGGTGCGCATTGGCCATTTACTGGGGGATGGTCGCGGCGGAGCGGCTGGCTTATGCTGCGCGGGAAAAGACGAAGTGGCAATGGGTGGGTGCTGGGGCGATAACGGTTTGTGCGATGGGTTCGATGGTGATCTACATTCTGGCGTTGCTGGGAATATGGTGAGGTGAGCGATGAACGACGAACTGATTTTGAAAAACCGCATCCGGGTGGCACGGGCGGAAAGAAACATATCCCAGGGGGAGCTGGCAAAGATGGTGGGCGTTTCCCGGCAGACCATCAGCTCCATTGAAACAGGCGCCTTCAATCCCACGGCCAAGCTGGCGCTGGTGCTGTGCATTGCCCTTGAAAAGAAATTCGAGGAGCTGTTCTATTTCGATTAAGATCCCGGCGTGACTGGACGCATAGAAAGAAGCAGACGATACCGTCTGCTTCTTTGCGCATCATGCGGGCGCGGAGCACAGGAGCCGGGCCGTTGGGCGTGGTGGCGATGCGGCAGGATGGGCGCTGCTGCGCGCACCCGACCTGCATGGAGCCGTGCTGTGCAGCATATCCTGGAGCAAAGCGGCCACATGGGCCAGAGAAAACCGTCGCAAGCATATGACCTGCAACAGCTTCGCGGGTACTGATTGCCCTTCAGGATATGCGGGGGAAGGTCTGGTTATGCTACGGATGAGTCGATTTTCTTGATGATGGCGTTCAGCTCGCTCTGGATGTCCGCCATATCCGCAGCGCCCTCCAGCCGGTCGCCCAGGGCCTCAAGCTGCTCCATGAGCGTCTGGTCCGTGGTGATGGCGATGTTCTCCACGCCGGAAATCACGCCGGCGATGCGTTCCCTGATGATCTCGCGGAGCCGGTCGTCGACGCCGCCCTGGTACTGGGAATCGAATTCCAGCGCCACGGCGGCGTCCTTGCCGGCGATGACGACCTGCGCGTCATCCACCTCACTGAGGCGCTCCAGCTCATCCTCGATGTCGTCGATGGCCTTGCGCGCGTCAGAAACGGTCGTCACCCCCTGGGCCGCCGGCTGTTCGCTGGCGGCGGGGGTAAGAGCATCGTCAACGCCCTCCATGGGCCCATCGGTCATGTCCGGGAGCATTTCGTCGATCATACCTCCGGGCTGGCTGGTGGGGCTCGCGCTGGGCGAGGGCAAAACCGAGGGCTGAGCGGTACTCTGGGGTTCTTCCTGGCTGGCGCAGCCGCTGAAGGTCAGCAGGAGCGTCAGCAGAAACATGGGGATCAAAGCTTTTTTCAAGTTCATTCGCCTCCTCGCGGCTATTGTGTCCGCGCACGGACGCTTCAATCGCGTAAAATTTGCCGTTTCACCTTGAAAGAAGGAAAAAATGCGCTATAATATAATTCGGTATCTTTTGTGAAAGGGGACGATCAATTGAATTCGATCCTCAAAACGCTTGTATCGCTTGCAGCGGCGGGAACGATGATGGTCTCCGCTCCGCTGGATGAGGCAGCGCCGCAGCATGATATTGACGGCACGCTGTTTTTGATCAACCGTCAGTGGCGGGTGAGCAAGAATTATATTCCCGAGCTGATGCGCCAGGCGGAGGTATCCGGCAAGGTTCGCACCATGCAGGTGGAGGCTGCCGCCGCTCTGGAGGAAATGTACGCAGCCTGTAAGGAAGAGGAAAATATTACCCTGACAACCATCAGCGGCTACCGGAGCTATGCTACGCAGCGCGCTATCTACAACCGCAAGCTGGATAGCGTGGGCTCCAAGGCGAAGGCGGACGAATATGTGGCGCGGGCCGGCGCCAGCGAGCATCAGCTGGGCATGGCCATGGACGTGAGCCAGAAGGGAAGATCCAATCTTTCCACATCCTTCGCCAGGTACGGCGGCGGCAAGTGGCTGATGGAAAACTGCTGGCGGTTTGGGTTTATCATCCGCTACCAGAAGGGCTGGGAGGACGTGACCGGCTATGAGTACGAGCCCTGGCACGTCCGGTATGTAGGCAAGGAAGCGGCGGCTGCCATTCATGACAATGAAATGCCGCTGGAACATTACCTGCTGCTCCTTCGCCAGGAGCGGCTGATCGATATCATCATTGGCGAAAAGGTTATGGAGTGAATCAATAACGTGGGAGGGGTTTCCGGTGGCTGCAGTACGGAAAATCATTTCGATTCTGATGGTGATGCTGATGATCGCGGCGCCTGCTATGGCGGAGGACACGCTGCCCCAGGTGAATAACGAGCTGCTGTGGCTGGCCAGCAGCCAGGAGCCGCTGGTGGACAGCTATGAGCCTGGCGATCTGGTCAAGCTGAATTCCCGCCGCAGCGCGGAGGGCGGAACGGACGCGGTATATACGGCTTCCACCACCAGCATCCAGCTCCGCGCGGAAGCTGCCGCTGCGCTGGTGAGCATGTGCAATGCCGCGGAAGCGGATAAGACTGTGCTGTACGTCCGCCAGGGCTACCGCTCCTATCACGATGAGGAGGTTCGCTATACCCGCATGGAAAAGCGCGGCGAGGCTGCCCAGAAGCCCGGTGAATGCGACTACCAGACGGGCCTTGCGGTCACGGTGGTGGGCAAGGACTGGCGTACCAAAACGCTCACGGACGAGTTCGCCCAGACCAAGGAGGGTAAGTGGCTGGCCGATAACGCCGCCGCCTACGGCTTTGTGCTCCGCTATCCCGAAAACAAGCAGGATATCACCGGTTGGGCGGCCGAGCCCTGGCACCTGCGCTATGTCGGCGTGGAGGCTGCCGCCTATATGCAGCGCAACGGCCTGTGCCTGGAGGAGCTGCGCGCGCTGGTGAACCCTGTGGAAGCGGCGGGCGTGGCTGTGGCGCCTGCGGTGGTGGAGGGCGTAGAAACCATCAAGATAACGCCTACGCCTGAACCCGCGCCCACGCCTACCCCCGGTCCCACGCCCGAGCCCGTGGAGGGACAGATGGTGGTGCTGGACGAGGTCGGCCCGGACGGCGACCATGAGATCGGCTTCTACCACGAGACATAAAGGAGTTTCATGCTTTGAAAAACAGATGGATGGTCATCGTGCTGCTGGCGCTTGTGCTGGCAGCGCCTGCGCTGGCGGAGGACGATCCGGAGATCAGCATTGAGGATACCGCCGGGATCATCATTGGTGAAGTTACCTATGACGACGTGGTATGGAGTTTTCCCATCGACCTGAGCGAAATGGATCCGGAGCTGGTGCGGCTGGCCAACAAGCATATCCTACTGCCCTCGGATTATGTGCCCGGGGATCTGGTGACGATGAAGACCCGCAAGCAGGACAAGGATGGCAACAACACCAACGGCGGCGTGAAGAAAGCCTCCAGCAGCACCATGAAGCTGCGGGAGGAATGCGCTCAGGCGCTGGTCACCATGCTGGAGGACGCCCTGGATGATGGCATCTCCCTGCACCTGAAGAGCGCCTATCGCTCCTATCAGACGCAGAAGACCATGTACTACAACCGCCTGGAACGCAACAATGGCAAGGATCTGGGTTATGTGACCAAGGCCGGCGCCAGCGACCATCAGACAGGTCTGGCGGTTGATCTGATCCCCAAGGACTGGCTTGAAAAAGGCATGACGGAGAAGATGGCCGTGGCAGAGGGCTGCAAGTGGATGGCCAACAACTGCGCGAGATATGGTTTTATCCTGCGCTACCCCGAGGATAAGGAAGAGATCACCGAGATCAATTATGAGCCCTGGCATCTCCGCTATGTGGGCGTGCCGGTGGCGACCTACATCATGGAAAACGGCCTGTGCCTGGAGGAATTCCACGTGGAGCTGCAGGCGGCTATCGATCAGTTCCTGGCCGATGGCGGCAGAATGAGCGTGGTGAGGGATTTCATTCAGGTATCCGCGGAGAATGATTGAGGAGCTGCGTAAGCGGCTCCTTTTTATATTGTTAAGCGCTTTAGCAAGAAAATAACCACCAGCAGAGCTGGTGGGATAGGAAAGCTTTAGCGGAAAAGAAACCT
>SVGJ01000067.1 GCA_015056415.1 Clostridiales bacterium
TCGTCCAGCGCCTCAAAGGCGTGGGTGTCCGCCCAGATCTTCTGCCATTTGGGCTCGATGTGTTTGGGATCGTAAGCCTTGAACTCCATGATGATTGCCTCCCTTTTGCTGAATCCTGTGGATGTAAGCAAGGATAGAAAAAACGTTCCGCCCCTGCTTTTTGCAAAGACGAAACGTGTGTTTCGCGGTACCACTCTGCTTGCCTGCTGTGCAGCAGGCCACTCATTGCGCTGTAACGGACGCTTCCGCCGGAGGTCATCCGGTTCGCTCCCGGGCGAGCGGCACTCCGCTGTCCCGCCGCTTCGCACCAACCAGCGGCTCTCTTGGGGTGACAGGGTGGGAATGCGTTCCCGTTCATAACGATAGTAAAGGTAGTATAGCATTTCCCCTGCCAAAAGGCAAGGGAAAAATGCGGAATTCGGAATTGAGATGGGTGCGCCCTGTGTGCTATGATAAAAGGGAGAGGAGGGCGAGGAATGTGAAGAAAGGCATTGCCATCATCGGGCTCAATGGCAGCGGAAAATCCACGCTGAATCATCTGCTGGCCAGGGAGCTGGGCTGTTTTGAGATGGATGTGGAGGATTACTACTTCCCCCGTCAGCGGATCCATCGCCAGCGGGCGCTGGACAATGCGGTCGTGGAGCATATGGAAGAGCTGCCCTATTCCGGGGAACGGGATCAGGCGGAAGTGGAAGCCGCCCTCCTGCGGGATATGGAGGCGCATCCGCGGTTCATCCTTTCCTGCGTGAAGATGAACTGGCGCGAGGAGCTGCTCAGCCGCATTGACATGGCTTTCTGGGTACAGGCACCGCTGGAAACGCGGCTCATGCGCATCCGGCAGCGGGAAGAGCGGCGCTTTGGAGCGCGGGCCCTGCCCGGCGGGGATATGTATGCGCAGCAGGAGGCTTTCCGGGATATGGTGAAGCGCCGCGATGAGGCCACTGTGGAGGCAAGCGCGGCAAGGCTCCGCTGTCCGGTGATCGTGCTGGATGGCACACGGCCCCTGGCGGAAAATGTGGAGAGGATGCTGGAGTACCTGCAGGAATAAAAAGAGAGCGGCGTACTGCTCTCCTTTTGCTTATTGCCTGTAATTCAGCGCCAGCTTGCAGAAGAAATCCTCCAGGATGTACCGCTGGTCGATGCCCTCGTACACGCGAATTTGACGGTTTTCAGGGCAGTCCACATACACGCCGCCTTCGCCAAAGCGAGGGGCGCTCTGCATCCGGTAACGACCGCAGCCGGGGTTCAGCGCCAGGCCGATGGCCGGCTGATCGCCGATGGCCCAGCTTTCTCCCTCGACCCAATCGGCATGCATGCCGTGTTCGATCATCTGCTCGAAGAGATATTCGCCCACCTTGCCGCAGGGGCGCACCTTGTATTCCAGCTCGGCATAGCCCAGCTGCATTTTGGTGTAGACGCTCATGGGCACCTGCCACACCTCTACCCTGGAGGAGAAGACCGCGTTGGCGGCGTGATAATCGTTCACGGAGTTGAACTCCCACCCGCCCCTGGGGTAGAAGCCGCCGCCGATCCAGATGCAGATGAACCTGTCCTGGATCTCAGGACATTTGTTGATGGCGGCCGCCACGTTGCTCAACGCGCCCTGGCACAGAACGTAGAGGGGGTGGGGATCGTCCTTCAGGGCTTCCCGGATGATGAAATCGGCTGCCTCGCAGGGGGGTGCGTCGGTTTCGCTCGTCAGCGGGTCGGTTCCCATGAGCACCGGCACATCATGGATATCCATCAGATCCAGCAGATGCTTGATGGCGTCGTAGCTCTTCTGCACTGATCCGGGCTGATTGAACTGTTCGGCCAGAATGCCCTTCACAATGAAGCGGGGCGTCATCAGGCCGTGGGCGATGGCATAGGGGTCATCCGCCTCGCAGGCGGCGTCGGTATCGATGATCACGCGGCGGCGTTTCTTTTCCTGAACGGTAAAGCGGTAGGGCATAGGAGCAGCTCCTTTGCATTTTTTCCTATTATATCATACCTGTCTGGCCATGCAAAGGGGTTGACAGATGGAAAGAAAATCGTTACAATAGTTTTGATCGGCTGTGGGAAGGTACATTTTGGTACGCTTCCGGGCTGTTTTCGATAGAAATCCCCGCTCAATTTGTTATCGCTTCATTACTGGAGCGTCGTTTTTCGGCGGCTGAACCGGTCGGTTCGGTCGGCTGCATAGGAATTGCGCAAGGGGTGCGCTATGCCCATAACGGGTGGATTGTGCCCTTTGATATGTAGTTTTTGTGAGGCGCGGCAGGCCCTTTTTCGGCAGGCTGTCGGGAAAAAGAATAAAGCAGCGGACGGAAGTCCATCATCAAGAAAGCAGCAAGCAGCTGTGCGGGCGTACCCGCACGGCTTTTGGCCGTTCCTACTGAAGTTTGAATTAAGATTAAGAAAGAAAAGGAGGGAAACAGTTTGCAACCTATCGTATGGATTTTGATCGCTGTTGCGGCGGCAGTCATTGGCTTTGTTGTCGGCGGCGCCTACCGCAAGAACGTCACCGAAAAGAAGATTGGCCGCACCGAGGAATACGCCAAGCATCTCTACGACGACGCCGTCCGCAAGGCGGATGAGTACAAGAAGGAAAAGGTGCTGGAGGCCAAGGAAGAGATCCTCAAGGCCAAGGCCGAGAGCGACCGCGAAAAGGCCGAGAACGAGCGTGAGATGCGTGAGCGCCGCAACGAGGTGCAGCGTAACGAACGCCGCCTGATCCAGCGCGAGGAAACGCTGGACAAGAAGGCCGATAACATGGAAGCCCGTGAGGAAAGCCTCAACAAAAAGCAGGCCGAGATCCAGAAAATGCAGGAAGAGGTCGAGACGCTGATCAGCAAGCAGAACAGCGAGCTGGAGCGCATCGCCGCCATGACCCAGGATGAGGCCAAGCAGATCATCGTTGAGCGTGTCCAGAAGGACGCCTTCCACGATGCCGCTGCCATGGTGCGCGATATCGAGGCCAAGGCTAAGGAAGAGGGCGAAAAGAAGGCTCGCAACATCATCGCCCTGGCTATCCAGAAGTGCGCCGCTGACCACGTGGCCGAGTCCACCGTTTCTGTTATCGCCCTGCCCAACGATGATATGAAGGGTCGCATCATCGGCCGCGAGGGCCGCAACATCCGCGCCCTGGAGACCGCCACCGGCGTTGACCTCATCATCGACGATACTCCCGAGGCTGTTATCGTGTCCGCCTTTGATCCCGTCCGCCGTGAGATCGCCCGCATCGCCGTGGAGAAGCTCATCATGGACGGCCGCATCCACCCCGCCCGCATCGAGGAAATGGTGGAGAAGGCCCGCAAGGAAGTGGACAACCAGATCCGTGAGGCCGGCGATAACGCTGTGTTCGAGACGCAGCAGCACGGCATTCACCACGAGCTGGTGAAGCTGCTGGGCCGCCTGCGCTACCGCACCTCTTATGGCCAGAACGTGCTGAAGCACTCCATCGAGGTCAGCCACCTGGCCGGCCTGATGGCTGCCGAGCTGGGCGCCGACGTCCAGCTGGCCAAGCGCGCCGGTCTGCTGCATGACATCGGCAAGGCCGTTGATCACGAGGCTGAGGGCACCCACGTGACCCTGGGTGGCGAGCTGGCCCGCAAGTATCACGAGAGCCCCGACGTCATCCACGCCATTCTGGCCCACCACAACGACGTGGAGCCCCAGACCGTGGAAGCTGTGCTGGTGCAGGCCGCCGACGCCATCTCCGCCGCTCGTCCCGGCGCCCGCCGCGAGAGCCTGGAGAACTACATCAAGCGCCTGGAGAAGCTGGAGGAAATCGCCAACAGCTTCGATGGCGTGGAGAAGTGCTTCGCCATCCAGTCCGGCCGCGAGGTCCGTATCATGGTCAAGCCCGACGACGTCACCGACGAGGGCACCAAGATCCTCGCCAAGGAGATCGCCAAGCGCATCGAAAAGGAAATGGAGTATCCGGGTCAGATCCGCGTGAACGTGATCCGCGAGACCCGTTCCACCGAATACGCCAAGTAAGCATCCCCATCCCTGCCGGAGATCCGGCGGGGATGATTTCATTCCGATGGTTAGTCTTGACTATCTCGGTGGGGGTGTGCTACCATGCGCGTTGTAGGGGAGTAGTCGGCGCGGAAACGCGGGACGGAGTCAACATCCTGGAACACTGGTTCCTGGCTTTGTACATTGCGACGAGACTTATCTGTTTCTTTCTGTACAGAAGGACGGATGAGTCTCGTTTTTTCGTCCTTCGGCCTGATGTGAGGAGGAGCTGCACATGGGAATCCTTGAGCTGTTTCTGGTGGCTGTGGGCCTGAGCATGGATGCGTTTGCGGTATCCGTGTGCAAGGGCCTTTCCGTGCGCAAGGCGGAGGTGAAGCACTCCCTGTGCGTGGGCGCGTATTTCGGCGGCTTTCAGGCGTTGATGCCCCTGATCGGCTATCTGCTGGGCACCCAGTTCGAAGCGTTCATCGTCAGCATCGATCACTGGATCGCCTTTGTGCTGCTGGGCTTCATCGGCGGCAACATGATCCGCGAGGCCCTGAGCAAGGATGAGGAAAAGCTGGATGATTCCTTCTCCTTCAGGACGATGATCACCCTGGCCATTGCCACCAGCATCGACGCCCTGGCCATGGGCGTGACCTTCGCCTTCCTGCGGGTGAACATCCTGTGGGCGGTGCTGTTCATTGGTGTGATCACCTTTGTGCTTTCCGCCATCGGATTGAAGGTGGGCAATGTTTTCGGCGCGAAATACAAGTGCAAGGCAGAGCTTTTCGGCGGCGTGGTGCTGATCCTGATGGGCTGCAAGATCCTGCTGGAGCACCTGGGCGTCCTGGGCTGATGAAAGGAAGGAAGCTCCATGAAGCTGACGGCTTTACCCTGCCTCTGCGCGGATGTGTTTGACGGAACCGACGAGATCAGGCCAGGTGGAGAGGCGCTGAACTTTGCCGCTCATGCCTGCGCCTTTGAAAATGTGGATGTGACGCTGCTGGGCGTCATTGGCCAGGACGCTTATGGCCAGGCCATTCTTGACGCCATTGCGGATAAACGCATCAACACGGAGCATATCCGCATCGACCCCGCCCAGACCACCGCCAATAACTACACCTACCTCACCCCGGAGGGCGAGCGGTACTACAAGCCGGACTCCTGGAACGGCGAGATCCTGGAGAACATTCGCCTCACAGAGGAAGAGCGCGGCGTCATTGCCGGATCCGATGTGGTGTTCATCCACTTCTGGGCCTCCTGCTTCCAGGAGGTGCTGGAAATGAAAAAGCAGCACGGCTTCAAGCTGGCGGTGGATTTCGACGTGTACCGCGATTTTGCGCATATGGAACAGCTGGCCCCGGATATCGATTTCTTCATGATCAGCGGGGAAGAGGCGCTTCTCCGCCACTTCCGGGATTTTTCCACCCGCTGGGAAGGGCTGTTCAATATGTCTCTTGGGGCGCAGGGCAGCGTGACATATCGCCATGGTGTGGAGTACCGTGTGCCCGCGGAGCGGGTGGAGACCGTGGTGGATACCACCGGCTGCGGCGACAGCTATCACGCGGGCTTTGTCTGCTCCTGGATGAAGGAGGGCGATATTGTGAAGGCCATGCAGGCCGGATCGAGGATCGCCGCAAAGACGCTGAGCCATTACGGCGGCTTCCGATCATGAGCAGGAAACGCCTGCTGAGCATAGAAACTAATGAAACAGATGACTCGAATGGAGGATGGAATGACCATGATTCCTGCACTGATCCTGTTTGCGGTAACCTATGTGCTGATGCTGATATTCAGCAAGTATCGCCCCTACATCGCGCTGGGCTCCGCGCTGATCTTCATCGTTACGGGTATGCTGCCCCTGGGTAAGATCCTTGGCGCCATCGACCTGAACGTGATCCTGATGATCGCCGGCACCATGGGCCTGGTGGCGCTGTTCATCGAGAGCAGGATGCCCTCGCTGCTGGCTGACCTGGTGATGGAAAAGGTGCCCAATGTGCAGTGGGCCGCTGTGGCGCTGGCGCTGTTTGCCGGCATTATCTCCGCCTTTGTGGATAATGTGGCCACCGTGCTGATGATCGCTCCCGTGGCTATGGAGATCTGCAAGAAGCTGAAGACGAATCCTGTGCCCTTCATCATCGGCATTGCGGTGTCCTCCAACCTGCAGGGCGCCGCCACGCTGGTGGGCGATACCACGGCCATCATGCTGGGCTCCGCGCTGGATATGAGCTTCATGGATTTCTTCTGGTACAAGGGCAAGCCCAGCATCTTCTTCGCTGTGGAGCTGGGCGCCGTGCTGGCCGCGCTGATCCTGTATTTCATCTTCCGCAAGGAGAAGGGCGCCATCCCCAGGACCGGTGTGCGCACCCAGGTGACGAATTATGTCCCCACCATTCTGCTGGTGGGCGCCATTGTGCTGCTGATCTGCGCTTCCTTCATCCCCAACAAGCCTGACGAGACCAACGGCATCATCTGCTGCGTGCTGTTTGTGGTGGGCCTGGTGTACAACTATGCCCGGAAGAAGAGCTTCGCGGCGATCAAGGAGCCCCTCAAGGGCATCGACTTCGAGACCATCGGCCTGCTGCTGGGCCTGTTCCTGATGATCGGCGGCATCTCTGCCCAGGGTGTCATCACGGCGGCAGGTGATATGCTGGCGCAGATGGGCGGCGGCAATGTGTTTGTGCTGTACACGGTGATCGTGTGGGTATCGGTGCTGATCTCCGCTTTCATCGACAATATTCCCTATGTGGCGACCATGATCCCTGTGATTGCCGCTTTGTCTGCCAAGCTGGGCGTGGATCCCACGCCCCTGTACTTCGGTCTGCTTTCCGGCGCGACCCTGGGCGGCAACTGCACCCCCATCGGCGCCTCGGCGAATATTACGGGTATTGGCATTCTGCGCAAGGCCGGGTATGAGGTCAAGAATGGCGATTTCTTCAAGATCGGCATTCCGTTTACGCTGGCGGCCATCGTGCCTGCGTACATCTATATCTGGTTGCTGTATGGTGTGTAACGGATGATCGGGAAAGCGTCTGCTGCGGGCAGGCGCTTTCTTGTATACTGAAAACCACTGGCAAGGCCAGTGGTTCAGGAAAGGTTAACCGGTGAGTAGACGCAAAAAACTCCTTTT
>SVGJ01000030.1 GCA_015056415.1 Clostridiales bacterium
CCCATCCTGGATGTGACCTACGGCTGCATGGTGTATCAGGAGCAGGTCATGCAGATCGTGCGCGACCTGGCAGGCTACTCCTTTGGCCGCAGCGACCTGGTGCGCCGCGCCATGGCCAAAAAGAAGCACAAAATCATGGAGCAGGAGCGTGAGTACTTTGTCCACGGCCTGGTGGAGGCGGACGGCACCGTGTCCATCCCCGGCTGCGTGCGCAACGGCGTGCCGGAGGACGTGGCCAACCAGATCTACGACGAGATGATCTCCTTCGCCTCCTACGCTTTCAATAAATCCCACGCCGCGGCCTATGGTGTGGTCACCATGCAGACGGCCTGGCTGAAGAAGCACCACCCCGTTCCCTTCATGGCCGCCATGCTCAACAGCGTTTACGGCAATTCCGGCAAGATCGCCGGGTACATCCAGCACTGCCGCTCCAAGAGCATCCCCATCCTGCCCCCGGATGTGAACCATTCCGGCTGGAAGTTCACCGTGCAGAAGATGGCCGACGGCAGCCTGGGCATCCTCTTCGGCCTGGGCGCAGTGAAAACGGTGGGCCAGGGCGCAGTGCATGCCATCATGTCCGAGCGCTTGTCGAAGGGCCCCTATAAAGATATCTTTGATTTCTGCCGCCGCATCGATCCCGGCGAATGCAACAAGCGTGTAGTGGAAAGCCTGATCCGTGCGGGCGCGTTCGATTCCACCGGCGCGCTGCGGCCCCAGATGCTGGCCGTGTTTGAATCCGCCATGGACGCCAACATCAGCCAGCGCAAGCAGAACGTGGACGGTCAGCTCAGCCTGTTCGACATGGCCTTCGGCGGCGAGGAGCCCATCTTTGAGGAGCGCCGCGCCCTGCCGAACCTCCCGGACTTCCCCCGCCGCACCCGCCTTGCCATGGAAAAGGAGATCTCCGGCGTGTATATCACCGGCCATCCCCTGGACGATTACCGGGACATCCTGGCCGCGCTGCCCTTCTCCACCGCCGACCTGGAGGGCCTCGACGAGCGCGAGGATCACGGCATCCTGTTGGACGGCCGGCCCGTGGAAATGGGCGGCATCCTGACGGAAGTCAAAGGCAAGGCCACCAAAAAGGGCGCCTATATGGGCTTTGTGACTCTGGAAGACCTGACCGGGCAGATCGAATGCCTGGTGTTCCCCAAGGTGTACGAGCGTTATCAGGGCATGATGGCCGCGGACGATCTGGTAGTGCTGTGCGGCAAGCTGTCCATCCGTGAGGAGGAATCCCCCAAGCTGCTGGTGGATCGTGTCGTTCCCCTGGAGGAGTGGAAGAATCAGCCTGCCCAGCAGCCCGCCCCCAAGGCCGAGCCCGCCCGCCGCCAGCACGCGCCCCAGCTCACCGATGCCCAGGCCGCCCAGCAGGCCAGGCGCAAGCTGTTTGTCAAGCTGGACCGTTCCATGATGGATCGCGTGTCCACGCTTTTGTCCCTCCACCCGGGCAGCGTGCCGGTGTACCTGCACATCCCGGATGAGAAGCTCACCCTGCTGGTGCCCCGCCTGAGCTGGTGCGATGCCACCGAGGATTGCCTCAAGCGCCTGCGAGCCTTCCTGGGCGAGGAGAACGTGAAGCTGACGGAAGCCAAGTAAAAAGGAGAACACATGAAAACCTCAATGAAAACCCGACTCAGCGAAATACTGCGTTTCGCCCTCACCGGCGGCGTATGCTTCCTGATCGAATACGCGGCGCTGGTGCTTTTCAAGGAATGGCTGCACATGAACGTGCTGATTGCCACGCCTCTGGCCTTCCTCATCAGCGTCATCGTCAACTATCTGATGTGCGTGCGCTGGGTGTTTTCCGGCGCGCAGGAGGGCAGCCGGAAGGCGCAGATCGGCTTTGTGATCACCTCCGGCATCGGCCTTTTGCTCAACTGGGCGATCATGGCGCTGCTCACCGCTCTTTTCGGCGAGGACACAGTGCTTTTCAGCCTGTTTGGCCTGAGCGTAAAGGTATACATGATCAACAAGGTCATCGCCACGCTGCTGGTGATGATCTGGAACTATATCACCAAGCGCATGCTGCTGAAAAGGAAGTAAACGATGGAAAGACCTGTGATCTATTTTGATTGGGACGGCACCATTGCCGACAGTATGCCCCTGTGCATCGGGGAGATCAGTCTGGCGCTTGAGCGCATGGGGCTGCCGCCCATGCCCGTGGAAAAGCTCAAAGCCTGCAACGGCCCCACCTACGAGGAATCCGTGGCCGTGCTGGGCCTGCCCGCCGAGCGTGCCGGAGAGTTCCTCCGCCTGCGTAAGGAGGCCGAGATGGAGCTGGTTCCCACCGTGCAGCAGTTTTTCCCCGGTATCCGCGGGATGCTGGACGAGCTGCGCTCCTTTGCCGACCTGGCCATCGTGAGCAACGGACTGCAGGAATACCTGGAATTATCCACCCGGGTGATGCAGGTGGAGGACTGCTTCGTCCGGCTTCAGGCGCACATTCCCGGCAAAAGCAAAGCCGAAGCCCTGGGCATGCTCATCGCCGAAATGCGGCCCGAGCGCTGCGTCATGGTGGGCGACCGGCTGGGCGACATCACCGCCGGCAAGGCCAATGGCATTCCCACCGTGGCGGCCTGCTACGGCTTCGGCAACGATGAGGAATACAACCAGGCCGACTACCGGGTCAACTCCGCAGAGGAGATGACCGCCCTGCTCCGCAAGCTGCTGGTATAAAAAAAGAGAGGCGCAAGCCTCTCTTTTTTTGCTGTCATGATCAAGCTTCCTTCACCGGGCGGATCAGGATGATGGGCGTCAGCTCGTCGCCCTGGCCGCAGGGATTATCCTTCAGGGCGTCCTGGATCTGATCGTCCGTCAGGGGGAAGGTGTCGCACTTGCCCAGCTGATTCTGGTCGATGTCATTGGCGTCCATGATCACCACGGGGATGCCGGTGTTGGCGGTCATCTCGTTGGAGAGCTCCACGGGATTCTCCGGGTTGATCAGCGCCAGGGTCTTATAACGCTCGAAGCTGGAACGGAAATAGAATCCGTCGATACCAGCCACGCCATGACCGCAGATCTTGTAGAACAGGCCCTTCACGCCGAAGGGGCGGGTAATGGCGGAAACGAAGCCCGCCCACAGCACCCGGGGCAGACCCACCATGTCGATGACCAGCTGGAGCTTATAGGGCTCGTGCATACCAACGCCTGTGGAGTTGATGCCGGCAAAGCGGGACATCAGCTTGGCGAAGAAGCCCAGCTTCATGTCCTCCATCTTCTTGACGTTGCCGGTGCACATGGCCATGACCTTGGCGGTGATGGCCACGCAGTCGCCCTCCTGATACAGGGGACGGACATACTTTTCGATCAGCGCGGAAGCATCCTCGCCCACCTCGACAAAGTGGGTCTGGATGGCAAAGCGGTCATACTGCAGGCCGTCACGGCCATCGCGGCGGCCGCGGTCAAAATATACGATGCCGTCGTGTTCGCGGCGTTGTTCCTCCAGGTTGCGGGTATCGCCCATCTCAAGTGCCTCCTTATGTGCGTCGTACCATACTTTTTTATTGTACAACGCTTTGCCAGCCCTGTCAATTTTCTATCATCATCAATTGACGGGTTTTTTATTCCTTGCGCCCCCCGCGCCGCTATTGTATAATGGGTTTTATCCCGAATTTCAGGAAGTGATCATCATGGCCAAAGCCATCAAGACCAACGTACTGCGCCAGCTGGACGCGCGAAGGATCCCCTACGAGACCCGCGAATACGCCGTGGAGGACGATAACTTCGACGGCAAGCTGGTGGCCGGCAAAACCGGCCTCGACCCGGCGATGATCTACAAGACGCTGGTGCTCACCGGCGACAGGCAGCCCCACCTGGTATGCGTCATCCCCGTGGAAAAGGAGCTGGACCTGAAGGCCGTGGCCCGGGCCTCCGGCAACAAGAGCGTGACCATGCTCCCCCAGAAGGATCTGCTGCCCCTTACCGGCTACCTGCGCGGCGGCTGCAGCCCCATCGGCATGAAGAAGCTCTTCCCCACCTACCTGGACAGCGCCGCCGGCAATCTGGAGACCATCAGCGTCAGCGCCGGCGTACGGGGCTGTCAGGTCATTCTGGCCACCGTGGCGCTCATCAGCCAGACGCGGGCCACATTGGCAGATTTGTGCCGGGAATAAAACATTGTGTTTCCGCGTCAAATGTAGTATACTGTATGTTGGTTTATTATGGTGGCGCGAAAGGAGCGGTTTATGAGCGAGAAGCTCTCCCGGCAGGAACGCCGCAGGGCATGGCGCTACGCGGCGCTGATCGTTATCTGCCTGCTGCTGTGCGGCGCGCTGATCCGGCTCATCTCCGGTCATGGGCGCGAGGCCGCCTGTCTGCCGCCCACCCACGCAGCCGTGACCGAGGCCGCCCAGGGGCTGGACAGCATCACCATCGACGCTGTTTTTGACCCGGAGCGCAAGCAGCTCACCGCCACCCAGGTGATGACGCTGCGCAACCCCTCCGGTCAGGCGCTGGACAATGTAACGCTGCGCAGCTATTCCGGCGCGTATCTCAGCGGGGAAACCTCTCCCGTGGCCAATGACGAGCTCTTCGCCGCCAGCTACGGCGAGCGCTTCTCCACCGGCGGACTGATCCTGGACAGCGCCATGATCAACGGCGAACAGGCAGACTACGCCTGGGCGGACGAGGCCAGGACCGTCCTCACCCTGCCCGCCGACTGGCCCGCAGATGCTGAGATCACCGTCACGCTGGCGTACCACGTGAACATCCCCGATTGCGGCAGCCGCTTCGGTGTGCAGGAGGGCATCTTCGCCCTGGGCAATGTGTTTCCCACCCTGGCCCTGTGGCAGGACGGCGCGTGGCGCGCAGAGCCTTATGTGTCCATCGGCGATCCCTTCCTCACGGAATGCGCCAACTGGACGGTGCGGCTGACCCTGCCCAGGGGCTATACCGTCGCCTCCACCGGCTATGCCGAGCCCACCTTCCTGGCCGACGCCGCCGTGTACACCCTGCAGGCCCAGGCCGTGCGGGACTTCGCCCTGGTCATCAGCGACCAGTTCAGCACCGCCCACGGCATGGCGGACGATGTGCTCATCGTGGCCTGCGCCAGGGAACAATCCGCCGCCCGGCGCATGGTGAAATATGCCCGTCAGGCCATCGCCTGCTACGAAGCGCATTACGGCGAATACGTCTATCCCACGCTGACGCTGGCAGAGGTCGCCTTCCCCTACGGCGGCATGGAGTATCCCCGCATGGTGATGATCGGCTCCTCCGTCATCGCCGCCACGGATGATTCCCTGGAGATCACCGTGGCCCACGAAACGGCGCACCAGTGGTGGTACGCCATGGTGGGCAGCGACAGCTACTACCAGGCATGGCAGGATGAATCCCTGTGCGAATACGCGCTGATGGACTACGTTGGACAGGTCTACGGCGCAGCCGCCCGGGAAAGCACCGCCTTCGACCGCATCGAGACCGCCATGCGCATTACCATTCCCCGGGGCGTCACGCCGGGAAGCCCCATCGATTACTTTCAGGATCTGACCGAGTATTCCCAGGTGGTCTACCGCCGGGGCGCGGCGCTGTGGATGGCGCTGGAAACCCTCATGGGCAAGGAGCAGCTGGACGCCGCCCTGCGCGACTACGTGCTGGCCCACCGCTTCTCCCAGGCCTCCCGCGAGGATCTGACGCTGCTGCTCTCCCAGGCGGCAGGACAGGATCTACCCCCCCTGATGGAGGACTATCTGGATACCTATATCGTCAACTGACACGAAAGGAACGGTTCCCATGAAGCTCGATCCCACCAAAGTCGTGATGCTCATCCCCTCCCTGGAGCCCGACGAGCGTCTGCCCGTTTATGCCCGCGCCCTGCTGGACAGGGGCTTTGCCCGCATGGTCATCGTGGATGACGGCTCCAGCGAAGCCTACCAGGAGATCTTCAGCCGGCTGGACGCCATGGAGGGCGTCACCGTGGTCCACCACGAGGTGAACAAGGGCAAGGGCGTGGCACTGAAGACCGGCTATGCCCACATCGCCCAGGCCATGCCCGAGGCTGTTGGCGTCATCACCGCCGACGCCGACGGCCAGCACACCGTGGAGGATTGCTGGCGTCTGGCCGAGGCCCTGTGCGAGGGCAAGGACGAAATGTACCTGGGCAGCCGCGATTTCGACCTGGATCATGTGCCGCCCAAGTCCCGCTTCGGCAACAAGACCACCTCCGCTGCCTTCAAGCTGTTCTACGGACAGTGGCTGCCCGATACGCAAACGGGCCTGCGCGCCTTCCCCGCCGGCTGGCTCCAGTTCATGCAGGATGTGAAGGGCGAGCGCTTCGAGTACGAAATGAACGTGCTGATCGCCTGCGCCCGCGACCGCAAGGCCATGGTGCCCATCACCATCGAGACCGTTTATGAGAACCAGAACGCAGGCACCCACTTCAAGCCCGTGCGGGACAGTCTGCGCATTTACAAGGTGATCCTGGGCAATTTCATCACCTTCTCGGCGGCGTCCCTGGCCTCGGGCCTGCTGGACTTCATCCTGCTGACACTGCTGGGCACCTTCGTCTTCCACAACCTGACCCACGGCGCCGGCCTGGCAAAGATCATTGCCCGTTGCATTTCCGCCCCCGTCAATTTCCTGCTGAACAGCAAATACGTCTTCGGCAAAAACATCCGTCCCCGGACGTTCATCCGCTATATTATCCTGGCAGTGCTCATTATGCTGGTCTCCTCGGTTCTGGTGGACCAGATCATGATCCATCTGAATCTGCCCAAGTTCATCATCGGCATTGTAGGCCTGCTGGTGGATCTGGTGCTGTATTTCGTCAGCTACCGCGTACAGAGCCAGTGGGTTTTCCAGGAGGAAAAAAAGAATGCAGAGTAAGATCAAGAGCATCCTGCTTTCCCTGCTGCTGCTGGCCATGCTGACCGGCTTTGCCGCGGCCATCCCTTCCCCCGACCTGACCCCCGAGGCCCAGGAGGCCTATATGAACGCCGGCCCCGCCACCGAGGACGATGAATACGCTTTCCTTTTCGAGTAATACTGGAGGTTTAACCATGCGCAAGATCGCCGCTATTCTGCTGGCTGTGCTGCTCCTGCCCTGCCTGGCCATTGCCGAGCAGACCGAGCAGACCATCACCCCCCTGCCCATCGACGCCACTCCCGGCCATGTGGCCGATCCCGCCAACTTTACCGAGTCCACCTACGAGGACGCCAGCATCTCTGTAAAGATGGAGCGCGTCTGGGTGGGCGACGCTCACTTCAACGTGGCCCGGGTCAAGATCGCCGACGCCTCCCAGCTGCGCAGCGCCCTGGCCGGCCCCTTCGGCAAGAAGACCAACAAGATCTCCACCATCGCCAAGAATCACAACGCAGTCATCGCCATCGGCGGCGACTACTGCACCAATGAAGAGGGCGGCTTCGTCGTCCGCATGGGCGAGACCTACCGCAAAAAGCCCATTAAGACCCGCGATATGCTCATCACCGATGAAAACGGCGATTTCCACATCCTCAAGAATTCCGACGCCGCCCTGCTGCAGGCGCTCATGGAGGAGCACACCCTGATCAATGTATTCAACTTCGGCCCCGCCCTGGTCATTGACGGCCAGCTGCAGGAGATCAGCAAGGACTACCGCTACAACCCCACCGGTCTGGAGCCCCGCTGCGCCTTTGGCCAGGTGGGCCCGCTGGAGTACGTGCTGGTGGTCGTTGACGGCGGCAAGGACCGTCCCGTGACCATCACCGCGCCCGACGGCACCAAGAAGAAGTCCATCGGCTGCAAGGTGGAGACCCTGGCCCAGTTCATGTTCGATCAGGGCTGCCAGCAGGCCTATAACCTGGACGGCGGCAACAGCGCCCTGATGGTCTTCGGCGAGGAGAATTATTCCCAGAAGTCCTTCAGCGCCGAGCGTTCCGTCAGCGATATCGTCTACTTCGCCACCGCCATCGACTTCGGTCTGGACAGCACAAAGGAGTAAATCATGGACGCGACCCTGTTCACGCTCTTCGGCGCGCCCGTCACCGGCTATGGCGCCTGCGCCGCGCTTGCCCTGCTGCTGGGCCTCATCGGCTGCTATGCCTATCTTCGTCTCACCGGATTGAAATGCGGGCATTTCATCCGCCTGGCCGTGCTGGCCGTACCGCTGTGCTGGCTGATGTCCCGCGTGGTGTTCGTGCTGGCCAACTGCACCTATTATCTCACCACCCTGTCCAACCCCGTGCTGGCGCTCCACTTCTGGGACGGCGGCTATTCCATGACCGGCGCGATCATCGGCTTCCTGCTGGCCGGCTTCCTGGCTGAAAAGTGGACCCGCCTGCCCCACGGCGCCCTGATGGACGCCACGGCCCTGGCCGCTCCCCTGGCGCTGATCGTCACCCGCCTGGCCGAGGGCGGCACCCGGCTGGGATTGGGCCGCCCCGTCTCCTACGAGTGGCTGATGTTCCTGGGCGTGGAGGATGGCTACGGCGATATCGTCCACCCCGTTTACCGCTACGAGGCAGCTGCCGCGCTGATCGTGCTCATTATCGCCCTCATTTGGCTCTGTAAGCGCCGCTGGAGCGTCCGCAAGGGCGATGCCTGCCTTGTGTCGCTTGCGCTCCTGGGGGCCTTCCAGGTCGTCCTGGAGAGCCTGCGCAACGACGGCCACATGATCGTGCATTTCATCCGCATCCAGCAGATCCTCGCTCTGGTGGCGATGGTCGTTGCCTTCGTGGTGTTCAGCACCCGCTGGGGCCGCTCCACTAGAACAAAAAAGCGCTTTCTGCGCATATTAAAGAGCCTCCTGCTTGTATTGCAGTGGCTCGTGCTCATCGCCTGCATTGGCTTGGGGATCTATATGGAGTTCCGCGTTGACCGCGGCTCGCTGAAGCTTGTGTATTACGGCGTGATGACTCTGTGCATGGCAACCATCACCGGCATGGCGCTGATCTGCCGTCACAGGGTGGAAAAGCGGAATTAACTCCTGCGGTTGGGGCAATCCTTCTTGCAGCCCTTGCAGGTGTCCAGGCACAGGTCCTCGCCCCGCAGGAGCATGGACAGCCGGCCATCGGCCTCCTCGCCCTCCGGCTGGAAGCCCAGCTTGGCAAAGAAGCCCGTTACATCCACAGGGCTGACCAGACGAAGCAGCCGCGCGGCATGGCTTTCCGCCTTGAAGAGCAAAAGCCGCAGCGTCAGATCGCCCAGGCGTTTCCCGCGCAGCTCAGGCAGCACCGCGATATCCCCCAGCCAGAAGGCGCCCTCGCGCCACCACAGGCGGCCCGTGGCAGCCGGCTCTCCGGCGTACCACACCAGCACATTCCAGGATTCATCATCAAGGGCGTCCCGGCCGCGGCCGAACACCTTTTCACGAATCGCAAACGCCTCGGCCGCGTCAGCGCCGGGCTGGAACCACTTGCCTTCAACCATTGCACACATCCCTTTCACGAGGAGGACTTTCCCATGGAGCGAGAGAAGATCGACCGCATCAACGAGCTGGCCCGTAAAAAAAAGACCGTGGGTCTCACCCAGGCCGAGGCCGAGGAGCAGGCCATCCTGCGCCGTGAATATCTTGACGGCTTCCGCGCCAACATGGAGGACATTCTGAAGAACACTGTCATCCAGCGTCCCGATGGCACCAAGGCACCCCTGCAAAAGAAGCGCCCTAACTAATAGTATACAAGGTCGCCCAATGAAAGTCAAATAAAAAACTTTGGCAAAAACTATTGCCAAAATGGCCATCCTTGTGTATAATGAAAGCGAACCAAGGGAAGAAAGAAATAGAAACCATAACCGCTCCCCGGCAGCCATCGACCATAACGGATCAACCCGCACGACCGATGGTTCCCCTTGATCTCAGGTAAGCCCTGTTGCCATACAAAGCTCACCTGGCTGCCGGCCGAAGTGATGAAGAAAGAGGTGATCCCCGTTGTACGAAGAGGAAAATGAAGCCCTGGACATCATCGAGATGACTGACGACGAAGGTAATACCATCCTGATGCAGGTCGTAGACTATTTCTTCTACAATGGCGAAGAATACGTGATCCTGACGGACAGCATCCACGATGATGAGTGTGACTGCGAGGAATGTCACCACGAGCATGAGCACGATGAACAGTGCGCCTGCGGCTGCGAAGATATCGATGAGACCGAAGAAATCACCTGCTACATTATGAAGGTGATCCAGTCCACCGTGGACGGTGAAGAGGTCGAAGAATTCGTTCCCGTAGAAGACCAGGCACTCGAGGCAAAGCTGATCGAGATCGCCTCCACGAAGCTCAACGCCGAGGACGACGAGGAATAATCCGAAAATTGCATAGGTATCAGCGCGGATGGCAGCGGCCATCCGCTTTTTTTGTTGCCCACATAGCCGCTTGTCCGCGGCGTCTTCCGCGCACACACACAACTCCGCCGGATCAATGATTTTGTCTTTTTTATGCGGTTTGTCATATTTTCATCCGGTCACGCATCGTTTTGGTGTGACCCACAGTCGGTTCTTCATAATTGATATGCACAGTTGTGTGGAAAAACCTGTGGATATTGTGGAAAACTTGTATTGAAACCATCTATTTCTTATGTGGATAACTTGTTAAGAACCGACCTGGCTATCCTTTCCAATTATACGCCTTCTCTTCTGCCTCACCATTTCTTTACGCCGACGCTCGGTCTGCTTCTGTCACAAATTTTTTCCCCAGTCTAATCCACAGGCTATGTTCTGTCAGGTTATCCACAGTGTGGATAAATTATTACAAAATCAAACGCCTTTCCAAAGCAAAAAATGCCGGTTTGACCAGCCGGTTTTCAAAATGCGGGGATAAACGACACGCCCCGGCGACAAACCCGCCAGAGCAAAGCGACTCCCATGTGCGCAGAGCAGTTGCATATAGCCGGTGTCCTCTGCGAAGTGGCTTCAGGGTAGGCATCGATATACTCCGCGCACATGCTTGCGCATTCCAGTATGCCGCCCCATGGGCTGCCCCGCCGGCGCACACCGCACGCCTGTACATATGGCTTCAAGAGCGTGCGCACGATTTTTTTCCGGCCCACAGTTTTCCCATGATGCCGCATCAAGCCGAGAGCGGTCGCTTCTCTGATGGCGCGCGGACACGGCAGATGGACAGCCGCCTGAGGATATCCCGCCCCCTCACAGGTTATGCGCCCTGCGAAGAAAGGCCCCAGCGCGCTTTCACAGGGAGTCTGTCACCGCTTGGCGAGGCCAACGCGCCTCAGCGTGACAGCTGGCTTCCGTTCCGCGCGCAATGGACCATACCGGTCATCGGACAGGAGAATCCCCCGCCGCATTCCCGTTGCCATCAGGCAAGACCCACGCGCTTGGCGAAACGGTCATGCTCGGCGTTTCCTTTCATTCGCTCCGGAGCCACGGATCAGTGTACGCACAAAAAAGGAGCAGGCCGAAGCCTGCCCCTTGGGGAAGCGGAAATTACTTGATGTTGCCCAGGTATTCCACGGTGGAGTTGGTCACGGCGGGAGCGTTCACGATGTCGTTAGACACGGTGATGGTGCCCTCGAACATGCCCTTCACCAGAGCCTTGTAGTCCTCGGCGGTGAACTTGCCTTCTTCAAACTGGGTGCTGCCAGCGATCTGCACATAGTTCACAGCAGGATCCTCGCTCACCAGGCCCAGGGTATCAATCTTACCAACGTAGTTGGCCCAGTTGCCATTGATGATAACATCGGTCAGGGTATCGATGGTGGTGGGAGCCAGGCCCTTCATGGCGGAGGTCACGGTCAGGTCAGCCCACTTGGCCAGTTCTTCCTCGGAAGCGCCTTCGCCGGCGGCATAGTTGGTGATCACAGCAGCCTGGTCAACGTCAACGCCGATGACCTTGGCGCCTTCAACCTTCTTGGCAGCGTCAACAGCGGAGGTGAAGATGCCGCCGCCGCAGGCGAACACAACCTGAGTACCATTCTGATACCAGTTGTCCATGTAGGCGGTGATGTCGGCATCGCCAGCGAACTGGTTGCCGTACACATACTTCACATTCACATTGATGCCCAGCTCCTTGGCAGCAGCATCGCAGCCCTGCACAAAGCCAAAGCCATATCGAACAACAGCGGGAACGGCCATGCCGCCCAGGAAGCCCAGGTCGGTGTAGCCCAGCTTCACGGCAGCGTAGCCAGCCATGTAGCCGCACAGTTCTTCCTGATAGATGGCGGAGTACACGTTATCCATGTACACGTAATCGGTCAGGTTCCAGTTGTCAGGATTCCAGTCATAGGTCTGGCCCTTCAGCGGAACGCCGCCTTCCAGCAGGTCGCCCTTGGCCACGTCCAGCGCGATGAACTTCACGTCGGGATAGTCGCCGGAGATTTCGGCGATGGTGCCGCCGAAAGCATAGCCGGGCATCACGATGACGTTGTAGCCCTCAGCGATGGCCAGCTCCACCTTGGCCACGCGGCTGGCGGTATCGTCATTGTCGGGCTTGTAGTACTTGTACTCAATGTTGTTGTCAGTGCTGAACTTCACAACGGCTTCCCAAGTGGTCTGGTTGAAGGACTGGTCGGTGATATCGCCGTAGTCGGTGATCATGGCGATCTTCATTTCCTCAGCAGACGCGAAGGACATCATGCCCAGGACCATCACAACAGCCAGCAGCAGAGAAACAAGCTTCTTCATGTGATTGTCTCCTCCTTATATTTGGCATACACATATGCCTGATGTATGTATTATAGCAGACTTCTTCGCAATTTGAAAGAGGGTTGGTGTGTTTTTTCAACCTTCCCACAAAAAAGCATCAATCCCCGCCCGCGAGCTTGGAAAACCCTTCGCCCAGGGCTTCGTGCGCCTCTGTAACGAACATGAAGGCCTGCTCGTCCGCCTCGCGTACGATATCCTTCAGCCGGGCCACCTCCTGGGGGCTCGTAACGCAGAGCACCACAGGCCGTTCCTCCCCGGAGTATGCCCCGCGGGCAGTGAGCTGCGTCACGCCGCGATCCATATCGCTCAGGATATGCCGGGTGACCTCTTCCCACTTGGGCGTGATGATGAAGCACGCCTTATTGGAGGAAAAGCCCGCCAGCACCATGTCGATCACCTTTGAGGAAACAAAAATGCAGATCAGCGCATACAGGCCCTCGGAGGTGCCCATCACCACGCCGGCCAGCAGCACGACAACACAATCGATCATCAGCAGGAACACGCCCACGGTGATGAAGGGCAGCTTGCTGTGCACCATGCGGGCAATCATATCCGTGCCGCCGGTGGTGGCGCCGCCGCGGAGGATCAGGCCCAGGCCCACGCCCAGCAGCAGACCGCCATACAGCGTGCCCAGCAGGGGATCCACCGTCATCGCGGGAAGCTTGATCAGGTCGATGGCGAGAGAAAACAGTACCGTTGCCACCAGGCTGCGCCATACAAACACCCTGCCCATAGCCTTGTAGCCCACCAGAAACAGGGGGATGTTCATCAGCAGGCTGGTCAGACCCACGGGCCAGTGGAACAGGTGGTTCAGCACCATGGCAAGACCGCTGAGCCCGCCGGGCGCGATGCTGTTGGGCACCAGAAACAGCGGATATGCCATGCCGCCGATGATGCACCCCAGTACGATCTGCGTATACGCCATCACGGAATCAAAATGAGGAACCCGCCCGCGGATCTTATCCTGCAGTGTCATACTTACCTCCCAGAGGGATGCGGCGGGCCCGGCCGCGCGGACCCGCCTCTCTTTCAGCCTGTGCCCAGCGAAAGCGCCAGCGCCTTGTCGATACGGCGCATGGCATTCCGGTTCAGGCATCCCAGATATTTTGTCAGTCTGGATTTCTCCAGCGTTCGCAACTGCTCCAACAGCACCACCGAATCGCTCTTCAGTCCGCTCTCCCCGGCTGTGATGGGCACGTGTACCGGCAGGTTCGCCTTTTTGCTGCGGGTCGTCACCGCCGCCACGATCACCGTGGTCGAATGCTGGTTGCCTATATCATTCTGGATGATCACCACCGGCCGTATTCCGCCCTGTTCAGAGCCTATCACCGGATCCAGATCAGCCCGATAGATTTCTCCTCGTTTCATGATGTCACACTCCATCCCGGAAGTCAACCCTTCTGGGAACTTTTTATGCATTCATGCATAAATTCCCCTTTCATCCTATGTACTGAATGACCATGAAGTTCTTGCGACATTTCTCGCGCCGCCGTTCGACGCCCGTCCCGCCCCCGGCTCTGCTATACTCCTGTTACGAAAGGAGCGGTGCCTGTGAGCGCGTGGCTATATCTTCTGCAGCAGGCAGCCTGCTCCTGGAGCCTGCTGCTTTCGCTGGGGCTGAGCATGGGATTGCGCAAAATCCGCCCCTTGCGTCTGACAGCCACGGCAGTTGGCTGCGGTTGCGTCAGCCTTGCCGCCCTGCCGCTGGGCGGACTGCTGCGCTTCAGCGTCCTGCTGCCGGTGGCGGCCCTGGCGCCCATCGCCGCCTGGCCGGGCATCCCCCGCTCCCGGCGCGGGCGCATGGCGGTGTGCAGCATGGCTCTGTCGCTGCTTATGGCAGGCTGCGGGCGGCTGCTGCACACCGCCGGGCTGGAGGGTACGCCCCTGATCCTCGCGCAGTTCGCGCTGCTTCCTATATTGGTACGCCTTATGCCCGCCGGGGGACGCACCCCCTGCGTCACCCTGGAGATCCATCACCATGCCCGCAACCTGCAGCTCACCGCCCTGGTGGACAGCGGCAACCTGCTGCGGGATCCCCTCACCCGCCTGCCGGTGATCGTCATTTCCCAGCAGGCCGCGGCCAGGCTCCTGCCCGCCGCCGCGCCCCTGGCCCCGGGCATGCGGCTCATCAGCGTGCGCACCGTTGCCGGATCGGCGCTGATGCCCGTGTTCCGGCCCCGGCAGGTGCGGCTGCTGCTGCCCCAGGGCTGGCGGAGCATCCACGCCGTCATCGGCCTGAGCCCGGATGGCTACAGCGGCTTTCAGGCCCTTGTGCCCGCCAGCGTCATCACAACCGCCGAACAAGGAGGTATGTCCATATGTCCATAGCATTCAGGCTGTATTCCATCGCCCGGGAACGTCTCACCGAGCTGCTGACCCGCCTCACGCCCAGGGAGCTGTATTATATCGGCGGGCCGGATCCCCTCCCCGCGCCCCTGACCCTGGAGGAGGAGCAATCCCTCTGCGCCCGGCTGCACCAGGATGACGGGACCATCCGTCAGACCCTCATCGAGCGCAACCTGCGCCTGGTGGTGTTCATCGCCCGCAAGTTTGAAAACACCGGCGTGATGCTGGAGGATCTGATCTCCATCGGCACCATCGGCCTGATCAAGGCGGTGAACACCTTCGATCCCTCCAAGAAGATCAAGCTGGCCACCTACGCCAGCCGCTGCATCGAGAACGAGGTGCTCATGTTCCTGCGCCGCTTTTCCCGCACAAAGGTGGAGGTCTCGCTGGATGAACCCCTCAAAACCGATTGGGACGGCAATGAGCTCCTTCTTTCCGATGTGCTGGGCACCGATGGCGACACCGTGTACCGTCCCCTGGAGGAAACCGCCGAAAAGCAGATGCTCTTCGCCGCGCTCAGCCACCTCTCCCCCAGGGAGCAGCAGATCATGAACCTGCGCTTCGGCCTGGGCGGCCGCACCGAGATGACCCAGAAGGAGGTGGCCGATGTGCTGGGCATCAGCCAGAGCTACATCTCCCGTTTGGAAAAGCGCATCCTGCACCGCCTCCATGGCGAAATGATGCGGGCCAGCGGTTAAAGTGCGCATATAGCTTCACCACGGTCGAATCAGCCCGCTTGCCCACTGCTTTTGTCACCTTTTGCCGCCCCTGAATATCCCCGCCCCGCCGGTGCCATACTCTGTGTATCAGTTGAGCAGGAGGCACAACAGTATGGCATACGGAAAGGTCGAGATCTGCGGGGTGGACACTTCTACCCTGCCGGTGCTCTCCAACGAACGGATGCGGGAGCTGTTTCCCTTGGTACACGGCGGCGACAAGGACGCCCGGGACGAGTTCATCCAGGGCAATCTCCGGCTGGTGCTCAGCGTGATCCAGCGCTTCTCCGGCCGTGGCGAAAACGTGGACGATCTGTTTCAGGTGGGCTGCATCGGCCTGATGAAGGCCCTGGATAACTTTGACACCAGCCAGAACGTGCGCTTTTCCACCTATGCCGTGCCCATGATCATCGGCGAGATCCGCCGCTACCTGCGGGACAACAACGTCATTCGCGTCAGCCGCAGTATGCGCGACACCGCCTACAAGGCTCTGCAGGCCAGGGATAAGCTGCAGGCCATGTGGAACCGTGAGCCCGACGTCAGCGAGATCGCCGAGGAGATGCACATCCCCCGCCAGGACGTGGTCTTCGCGCTGGAGGCCATCCAGGATCCCGTGAGTCTCTTCGAGCCCGTCTATAACGACGGCGGCGACGCGCTGTACATCATGGATCAGGTAAAGGACGAGAACACCAAGGATGAATACTGGCTGGAGGAGCTTTCCATCAAGGACGCCCTGCAGCGGCTGAACGAGCGGGAAAAGAAGATCCTGCGGCTCCGCTTCTTCGAGGGCCGCACGCAGATGGAGGTAGCAGGGGAGATCGGCATCAGCCAGGCCCAGGTCTCCCGGCTGGAGAAGAACGCCCTTCTGCATATGCGCAAGCACGTACAGGTGCAGTAATACATGGAAAAAACATTGACAATATCTGTTGCAACTTATATAATCCATATATTGAAATAAAGGAGGTACTACCCATGAAAAAGCTTGTTGCTCTTGTCCTGGCCCTGGCGCTGTGCTTCACCTGCGTGTCCGCCCTGGCTGCCGGCAAGCTGAGCGTTACCCAGGAAAACACCCACTTCATCACCAGCTACAGCAATTACTACTACGCCTATGCCAAGGTCGAGAACGTTGGCGACAAGGCCATCAAGGTCAACGCCGGCGTGCTGGAGGTCTACAACGCCGATGGCGACGCCATCACCTCCTCCGATTACATCAGCGCCTATGCCCGCTATCTTGAGCCCGGCGAGTACACCTACGTCCGCGCTTACGAGGATATCGAGGATGGCCAGACCCCCGATGACTACTCCCTGACCATCACCGGCAAGGCCGAAAAGGATTACGCCAACCAGCGCTTCGCCACCGAGACCAACCTGGAGCTGAATGTGGACGCCGGCTGGACCACCCGCAACTATATGTACGCCACCGTGACCAACACCACCGATGACGTGCTGTATGACCTGTCTGTCGTTCTGGCTCTGCTGGACGCCGAGGGCAACATCCTCTACATCGACAGCGACGACCTTTACACCGAGCGCGGCCTGACCCCCGGCAGCAGCATGGTCTTCCGCAAGGATATCCCCAGCAACTACATCGAGTACTTCGAGGCCAATGACCTGGTGCCCGCCACCGTGGACGCCATCGCCTACATCGAAGTGGAGCAGTAATCAACCCAACAGCAAAGGAGCTTCCCGCACAGGGAAGCTCCTTTTTCATGCTCTCATGCCTCGGTGATGACCGCACAGCCTTCCAATGTATATGCCCGCTTGAAGCCGTTCCATTGGCAGACACGTTTCCATTCAGCCGACCAGACCAACGATCCCGCCCGCCGCCAATGCCACCACCAGGTTCAACGCCGTTCCCAAGGCGGCTCCCCGCAGGTGGAAAAGCCGGTCCCGATACGCCTCGTCCATATCCTCCGTGCCGGAGATCCTCAGCTTTTTGCTGTGACAGAAAACGCCCCAGTCCAGCACCACAAGGTCGAACACATTCACGGCAAACAGCAGGATGAACACGTGCCGGAACGCTGCGCCAAAGCTCCTGCAGCCCGAAAGATACGCCACCGTGGCAAACACCGCCACCAAGACGACGATCCCCACGATTTTCCTGCCGATATGCGCCTTCTCACACTGCCTGATCTTCCCCTGATACTGCGGCAGCGCCTCCACACGCCTGATCACCTGCGGCGGATAGGACATGACCATGCTCAGCGGATCCCTGTATTGCACAGGCAAAATGACGATAGCCAGCAACGCGCAGCAAACGATGCATTGGAGCAAAAGCACGGAGCACCCTCCTTACTTCATGGCCCGCATGGCGTTGAGGATCGCCAGCATGGCCACGCCCACATCCGCGAAGACGGCGATCCACATATTGGCGATGCCCAGCGCGCCCAACAGCATCACCGCCAGCTTGACGCCCAGGGCGAAGGCAATGTTCTGCCGTGCAATCATCATGGTTCTGCGGGCGATGCGGATAGCCCTGGGCAGCTTGGCCGGATCATCATCCATGAGCACTACGTCCGCCGCTTCAATGGCCGCGTCGCTGCCCACGCCGCCCATGGCGATGCCCACGTCCGCCCGTCGCAGCACCGGCGCGTCATTGATACCATCGCCCACAAAGGCCACCGCGCCGCCTCCCAGCAGGCTTTCCAGATGGCTCACCTTGTCCCCGGGCAGAAGCTCCGCGCGCACGTCGGTCAGGCCCAGCCGCGCGCCGATCTCCTCCGCCGCAGCCTTTCTGTCGCCGGTGAGCATCACCAGCCGGCTCACGCCTGCTTTCTTCAATTCCGTCATGGCCTGCGCCGCCGTGGGCTTGATCCGGTCGGCGATCACCAGATAACCCTGATAAACGCCCTCCTCCGCCACGTGCACAATGGTTCCCGCTTCCTGTGTTTCGGGCAATTGCAGGCCGATGGACGCCATCAGCCTGGCGTTGCCCGCATGGATACGGCGGCCGTCCGCCTGCACCATCAGTCCCTGACCGGCGGTCTCCTCCACCCGGCTGACACGGTCGTGGTCAACGCCGCTGCCGTATGCCGCCAGCACCGACCTGGCGATGGGATGGTTCGATCCGCTTTCCGCCAGCGCAGCCAGCTCCAGCAGATGTTCCTCGCTTCCCATGCTGGGCGCGATCTTCGTCACGGAGAATTCACCCCGGGTCAGCGTACCGGTCTTGTCAAAGACCACAGCGTCCAGCCGCGCCAGCGTTTCCATATAGTTGGCGCCCTTGATAAGGATACCCTTGCGGCTGGCCCCGCCAATACCGCTGAAGAAGGTCAGCGGCACCGAAATCACCAGCGCGCAGGGACAGGAGATCACCAGGAAGGTCAGCGCCCGGCGGATCCACTCCATCCACTGCCCGCCAAAGAGCGGCGGGAGCACCGCCAGCAGCAGCGCCGCCAGACACACCAGGGGCGTATATATCCGAGCGAAACGGGTGATGAATTTCTCCGTCCGGGCTTTGCTCTGGCCGGAGGTCTCCACCAGACGCAGGATCTTCGCCACGGTGGATTCGCCATAGGCCGCCGTGACCCGCACCGTCAGCATGCCGGAAAGGTTCACACTGCCGCTGAGCACGCTGTCGCCCGGGCGTACATCGCGGGGCAGCGCCTCGCCGGTGAGCGCCACGGTATTCAGGCTGGAGACGCCCTCCGTCACCAGGCCGTCCAGCGGCACCTTTTCGCCGGGACGAATGACGATCATTTCGTCCACCGCCACGTCCTGGGGAGCAACCGCTTCGATCCGCCCATCCCTCAGGCGGTTGGCATGGTCGGGCCGGATGTCCATCAGCGAGGCGATGGACGCGCGGCTCTTGTCCACCGCCCTGTCCTGGAACCACTCGCCCACCTGATACAACGCCAGCACCGCCACGCCCTCGGCGCATTCGCCCATGAGCATCGCGCCCAGCGAGGCCACCGACATCAGGAAATTCTCGTCAAAGATCCGGCCCCGGCAGATGTTTCTTCCCGCGGCCAGCAGGATGTCATACCCAGCGAGCAGATACGCCGCGATAAACAGCGCCGTTCCCGCCGTGCCGGCGATCAGCAGCGCCAGCGCCACCAGCGCCACCGCGCCGATCGCCCGCCAGAGCACCGCCGCTTTTCCCGCCCCATGCCCGTGATGATCGCGCGGATCCTCTTCTTCCATATGGATGCGCGCATCCGGCTCCACGCGGGCGGTCTCCGCAATAACAGTCTTCATCACCGCGTCAAACCCGTCCTCCGCCGCCGCGATGGTCACCGTTTTCCCCACAAAATCCACCGCAGCCGTTTCCACCCCGGGCAGGGCATTCAGCGCCCGCTCCAGCTTGGCGGCGCAGTTGGGGCAATCCAGGTTCTCGATCATCCATGTCTTCCGCATATTGGACAGCTCCTTGTAAAACATATGAGCATTTGTTCATGTGTTATTATACATCACTTTCGAAAAAAGTCAACATAAATCGAAAAAAACTCTTCTGGTTATTTTTCTCCAATCATGCTATGATAGGCAAAGCATCACCAAAGGAGGCATCTGTCCCATGCTCGCACGCATCCGCCAGAGCTATGAGCACACTATCTACGCCAGCTATCTGGGCTACATCACCCAGGCGATCATCAACAACTTCGCTCCCCTGCTGTTCCTGACCTTCGCCTCTGATTTCACGCTTACGCTGGATCAGATCACGCTGATCACCACCGTGAATTTTCTGGTTCAGCTGGCCGTGGACCTGGTCAGCGTCAAGGTGGTGGATCGTATCGGATACCGCCCCTGCATCGTCGCGGCCCACGTGGCTTGCGCCGGTGGACTGATCGGCCTGGCGGTGCTGCCCTATGTGATGGACGCCTATGCCGGCATCATGACCGCCGTGGTGCTGTATGCCATTGGCGGCGGCCTGCTGGAGGTGCTCGTCAGCCCCATCGTGGAAGCCTGCCCCACCAAAAAGAAGGAGGCCGCCATGAGCCTGCTGCATTCCTTCTACTGCTGGGGCCATGTGTTCCTGGTGATGGTATCCACAGCGTTCTTCGCGGCGTTCGGCGTGAGCAGCTGGCGTGTGCTGGCCTGCCTCTGGGCGCTGGTGCCGATTATAAACATCGCCTATTTCTCCCTTGTGCCCATCTATCCCATCGTGGCCGGCGAGGAAAAGCAACTGTCCCTCACGGGCCTGTTCAAGCAGAAGGTCTTCTGGCTGCTGATGGTACTGATGGTCTGTGCCGGCGCCTCCGAGCAGGCCATGAGCCAGTGGGCCAGCGCCTTTGCCGAGAGCGGCCTGAAGGTCAGCAAAACCATGGGTGACCTGGCCGGCCCCTGCGCCTTTGCCATCCTGATGGGCACGGCTCGCGCCCTGTACGGCAAATTCAGCGAAAAAATGCCGCTGAAGAAGTTTATGATGGCCAGCGCGGCGCTGTGCATCGTATGCTATCTGATCGCGGCCTTCAGCGGCAGCCCGCTCTTCGCGCTGCTGGGCTGCGCGCTGTGTGGCTTCTCGGTGGGCATCTTCTGGCCGGGCACCTTCAGCATGGGCGCCCTGGCGCTGCCCACCGGCGGCACCGCCATGTACGCGCTGATGGCCCTGGCCGGCGATCTGGGCTGCTCCTCCGGTCCCACCGTGGTGGGTATGGTGGCCAACGCCACTGGCGGCAGCCTCCAGAATGGCCTGATGGTCGCCATGCTCTTCCCCGTATTGATCCTCATCGGCATCGCCGTTATGAAGCAAAAGAAGGCGTAACCGCCAATAAAACAGCCGCTTCTCCCACGAAGGAGACGCGGCTGTTTTGTTATTCCTGAGCCTGCGCTTCACACGCCGTGACCCCACAAAAAAACTCCCACCCGGTTTACGCCGAATGGGAGTCCAGAGGGCCAGACGGCCCTTTGGCAGGGTTTCCAAAGGGGTGTAACCCCTTTGGTCACACCTTGAAGTTAACGGACTGGTCGCCCTGTTCGCTCTTGCCGAACTTGTAGTCGTTACCGGGCAGGATGGCATTGATGATGATGCCAACCAGCGCGGCCACAGCCAGACCGGACAGGCTGATCTCGACGCCGCGCACGGTGAAGATGATGGCGCCGGCCTCGGAGAAGGCGATGCCCAGGGACAGGGCCATGATCAGAGCGGCGATGATAACATTGCGGCTCTTGGTGAAGTCCACCTGGTTCTCAACGATGTTGCGAACGCCAACAGCGGAGATCATGCCGTAGAGGATCAGGCTCACGCCGCCGATGGTGGCAGCGGGCATCAGGGAGATCAGCGCGGCAAACTTGGGGCAGAAGGAGAACAGCACAGCGATCACGGCAGCCAGGCGCACAACCTTGGGATCATACACCTTGGTCAGGGCCAGCACGCCGGTGTTCTCGCCGTAGGTGGTGTTGGCGGGAGCGCCGAACACAGAAGCCATGGCGGTTGCCAGACCATCGCCCATCAGGCTGCGATGGAGGCCGGGATCTTCGATGAAGTTCTCACCCACAGTGGAGGAGATGGCGCACATATCGCCGATATGCTCGATAATGGTGGCCAGGGCAATGGGCATCGTCATGGCGATGGCGGAGGCCAGCAGGCCGCCGTTGACGCCTTCGGTAGCGAAGGAGAACACGGTGTCCTTCATCTGGAAGGGCAGGCCGATCCAGGGAGCGGTCTTCAGGTTGTTGAGCGCGTCAACGGTGAACAGACGCATGGACTCATTGCCGAAGGCCGCGATGTACTTCGTGCCTTCCGTGATGACGGTGCCGTCCTCAGCCAGAACCTGACCAAAGAGGATCTCCTGGCCCCAGAACTGACCGACCAGCGCGGCCACCGCATAGGAGCCCACAACACCCAGCAGGATGGGAACGATCTTGACCATGCCCTTGCCCCAGATATTGCACACGATCACGATGCCCACAGCCAGAAGGGCGATCAGCCAGTTATCGTCGCAATTGTTGATGGCGGAGTTGGCAAGGATCATACCGATGCAAATGATGATGGGGCCGGTGACCACCGGGGGGAAGAAGCGCATGACCCTGGCAGTGCCGAAGGCCTTGAACAGGCCGGCCAGCACCACATACAGCAGGCCAGCACAGGCCACGCCTACGCCGGCATAGGGGATCCAGTTCACGGCGGCGACGCCCTCTTCCAGGGCCGCATTGTGATCGCTCACCAGCTTGGCAACGGCGCCATAGCCGCCCAGGAAAGCAAAGGAGGAACCCAGGAAAGCGGGAACCTTACGCTTGGTGATCAGATGGAACAGCAGGGTGCCCAGGCCGGCAAACAGCAGCGTAGCGCTGACGCTCAGGCCGGTAAGGGCAGGGACCAGCACCGTAGCGCCAAACATGGCGAACACATGCTGGAAGCCCAGGAGACCGAACTTTGCGGGGGAAAGCTTTGGGTTCTTGCTCATAGTGGATACTTCCCTTCCTCTATTGTATTCGTTTTGTCCGGCATCAGCCGGGAAAAACCCTGATCCTCAGCGCTCAGTACAGCGCCACGCCGTCTCCGCCGTCGATCTCGGCCAGCTGCACGCCGATACGCTCAGACTGGGCGGTGGGAACGTTCTTGCCCACGTAGTCGGGACGGATGGGCAGCTCGCGGTGGCCGCGGTCGATCAGCACGGCCAGGCGGATCTTTTCCGCGCGGCCCTGATCCAGAATAGCGTCCATGGCAGCGCGCACGGTGCGGCCTGTGTGGAGCACGTCGTCCACCAGCACCACGGTACGGCCCGCGACCTCGAAGGGGATGTTCGGCTCCTCTACCTTCAGTTCGCGGTTGGCCAGATCATCGCGGTACATGGCGATGTTCACCTCGCCCACAGGGATCTTCACGTGCTCATAGGCCTGGATAATATCTGCCAGGCGCTGGGCCAGCGGCACGCCGCGGCGGCGGATGCCGACCATCACTACATTATCCAGCGGAGCCAGCTGCTCCATGATCTCGTGTGCCATGCGGGTCAGGGCGCGCTGCATGCCCTCGCCGTTCATCAATTGTGCCTTGGGGATTCCGCCTGCCATATTCACGACCTCCCTTTCCAAAAAGAAAACGCCTTTTCCGCTTTGGCAGGAAAAAGGCGAACGCTCACAAATATCATCTTTGATGTCTGCACGAACCTTCCCAGCCTCGCGGAGCTGTGATTAAAGGATAGCTTTGACAACCTTTCCAAGTATACACCCTTCATCAATATTTGTAAAGGTTTTTCGCTAATTTCGCCAAACTTCCCCTGCCCCCTTGACAGAAAAAGGCGATTGTATTATCCTTGTATACAAAGTGCATACAAAGAACATTTTATGCGCTTTTTACCACCCAGATACAAGGAGCTGCTCAGCATGATGACCACTTCCCTTTTCCAGCCAATGATGGAAAGCCGCCCAATCCGCGAGATCGCCTACGAGGTGCTCAAGCACGCCATCATCACCGGCGAGATCCCCGCCGGCGAGCGCATCGTGGAGACGGATTATGCCGAGCGCCTGCACATCAGCCGCACCCCCCTGCGCGAGGCCCTGCGCAAGCTGGAGCGGGATGGCCTGGTCGAGTATGTGCTGCGCCGCGGCGTGGTGGTGCGCGCCTTCACCATCACCGATGTGGAGGAGATTTACACCATCCGCAATTCCCTGGAGATGCTCACCCTACCCGCCATCGTCCGCAACGCCACGGCAGAGGACATCGCCGAATTGAAGCAGCGCCTGCAGGAAATGGATGACGTGCTGGAGCATGGCGATATCGAAACGCTCTCCCCCATGGCCCGCGCCTTCCACACCCAGCTGACCCGCCTGTGCCGCCAGAACCGCATCCTGCGCGTCATCGAGGGCCAGGATGAGTTCATTACCCGTTTCTCCTCCATGGCCATCAAGCAGGAGAACCGCCGTTCCTCCGCCCAGGAGGAGCATCACCGGCTGGTGGAATACGTGGAGAAGCGCGACCTGCAGAGCTTCACCGAGCTGATGGGCAAGCACATCGAGCGCAGCAAGGAAAACTGCCTTGCCGCCCTGGCCGCACAAAAACAGAACAGAGATTTGTAATGATGAAGACCAATTATCACACCCATACCATCCGATGCCAGCACGCCATGGGCCGCGACGAGGACTTTGTCCGCGCGGCCCTGGATGCTGGCTTTGACGTTCTCGGCTTTGCCGACCACGCGCCCTGGCCCTTCCGGAACGGCTACGTCAGCCCCATCCGTATGCCCATGGAGGATTTCAGCGGTTACGTGCAATCCATCCAGGAACTGAAAAAACAATACACCGGTCGGCTCGATATCCGCCTGGGGCTGGAAAGCGAGTACTTCCCCCGTTACCGCGACCATATGCTCCGCATGCGGGAGGCAGGCATTTCGTATTTCATCCTCGGTGCGCATTATAACGACAGCGAGGAAGAGAATCCCTACATCGGTCCCGAATGCCAGACCGACGAGGGCGTCCTCCGTTATGCTGAAAACGCTGTCAGGGCCATGCGCACCGGGCTTTTCCGCTACATTGCGCACCCTGACCTGTTCATGCGCCACCGCCGCCCCAATGAGTTCAACCACGCCTGCGAACAGGCCGCGGACATGATCTGCCAGGCAGCCAATGAAATGCGTATGCCCATCGAATACAACCTGGCGGGGTTGGATACTCAGCTGCGGGGATTTTCCCGCGGTTACCCCTCCCAGCCCTTCTGGGCGTATGCGAAAAAACACGATAATACGGTGATCCTCGGCGTGGACGCTCATGAACCCGCGCTCCTTGCCGATCTCTCCCTGTGGGAGACCGGCAGGCGCAACGTGGAAACCCTGGGCTACAGGCTGATCGATCACCTTGATCTGGAGGAATAAACTATGGACGGCAAATGGGATCTTTCCTACCTGTATGAAAGCTTTGAGGACGAGCGCTTCCTCGCCGACCTGGCCCGCCTGCCGGAAATGATCCGCGCCCAGCAGGCCATCCTGGACGACGCTTCCCTCACCGACCAGGCACGGCTGGAAAAGCTGGCCGACAGCATCGAGGAGCTGAATGCCCTTTCCGATAAGGTGGGCAGCTTCATCTTCCTGACCATCGCTGTGGATGCGGGCAACGCCACCGCCGATATGTACAGCGACAAGTTCAGCCTCATCATGAACGAGGCCAGCCTGGTGGATTCCAACATCACCCGCTATGTGGGCCGTGTGGAAAACCTGGACGCGCTGATCGCCGCCTCCCCCAGGCTGCAGACCATCGCCTTCGTTCTGCGGGAAATGGTACAGTCCTGCCGGCACACCATCGCCCCCGAGCTGGAACCCTGGATGCTGCAGATGCAGCTCTCCGGCGGCAGCGCCTTCAGCCAGCTGCGGGATAAGCTGGACTCCACCCACACCGTGGGCTACCGCGGTCAGTCCCTGCCCCTGTCCGCCGTGCGCGGCATGGCCTACGACGCCGACGCAGCCGTCCGCAAGGACGCCTATGAGGCGGAGATCGCTTCCTACGCCAAGATGGAGCTGCCCATGGCCAGCTGCCTGAACGCCATCAAAATGGAAGCCCGCACCATGGCCAAGGCCAAGGGCTACGATTCCGTGCTGGACATGACCCTGGATCAGAACCGCATGGACCGCGCCACGCTGGAGGCCATGATCTCCGCAATGAAGGAGTATCTGCCCCACTTCCGCCGCTACCTGAGGGCCAAGGCAAAGCTGCTGGGCCACAATAGTGGCTTGCCCTTCTATGACCTTTTCGCCCCTGTGGGCAGCGCCAGCCGCACCTTCACCATCGAGGAGTGCCGCGGGAAGCTCATGGCGGAGCTGGGCAAATTCAACCCGGAAATGGCCGCCTTTGTGGATAACGCCTTCGCCGAAAAGTGGATCGACATCTACCCCCGCGAGGGCAAGAGCGGCGGCGCCTTCTGTGCCGGCGTCCACTATGCCGACCGCAGCCTGGTAATGACCAACTTCCAGGGCAGCTTCTCCGATGTGAGCACCATGGCACACGAGCTGGGCCACGCCTGGCACAACCGTTGCCTGGCCGGGCTGCCCTACGCCATGACCAACACCCCCATGCCCCTGGCGGAAACCGCCTCCATCTTCAACGAGACCATCCTCGCCCATGAGGTACTCAAGACCGCCACCCCCGAGGAGCAGCTCACCCTGCTGGACGCCACACTGATGGAATCCACCCAGACCATCGTGGACATCCTCAGCCGCTACCTGTTCGAGACAGAGGTCATCGACACCCGCGCCGATCATTCCATGACCGTGGATGAGCTGAAGGACGCCATGCTCCGCGCCCAGGACGCCACCTACGGCGAGGGTCTTGACCCGGCTGTCCGTCACCCCTATATGTGGGCCTGCAAGAGCCACTACTACTCCTCCGGCCTGAACTTCTACAACTTCCCCTATGCCTTTGGCGAATTGTTTGGCAAGGGCGTGTTCGCCCAGTACCTGCAAAAGGGCAGCTCGTTTGTGCCCGCCTACAACCAGCTGCTGCGCTTCTGCGGCTCCGCCCCCGTGGCCGAGGTGGCCCAGAGCGTTGGCATCGACGTGCGCAGCGCCGATTTCTGGCGCTCCAGCCTGGAGATCATCAAGGCCGAGATCGACAAATTCTGCGCCCTGTGCGGCGAATAACGGCGCACCGCTCACCCGTCACAAAAGCCCCTCTGTCAGCAAGACAGAGGGGCTTTCACATGCATGTATCACATTTTCAGAAGGACGCCTATCACAGCGCCCGCCGCTATTAACACAACAGGATGCAGCTTCTTCAGCGGCTTTAAGTGGAGCAACGCCACCAGCACCGCATAGAACGCCACGGCGATCCAGCTGACAGAGGCCCAGAAGGTATCGGCCGGGTGGAACAGCGCGATCTTCAGCACCGAATAACCCGCCGCCGCGATCAGGCCTGCCACTGCGGGTCGCATAAAGGCAAACATATTCTGCACCATAGGGTTCTTCTGGTATTTGTCCATCGCCCGGGCGATCACCATGATCACGATCAGCGAGGGAAGCACCAGGCTGAACGTGGCCAGCAATCCGCCCAGGACGCCATAGGAGGAAAAGCCCACGTAGGTAGCCATGTTCACGCCGATGGGGCCGGGGGTGGACTCACCCACGGCGATCATATTGGCCAGCTCCTCCGCGGTAAACCAGCCATACTTTTCCTGGATCTGGGTCAGGAAGGGAAGGGTCGCCAGGCCGCCGCCCACAGCAAACAAGCCCGTCTTGAGGAACTCAGCGCACATCGTCAGCCATTCCATTACACCTTCGCCTCCTTCTTGCCAAAGATGAAGCTCAGCACTACGCAGGCGATGACCACATACACAGGAGAAAGCTTTGCAAACGCCACCACCGCAAAGGCCACAACAGCCAGGGCGATATGCCAGCCCTTCTTCACATTGGATTTGAACAGCTTCACCACAGAGGCGGTGATCAGCGCGCACACCGCCACACGGATGCCCGCAAACGCATGCTGTACCCAGTCGATGTCCATGAAGTTCTCCAGCACCATGGCAATCAGGGTAATGATCACAATAGAGGGCGCTATCACGCCCAGGGTCGCAATCATGCTGCCCCAGGCGCCCTTGACCTTATGACCCACAAAGGTGGCCGTATTCACCGCGATGATACCGGGTGTACACTGGCCAATGGCAAAATAGTTGAGAAGATCCTCCTGGGTGCACCACTTGCGCTTGACAACGATTTCCCGCTCCAGCATGGGCAGCATCGCATAGCCCCCGCCAAAGGTCAGCGCGCCGATGGTGAAAAACGCTCTGAACAGATCAAACAGTACCTTCATCCTGAACCTCCTGATGTAATCCGGCATCTATCGCCTTTCATTTGATCCGGTCCCGAACCACCGCCACGGCTTTTTTCACCGCGGTGGGAATGGTCAGTCCGTCCATCTCCTCCAGTGTCACGAATCGCCACCCTGCCGGGGCCTCCGCCGCAGTCTGCATAGTGTGGAGCCTCATCTGCCACACCTGATGGGTAAAAATGTGCTTTGCTTCGCCTGCTGGCTGCACATCCGTCACCCGCAGACCGAGGCGGCGCTTCACCAGCGGCGGCAGCTGCTTCAGCGTGTGATGCTCCTCCACCATGGGGAATACCCACAGCCCCTGCAGCATAGTTTCTGTACGCTGGCGCATTAAAACACGGTCGCCGTTGAAGATCAGGCACAGGTCGTAGTCGATCGCCCTGGGCGGATTCTTCCGGGGCAGCTCGGGAATGTCCTCCGGGTCGCCGGCGCGACAGGCGTCGCAGAGCTCCGCCACAGGGCATCGCTCGCAGCTGGGCGTTCCCGGCACGCAGACGGTGGCGCCCAGGTCCATCATGGCCTGGTTGAAATCGCCCGGGCGATCCCGCGAAACCAGCAAGCCGGCTTCCTGCGCGATGCGGCGTTTCACCGAGGGGACGCCCACATTTTCCCGGATACCCCGCACCCGGCTCACCACGCGGATCACATTGCCGTCCACCGCGGGAACAGCCTGGTCAAAGGCGATGCTGGCGATGGCCCCGGCGGTATACTCGCCGATGCCGCTGATCTTCATCAGTTCCTTCACATCAGCGGGGATCACGCCGCCAAATTCCCGCACCACCTGCTGCGCACCTTTGTGCAGGTTGCGGGCGCGGCGGTAGTAGCCCAGGCCCTCCCACAGCTTCAGCACCTCATCCTCCGGCGCGGCGGCAAGGGCTTCCACCGTGGGGAATCGATCAATAAACCGCTGGTAATACGAAAGCACGGTCTCCACACGGGTCTGCTGGAGCATCGTCTCGGAAACCCAGGTGTGGTAAGGGTTGTGGATCCCCCGCCAGGGCAGCGCGCGGGCGTGCTCATCGTACCAGCGCAGGAGCAAATCGGCAAATGGCATGGTTCAGCCTCCTTATGGAGGTATTGTACCACGAAACGCGGAATTTTCAAAATTGCAAGCATTCGGGAGATATTTGCACCTATTCAACAGTTTTTCCATGATTTTCCCCGTTTTTTCCACCCTTCACAGTTGCTAATCTTCCTTAAATAGCGTATATTAGCAAAGTACGGTTTAGCACTCTTCCACTTCGAGTGCTAACATCCCCCAATCAGAAGTCAGGAGGAATTGAAATCATGACCGTGAAGCCTTTGGGTGACCGCGTTGTCATCAAGAATGTTGAAGCCGAGGAGACCACCAAGTCCGGTCTGATCCTCACCACCGCTGCCCAGGAGAAGCCCCAGATGGCCAAGGTGCTGGCCGTTGGCCCCGGCGGCATGGTGGACGGCAAGGAGATCGCCATGCAGGTGGAAGTTGGCCAGAAGGTCATCTATTCCAAGTATGCCGGCACCGAGGTGAAGGTGGACGGCGAAGAGCTGATCATCGTCCGCCAGAGCGATATCCTCGCTGTGGTGGAGTAAATTTCCCCATTATCGAAAAGGAGCTAATCAATTATGGCTAAGCAGATTCAGTTTGGCGAGCAGGCTCGCCGCAGCCTGGAAAAGGGCGTCAACGCTCTGGCTGATACCGTCAAGATCACCCTGGGCCCCAAGGGCCGCAACGTCGTGCTGGACAAGAAGTACGGCGCTCCCCTCATCACCAACGACGGCGTGACCATCGCCAAGGAGATTGAGCTGGAAGATCCCTTTGAGAACATGGGCGCTCAGCTGGTGAAGGAAGTCTCCACCAAGACCAACGACGTGGCCGG
>SVGJ01000031.1 GCA_015056415.1 Clostridiales bacterium
GATTTTACTATGTTCTCCGCAAATCCTTCGATTCCTGCAAGGTTTGAAAAAAATGTCCAAAAACTTTATCAGAAACCAATCATTTTTCTTCTGCGGCTTTCAGCAGGTCTGCATAGGTGGCAGTGATCCGCTGCAGGAGCTCCGCGCAGGTCTCCTTGTTGATACCTTTTTCCCGCAGATCGTCCAGCGGGATAGGCTCGCCCACATAGCAATCGTTGCGGCGGAAGAGCTTCATCTTTGTTGGGATCAGCATGGGGTACAGCGGCACGCCGGCGCGCAGGGCGATCATGGCGACGCCGCTTTCCAGCTCCTCCATCACGCCCTTGTGATAGCGGGTGCCCTCAGGAAAAATGCCCAGCACATGGCCGTCGCGCACCACCTTCATGCAGGCGCGCATGGCCTCCATGTCGGTATTGCCACGGTTGACCAGCACCACGTGCATATTGCGCATGAGCTTCGTCAGCTTGCCGCCGGCGCCGACTTCCTTCTTCGCCAGCAGGCTGATCTGCCGCTTGCGCATGGGCACAGCCATCACCACAGGATCGATCCAGCACTGATGATTGCCGATGATAATGAAGGGCCCCTCGCCCTGGATCCGCTCAGCGTTATGATACTTCACCGGCAGCACGGTATGGAACACCACATCGCCCAGACCGCGCAGAAAGGCATACATACCCGATCTTTTCCGCTGTGGCTTTTGCGCTTCGCTCATGCCGTTTTCTCCTTCACGATGGCGAGGATGTTCTCCACCACCTGCTCAAAATTCATCTCCGTGGAATCGACGATCACCGCATCCTCGGTGGGGCGCAGGGGATCCACCTCACGGTTCATGTCCTGGGCGTCACGCTTTTTCAGATCCTCCAGCACCTGCTCGTAGGTATCGGGCGCACCCTTCTGATTCATCTCCAGCCAGCGGCGGCGGGCGCGCTCCTCAGCGGAGGCAGTCAGGTAGATCTTCACGGTCGCGTTGGGCAGCACGCGGACGCAGATGTCACGGCCATCCACCAGCATAGGCGTTTGGGCAGCGAGCTTCTGCTGAAGAGCTACCATGGCTTGGCGCACGCCCAGGTACTTGGCCACCGTGGAGGCAGCCATGCTCACCTCGGGGGTGCGGATCAGGCCGGTCACGTCCTCGCCGTTCACATAGGTGTGCTGGCCGTCCGCCTCGTGGCTGACAGTGATGTCCAGCTCGCAGCAAAGCGCAGTAGCCGCCGCTTCATCCCTGACGTCAACGCCTCGCTCCAGCGCCGTGCGGCCCACAGCGCGATACATGGCGCCCGTGTCGAGGTGCAGAATCCCCAGCCGACGCGCGACCTCTGCCGCGATGCTGGATTTGCCGGCCCCCACAGGGCCGTCCATGGCAATATTCAAGGGCATATGCTTGCCTCCTTATCCTCTGTTCGCAATGGTGCGGTGACCCATACCGATGCAGACCTCATTCAGATGCACCAGGCCAATGGCGAAGAACACCGCCACCGCCACATGCTCGCCGCAGCGGGCCACGCCGATCTTGCCGCCCACATTCAGGCCCAGCGCCTTGGTGCTGACCTGGCTCAACGCCTCGCGGGCAGCGCCGGCCACCACGCCCTCCTCGTGGGAGGTATCGCTGATGATATTCTCCCGCTTGGCGGCCACAACGGCACGCTCCACCATCTTCATCACGGAGGTCACGAACTCTCCGCCGTAGTCCACCGCCGCCGCCTCGATCCCCGTCCGGGCCAGATCGGCCTTCATGGCAGTTTCGTCCTCGCGGGTGGCAGTCATGGCCAGCATCACCGCGGCACGGGCCACATCTCTGCTGTCACCATTGATCCTCTGCATACAGATGTACTCCTTGCAATAGCATTTATCCTATTATACATGAGAATATCCTTTACCGCAAGAGTTATTGCACGATCGCCCCGCACACCGCCGCGCCCACCAGATAGGATACCAATGACACCGGGAGCGCCCAGGGCAGCTTGCGGATGTCCGTCGCGCCCAGATACACCGTCATCGTGTAGAAGATCGTTTCGGAGGATCCCACCAGCACCGAGGCCACACGCCCCGCACGGCTGTCCACACCGCATTGCCGGAATATCTGCTGCAGGGCCGTGAGACTGCCCGAACCGCTCAACGGCCGCAAGAGCAGGATGGGCGTCACCTCCTCCGGCAGGTTTATCAGCCGCATGACCGGCGCCAGCGCCCCAGCCAGTACATCCTTCAGGCCCGAGGCATTCACCAGCGCCAGCATCAGAGTCATGGCGCACAGGGCCGGCAGCAGCGACAGGCCGGAATCCATTCCCTGCCTGCCGCCCGCCCTGAAGGCATCGTATACATCCACGCCTTTCAGCATCCCTCTGAGCACAATGACCCCTGTTGCCACCAGGATCAGCTTCTCACCCATGCCGCCCGCCTCCCCGGTTCACCAGCCGCATCAGCGCGCAGCCGCACACCGTCGCCGTCAGCGATACGATCAGCGCCGGAAGCCACACGTCCGTCGGTTCAGCCGCTCCCGCCGCGCTGCGCAGGGTGATCACCGTGGTGGGCATCAGCTGCAGCCCGGCGTTGTTCAGCACCAGCAGCATGGCCAGCGCCCGCGCTCCCGCCTCGCCCTGCTTTGCCAGCAGCTGCGCCGCCCGGATCCCCGCCGGCGTGGCCGCGTTGCCCAGCCCGAACACATTGGCGGCCATGTTCATGCTCATGGCTGACCAGCTTTTTTCGTCATCGATCCCGGCGAACATCGGCGCAAGAAAACGCCGCAGCCCCAGCCCCAGCCTTGCCACATCCCCCGTCGCGGAAAGGATCTCCATCAGCCCGCTCCACAGCACCATAGAGCCCAGCAGCGTCAGCATCAGCTCCACTGCCTCCGAACCGCTTTGCAGCATCTCCGCCGCGGCCGTTTCCACGTCTGAAAGCATTAAAATCATACAGCATGTCATAACCAAAAATGCCCAAATTTTGTTCACCCAATCATCACCAAATTTCTTTGCAAATATATCCAAATTGCTCTTGACAAGAATTACTATTGCCTATAAAATGATAACCGATGGTTACAAATATCGATTAATCACTCCAAAGGAGGATATCACCCCCATGAAATCCACAGGTGTTGTTCGCCAATTGGATACCCTGGGCCGCGTTGTGCTGCCTATCGAACTTCGTAGAACCATGGATATCGGCGTGAAGGATCTTCTCGAGATTTCCGTCAACGGCGATGAGATCATCCTCAAGAAATACCATCCCAGCTGCGTTTTCTGCAACGATGCCCGCGACGTTGTGCCCTACAAGGGCAAGCTCGTGTGCCAGAAGTGCATCGACGAGCTGACCGCTTCTCAGAAGTAACGCTCCAACCCGTTTTCTTTCAAGAGAAGACAGGCGTCTATTTGCCTGTCTCTTTTTTTATTCATTTGTCCTGCCGATCATGTCACCCTCCACAATTCAACCTTGTTTTTTCCATCCCGCCGCGCTATAATAATCCCCATCGAGGTGATATTTGTGGAAGAAATGCTTGACCTGTTCGACGCCAAAGGCCAGCCTGCCGGCATGACCATCCGCCGGGGCGAGGAGGCTCCCCAGGGGCTGTACTGGGCTGTGGTGGATGTGTGGATCGTCAACCACCGGGGCGAGCTTCTGATCCAGCAGCGCGATCCCTCCAAGCCCAACTGGCCCGGCTACTGGTGCGAAAGCGCCGGCGGCGCCGTGCAGTCCGGTGAGGAGCCCGACGCCGCCGCCATCCGTGAAACCCAGGAAGAAACAGGCTTTACCCCCAGCTTCGATCACGGCGGCAAGATCTTTGAGTTCCTTGGAGAGAGAGGGCTGCACCACGTATATCTCTTCTGCCAGGAAGCCGACCTTTCCCAACTGACGCCCCAGCCCGGCGAGGTCTCGGAGCTGAAGTACGCCTCCCCCGCCGAGATCCTTTCCATGGTACGCGATAACGAGTTCGTACCCATCGGTTATCTGGCCCAATTACTGAAGATGCTCCCTATTCTTATCCCCATATACCGAAAGGCTGATTGATCCATGATGAAAATTTATCGTGAAGATCTGCGTATCCTTACCAAGGATTGTGACCTCACCGGCCAGTGGAAGCCCAGCGCCATCCTGGAAGTGATGCAGGAAATGGCCGGCATCCACGGCACGCTGATCGGCGTAGGACGCGACGTGCTTCTGCAAAAGGGCGTTGTGTGGGTGCTGACCCGTGTGGAGGTGGTCATGGACCGTTACCCGAAGATCACGGACGTCGTTTCCATCGAGACCTTCCCCATGCCCGTGCGCCGCTGGTTCTTCCCACGCTATTTCATCTTCCGCGACGAGCACGGCGAGGAGATCGGCCGTGCCGGCAGCCTGTGGGTGCTCTTTGACGTGAACACCCGCAAAATGGCCAAGCCCGACCTGGCCACCGCCCTCATGCCCGACAACAGCGACCTGCTGGCTCCCCTGGGCCTGCCCGCCACGGTGGCAGAGGTCTCCGGCACACTGGAGACGGGCCTGCACATCCCCGTATATACCGACCTGGATATCAACGGCCACGTAAACAACACCAAATACATGGACTGGTGCTGCAACGCCCTGGGTATCGAGACCATGAAGGAGCATTGCCTCTCCCGGTTCGATGTGAACTACAACATGGAGATCCTCCCCGGCCAGCAGATCCGCTGCGAGCTGCGCCGTCTGGGCAACGATTTCTCCTTCTCCGGCTTTGAGGGCGAGACCCGCCACTTCGACGTAGGCGGCGTGCTGGCGCCCCGAAAGTAATCCCCCCTTCACACAACGGCACATATTAGTTTGAGCGCCCTTCCGCGGCTTGGAAGGGCGCTCCTTTTTGTTTATTCCAGGGTGTAGGTGTATGTATCATAGACGGTGATCGGTTCACCCAAGCCATACACCTGAATGATCACGTTGTCCGCCAGAGCCGCCCGAGCGTACTCGGCCGGGATCGCGGACTCCCAAAGGTACTTGTTGCTGATGCCCATATTATACGCCCTGCCGTTGAGCCAGTACAGCTGCTGACCGTTTTCATCCATCAGTGCGGCGGTAGGGAAATACATCTCTCTCTTCTCCGCGTCATTCAAGTTCACCAGCATCGTGAACTGCACACCGCCGTCCTGCATGGGCGTCATGGCAATGTGCTCAATGACGCCCTTGTACCCGGCGATATCATGGATGTCTTCCGCCCGGCTTCTTCGGGTTTCCTGGCAGATGTTCACCGGGATCTCCAGTTCCATCTGGAACCATTCCTCATCGTTTACGCGGACAGGATCCGGCTTGCTGCTAACTTCCTTGTAGTCCCGCACGAGAAAGTTCTGGAAACAATACACCCTCTGCTCCGGAAAGTCTGTCTTTCCTGCATAGTTGTATTCCATCACACAACGCAGCGCTCCATTCTCCAGACTCTCATACGCAGCATTGGTCAGTTCCCCGAAAACCTCTCCCTTCTCCATTGTCACGCCCATCACACGTTCGAATCCCTTACTCTCCGCAAATGTCATGATCGTTGTCCCGCCGTCGCAAACGACACCGCTCAGCATCGCCATGCTTTCAGGAGCGTTGACATCCTCCACCATGGGAACCATCATGGTTTTCTCCATTTTCGGATGAATGGTCATGGTCAGGTATGCCTTGTCGCCGTCGATCAGCGCCTCTTCCACGTCCACATCGACCCATCGCGAATAGCCTTCCTGTTGGGGGATCTCCGTCACCAGCTTATACACAGCCGGCTCTCTCCCCTGATCCCTGATGAAATCCAGTATCCCCCACTGCGTCGCCGCGAAGGCTGTGACCGTCAGCAGAATAACGACCGCAGCAAGCACCAGACCCAGGCTGATTTTTCTTTTCACAGGCTGTTCCTCCTCACGTTCCAAATCCATCAGCGTTTGACGGATGCCGCAGACAAAGGCCTCGTCCGCTGTGCCGATGCTTCTGCGGAAATCCTCTGCGTTCTTCATCCTTCAAACACCTCCTCATCCAGTAATGCTTTCAGCGCCTTTCGTCCCCGCGCCAGTCGCGACTTCACCGTCCCCTGGGGAATACGCAGCATGGCCGCCGTTTCCGCAATATCGTAGCCCTCAACATAGTGCAAAAGGATCGGCGCCCGGTAGCGCTCCTCCAGCCGGCACAACGCGTCCTTCAGCCCGCTGCCATCATCCCGGTGAACAGCCGGAACGTCCTCTGCCGGTGTCGTCCGCGCCATGCGCCGCTGCAGCCTGTGGCATTCGTTCAGCAGGATACGGATCACCCAGGTCTGTACATAGCGATCCTCCCGCAGGCGATGCCGCTTCTCCCAGGCCCGGCGCAGGCATTCCTGCACGGCGTCCTCCTGATCGGCCCGCTGGCGCAGCTGGGTGGCAGCCACACGGTATAGCGTGTCCGACATGCCCAGGATGGCGCTGGTAAAGGCTTCATTGTTCACGCTGATAGCTCCTTCTTGTTCTTGAACTGCAGTCACCTGTTAGACCCCCGGGGCGTCCGTTTGGTTCCCGGTGAAAAAAACTTTATCCGCGCCCGTGAATCCTATCTTCCGTCCCGCCCACATAAGCTGTCTCCACCGGATGCAGGCGCCGCCGACGCTTCTTTTGTCGCAAAAGCACTACCTTTGCCAGCCGGCGACTATCCGGCCAAACCGATGCATAGAATGTTGAAAGGATGGTGGCAGTCCATGAGTCAACCAACGTCCCTCAAGCCCAAACACCGCCGAGCCCTGGCGTGGAGCCAACCGCCCCCGCCGGAAAAGCACGGCTTTTTCACCCCGCGGTTGCTCCGGCAAACGGCGCTGTGCTGCGCCCTGGCGCTGCTGGTCGCATGCTACGCAGGTCCCCTGCAGCATGAGGCCACCGCTGTGCTGGCTGTGAAGCGCGAGCTGCCCGTATACTGCGTGGAACGTGAGGATGATGTGATCACCGTATCCTTCGACGCGTCCTGGGGCGGTGATCAGACGCTGCGTATCCTCGATCTGCTGGATGAATACAATGCCAAGGCGACCTTCTTCCTGGTAGGCATCTGGGTGGAGAAATATCCGGAGCTGGTGAAGGAGATCCATGCCCGGGGGCACGAGATCGGCAATCATTCCGATTCGCACCCCGAAATGAGCAAGCTCTCCAACGCGCAGATCATTCAGGAGCTGGATGGCTGCAGCGACAAGATCGAGGCCCTTACCGGCGAGCGTCCCACCTCCTTCCGACCGCCCTACGGCGACTACGACAACGAGGTGGTCACCGTTTCCCGCAGCGAGGGGTACGAGGTGGTGCAGTGGAGCGTCGACTCGCTGGACTGGAAGAACAAGGGCGTGGATGACCTGATCCGCCGGGCGACCGGCAAAGTGCAAAAGGGCGATATCATCCTTTTTCACAACGATTCCAAGTATATCCTCGACGCGCTGCCGACCATCCTGAAATCCTATCAGGAGCAGGGCTTCACCATGATCCCTGCCAGAGAGATCCTCCTTGAAGGCGAGACCACGATCGACGTGCAGGGCAAGCAGCACCCCGTGGCCGCCGAATAACGACAAAAGGAAAGGTGATCCACATGGAAGAAACGGGAAACTCCTTGCATTTGAGCGGTATCCTTACCGAGGCACCCATCTACGGGCATGAGGTCTTCGGCGAAAAATTCTACTATGCCACGCTGTCCGTTCCTCGGCTCTCCGGTGCGGAAGACCTGCTGCCCATCACCCTCAGCGAACGGCTGATGGACGCCACGCCCCTGGAGGTGGGCACGCCCCTGGCCATGGAGGGCCAGCTGCGCAGCTACAACAAGGTGGTGGAGGGTGCAGGCCGGCTGCTGATCACCGGCTTCGCCCAGCGGCTCCTGCCCACCGACACCGGCGAAAACCCCAATCAGGTGCAGCTTACCGGCGCGCTGTGCAAGCCGCCAAGCTACCGCACCACGCCCTTTGGCCGCGAGATCGCCGACCTGATGCTGGCCGTGAACCGCGCCTATGGCAAGAGCGATTACATCCCTTGCATCACCTGGGGCCGCACCGCCCGCTTCGCCTCCCACCTGAAGGTGGGCGACAAGGTGCAGCTGCTGGGCCGTTTCCAGAGCCGGGCCTATCAGAAGCAGCTGGCGGATGGCAGCGTCATCAGCAAGATGGCCTACGAAGTCTCCGTAGGCCGGCTTAGCCTGGCACATGACGCCCCCCAGACCGATTACATCTACCACGACGGCCGCCTGGAGGAGCGCGTCACCCCCGAGGGGATGCACATCCTCACCAATCAATGACATAACAAAAACCGCCTCCGGCAGCATTTTGCCGGGGGCGGTGTTATTTACTTTGCGGGTATCTCCATGGTTTTCTCGCACCGCACTGTCACACGGGATTCACCGCCCAGAGTGCAGGTAAGCAGCGTCAAAGGATAGTCCGTTCCTTTCAAATCGTCGATCTGGTCCGGCCTAAGGATCTCCGTTTCCGCCACAGCATAGTAGAACGTATTCCCGGCCATGTCGGTAAAGCAAACCGTCGCGCCCGGGCGCAGGCTCTTCAGCTTGCCGAAATGCGAGGCATAGTTGTGCGCGATCACGATCAGATCGCCTGTATAGGCGGAGCCGCTGAATCGGCAAGGCGCTTTTTTCAGCCTGGGGTAGCTCCATTCGCTCATCACCGGCAGCGTCAGGCCCAATGCCGGAATCTGCAGTTTGCCGATGTAGCGCTCCCCGTTCATCTCCGCCGTGGGCATCTCCATTCCCGGGAAGCGGATATAATCCGGCGCCGCGGTGATCTGCAGCTCTTGCGGCGCAGGCGTGGGAGACGGCGCTGCTTCCGGATGCTGAACGGGCGGTGTGCTTGGTTCCGCTACGCCCTCACCTGTGGGAGCGTCCGTCTGATCCGCCTGCTGCGCGATCATCTGACTGATAACGGCGGCCGAGCTCTTGCCTGCCTGCAGCTCCTGCTGCATATTGTACACCGTCAGGCCCAGAGCCGCCAGCATCAGCAAAAGGCCCAGCCGCATCAGCGCCGTTGCCTTACGCTTGCTCATGCTCGCTTCTCTCTTTCCGGCGCATGGCCCAGCCGATCATAAACAGCACCGCACCGGCAATGGCCAGCACCGGCACAGGCCACCAGGTCAGTCCCGTTTGCGGAATATCGGGCTCCGCATCAGGCTTGCCGGTCAGTGTGTTGGTGATCACCAGCGTGTCGCCTTCCTGACTGTATTCCACCTTGTAACCCTCAGGAACCCTCTGCTCCTTCACGCTCCACTCGTGAGCGCTCTCCAGCCCGGTGAAGACCCAGCTCCAGTTGTTATCGGCGCTCAGCTCGATCGTCTGTACCCTGGCGCCATCGCAATACAGATCCACCAGTATGCTGTCGGGGCGTTCCTTGGTATATCCCTCGTCCTCCCACAGTTTGAGGACCTGCACGTCACAGATCACAGGCGTCCGCTGGTACTTCACCTCAGCATGCGCATCATACTGCCACGCATCGCCATTCCTGGTCGGAACGGAAGCCATGAACGGCGCGAAGGCATACGTCCAGCCATCGATTTCCGTTTTTTTGCCCACCACCAGGTACAGGCCCGTCCGCAGCCCCGAAAGCTTTGCGTTGCCGGCTGCATCGGTCACAGCCGTTCCATCGGGCGAGGCAACCTGTCCGGCCAGCGCATCCGCCAGCGCGGCCCAGTCCTCGGCATTTTCCAGACGATTCACATCCAGGCTGCCGGCATCCAGGCCATCCAGCAGGTCAAACTGTGCGCCCTCGTTGACAGAGGCCACCCGATACACGCTGAATTCCACCCCGGCCAGGCCTTTATCCGCCTCGGTCAGGCTCAGCGTGAGGCTACCCTCCCGTTCAGGTTCCACCTGGGCGCAGGCCATGCCCGGCAGCATGGACAGACACAGCAACAGGCACAGCAGCGCGCAAAGCCGCGTCATGCATATCTTCATCACTGCTCACCTGTCCTTTCGTTTCGTTTTTTCTTTCTGCCGCCGGTGGTGATCAACAGCACGATCAGCAGCAGGAGCAGCACAGGCGCCGCCACCACCGGAGCCACCAGCAGGGGCTCGATCTGCACCGCGTCAGCCACCACACGGATGACCTTCTCTTCCTCGGGCGTTTCGATGCGGCGGCCCGTCACCAGTAACCGGTGGGAATTGATTCCATAAGGCGTGCACGTTATCAGGGTGCACAGATCCTGGCCCTCGATGATCTCCAGGCCGGAGAGGTCGTAGGGCTCAACGATCAGAATCCGGTCGACCTGATAGGTCAGCGTCTGATCGAGAATTTTCAAAGCAAAGGTATCGCCGATCGCTACCTTGTCCAGGTTGGAAAAGAGCGTGGCGGAGGGCAATCCCCGGTGTCCGGAAAGCGCGCTGTGCGTGCTTTCACCACCCACCGGAAGTGATGAGCCCTCGATGTGACCCACAGCCACCTGAAGCACCGCTTCAGAGGTCGTATGGTATACCGGCAGCGATACGCCGATACAGGGGATCTCGATATAGCCCATGATACCCAGGCCGGTAGCGTCCAGCAGCGAGTTATACAGGGCCAGTTCCTCTTCATTGAGGTAAAAACGGTTGGGACGTGTGCGCAGCTGCTCGTTGTAAGCAAAGGCGTCCTGCCACATCTCGTCGTAGCGTTCGTTATCAATGGTCGCCACCGTTTGCGTATAGCTCGCAATGGCGCGCGACTGGTGAAAGGAATTCCAGTAATCAGCGAAGGTGGGATAGACCAGCAGGCCCACGCCCACGAGCAAAGCCAGTATCAGCAGCAGGTTGGTCCAGCGTTTTTTCATGGGCGCTCCTTTCTCGAAAGATATGCGTCCCCCGGCATGAAGTCCGTCACCGCGGGCCAGCAGGATCCTGCCGGGAGGGGTCTCCCCCTCCCGGCGATGCGTCAAAGCTTAGTTCTCGCCCATGCGGCGCTTGGTGACCAGAAGGATCACCGCCATCACGGCCAGCAGGCCGCCCACCACATAGAAGATGGTGGTGCCGATGCCGCCGGTGGAGGGCAGCTGGTTACCGGTGTTGTTCAAAACGTCAACAACGGTGCTGTTGTCAGCGTTGACCGTTACTTCAACGGGCTGAGAAAGCGGATTGTAGCCGGCGGGAGCCTTCGTCTCGACCAGGGTGTATTCATCGGAATCCAGACCCCAGATCACGATATCGCCGCTAGCGACCGTGACGAAGCTTTCCACCGTGCCGGCGGGATCCACCACATAGTTGGTATCGTCGATCTTCTTCAGCTTGACAACCTCATTGCCAACCTTGATCTGGAACTCAGCGTCAGCCAGGTTATCGATGCCCTCGGCATACTTATTCACGGTAAGCTTATGGGTGGTGGTGGTGGTCTGGGAGCTCACGGACTGCGCGTCACCGTAGGTGATCTCGGTGGTGTTGGTCTGGTCAACGATCACAGGGCCGTTCGCAACAGCGTTTTCATTCAGCACAGCGCTGTAAGTGATGGTCAGAGCAACGGAATCCTCCAGGGCCTCCACATAGGAGTCGGTAAACGTGATCTCAAAGGTGCACTCATCCGTAGGCTCTTCGTTCACGGTATAATCCGTGCCGGCCGTCAGGCCCTCGATCTGCACGCTGCCGGCAGCGAACGTCAGGCCGTCGGTCATCGTATCGTGAATGACCACATTACGGGTGCCGGGCACCAGCGTCGCAACAGACTTGAAGTTGACAGTATCGCCGATCTGGGCGTCATTGCTGGCGCCGAATTCGCCGGTGCTGTCTTCCTGAACCGTCTTGGAAATGGTATCCTCGGGGTTCTTTTCCCCGATGGTGACATCAGAGGCATCGGGAGTGGTCTCGGTCATTGCAATGGTACCCAGGGTGGAGGTGATCAGGTAGTAGCCGTTGGCCAGACCGTCGAAGACGGCGGTCGTTACGCCCTCGCCCACCGTAACGTCTGCCTGCGCGGTGGGGATGCCGTTTTCCTCGGCATACGCAGCCGCAGCCGCGGCCATATCCTCGGCATCAGAGATTGCCGTCACGGCGCCGTTGGTAATGGTGATATAGTCCTTGCCGGCGCCCTCAAAGAACGCGGCCCAGGCGCTGTTCACGGTGTAGGTATAGGCCTTGGGAGCCGTTTCGCTGTCGACGGTCAGGTCAAACAGCTTGTAGATGGAGTAAGTCTCGCCCTCTTTGGCGCTGGTGATGGTAATGCTGTCGTTCTTGGCAGTCTCTTCCGCCATCGCAACATTGGCCATGCACAGCAGCATCATAGCCGCCAGCAGCAGGGAAACCATTTTCTTCATCGTAGTCATGATGATTTTCCTTTCTCCTCTTTGGGAATGAATGTGTTGTAACTTCATTGCGTTTTCAGGAAAGCCGATTATTCCTCCGCCCTCCTTTTCCGCTTATTCCCTTTATACAGCAGCATCAGCGCGATGCCGATCAGCATCGCTCCTCCGCCCGTATACCATTGTGTGCCCGCTCCGCCCGTTCCGGGCAAAACGTAGGTCCCCTGGACGGTGTTCTTCACATACATTGTCTGATCGCCGGGCGTGTACGTTGTGTTCCCCTCCGCATCATACGGAGGCACGCCCACCGTCAGCTTTGCTTCATCCGAAGTCGCCAGCCATTGGTTCCCGTCAAGCGAGTAGGTTGCGTTGAACGTGGTAACAACATCGCCCGCATTGCTGTATACCCTTACCTCTTCAACATAATAGCTGTAGGGGTTGCACCATTCGTCCATCACCAGCAGGTCATTGAAGGTGCACTTCCAGCCATTGGCTGCCGTCAGCTCAAACTCGCCCACCAGCTCTTTTCCGGAGCTGTACTGCATGTCGCGCTTCAGCGCGAACGTCACCTTGGATACATCGACGCTGGTCAATGGGCTTCCGTCCGCTGCCGCCCACTGCTTCTCCACCGTGAGGGAGAAATCGATCGGCGCGGGCAGGTTATCGTTGGTGATGGTCAGGGTGCCGTTGGCCTCGCCCGTCATCGCACCGCCATTGTTGCTGCTGTAGGTCACAACATAGCCGGTGGTGGTCTCCTTCACAGCGTATGTGTAGAGGTTGCCGTTTTCATCCCTCAGGGGCACCTCAACGGTAGCCTGCCAGTTGTTCCCGGCATTGAGCGTCCCGCTGGCGAAAACCGTCTTCGTGACGCCCGCAGGCGGCGTGACGTCAAAGCCGTGCGTCCAGTAGCGTTCCGGCGTCGTGCTCGCGTTGAACCACGAGCCGGCCGGCAGCCGCCAGTCGATCGTATCGCCTGCGTTGATCGTACCCACATTGATGGTATAGACCGTCTTCCAGGGATTGTCTGTCGTGATCACCTTGCCAATGGCGCCCACGTCCCTCGCGGCGCCGTTGACATACAGCACCGATCCGCTCAGGTCATCCAGCGTCCAGCATGTATCCTGGGCCACCCATGTCGGCGACCAGACGATCGTGGAGCCGTTGATGATCTGCAGCGTGGTCTGGGACCCGTTCAGTGTGTCATAACCGGTGGCGGTGTTGGCGTCGTTCATGACGCTGATCCGGAAGGTCGCCGTTCCTGTGCTCAGCTCGCTCATTCCCGTAGCGTATTGATACAGGTCGTACGCGATCTCGCGCTGCGAGGTTCCGCTGGCCCATTCCTTTTTCACCCTCAGCGATCCCATGGGGAGCTCCTCGGGCATGGTGTTGGTCACCGTCAGCTCCGCCGCGCCCAGCGTCACCGTATCAGCCGGGCAATCGATGGTGAAGGGCGGCTCGCTCTCAGCGGTGATCATCGTGATCGATGCGTCCCCGCCGGCCTGATAGGCCACCTCCTCCACCGAGTAGGCGCCCGCGGGCAGATCGCTCAGCGTGATGCTCCCCGCCCCGGTGTATACCAGCCAGGTCTCGCCGCCGGTGGCATAGAGGCTGCCGGCAGGCACATAGCCTGTCAGGTCCACGGCATTGCCTTCGCCGTCCTTCACCCGCATATACACGGTGTATGGTACGGCTTCGTTCTCCTCCAGCCCGTTCCATACTTTGTTGACAGTCAGGCGCGTTCTGGCGGTGTTCTTTACGGTGATGCTGCCCTGCAGGCTTCCGGCGCTCAGCGTGGAGCTATCGTCATCGTTGATGTTCCACTCCGGCGCCGCATCACCGGTAAGCATGATGACGGTCGTGCCGCCGTCTGTGCTGTATGCGGCCTCCTTCACGGTGTAAGAGCCCATGGGCAGCGCCTTCAGCGTCATGCCGCCGGCGCCCGTGATCTTGAGACAGCCCGCATCCGTTACGAGCTCCGCGCTCACGTACCGCAAGAGTTCATCCCTTGTCAGCGCGGTATCGTCCCGGATCAGCTGCAGGTAAACGATCGTGCCTTGATGCTCCGTCCATGCAGTTGTCCCATCGGTCTCCAGCCACGCCTTGCTGATGGACAGCTGCGTTGCCGTGTTGGTGATGGTGATCTCGCCATTCGCAATACCGTTGCTGGTATAGGCCGCCGCGTACCCCTCGGGTACGGGATCCTCCACCGCCTTGTAGGTATAGGTTATCGTGCCGTCATCGCTCTGCTGCGGCAACGCCTGGAATTCATGGCGCCAGCCGTTTGCCGCGCTGAGGGTGTAGATGGTATCCGCGTCCGGATATTGTGTCTCCGCGCCGTCAGAGCCAACGCGCATCAGCCTGAAGCTCACGCTTTCCGGTATGCCGCCTGTCAGCTGGCTGCCATCCGCGTTCTTCCAGGCCTTGATCACGGCAAGGCCTGCATCGGCCGTCTTTTCCGTGTTGGTGACCACAATGGGGTTGTCCGCCGTGTTGCCGGCGCTGCCGTCATTGCCGGCGTAGCTCACGGTGTAGTTTGCGGCATCCGTCGCATCCTCCTCCACATAGTAGAAGTAGTGATACGTCGTGCCATCCACCGCCGCGCTCTTCTCCAGGTGCCGGAATGCGCCTGTTGTCGTGGTACCGTCCAGGATGACGTACAGCGCGTTGTCCGCATTGTAGGCCGTATCCTTGTGCGTTTCATCCGGCGTTACCGTGGGCGCGCCGTTCACATCAACATTCCAGGAAGGCAGCCGGTAGCGGCGCAGGTACACGCGCACGGCAGTCGTGCTCTTCCCTGCCCAATCCTTCCTGACATGGATCTCCGTCTGTTCGGCCAGCCGCTTGTTGGTGATGGTCACAACGCCGTCGTTTCCCGTTTCGTAGGTGGTCACGAAATCGCCCGTTGTGATCTCCTTCACCGTGTACTCATAGGTGATGGTACCGCTGGCAGTTGTACGCGTATGGGGCAAGCCGGTGAAATTATATCTCCAGCCGGTAGCGCTGTTGATGGTGGTTGTTTCGTGTCCATCATAGATGAACAGCGTAGGCTCCGCATCGGAGCCAGCCACCTTCCTGTACAGCTGCACCTTGACCTCATCGCCATCTGTCAGCACATTGCCGGCAGCATCCTTCCACACCTTGGCCACGCTGAGATTCGTCGTGGTCTGGGTGCTTCCGTCATAGGTGTTGGTCACGCTGTAGGCATAGCCCTCATCGCTGCCACCGCCTGTGATGCTGCTGCTCCAGCCTTCCACGGCCTTCTCCTCCACATAGTAAACGTAGTGGAGCGTGTTGCCGTTTTCATCCTTGCCCAGCAGCTCAAGATCCGTCCAGGCTCCGCTCCAGCTGTCGCCGCTCAGGTGCATCACACGGGAGAAGGATCCATCAAAGGCCGCCTGAAGCGCCGTGCTTCCCAGCACTGTCTGCAGGGTATCGGCTGTGTAGACATTCTTGATGGCAGGGCCTGCAGCGACAGGCTCCTCCACCAACATGGTGATCGAAATGTTACTCCAGAAACTCTCGTCCCAATCGGAAATGCCTTCCAGCACTATGTCGGAGCTGACGTTTTCGATCCGCAATTCCTCGCCGCTGATCTGTTCGCGCACATCCTGTCCGTTCATCAGCAGGCTCTTCGTCGCATACAGGGCATTCCCTGTATTGAAGTCAACGATCAGCGTATATCCGGCAGGTACCACGATCTCCTCGTCGCTCAGCGTAACATACTCTGTGTATGAAGCGCCCGTATTATCCCAGCGGGTGTATTGCCGCAAATATGACAAGGATGCAGTGTACGTCTGTGTATTTCCGCCCTCCCCGTCGGGGGCTTCGTAGCTGTTCACGGCATTCCACTGCGCGTCGTTGAGCGCATAGCGGTACAGATACATATCTACTGTGCCAGGAATCGTTACGCTGCCGTCATTGGGGCTCCACGTCTTTTGGACGTTCACGCTGGTGGAGTTCCTGGCATTGGGGATATACACCTTTTCTCCGCCGCCGGACAGATCCAGATAGGCGCCGCTGGTCATGAAGCCGTCCGGGCCGCAGGCAGGATACGCAGCCGTATCCGCGTTACGGAAGTAGAAATACAAAGGCTCGGGATCCGCGGGAAGTTCATACCCGAAGGGCGCCTGGGTCTCCACCATGTAGTACGCGGTATTGTTCTGGTACTGATAGCCGCCCGGGGCTTCCTTCTGCAGGCGGAAGAAACCATCCTCCGTCGTGTATTCCGCGCCTGTCTCCACAAACCCGGCGCCATCCCACGCATACACGGCAAACTTCGCGCCGCTCAGCAACTGGCTTTCGTTATGCTCATCCACCTTGTAGATGGTCATGGCGATATCCATCGTCACCGAGCTGCCGGAGGCCTGCCATACATCGTTGCCATCCGTGCTGTGAGAGGCCTGCGTCGTGCTGTTGTACTTCAGCACATTGGAGAAGCCGCTCTCCCCGCCACTCAGGGGGATCGACTCAGGAATGGCGCTGCCGCAGGTGCAGCGGTTCACGGGATTCTTCGTATCGATCTCGATACTGTAGTTGTATTCCAGCACAAAGGCTTCGTCATCAGGGACCTTCAATTCCAGCGTATGCGCGGTGTTTGAATACGCAGGATTATTCTTATCGCTCACGGCTTCTGTGTAGGACATCCGCCACAGTCCCTTGGATACCTCGTCGCCCCGGATCAGGCTGCCATCCTCGTTGTAGATCAGTTCGCCGTTTTCGTTGCGCTGCGCGTAATACAGCTTCACCGAGCTGACGTCCAGCGTAGCTGTCATCATCAGCTGCGCCCAGCAGTTGCTTCCCCAATTGATGAAGTTAGCCGTTCTGTGGGTCATCACGTCCTGAACGGTCAGTGTGCTGCCGCTCGCGTCCAGATTCTCGGCAAAGCGGTTGATATCCACGCTGTATTCCAGCACATGGGTCTTTTGCTTGCCCGTATCAGACTGATCCGCCGACTGGAAATCGATGTATTCACCTGTCTTGCCGAACTTGTCGGCAGTTTCCATGGGGGGGATATAGACCGAGACCGTCTGACTCTGGTCATCGCTGCCATAGTCCGTTGCGTCCGCGTCCGCCTTCTTCACGGAAACGCTGACGTTATTCGTGAACTTGCCGATCTCGATCGTCTGCGCTTCCTCCGTCTGCGTGAGATTTTCAAACACGCTGTCCGGCAACTTGCAGATGAACTGCACCTTGACCGTCTTTCCTGCGGCTGCCCAGGAATTGGCGGCAGGCTGGATCGTAACGGTCACTTCGTTGTTCTGCGTCACGGGAGAAACAGTGATCGGCACCACGCCTTCCGTTCTGGTGGCAGTGTCCGGCTGATCATCCGTATAGTTGAATTCCGTTCCAGTCCATTCGCCGGTCCTGATCTGCGCCAGCTCAAGCCCGACCTCGGAGCCATTCACCGTAATGGCAGGCGGCAGCGTATCCTTGATGACGACCTGTTCGTAATCGTCATTCAGGTAAACCTCGACCACCCAGGTGATGGTATTGCCATCCACGGTTACAGTCTTTGAGCTGTCGCCCATCTGCCCGTTGCCGTCCTTTTTGGCAACAAGGTAGTTGCGGGTATAGGTCGCCTCGGCCTTCAGGCTGCCAACGATGATCTCGTTCCTGCTCGAAACCGAGGAGCTGTTCACCACGCCGGCATCCATCATGGAGCTGTATTCAAAGGTGATCTGACTCTGCTCTTCTGTCGCATCCCCTTCAGTCCAGGGCGTCAGCGCGCCGCTGTTCACACAGATGCGCCAGCCGCAAAGCTTCGTACCAGCCGCAACGGTGGAGAAATCCACCCAGTTGTACTGCTGGTCAACAGTCTTCACCTGGAACGTATAGTCCAGCGCCTGTGCCCAGGGCGCGTCCTTGATGGAATCATACAGCGCCTGTACCTGCTCGTACGTATACCAGCGGACCAGCGTGTTGACATTGTTCACCCACACCGTCGGGCTGTCAAGATTGTCCTCGATGGCCGAACCCGCGGGAACGCCGCCATCGGGCAGGGTGATGACCGACTTCCAGTCGATCCTGTACACGTCAGCGCCAGACTGCTGCGCCGCATTGGTATATGTTTTTTTCACCGCGCCGCCGGAAACATAGGTCTCCGCGCCGCCCGTAATGGAGGAGCCCGTGTCCTTGTCGAGGTACGTATAGGTATTCCGTACGGCGGTATTCGTCACGGTCTCATCGGGATCGGTCTGATAAGTGATGACGTACTTATTTGTATTCGTACCATTTTCATCAGCCTCAAAGACGAGGTAATATTCCCCGTCCTTTTTGACCAGCGAAACATTCTCTGCGGGAGAGATCGTCATGCTCTTCCCCGCCAGGTAAGCCGTCAGCGCGGCCTGATCCATCAGCACCGCCGCGCCGGATTCATCCGTCACAGCCGAGGCCTCCAGCTCAGCGAGGATCTCGCCGGTGAGGCCCATGCCCTCCAGGAAGCCCGGGTCGCTCACCATATCGCCGGCAATATCCTTATAGTTCGGATTGAGGGTGATGCTCCACGTGATCAAGCCTGTGCTTTGATCGTACCAGCCACCCTTCGCAACAACCGTATTGCTCACGGTTCGATTATCGGTGGCTTCGTCCCTGACGGTTTCTCCGGTGGCGGGGTCCTTAGCCTCGGCCGTCACGCTGTTGCTCACATTGCCCGTGTAATCCGGGGAAACATCGCTGATATCATATTCCACCGTGATGGTATACTTGGCATTCGTCTGCGCCTGCGTCAGGGTGACGCCGTCGAGCGTGAGTGTGAAATTCGTCCCGGCGCCGAGGGCAGGGAACTCGCTGTACTCCGTCAAAACATAGTTGCTGTAGTTCTGCTCCCAGCTTTCCAGTTTCATGCCGGTTATGGTCGGCCCGCCCGTTACCGTGAGACCGTCAGGCAGCGTAAGCACGTCACTGAGCGTTACCTGCGGGAAGCCCTTGGTCGTTTCCACGGTAATGGTATACGCCAGCTTGTTTTTCGTCAGGTCGACCTGACCCGTCTTTCCTGTTGAGATATCATAGTTCAGGCTTTCACCGGGTGTAGGATAAATGATATCCGTCGGCTTGACGGTGATCTCCTCATCGCCGACCTGAACATCATAGCTGCCATCGCTGCCCGTCTTGTCGGTATCGATCCAGGCGTTGAACTCAATGCTGCCGGTGATCGGGTCGCCTGCCTGCTCCAGGCCCTCTTCCGTATAGTAGATCTCCATGGCATAGCCGTCTTCGGTCTCCACGAAGCGGTATTTCATGCCCGTCTGACCCTCCGCGTCACGGAAGGCGCCATCCTCCAGGATCAGCTGGGAGACATCCAGCCCCTCCAGCGGCAGGACCAGGGGCTTTTCCTTCGTATAGGTTTGCGCCAGGCTCTTGGGAACGGTATAGGTAGCCGCAAACTCAAGCCTGAGTTCCTGCCCCGCCGTGTCGCCCACATAGGATACATCGCTCTTGTGTACCGTCAGATCAAACTTGTCAGAGCCGTTCTCCTCCAGGATCTCCACGTCTTCGGCGGAAGCCAAGCTGCAAGCCTCGCTGTGCGTATGCTCTGTCAGCGTGCAGATCAGATTGCCGTCCTCATCGAAGCAGCCATCGGCAGCTACGTCCAGCAGCATGATGCCGCCCTGCACACCAGTGGAATGGGTATGCGTCGCCAGACCGCAGCAATAGCAGCAGTCCCCTGTGTGCTGATGGGTGTCCATTCCGCACACAATATTCCAGTTTTCATCCAGGCAGGAATTATCGTGGACATGCTCGTTCAGACCGCAACGATAGCTTTCCGGCTGAAGATCACTTTCGGTAGCGATCTGGTCGGCGGCCGTCACGGGCGCACCGGTCTGCTGGGCAGTCGTCTTTTGTACGGCATTGGTCGTCTTGGCCGGGGCTTTCGCAGTCAGGTTCACCGGCTTGGGCGTAGCGGCAGGCTCAGCCGCGGGCTCTTCCGTCGCATCGGGATAGCAGGCGTCCGTGTGCTCATGCTCCTCCAGCGCGCAGGATCGCTCCTGAACATAGCAGGAGTCACCGTGGGTGTGTCCCGCCTCCGTCATGGTTTCCACGTTTATGCACTTTTCGTTGTGCTGATGAGTTTCCAGCTCCACCAGCCCGCAGACCGCCCAGAGCTTGCCGTTCTTGTCGGTCACATAGCAGCCGGGGGTATGCTCATGAAGCTCGTCATGGCTGCACGTACGCGCGGATTCCACCACATAGCAGTCTTCGCCATGCTGATGGCTCCCCTCGCCCTCCGCCAGGCCGCAGGTCAGCACATCCTCCACCGGGTAGCATTCACTGTCATGGATATGCGCGCCTTCGCCCTCGGCCATACCGCAGCCAATCCCGGCAGCATAACATTCGTCGCTATGAGCGTGAGCGCCCTCGCCCTCTGCAAGAGCGCAGATGATGCTTTCGCCGAGGGTATAGCAAGCGTCATTGTGGGTATGGCCATCCGTCTCAGCAGCGGTGCACACCAGTTCGTTCCTGATGGTATCGCAGCTCTCGTCATGAATATGACCGGCATTTTCGGCCATGTCGCAGTTCAGCTTTTCCTCCACCGTGCGGCAATCATCGCCATGGATATGCCCGGCGCTCTCCTGCGTGGTGCAAATCAGCTTCTTGTCGGTCGAATAGCAGCCTTCCAGGTGTTCATGCTCCTCGCCGCAGGCCAGCAGTGTTTCCTCGGCAAAGCAGCCTTCGCCGTGGGAATGAGCGTCTTCGCCCTCGGTCTTGCCGCAGATCAGCTTCGTTTCGGTCATGTAGCATTCAGCGTCGTGAGCGTGAGCGCCCTCGCCCTCGGTCTTGCCGCAGGTCTTCTCCACCACAGCCTGATAGCATTCCTCGCCGTGGTGATGCGCCGCCGTTTCGGCTTCTGTACAGGTCAGCGTCTGTTCCGCCTTCATGCACGCCTCTGTGTGTGCATGGCCCGCAGTTTCCCCCGCGGTGCAGATCAGGGTCAGGGTGGCGCAGTCTTCGGTATGAACATGGCCGGCATTTTCCTGCGATCCGCAGCCGGGTTCCTGAGCCGCCTGCTGCGCGTAGCAGGCCGCAGTATGCCGGTGGCCTTCCGCTTCCTGCGTTTCGCAGATCAGCGTGGATACGTCTTCATAGCAGCTTGTGGTGTGATTCGGCTTGACCTTCTCCTTCAGCGTGCACAGAAGATCTCCTTCCGCGCTCACGCACCATTCATCGTGACGGTGGAAATATTCATTGGTCTGGCCGCAGCCCAGCTCGTGTTCATCATTGTAGCACTCATCCGTATGCTCATGGGGCCGGAAGGCGCAGGCGTAGCTCCTCATTTCAGCGGAAACAGCCGCCCGTTCCTCTTCGGTGCAGATCAGGCTGGAAACATAGCAGGCCTGCGTGTGCTGATGGGCTTCCAGGCCGCACTGTGCTTCACGCTCCATGGTGATACCGGGAAGCATCAGCGCATAGGTGGTCGCCAGCGCGACCACGACAGAAAGACCGGCTACGATCCGGCCCCTTGTTTTGCGTTTTTTGGCTTGTGTAATATACTGTTCAGCGCGCCTGTGCATTTGGGCCCTCACAGCAATTAGCACCTCCTCTGTATCCACAGCACCGCCCAGCGGCGTATAAGTAATAATACAAAATTCTGTTTACTCGATCCAACCGAAGCTCTCAAAGGGCCAAACCCTTAGGAGCACTCGGCCCACGATCTGCTCTTCGCTCACGCAGCCCACCGCCGTGTTACGGCTGTCTGCCGAGGTCGCCCGGTGGTCGCCCATCACGAAGAGCTTGCCATCCGGTACTTGATAGGGCAGCTCGATGTTCACATCGCCAACGGCCTTCTCCTGCAGGTATGGCTCCGCGACCGGCTGATCGTTAACGTACACATTGCCCTCTTCGTCCAGATTCACCCATTCGCCCGGAAAGGCGATCACGCGCTTGACAAGGATCTTGTTATTATAGTAGAAGGAGATCACTTCGCCCCGCTGAAACTCGCCGCTTTTGAGCGTCACCACAATATCTCCGTCTTCCATGCAGGGCGTCATGGAGGAGCCGTAGATCTGCAGCACGGGCATAAACAGCATGGCCACCAGAATGGCCACCGCAGCTACACTGATCAGGGTGAACACCGTGCTGCGCAGCACCCGGCTGTAATCCCGGCGATACCGCGCCTGGCTCAGTGCCTTCTCCAGCTGCTCCACCGTGGGCAGAGCAGTCTGCTTTTCCTTCCTCATGCCTTTCGCCTCTTCCAGAAACCACGCCGCTGTTCGCCTTCCGGCACAGCATCCGTCTCGTACTCGTCCTCACAGTCAGCCTGTCCGCAGCACAGCGCCGCGTCCTGTTCGGCTTCGCGTTGCAGCCGGGCCGCATGGGACTCGGCCTCCGTGATGATCCGCTTTGCCTCGGCCTGGGCATCGTGCAGGATCGTCAGCGCGCTTTCCCTTGCGCCGTCCATCAGCATATCAACACGTTCTTCGGCGTCGGCCAGCATTTTTCCGGCATTGGTCTGCGCTTCCGCCACCAGCTTCTCGGCATAAGCCTGCGCTTCACTCACCAGCTGCTCAGCCCTGGCCTCCTGCTCCCGGCAGACACGATACACATTCTCCGTGTACAGATCCACCGATCGCTGGGCCGTGCCGATCAGATCGTTGATCTCCACAGCAGCGTCTGCCATGCTGCCCGCTTCCCGGATGGTCATTTCCCGGTTTTGCGCAGCCCGCTCAGCCTCTTCCAGCTTTTTCTGCAGCGCGACGTTTTCCTTTCCCTGGGCAATCAGCAGCTCCAGCAGCTCAGTCCGGCGAAGCCTGCTCAGTTCCTTGTCAGTCATGGACTTTCCTTTCGTGACGCTTGGCCGCATCACTGTTGATCGCATACTCAAATAGGCTTCCAAATGGGCAGACCCACCCCGAAGCACCAATATAATACAACTTTTTTTGTCACATTTCAAGTCATTTATTACTTTTTTATTAAATTTTTTGTCATTTTTTCTCTTATTGTAAGTCTTTTGCTTCCAATTTCTTTATTTTATCCCCTCCTCCGGTTAACCTTCTGCTTATTTTCTCATCTTTCTCCATGCCGGATTTCTCCAGGAAAGCAAAAAAGCGGCCTTGCTCCCATTGAATCCGGAAGCAAGGCCGCTCGGCTGTTCCTATTCTGTTACTGTGCCCGCATCTTGCTGTTGACCTGTTTGATCTGCCGCTTGATGATCTGAGAGATGATCAGCCAGATCAATCCAAAGCCAATGAAAAACACGACCGTGAAGATCATCACCGGCGCCAGCTGATTCTTCAGCCAGCCGTTCATCAGATATACCAGCAGATAGTCGAGATACAGCACGCCCGCCTGGATCAGGATCGCCATGGGCAGCGGCAGACGCTCCACCTGATACACCACGCTCACCCCTGCGACGATGAATGCCATCGCCTCCAAGGAAATGATGCCCAGGCACACTTCCCGCACCGTCAGGCTTTCCACCACGCCGTTGGCGCCCAGGATCGCATAAATGATCGCCAGGATCACCGGACCGCCCCAGGCAGCCAGCATACCGCGTTTCATAGCTTCCAGCACGTATTTTTTCATCGTCCGTCAAACCTCCTTTTGATCTCAGCAAAGCACCTTCTGGAAACGTACTCCCGCCGGCCGCAGCGGAACACCGCGTCCACCGAGCCGCCGAAGCCGGCAACGAAGCGTACCAGATGCTTTTCGTTGGCCAGGGCGGATTTGTTGATACGGATGAAGCATGAAGGCAGCATCTCCTCCAGCTCGTACAGGCGCAGCTTCAAGCGGTATTGCACACCCTTGCCGTCCACAGCATAGGTCTTTCCGCCCTCCACGATGATGCATTCGATCTCCGTGAACCGCAGCATCCGCATATCATCCTCGGAATAGCCGGGCAGCATATCCTCGCCCGCGTAGCTACGCACCAGCTCCTCGATCTGATCCGTCAATCCGCTGCGCTGGCGCACCCTGGCCACCACTTCCTCCGGCGCGTCCCTGTCGATGATGAGCTTGAACTCCATCCGGCTTTTCCCTCCTTCATGGTTACGAGTGTATCATATCACACAAAAGTCCATTTGTGTTCCTTTTGCGGCCAAAGGTTGTATTTGCGCGCTGAACGGTAAAAAACAGCGGCCCCCTCAGGAGCCGCCGTCAATAGGTTTATCATGCTTACTCAAAATCGCCGTTATCCTTCTCCGGCTGGAAATCACCATTCTCCTGCGGATCGCGGTAGGAGGAGGTGTATCCATTCTGCTGGACCTGCTGCGCGCGGTAGGCGCTGCGGCGTCCGGCGGGACGGGCGACGTCCGCCGTGTTGGGATTCCGGTAGCTGGCCGTGTAATCCGCCTGCCTGGGCTGGCTATCCGCCGCCGGACGGCTATAGGCGCTCTGCACAGGCTGCTGCGCAGGCTGCTGCGCAGGCTTGCGTGCCTGCTGGGCCGTGCTGCTCATGGGGCGCTGCGCCGCCTGGTTGGGATAGGTGCCGGTGCGGGGCTGATTAGCCTGCGCGCTGCGGGCATAGGGCCGTGCCTCGCCGCTGCGCTGCTGTGCCGCCGCCTGCGCACGCCGGGCTGCCGCGCGCTGGGCCGCCTTGCGCTTGTTGTTGGTGTAGGTCACGTAGGCGTACACACCGCCACCGATCAGGGCGATCAGCACCACGGCGATCACCCAGCCAAGGATGCCGCCGCCACCCTGCTCGTCATTGCCGGTGGGGTAGGTCACATCCACGGTGGGGATGGGCTCCAGCGTCGCCGTGGGCTCCGTGGGGATGGTCACGGTCACAGTGGGTTCAACCGTCTCCACGGGCGCCACCGTGGCAAAGGGGTTAAAGGGCTCGTAGCTCACCTGCAGGCCGTTTTCGGGGTTGACCCACTTGTCAACGGTCTGATCCTCAGCGGATACGATGCCCCCGCCCGTGGTGAAATCCTGCGAGGTATTGCCGGTCGTGGTATTGTTGGTGATGCCCTCCAGATACTCGTCGCTGTCCAGGAAGGTCTCCAGTTCGGAGATAGTCATCTGCTTGAAGTACTTGCCGTGGACATAGCCCTCCTGGCCGGCGTAGCTGACGCGGTACCAGGTCACGCCATCCACCTCCGTGGTGCCAAGCACCAGGCAGAAAGCATACTGCTTCAGCTGGCGGATGCGGCTGGAGGAGGTGTTGGCTTCCTTGCGGAAGTTCACCGAGCTGTCGGACACATAGCCATAGCTGGAGAGGCTGTCAGGGTCATAGGGCTGGGGCGTCACATTGGCGGTGGGTTCGGGAGACGTCAGGCTGTCCAGGTAGGCGTTCTCCTCCTGCACGGTCATCATGCGCAGCATATCCGCGCGGATGTAGCCCCACTGGCCCATATACTGCACCACGTGCCAGGCCTCGCCGCTCTGGTAATCCTGGTCGCGGACATACACCACCACGTCCTTGGAGAGCACGTCGATGATGCTGGCCATGGAGTTGGCCTGGTTGCGGAAGTACACATCGTCGCCCACGGTGTAGGCATAACCGGTGATCTTCACAGGTTCGGGCGTGGCAGGCGCCGCGGTAGGCGTCTCGGTGGGATGCGCCTCGTTCCACTGGTTGAGATAGTACTGCGCTTCCTCGTTATTGATGCGGCGCAGGCTGGCGTCCGGCACATAACCGGAAACATTGTCCAGCGTGGTGGCCAGGCTCCAGCTTTCGCCGTTTTCGTAGCTCTGGCCGGTGAGCATCACCAGCTCGCTGGCTTCCATACGGCGCAGGATGCTGCTGTCAGCGGTGCTGATCTCCGTGCGCAGGGCCACAGTCTGGGTGGTCAGCGCGTAGCCGGTATACTGTTCAGGCACCTGCGTGGGCGCGGCGGTGGCGTGGGCGTCGTCCCATTGGTCAAGGTAATACTGGGCTTCCTCGGCGTTGATATGGCGCAGGCTGGCGTCCGGAACATAGCCGGAAACGCCGTCCAGCGCAGTCACGGCGCTCCAGGTGGTGCTGCCATTATGGAACTCCTGACCGGTGACCATCACCAGCTCCTGTGCCTCGGCAGGGCGGATGATGCTTTCATCGCCGCCGGCCACCTGACTGCGGATGGCCACCTTGGCGGTGGTCAGCGCATAGCCGTTATAGATCGCCGGCACCTGGGTAGGAGCCTCGGTGGGGACTTCCGTGGGAACCTCCGTAGGCGCCTCGGTGGGAACCTCGGTAGGCTGTTCGGTGGGTTCTTCGGTGGGCTGATCCAGGTTATCCAGCTGACCCGCCGTAAAGGGCGGCACAGGGGTGGACATCTCATCAGCCATATGCTTGTCGCTGTCGGCCTGCGTCATTGCCTCGATGCAATCGCTGCTGATAAAGTAGATCTCGCCATCCACCAGCACGCGCACCCAGGACTGACCATTCTCGTTCAGTTCCTCGCGCAGCATATAGACAGTCGTGCCCTTAGCCAGGCGGCGCACAACGGCATGATCCTTGCCGGGGCCTTCACGCAGGGCAGTCTGCTTCATGGTCACAAGACCAAAGCGGTTGATCATTTCACCCTGGGGGATGGGCGTTTCCTGCACAGGCGTGGGCGTGGGTTCCTCGGTGGGGGCCTGCGTGGGCTCCTCGGTAGGCTTCTCCTCCGCAACATAATAGAACACGACCTCGCCGGGCGTTGCCACGCCGCCGGCAACCGTCAGCGTCAGGGAGTCCTCGCTGTCCAGCACATAGCCATCCTGCAGGTCGGCGGGGGTGGCGCTCACCACATAGGTGCCATCAGCCAATTCAGCAGTAAAGGGCGTAGCTACATCTTCGCCCTGACGGTTACGGAAATACACCGTGACCTCAGCCTTCTGTGCCGGGGCCTGGGTAGGATCATCCACAGGGACCTGCGTGGGCTGTTCGGTGGGAACCTCAGTAGGTACTTCAGTGGGCTGCTCGGTAGGAGCTTCAGTCGGCTCCTCAGTAGGAGCTGCAGTGGGAGCTTCGGTCGGCTCCTCGGTGGGTTTCTCCTCGGATACGTAATAGAATACGATCTCGCCGGGAGTCGCCACGCCATCCACAACGCTCAGGCTCACCTCGCCGGCGCCATCCAGCACATAACCCGGCAGCAGGTCAGCAGGCCCGGCGGTGACCACATAGTTGCCATCCGGCAGCTCAGCGGTGTAGGACGTAGCCACATCCTCGTTGCTGTAATTGCGATAATACACCGTCACCACAGCGTTCTGCACGGGAGCAGCGGTGGGTTCCTCAGTGGGGACTTCAGTAGGAACCTCGGTGGGTACCTCCGTAGGTTCGGGGGTGGGCTCCTCGGTGGGTTCAGGAGTGGGCTCCTCCGTGGGTTCGGGAGTAGGCTCCTCGGTGGGTTCGGGAGTGGGCTCCTCCGTGGGTTCGGGAGTAGGCTCCTCCGTGGGTTCGGGAGTAGGCTCCTCCGTGGGTTCGGGAGTAGGCTCCTCCGTGGGTTCGGGAGTGGGCTCCTCCGTGGGTTCCGGAGTAGGCTCCTGCGGCATATCGATCATCGTGGAAATGTACAGATTGAAGGTGTTGGCCAATGCGTCGCCATCATAGGCATTGATGGTGATGGTGTTGGTCACATTCATCTCCATGCCTGCGTCCACCACGTTCATCAGGGTGGAGCCGTCCGCGGGATCAAACGTATAGGCGTGATCCGGATGGCTGACGTTGATCGTCAAGGCAGACAGGGGCGCATCCGCCGTCACCTGAGCCCAGTAGGACTGATCCCCGCTCCAGGAAACAGGCATGGCGTAGGTCTCCTGCATGTTGCCGTCGGCGTCCACCCAGCTCAGGCGGATATTCAGCTGCTCCCAATCCGCTTGCGCAAGGGCAGGCACGGCAAAGCCGGTCATCAGCATGACCAGCGCCAGCAGCAGCGCGGACAAGCGGCGGGAAAGCTTAGCAAGATTCATCATAGGTCGATTCCCTCCTACCTCTTCAGATCTCTTTTGATAAGAAACCCTCAATATATATTGTATAACGCGACGTACCGCTTTGTCAATGAAGGAGGCGTGCCGCATTTTGGCAAGTTTGATCGGCCGGCAGGATTTGCCTGTGTTCCCGTCGAACAGCTTGGCATACCAATGCTGAAAACGGAGGACCCGATCATGAGCGATAAGCTGACTGAAAAGTTTCTGAGCAAGGAAGTCGTTTTCCCCGGCAAGATCATCCGCCTGGAACACTGGCAGGTGGAACTGCCCAATGGCGAGACCGCCCTGCGTGAGGTCGCCTGCCATCCCGGCGCATCCGCCGTGGTGGCCCTGGACGACGAAGGGAACGTCATCCTTGTGCGCCAGCACCGGATCGCCGTGGGGCGTCTGACGCTGGAGATCCCCGCCGGCAAGCTGGACAGCCCGGATGAGGATCCCTTCCTTTGCGCCCAGCGTGAGCTTTCCGAAGAAACCGGCATGACCGCCCGCAACTGGCAGAAGCTCACCTGTCTGGAGACCACCCCCGGCTTCTGCAACGAACGCATCCACATTTATCTGGCCACCGGGCTTTCACAGGGGGATTGCCATCCCGATGAGGACGAATTCGTTGATGTGACCCGTATGCCGCTGGCCCAGGCTGTGGCGCTGGTGATGGACGGTACCTTCCGCGATGGCAAGACTGCCCTGGGCGTTATGATGGCCGCCGCGCTGCAGGGTGTTTCCACCCATAGCAACGATTGATGTTACAACTTTCTTCCCACACCCTGAAAAAATCCCAACGAAAGGAGAGCGAACCGCATGGCTGAACGCTTTCTCCGCGGGCTGACCCTGCGCGAGTCGCCCCCCGTTTATGACACCCCGGCCGACGTTTTCTCGCGCCTGCCGGTACTGGATACGCCCCGCCTGACCCTGCGTCCCATGACCATGCGGGACGCCCAGGATATCTACGACTATTCCTGCGACAGGGAGGTCGCCCGGCACGTGCTGTGGGACGCCCATCGTTCCCTGGCGGACAGCCGTGCCTACCTGCGCTACATCCTCCGGCAATACCGCGAGGGCGTGCCCTCCAGCTATGGCATCGTGCTGAAGGAGACAGGCCGACTGATCGGCACCATCGGCTTCATGTGGATGAATATGGAGAACAGCACCGTAGAGGTGGGCTACAGCCTGGCCCGGGAGCAGTGGAACAAAGGCCTCATGACTGAAGCCCTTCGCGCGCTGATCGACATGGCCTTCACCCATCTGCCCCTCCACCGCATCGAGGCCCAGCACGCCACGGCCAACCCCTCCAGCGGCCGTGTGATGATCAAATGCGGCATGAAAAAGGAAGGGACGCTCCGGGGCCGCATCTACAACAAAGGAAAGTTTGTGGACGTGGATCTGTACGCCATATTAAAGGAAGACTGGGATCAACACGGTGCCGCACACCGCTGATGAAGCAGCCGCAGCAAAAGACCTCCCGCCGTTATGGCAGGAGGTCTTTGTATTGTCATTTGTGATAGGTACTCATGCGCCGCTCCAGCACATCAGGTCTGGCCACGGAATAGCCAAAGAAGCCCAGTACGTCCACCGTGCGCTGGTATACGCCGTGGTTGTACGCTACCAGGCCGGCGCTTTCCAGGTGCAGCGAGCCATCCGGGTCAAACAGATCGTCCCGCACCTGCACGCCTACCACCTCGCCGATGAACATATCGTGGCTGCCCAATTCGATCACCTGGCGCACCTTGCAGCTCAGGTATGCGGGAGCCTGCGCCACCGCGGGGGCGTGCTCCAGGCCCAGGGCGGGCATGGCGTCCAGCTTCATTTCGGCGAACTTATCCACATCCCTGCCGCTCTTCACGCCGCAATAATCGCAGGCCTTGCACAGCTTTTCATCCACCAGATTCACCACAAACTCGCCGCTTTCGCTGATCAGCTTATGGGAATAGCGCTCCTTGCGCACGCTGACGGA
>SVGJ01000032.1 GCA_015056415.1 Clostridiales bacterium
AAACCTCGAAAAGTCCTTATTTTATTGGGTTTTTGGGCGGTCTGGGTCCATAAATCCTTGTATCATTTTCGTAGTCTAGATAGACGACGGCTTCAGCGGCACCAGCTTTGACCGTCCGGCCTTCCAGCGGATGATCGGAGACATCGAAGCCAAGAAGGTCAACATGGTCATCACCAAGGACCTGTCCCGTCTGGGTCGCGACTACATCATGACCGGTCACTACATGGAACGGTACTTTCCCGAGAAGCGGGTGCGGTACATTTCCCTCTTGGACGGCATCGACACCGGCGTGGAGTCCACCGCCAACGACATCACCCCCTTTCGTGCTATCATGAACGATATGTACGCCAAGGACATCTCCAAGAAGATCAAGTCCGTCAAGCGCGACAAGCAGCGCAAGGGGCAGTTTATCGGCGGCAAGCCCATGTACGGCTACAAGATGCACCCAACGGAGAAAAACAAGATCGTCATTGACGAGGAAGTGGCTCCTGTGGTGCGGCGGATCTTCGCCATGGCCTTGGAGGGCATCAGCTGCCGGCAGATCGCCGTCCGGCTGAACGAGGAGCACATTCCCACACCTGCCACCTATGCCGGACTGACCCTGAGTGCCAAGGGAGCCTACTCCGGCCAATGGTCGGCGGAGCGGATCAACGAAATGCTGAAAAACGAAACCTACATCGGCCACATGGTGCAGGGACGGACGGTGAAGATCAGCTACAAGTCCAAGAAGTGCCACGCCCAGCCGCCGGAAAGCTGGGTGGTGGTGAAGAACACCCATGAGCCGCTGATCGACGAGGAGACCTTCCGCAAGGTGCAGCTATTGGTGAACAGCCGCAAGCACACCCGCAGCCGCACCTACGATTTCCTGCTGAAGGGGCTGATCCACTGCCACGAGTGCGGCTATCCCATGGCGGTGATGAATCGCCCCAACACCGCCGGGGAGGAAAGGCTGTTCTTCGTCTGCCGTACCTACCAGCGGTTCACCAAGGCGGGGGTGTGCACCTGCCACTCCATCAAGGAACAGACGGTGACGGAAGCGGTGATCGCCAAGGTACAGGAAGTGTGCCAGGCGTTCCTTCGACCAGACAGGCTGCAGCCCATTGCCGCCCAGGCGGTAGAGGAAGCAAAGAAAGTGGATAGCACAGAAGCGGAGATCCAATCCCTGCAGGGCAAGATCGAGAACCTCACCGCCCATCTGGATAAGATGTACATGGATCGGCTCAGCGGCCTGCTATCGGACAGCGACTTCGAGCGCATCTACAAGCGGGTGAAAATGGATCGCACGGCCTTGGAGGAAAAGCTGAAGCAGCTGGAAGCGCAAAAGGAAAGCCCGATCTCCACAGAAGACCGGGCACGTGAGCTGGTGCAGCAGTATCTTGCTTCCGCCTGCAACAGTAGGGAGCTATTGGTCAGTCTGATTGAACGGATCGAGCTGACCGAAGACAAGCAAATTATCATCAAATTCCGCTTCCGTGAGTTGGAGATCGAGCAAAGCTCGATTAGCGAAGGTCTTTGCTTGCAATGACCGAGCGTAGCCAGCACAGCCCTTGGGCTGGGATGGCCGACTTTGGAAGCCATTTCTTAGTGGGCATTGTTTACAGTAGCTGCCGTGCTATGTCTCCCGGGTGGAAAAGCACGCCGTGGCGTTGTTGAAAGAAGCATTGGAAAAGGGGTGATGCGAAGAGGATTCTCCGTCAAAACAGATCAGTATACCGGCTGGCCATTGATCGTGCCCTGGGTATACGAGCCGATATCCACGACGCCTGAGGCGATCCAGCCGTAGCAATCCCTGGCGTACTCGACATAATACCAGTCCCTGTTGGTGGGCTTGCTGCTGGTGTCGTCAAGAATATAGTCCAGAATGACGAAGGTCGCACCTTTGTTGGCCACGGCAACGACGTTGTAATCCCGGCTGGGGCCGCTGCGGATGTTGTTGCCGTTATCCGGAATGTAGCCCGTCGCGCCGATGGGCCAGGGACTGCTGGTTCCGCCGCCGGTAGTCCCGCCGGTGGTTCCACTGATGATGCCCATGGGGACGCCATCCTGCGTTCCGTCCAGGTTACCGTTCAGGTCAACAAGATCGGAGTAGATCCAGCAATACAGGCCGTCCCGGTCGATCTGATACCAGTCCTTTTTGGTGTTGACCCGGTCGTAGTTCACGATCCGATAATATCCATTATTGGGAGCAGTGCCGATCTTTTCATATTCCGTGCCGGGGCCGGAGCGGACATTGGCGCCCGGGTCATCGATGCGGCAATACTCGCCGATAATCTGTACAACCCCCGAACCGGTGTATCCTCCGTTGCTGACCGGCGGATCCACTGTCACATGAGAATTATCCGAATCATTGGATGAATTCGATTGATTATTCTTGTTTTCAAGAGCATCCCATTTCAGGATGAACTCAACCGTGCTGTCGCTGACGGTTCCATCCGAATAAACTTCCACGCAATGATACTTCGAACCAACCAGCTCAAGGGAATCATCCATAGGGTACTCGTTATGGATGTAATGCGTACCCGGCGCAAAAGACTTCTCATCGGTTCTGAGGATGCTGCCATTAGTCAACTTGTATACGATCTTGACCTTAGCGTATTTCGGTTGCTGCTGGATGGTGGTGTTACCTCCAGAGGAAGGAGGCGATGGGTTGCTGAAAGGCGATGTAGTTGATACAGTACAGTTGCGCTTGCTTTCAATCCACCACTTGGGATATTTATTCCACGCTCCGAACATCTTGGTTACATTGGTGGAATTTCTCATTTCCGCTTGTGTATACGGCCGTACATGGACATAGTAATCTCCACTTTCCTGTAATTTTACTGTAAAGGAACTATTGAAGTACGTTTCGTCCCATTGATATGTTGTTATTTTTTTTGTTTCTGCATGGCAAATTTCAATTTCATATTTCCCCCATTCTTCAGCTCCATCGCCGAAAAGTGGTTCAAGAATCTGCAATGAATATGTCATTTCACTAGCTGACCCTTTTGTCTGTTTCAATTGTATTTTTGCATTTCCATAAGAATGAATAAAGAAAACCATTGCCGTTCCTGAATCATCCGACGTTCCATATTCAGCCGAAAAAGCCTGCTTTGCTCCGTTTTTTCCCCAATAGAAAGATACTTCAGCAACCGCCGTTGACGCGACCACGCCAACAAGCAGGATTGTAACCAAAACAAGCCGCAATGCTTTCTTCATTATCCGATCCTCCTGTTCTGTTTTTCCTTATCTTGTCTCTATTATTCCATTTCAAGAAAAAAAAGTCAATCACAGATATTTCTTTGTTACAAAACCCGGATCGTATTAATCCCGGAACAATTTGCATTTCCCCCGCATCCGTGCTATCATAAGGGAAACACCCGGTAAAGGAAAGGATGAAATATCCATGCGTATCGCCCTGATCAACGAAAACAGTCAGGCGGCTAAGAACGCCATGATCGAGGCCTCCCTGAAGAAGGTCGTGGAACCCATGGGCCACACCGTCATCAACTATGGTATGTATTCCGCCGAGGACGCCTGCCAGCTCACTTATGTCAAGTGCGGTCTGCTGGCCTCTCTGCTGCTGACCTGCGGCGCTGCCGACTACGTCGTGACCGGCTGCGGCACCGGCGAGGGCGCCATGCTGGCGTGCAACAGTTTCCCGGGCGTGATCTGTGGCCACCTGGTCGATCCCTCCGACGGCTATATGTTCGCCCAGATCAATGATGGTAACTGCGTCTCCCTGCCCTTTGCCAAGGGCTTTGGCTGGGGCGCCGAGCTCAATCTGGAGATGCTCTTCCAGCAGCTGTTCGGCTTCGGCCACGGCAACGGCTATCCTGCCGACCGCGTCGTTCCCGAGCAGCGCAACAAAAAGATCCTCGACGGCGTGAAGGCCATCACCTACCGCCCCCTGATCGACATCCTTCATGACATCGATCAGGAGTTCCTGAAGGAAACCATCAGCGGCGAGCATTTCGCGGAATACTTCTATCCTGCCTGCCAGGATGAGCAGATTGCCGCTTATCTCAAGCAGCTGTGATTCCATGTTACTTCGGCGGAGTGCAGGCAAAAAACGCTTGCACTCCGCTCAAAGGTGTGATATAATGCTATGCGTTGTGGGGCATTAGCACAGTTGGTAGAACGAGGTACTCCTACTGTCACCCCAGAAGTAACTTCCGCCCCAAAATGTGGGGCAAACCTCAAAAATCAACTAAATAGTACAGCGAGGGGTATTAGCGCAGTTGGTAGCGCGCGACATTCGCATTGTCGAGGCCAGGGGTTCGACTCCCCTATACTCCACCACATAAACCAGTCAGTAATGACTGGTTTTTCTTTGCTTTTCAAGAGTTTTGGGGGTTTGAATTCGAAAGAAGATAGCGGTTATTGACAAAAAAACTGGGGCGATATATACTTGTTCTAAAGAATAGAACACAGAACAGATTGTGACTTTGGAAAAAGAGAGGATGCTTTAAAAGAATGTTAGAAATTAATCTGCCAGATCTTGAAACAGATCAGGTGCTGCGACTGGCTAAGGAAGTTTCTGAAATGCAAATACAAGAACCTGTTACAGTAAATGCTAATATGCGCTGGGTCCGTCCTTTTGGATTGCTTTATACTGTATCCATTCTGAAGGAGTTGCGTAAAAAGAATCCAACCATACCGTTCTACATGCATGTAGGGGATACCAATGCCGTTAATTACGCGGCGCATATGGGATTTTTTAAGAGTGTCTCCATGTCAATAAGCTATGGCAAAGAACCTGGTGAGGCAGAGGGGAATAGCTACTATCTTCCTATAACTCAGATTAGTACAAACTATTTGCAACAGGAAGCGGTAAAACAAGGGAATTACTGGGCATTGGGAGATGTTATTGAATGCGAAGCTAAGCGACTGGCATCAATATTGTCACAAGGCAATAAAGAAGTAGCCCAGTTGCTTGCTTATATCATTCGTGAAATCATACGAAACACCCCTGAACATGCAGAAACTGATACAGTATGGATGTGCGGTCAGTATTGGAGAGACGGCACAGCTGAAATTGCAATTATGGATGAGGGGATAGGTATTCTAAAGAGTTTGCAAAAGAATAGAATACATAGACAATATGTCGTAGATGACGAAGTAGCATTGCAGTCGTGTGTGAAAGCCGGTATATCCCAAGCATTTGATCCATCGCAAAAGAATAAGAGCAATGATCAGTGGAGCAACTCAGGTTATGGTTTGTATGTCGTTAGTCAATTGTGTTCAAACTTATCGGGATCCTTTTGCATTGCATCTGGGGAAAAATATGTGCATGTGGGTAAAAACGGAAAAACGAGAATCGGTGATACACACATCCAAGGTACGGCTGTAAAAATGACGATATCTGCTAATCAGTTGAAGAACGCAAAAGAAGTCATACAGAAGGTTGCAATGGAAGGACAACAACAAGCAAAGACTATTCGATACGCCTTCAAACATGCTTCTACTCCGTCTAAAGGCTTAATGGGGATTGATTAAGGTAAAGAAGAGGATGGTAATATGATAAGTATTGTGAAAACAAAAAAACTGATAGAGACCACTAAAAAGGAATTGGGGAGAAAAATTGCCCAATGTCGCGGAGAAAAGAGCCTCCGTCAACTAGCGACACAAATAGGACTTGCTCCATCAAACCTGAAATATATTGAAGATGGTATCAATGCTCCTACAGCTGAAATCTATAGTAAGTTAATCACAGTTTTACAACCGTCTGTTCAGGATCGAAAGGCTATGGATGTGCTATATATGAGCCTGCGCGCAACGCCTCCACCGGATATCTGTGCCTGGCTCCTCAATAATCCGGAGATCATCGCCAGTATCAGGAGAATCCGCGGGCGCAATCTGATGGCGCACCAGATGGAACTGGTGGACACACTGTTTGATTCGATTGATAAAGAAAATGAGCACTTCGGGATGTATGATTGATACTTGAGGTGTTCGGTGTGCAGTATGTTTTTTGAAGCAGGATGAAACAGGAGGTTTATTCTGAATGACATATGAAAAATTGACTAGATATCTTATCCATTATCTTGAAAAAGATAGAACTCATAATGCAATAATGCTTACAGGAGCATGGGGTTCAGGAAAGAGTCATTATATAAGGAATCATTTGATTCCAGCCTTGAAAAGAGATAAAGATAGCAGATGTGTTGTTGTTTCGCTTTACGGAATGCATGATGTATTAGAGGTTAGTAAAGCTATATATTTTGAACTGAGAGCAAAATGGCTTGCAAAAGATAGCGAAGTTTTCCAGACCGGGAAAAATGTTGTTAGAACCCTTTTTCGGGGAGCTAGTAGCTTCTTTGGAATTGATATGAAGTCATCGGATGAAGAACTAAAACAAATGTATGAGTCTGTTGACCTTTCTAATAAATTGATCATTCTAGAGGATGCGGAAAGAAGCTCGATAGCCATTGCTGAATTGCTGGCATATATCAACAGTCTTGTCGAGCAAGATGATGTGAAGGTTTTAATTGTTTCAAATGAAGATGCAATTATTGAATATGAGTGGTCTGAACCAAATAAAGATGGAGAACGCAAAAAACTATATACCACGGAGACTATGGAATATTTGCGAACAAAAGAGAAAACAGTAGGCGATACGATCATCTTTCAGCCTAATTATGCCGACTCATTAAAGAACATTATTCTATCCTTTGAGAACAAGAGCCTTTCTTGTTTTGCGACAGAAGAATACATAAATGAAATCATAAAGATTTTCCGTATCCGAAGATGTGGAAATCTGCGTACATTCATTTATGCATGCCAGAAAACAATTGATATATTCGAAAATATAAAGGAACAATTATCTCAAGAATATTTGGAAGGCATTTTCTATAGTATTATTGCATTTTCAACACGTATTAAGACTGGTGTATTCCCAGACTGGGATGGGACGGAAAACCTGTCAATTAGTTTATCCGTTGGAGATGTGCCGCTATATCGCTTTTGCTACGACTTTATTCGATGGCAGAAGTTTGATGATTCAAGAGTACAAGCAGCAATAGAAGAACATAGAAAAATCGAACTATATGATCATCATGGATACAAAAATGATCCTGACTTTGCTGTGATAGATGATTTTCATGTTCATACAGAACATGAAGTGATAACAGCAATCAAGAATATCGAAGACAAATTACTATTAGAAGATGGATTCCCTTTTTTTGGGTACAGGATACTTGCACATCGATTAATCCAATTGAATACAATCCTGGAACTTGATTATTCTGTTTGCAAAGAAAGGATGATAGAGAATATCAAAGGAAAAGCAAAAGAAATAGACGGAGAACTTCTTTTCTTATCTGCCGGTGAAGAGTTAGAAGGCTCAGAAAAGAAGAAGTATGAAGAGTTCAAAAAAGAACTCCTTGAAGCTCTAGACAATAAAGAGGGCAAGAGTTCATTTCCTTTTACTTATGATACTAAAGATCTAAGCAGATGCTGCTCAGATATCATAGAGAAACGCGATGAATACATCTCATCTCATAGCTTTTTTCCACGGTTTGAAAGTGAAAGATTATTCGATGTGCTTTTAAAATGCACAGCAGAACAGATTAATGATTTTCGTGGATTGCTATGGGCCATGTACCGTCATGCACAAAAAGGAGACTATTTTGACGCTGAGGCTAGTTCATTGGCTGCATTATTGAAGCGACTTGAGGATATAGAAAAACCTATGTCATCTGATAGAATAATTTGCTATCAGTTCTCACTGTTGATAAAGAATATAAGAAGGCACATTATGCAAATATCGTGAATTACCAAGGTAGTGGATAGTGTTACAGAAAACCATTAGGTTATGAATCATACTATGCTGAACGGAGGCACTCATGAAAATTAGCGAAATGTTCGATCTAAATAAGTCTCAATATGAACTTGATTTTGTCGATATTGACCCAAATATCGATACACCTCTGTTTTTGGATCCTTATTATATAGCGAAATGTGAATTTCCCTTTGCAGAGAAAGCACACGAAACGATAAGATCCTATTTCGAGTTTTTGTTAGCTTTATTGCGCGGAGATCAAATTGCTAAGGCTCGTGAACTGTTTTCATATCTCGGTGAAACGAATGATATATGCATGGGTATGTCAGCTGATAAGCCAAGCGGCCACGGGATGGGACCAAAGGACACTTTAACGATTTTTAAATCATTGTCTGATAGTAGGGCTATATTAACAGGTGTTATGGAAGACATTGAAGACTTCCGTATTTTTGTTCCTAATGTGGATAAAGATAAAGTATCTGATATGACTGCCAACATAATTAAATGGCACTTAATTGAATACACAAAGGAACAATGTGATCTCCATGGAATTCCATTATCATCCAGCATTCCGACAGGGTATTTTTGGAACAAGGAAACGTTGTTATGGGAGAATAAATATGCAGAAAGATTGGTAATTGCGAATCGACCTATTCTGCTTGTTCCCAAAAGAATTGTGAGCTTTACTGACAAGTATACACCAACCGAATATAAACAGCATTTTGTTTTGAATTTCCTTCAAAATGAACATCTACAGATGAATAGTGCGCTAGTACAAAAAAGAAAGGATGGAAGACGATATGTAACGAAAAAAAGCATAGAGGAAAATGAACTGCCGATTGATAAGGCGTACCTGACAAACTTTACTTTGATGCATCCAGAAATATTTAAACAGTTTAGAGATAAGACCAAATCAAAACTTCGCCCAATGAATGGAGCAATGTTTAGTAACGATATCAATCTATGCGAACTATGTTCATATTTAGCTGAGAAGCTTAAATCGACACCGTGTGGAAACGATAGCGCGTCAGCATATCATACGCTGATTGTTGGTATACTGGAGTTGCTTCTTTATCCCAATCTTTCCAATCCCAAGAAAGAACAGCAAATACATCAGGGCCGAAAAAGAATTGATATTACATATAATAATTCGGCAGAGACAGGCTTCTTTTTTAGATTGCCCAATCACGATAGATCACTTACCTGTAGTTTTATCTTTGTTGAATGCAAAAACTACTCAGGTGAGGTAGCAAATCCGGAATTGGATCAATTAAGTGGACGGTTTAGTGCCAGACGCGGTCGTGTTGGCATCCTGGCATGCCGTAATCTAGACTCAAGTGACGGATTTATGAAAAGATGCGCTGATACATATCATGATGATCGAGGATTAATTCTTCCCCTCTGCGATGATGATCTCCTGATTGCGCTGGAAGAATATCCACAAATAGGGACAGAAGCGCTGGAAAATATTCTGGAAAGTAAATTGCGCCAGATAGTTTTTGAAGATTTTTGATTTTTCGTGTTAAATGAAAGATGCCCAAAGACGAACAACCTATTTTGAGTTGTTCGTCTTTCTTGCTAGCCAATAACTTACATGTCTTCTTTAGATATTTCGCAGGAACATATAGGCCGCAGGCCAATTGGTTAAGATCCTGTGCTCTTTGGCAAATAGCCAAGTGAGTTCTCATCATCTATAACGATAAATTGTTGTAGTTCAGGGCGAATCTCGTATAGTATTCTATATTCTTTATGGACGTGGATTCTGGAGAAAAAACGAGGTATCAAAGCATTTCTCTCGTCATGCGAAGCACTCTTCCACGCTTTGCACAACAATACTACCTCGTTTAGCTCATTCTGCTTTTGCCGAGCAATAGAAGAGGCAGTCTGCATTATTTCGGTTGACTTTTTCAATTGATGCTCCAATCCACAGCGTTGTGCTCGCATATCTTCAAACAAGAGCTGTAGAGAAGATGTAGCACTAACACCGAATAAACGAAGTCCTTCAGCAATACCCTGTTGAACATCTGCAAGTTGCGCATCCAATGCCGTAATTTTTTGTTTAATGGTGTCTCTTGTGCTCAATAATTGAACCCTCGAAAATTCCAAGGCATTGTTGATAAATGTTTCTCTGCTAATTGATAAAAATAGAGACACTAGCGTATCTGTGTGCTCATGTGCGTTCTGATCAACAATACGTGCGGAATATGTACAAGCGCCATCGCACGGTGTTACAAAGCGCTCTTTATTATAGCAACGATACAAATAACGAATAGTATGCTGTCCATGCTGTCGAGGTTGAACCGCGTGGTTGTATACTAGATGAGAACCACAATGTCCGCAAAAAACAATATCATGATATTCCGGAGGAGGCGTTTTTTGCAGTTTTGAACTCTTATTATTCTCACGTTTTCGTTGAGTCAGCTGCTGTACTTGTTGGAAAACTAATGGATCAATAATCTGTAGCTGAGTATACGGTAATGACAGTTCATTGTTAAATCGTTGCCGACCAATATAAATTTGATTTCTAATGATGACATGCAAAGTTGCGCTTCGCCAAGCCATCTCGCGAGCTCCTTCAGGAACAGGCATGGATGCCAATTCTTTTGTCAATTGATACATACTGCATCCCTCGGTAGCAATTCGCTTAAAAATCATCCGAATAACTGCCGCTTCTGGCTCGTATACTGAAAGCACACGTTGCTTTTTTCCTTGCTTATTCTGTTTTCCGGTTTCAATTAAGCAATATCCATAAGGAACCGTCCCACCTCGATATTCGCCACGAGCAACCATCTGGCGTTGGATTGTCGAAATGCGTTGACTAATACGTTCGCTTTCACCATTTGCTTTCCACCCGTACAAATATGCCATCAGGCGATCGGTAGAAGTTTTATAGCGTATTTCTCCATCCTCAACTGACCATACGGCAATACCACAGGCTGTCATTTCTTCTAGTAACATGGGCAACTCAGAATCCCTACGGCTTAATCGATCAATTGTATAGACAAGTAATATGTTGAAAAGGTGTTGATGCGCTGCAGCAATGATTTCTTTCACAGCCACTCTTTTGAATGCAGAATTCTTATATCCAGAAACACCAGCTTCCTGAAATTCACCAGCAACAGTCCATCCGCGTTCAGCGCAATATTGTCGGCACGCAGTTTTCTGCATGGGTATATCTGCTATCATTTTACCGTCTTGACTGACATGATCAACTTGTTTCTCTAACGAAACGCGGTAAAGGCAATATACTCGATTGGTTAACATGGATCTATCCTCCTTTGGTTGGGAATAGATCTATTATAAGATTGAAAGTGCAGCACACACAAATGTGCAAAATGGCAGATATCGTCAACCAAATTTAAAGGGGATGCGAATGTAATGGTAGCGCGCTACATTCGCATTGTAGAGGTCACCGGTTCGAATCCGGTATGCTCCACGCAAGGACTTGCAGAAATGCAGGTCCTTTTTCTTTGTTTTGGGGTGAAAATGCAGGATTTAGGTGTAAAAGGATTCACTTTTGTAAACGATGTAAACGTTTTGACCCCAATTCTGACCCCAACGTAAAAGAAACTCAGAGGAATTTTTCCATACAATTCATGGCTTTGAGTTTCGTTTCCACGGTAGAGTGTGCGTACAATTGCAGCGTCAACGATATGTTGGCGTGTCCCAGGATCTCGGAAAGGGTGCGCAAGTCCATCCCTGATTCAATGGCCCGTGTTGCAAAAGTGTGTCTCAATGCGTGAACGCCAAGTTGTTCAATGCCGTGTTGCCGCAAGATCCGGTGCAGGGTTCGGGTCATATTCCGCCCCTCATAAGGAGTCCCGACTTCCGTTGTGAACACCAGGTCAAGAGGTTGCCAGCGGTTCCCCGCCTTGGCCCGAAGTTGCTTCTGGTGCTTGCGCTGAATAGCCAGTATCTCCTTCAGCTTGGGTGTCAGAGGGATGGAACGCCGTCCCGCCTTGGTCTTCGGTGTGCTGACTTGCAGTGATGTGCGCCGTGGGTCGTTCTCATCAAAATTGCGGTTGCGTCGGATGGTCTGAACCACGTTGAAGTAGTCCTCATGGATATCCGACCAGCGCAAACCTGTGAGTTCGGCCAATCGTAAGCCAGTTCCCAGAATGAAGTATAATGCTCTGCCAGAAGTATCGTCGGGCAGGGAATCAATGAACTTCCGCTGTTCGTCCAGTGTGAAGAAGTGAATCTCCTTCTGGGACTTCTTCGGCAGGATGATCCGCATGGCAGGATTGCGCACCAGGAGGCCATTAACGATAGCCTGCTCACAAGCCATGCGCATGATGGCATGGGCCTTTCGCACGGTGGCAGATGCTTTTCCTTCTGCGACAAGAGCGTTGATGACTGCCTGGATGTGTTCAGTCCGCAAGTCCTGCAACTGACGCTTCCCGATGTAGGGGATCAAGTGCCAGACAATAGCGGATTCATAACCCGTACAGGTGGAGTGCTTTTTGAACGGCAGGCAGTATACCTTCAGCCATTCCATCAACCAGACACCAACAGTCAACTGCTGTGGAGGAACGTATTCATCGTTTTCAACCTGTTGGAGAGTCTGCTTTAGTTTTTCTTTCAGCTCCTTTCTTGATTCGGCATAAAGGGATCGGCGGATCGGCGAACCGTCTGCTTCATAAGGTAAGCCCTTGGTCAATGATTTATACGGACGATAACTACTACCTTCTGGCTTATCATGAGGGTAAGTTTAAGCATTTCCGTGTAGATCGTATGGAATCCGTGGAGACAATCAAGGTGGAGCGCAACGGACTAATGGTTCCGGTAAAACGTGAAGGCAAGGATGAATTTGACAAGATTGATATGTCTGCCTACACGAAGTACACCTTCAGCATGTATGGTGGCGACATTGAGAAGGTGACAATGGTATTCCAGAATCGTATGCTGAATGTTGTGCTGGACAGGTTTGGCAAGGATATCCTGGCCGTTCCGGAGGACAAGAATCATTTCCGTGTGACCGTCCCCGTTGCCGTTAGCCAACAGTTCTTTGGTTGGGTGTTTGGCTTGGGCAAGTACGTGCGGATCGTTGGGCCGGAGCATGTTAAAGAGATGATGCAAAAAAGCCTTGCGGACATTGCCGCAAGGTATGAATGAAATCCGTTGAATAAGAGCTTTGCTGTCGTTGTGTTTACACGGATTTTTGACCCCAATTCTGACCCCAATTGAGGCCAAAATCCGTTCTGAGTTGGTGTAAATGATGAATTTACAGTTGTTCCGTTATTTTGCGCATATAATGTAGGAAAAATTTCGCGTCCCCCCGCCACGGAAGCCCCGAAGGGGTTTCCAGGGGCGTTCGCATTGTAGAGGTCACCGGTTCGAATCCGGTATGCTCCACGCAAGGACTTGCAGAAATGCAGGTCCTTTTTCTTTTTGCCTGGGCTTTTCTGCAAGGATCCTGTTGTAAATCCTACAAAATGGGTACCCCCTTTCGCGACGTACCGCAATTCATACCGCAATTGAGTCTGTTTTGGGGTGCTTCATGAGTGTCAAAGAAACGCATCCATCTTTGACAGTTCCTTGATTTTCGTTTCCATGCTGGAATGGGCGTAAAGCTGAAGTGTCAGAGCGATTTTTGTGTGGACCAGAATCTCGGACAATGTGCGTACATCCATGCCGGATTCGATGGCTCTTGTGGCAAACGTATGTCGCAACGCATGGACACCCATCTGCTCCAAACCGGCCTGTTCCAATGTCCGGTGGAGGACACGGCCTAGATTCCGGCCTTCGTACGGGGTTCCGATGTCAGAACAAAAAACAAGGTCATTGGCATTCCAACGCTGACCTTTCGCAAGACGTGTTTCAAGCTGAATACGTCGCTGCAAGGCAAGCAATTCCTGCATCTTTGAGGAAAGCGGTATCGTACGGCGTCCCGCACGTGTCTTTGGAGCGGTTGTCTCAAGAAAAGTGCGGGTCTTTGCGTCTTCCTGGTAGTTGCGGTTTCTTCGAATCGTCTGCACAACGGTAAAGAAACTACCGTGAATATCCGACCATCGCAAACCAGACAGTTCTGCCACACGGAGGCCTGTGCCCAGAATGAAATACAAGGCTCGTCCCGCTGTGCTGTCCGGCAAGGCGGCGATGAATCGTTTTTGTTCTGAGAGGGTGAAGAAGCGGATTTCCGGCTGCTCCATCTTTGGCAAAATCGTATGATTGCCAGGATTGTGCAGTAGCATCTGGTTGATGACCGCCTGCTTCAACGAGGCATGAAGAACGGTATATGCCTTGCGGATGGTGGAGGGTGCCTTTCCTTCTTTTACTAATGCGTTTAAGTCAAGGGCTCCGGCATGAGAACATATCATTATGAAGGGCAGCACAGGAGCAGAATGGATGTTGACTTGCTACGCGGATTTGAGATGGAAGGCGGTTGAAGATCGCGGTGAAAAAAGAGAGTTCCTATTCCGTCGCAGAATGACCTGCTGCCTCATTTGTGGAAACGCACATAAAGGCCCGGAAGCATCATGCTTCCGGGCCTTTGGCATAAGATGTCAGCGGTATGAACAAGTCGTACGGCGGGAGCGCCTGAGGGGGGATCACTTCTGGCCGTTGACTTCCTCGGGTGTTTTGTAGGAGGGCAGCAGCTGGTGCATACATTGATGCACATCGCCCTGCTCGTCCAGGCAGCGCTGGAGCTCTGCCAGCATATGCTCAACGAAGGCCCAGTCGAACTGCTCCGGCTTGGCAATGAAGATCTTATCCTTGCTGGTGGCGGTGGAGTTTTCCTCGTCCCGCAGGAGCTCCTCGTAGAGCTTTTCGCCGGGGCGCAGGCCGGTGTAGGCGATCTCCACCCGGGGGCCCAGCGGATCGGCGTAGAGCTGGATCATGCGCTCGGCCAGCTCGCGGATCTTCACGGGCTCGCCCATGTCCAGCACGAAGAGCTCGCCGCCCTTGGCGATGGAGGCTGCTTGCAGCACCAGGCTGGCTGCCTCGGGAATGGTCATGAAATAGCGGATGATCTCCGGGTGGGTGAGGGTCACGGGGCCGCCGTTGCGGATCTGCCGCTCGAAAAGAGGCACCACACTGCCGTTGGAGCCCAGCACATTGCCGAAGCGTACGGCGGTGAACTGGGTGGTCTCGCTCTTTTTCTGCATGGCCTCCACGATGATCTCGGCCATGCGCTTGGAGGCGCCCATCACATTGGTGGGGTTCACGGCCTTGTCGGTGGAGATCATCACAAAGCGCTTCACGCCGTGCTTCACGGCGCATTGCGCTACCTTGTAGGTGCCGAAGACGTTGTTCTGCACGGCCTGCTCGGGGCTGTCCTCCATGAGGGGGACGTGCTTGTGAGCCGCGGCGTGGATGACGATCTCCGGCCTGAACTCGGCAAAGACACGGTCCAGCGCCTGCTCGTCGCGGATGGAGCCCACACGGAGCTCTACGGTGTTTTTCACCAGCTCGCCGTATTTGCCCTTCAGCTCGAAGAACAGGTCGTACATATAATTCTCGTTGATATCGAAGAGCACCAGCTTCTCGGGCACGAAGGCCATGATCTGCCGGCACATCTCCGAGCCGATGGAGCCGCCGCCGCCGGTGACCAGCACCCGCCGCCCGGCCATCACGGCCTCCACCTCGGACATATCCAGGTGCTTTTCCTCGCGGCCCAGCAGGTCGGCGATGTTCACGTCGCGCAGGGTACCCTGGCTGCCGGTCATCTCCTGCATAACGGTGTAGCGGCGCACGCGGCAGCCGGTCTCCACGCAGGCGTGCATCAGGGGCGTCAGGTCGGATTGGGGAGTGGCGATGGCGATGATGATCTCATCGATGGCATAGCGCTTCACATACTCGGCAATGAGGTCGGTGCCCATCACCACGGGCACGCGGCCAATACTGGTGTTGTTCTTTTCCGGGTCGTCATCCACCACCAGCACGGGGGTACAATCGCCGTTGCGGCCGGCCTGAATATCGCGGATCACCTGGGCGCCGCCCCAGCCGCCGCCCACCACCATCACCCGGCGGGAGGACTTGCGGTTTTGCAGAAAGCTGAGGGAGCCGGGCTGCTGCACGCAGCGGATCACAAAGCGGCTTCCCGCCAGCAGGATCACGATCATCAGCCACTGGATCAGGTAGACCGGGCGGCGCATCAGGAAGAAGTTGGATTCAGGTGAAACGGGGCTTTCCAGCAGGGCGACCAGATAGGTCAGCACCGTGCCTACCAGCGTGCCGGTGGCGATCTGGATCAGAATATCCACGCCGGCGTATTTCAGGATCCCCTTGTAGAATCCCAGGGCATACAGCGTACCGATGGTGGCCAGCACCAGAAGGGGCAACGAATGCCACATATGAATGATGTGCTCCGCCGGGGCCTGCATATCGTGGTATGTTTGCAGGGCGAACACCAGCGTGGCGGTAATGATCAGCGTATCCAGCAGCATCAGCAGCAGAATACGCCCCTGTTTATGAAAAAATCGTCCGTTGCGCTCCATGGGCGACTCTCCTCATCTTTCAGTAAAATATCCACAGAATATCTTACCACGGAGCGCAGGGGATTTCAAGGCAATAATGCTCACGGCGCCGCCACGAAGGCCACGCCGTAGGCGTTGGGGCCGATGTGGGGGGCGATGCTGGGGCCGATGGCGCTGAAATCGCCGCTGACCTCCACCGCCCGGGACTTCAGCTTCCGCACCAGGGCGTGGCAGTTGGACGGGTCGTAGGAATAGAGGGGGATCACCGGGCAGGCGGGGTCGATGGCGGTCTCTGCCACGCGCTGGGCGAGGCTGTCGATGGCGCGGTGCCGGCCGAAGGCCTTGCCTGCCAGCACGATCTTCCCCTCCCGGGAGACCTCCAGCAGCGGCTTGAGCTTCGTCAGCGCGCCCAGGCCGGCCAGCGCCCTGGGGATCCGGCCGGAGCGGGCCAGGTATTCCAGGGTGTCCAGGCTGGCCAGCAGCCGCACTCGGCCGCGCATGGATTCCAGCTCCGCGGCCACCTGCCCGGCGGTGAGCCTCCCCTCGTCCCGCAGGCGGCAGGCGTGGAGCACCAGCAGCTTCTGCGCCGCCGTGCCGGTGAGGGAATCCACCACATGGAGGCCCTCCCAATCGCACATGGCTGCCGCCAGCCGGGCGCTCTGGACCGTGCCGCTCACACCCGAGGAGACGCACACGCAAACGACCTCTTCCCCGGCGTCCTTCGCGGCCTGAAAGGCGTCCAGGAAGGCTCCCGGTGCGGGCTGGGAGGTCTTGGCGCTTCCGCCTGCCAGCAGCCGAAGCCAGAAATCCTCATGGGAAAGGTCAAGCCCGGGGGTGCAGACCTCCCCGCCGAAGATCACCTGCGTGGAAACGCAGCGGATCTGATACTGTGCCAGTTCCTCCTGGGAAAAGTCCGCCGCCGAGTCTGTAATGATGCGCATAGCTTGCCTCCGATCCACAGCGATCACGGCAGGCGCACACGATGAGGATTCGCATAACGCTGTGCCGAATTTCGCGGTATCTTGTAAAAGGTTTTTCAAAAACCGATGCAGGGATTATTATAAACCCAGCAATGCGTCCTGTCAAGAGCTTATGTGTCTTTATTGACAGTCTTCCCTGACGCGGGCTATAATAGAAGCACATCACTCCCATACAACGGAGGCAGCGTTATGTTTGAACAAAAGGATATCGCCCGATTGCGGGCCATGGTGGAAAACCATCTTCATATTTCCCTGCCCCGGCAGCTTACTGTTGAAAAGGCCGCAGGGCTGTGCGTCAGCTATGCTGATGGCACGGCGCATATCGCCGCGGAAGACCGCAACGCCCTGACCCGCGGCCTGTTCCTGCTGGGCTGTGCCGTGGCCGATGGCCAGGACAGATTGGAGGTCAGCCAGCAGCGGCATATTGCATCCTGCGGCGTGATGCTGGATTGCTCCCGCAACGCCGTGCCCACCCTGGAGGGCGCCAAGCGTTTCATCGACCGTCTGGCGCTGCTGGGCATGAATCTGCTGCTCCTGTATACCGAGGATACCTATGAGGTTCCCACTCAGCCCTATCTGGGCTATCTGCGGGGACGCTTCACCCAGGCGGAGCTGCGGGAGCTGGATGATTACGCCGCCGCTTACGATATCGAGCTCATGCCCTGTATCCAGACCCTGGGACACATGACCCAGTTCCTGCAGTGGGACGCCAACTGGGCTTTGCGGGACAGGACGGACATCCTCCTGGCCGGGGAGGAGAAGGTCTATCAGTTCCTGCGGGAGGCCATCGGCTCGCTGCGCCGGTGCATGCGGGCGAAGCGCATCCACATCGGCATGGATGAGGCGCACGACGTGGGCCTGGGCCGGTACAAGGAGCTGCATGGCTTCGGGGATCGCATGGAGATCCTCCGCACCCACCTGGAGAAAGTGGTGGGGATCTGCCAGGAATTTGATTTCCGGCCCATTATGTGGAGCGATATGTTCTTCCGCCTGGGCTCCGCCAATGGGGAGTACTTCGACCGCAGCATCATCATTTCCGAGGAGCTGGCGGCCTCCCTGCCACCGGTGGATATGTGCTACTGGGATTACTATCACCGGGATGAGGATTTTTACGACCATATGCTCACCCAGCACAAGAAGATGGGTCCTACCACCTTCGCCGGCGGCATGTGGGTGTGGTCGGGCTTCCTGCCCCATATGAAGCGCACCGCCGCTACCATGCGTCCTGCCCTGCGGGTGGCTGCCCGGCACAAGGTGGATACCGTCTTCGCCACCATGTGGGGCGATGACGGCGCGGAGACCAGCGCATTCCTTGCCCTGAATCAGCTGCCCCTGTTCTCCGAAAGCTGCTGGCAGGGCCCGGACTGTGCCGATGAGGATATTGCCCGCCTGGGCGAGAAGGTCACCGGCGTGGCCCACGAGGCATTCACGGCCTTTGGCGAATGGTATCCCGGCCACCGGGAGGAATGCACCGGCAAGGCGTACATCTGGGCCGATCCCCTCTATCCGCTGACGAATTACGGCTTTGAGACCCCTGAGGAGGCGCTGCCCCGCTTCACCGCTGCCGGGGAGGTGCTCAGCCGTTACGATCAGCTGGAGACCAATTACGCCCGGCAGCTGTTCCTGACCGCCATCGCCAAGGGCGAGTGGATCCGCGACCTGCGTCCTGCCTATCTTGCCGGGGACAGGGAATACCTGACCCGCGCCGCGGAGGAGCTTATTCCCCGCCTGCAGGAGATGTACCGCCGGCTGATGAAGCTCCACCGGCAGCTGTGGGAGCGGGATATGCGCCGCAACGGCTGGGAGGTCATCTGCCTGCGTTACGGCGGCCAGCTGGCCCGCCTGGAGGACGTGCAGGATGAGCTCCGCCGCTACCTTTCCGGCGAACTGACTTCCATCGTGGAGCTGGATGAGGAGCCCCTGCCTGCGGGCCGCGTCTGGGGCCAGCACTACGCGGCCTTCGCCATGCCCGGAAGAAACGACTGGTAAATGAAAAACGCCCCCTGCTGATGGTGGATCAGCGGGGGGCGTTTGTGTTATTGATCAAAGAAGCGGGCTTCCAGCATGGCGCACAGGGTGTGATAGACCGGCAGATGCAGTTCCTGTACGTCGGCGGAGGAAGCGCCGGGTACAGCGATGGCGCAATCGCACAGCCCGGTCAGGCGTCCGCCGCTGCCGCCGGTGAGGGCGATGGTCTTCAGGCCCAGCGCCTTGCCGGCCTGAACGGCCAGGGCCACGTTTCTTGCGTTGCCGCTGGTGCTGATGCCCAGCACCACGTCCCCGGGTCTGCCACAGGCCGCGACCTGCTGCGCCATGGCCAGGAGCGGATCCAGGTCGTTCTGCGCGGCGGTGGAGAGGGCGGTATGCCCCGTCAGGCAAAGGGCGGGAAGGCCCTGCTGCAGCTTGCCGGCTGCGCCGGGAAGAATATCCTCCATGCAGGCCATTTTTTCCTGCACTTTGGGCGGGAAGGGCCGCTTGAGGTAGAAGCCCTTCATCAATTCGGCCACGATATGCTCGGCGTCGGCACAGGAGCCGCCGTTGCCGCCCACCAGCAGCTTGCCGCCGCCAAGATAGCAATCCCGGAGCAGGCAGTAGGTCTGCATCACCTGCTCACGGCAGCCTTCCAGCGCGGGATAGCGCTCAAAGAGCCGGTCATAGTGCCGCAGCACGGCAGGGCGGGTCTCGTCGCCGGTCTGAAGGGGATCGATCCCCAGGTGGTACAGCGCGGCCATGATGCTGGCCAGATCGCCGATCCTCTCGCCGGTCTGCGCAGGGACGACCGTCAGGCTCCGCAGGGAGTGGACGATGGCCTCGCGGCGCAGCTCCGCCTCCATGGCGGGGCGCAGCAGATCCTCGCAGCGCAGGAACACGCTGCCGATGACGATCTTTTCAGGGTTCAGCGTGTCCACGATCTGCGCCAGCCCGCGGCCCAGCATTTTGCCGATGAAATCGAAGAAGGACCTGGCCTGCTGGTCGCCCCGGCGGGCGTAGTCCGCCATGAGGCGTGCGTCGGTTTCTGCGGGGGGATGGCCGTCGCGCACCCAGGCGGGCGTATTCCCTTCAGCCATGAGCTTTTCCGTCAGCGCCACGGCCTGGCGGGCGATACCGCCGCCGCTGGTGTAGCCCTCGAAAGAACCGGCCTTGCCAAAGCCCACGGGGCCGTCCTCCGTCAGACGGAGGTGACCTACCTCGCCGCCCATATCGGTATGGCCGCACAATAGCTTTCCGCCGGCGATCACTCCCGCGCCCATGCCCGTGCCCATGGTCAGGAAGACCATGTCTTCCGTACCCCGGCCCGCGCCCAGTTTCCATTCCACCAGGGCGCAGGCGTTGGCGTCATTCTGGATGCAGGCAGGGACGCCGTATTTTTCGGTGATCATCCGCGGCAGGGGGATCTCATCCCAGCCGGGAAGGTTGGGGGGAGAAAGCACCAGTCCCCGGCGGGAATCCAGTGGGCCGCCGCAGCTGACGCCCACCGCCCGCACGTCGGGAAAGGTCATGCCGTTGCGCTGCAGAATCTCCTCCATGCCGGCACACAGGCGCTCCCAGGCATGACTGAAGCCCTTCGCGGCCTGGGTGGGAAAGCTGAGCTTATCCTGGATATGGATACCGTGGTTCACCTCGGCCAGCAGAACGGCGCATTTCGTGCCGCCGATATCCAGCCCGATATATTTTTCACCCATGGTGTCCCTCCGTCAAAAAAGGGGCGTTCGGGATCGGCCCTCAACGCCCCTTCCGGTTTACTTTTCCTCCACGTTCTGCGGCGGAGCCTCCCGGCGGCAGGCCGGGCGGGCCCAGCGCACCGCGTTGGTGATGATGCGCTGGATGTGGGGATGCTCATACACCGGTGCCTCCTCATGTCCGGGCTGGAAGTAGAAGATCCGGCCCAGCCCGCGGGTGAAGGTCACGCCGCTGCGGAATACGTATCCGCTGGCGAACCAGCCGATGAAGATGATATCGTCCGGCTTGGGGATATCGAACGCCTCGCCGTACATTTCCTCCTCGGGGATGTCCACACAGGCGGGAACCCCCCGGGCGATGGGGTGGGTGGGGTTCACACACCAGAGCTTCTCCCGGTCGCCGTGCTTCCAGTGCAGGGTCATGGTGGTGCCCAGCAGCGCCTGCATGATTTTGCTGTAATGCGCCGAGTGCAGCGCGATGAGGCCCATGCCGGAAAGCACGGCCTCCTTCACCAGGCGGACGGTCTCATCGGTGACGTCGTCCTGCCGGGCGTGGCTCCACCAGATCAGCACGTCGGTGTTGCGCAGCAGTTCCTCGGTGATGCCCTGGTGGGGCATATCCAGCGTCACGCAGGTGACGGCGACGTCCTGCTCCTTTTCCAGAAAGCCGCGCAGGCACTCGTGAATGCCGTTGGGATAAACGGCCCGGATCTCAGGCAGCTCCTGTTCGTGGAAGAACTCGTTCCATACGGTGACCCGCAGGGGCTTATGCTCACACATGCTGCTTCTCCTTTTCCTTCAGCCATGCCATGGAATCGCGGATGGCCTGTGCGTAGGAAGCCGCGCCGAAGTGCTCGATGGTCATCACGCCGTCATAGCCCCAGGCATGGAGCTCGTCCAGCACCGCGTCCATGGGAATATGCCCGTGACCCACGGCGCAGGGATACATCACAAGGCCGGTGACGGCGGTGGTGGGATCGCCGGCGGGGGTGGCTTCGCCTTCGGCGGGGAGGTAGCGGTCCTTCAGGTGGACATGGCGTACACGGTCGCGGAAGATATCCTTCGCCTCCAGGATGTCGTCACCGGAGAAGAGGTAGTTGCCCGTTTCCAGCGTGACGTACAGCTCGGGGCAGGCGTCCACAAAGTCCTTCATGCCCCGGATGGTGGCGATGGGGCTGCGGGCATTGTCATAGCACTCGATGGTGGCGGTCAGCCCCTGGGCGGCGGCCAGCTCGGCAAGGCGCCTGGTACCGGCGATCATCTGCTGTTTTTCCTGCTCACATTTTTCGGCGCTGGAAAGGTCGGAATAGAAGCCGGGGATGATCATGATCCTTTCGCAGCCGAGGAGCTTTGCCTGATGGATCAGCAGGTCATCCTCGCCGGGGAGGGTGGGATCATGATCCCAGCTGTAATGGCCGTAGATGCTGGAGGGCTTCAGGCCGTGGCGGGCCAGCTGTTCGCCCAGGGCGAGGATCTCCTCATCCGTGGCGCCGATGGCGTCCCTGTCCAGCTCGATATAGCCAATGCCGCAGTCACGGGCCATGTCCAGGGCGCTTTCCAGGCCGCAGCCAAGCTCCTGGGCGGCGCAGCTGACGTGATGATGAAAAACGCTGTATTTCTTCATGGTTTATATCCTCCCGATATGTTGATGAACGTTTTTTCCCAAGGGTCTGTAGCCATATTATAGCATGATTCCAATGGCAAAACAATGCTTTGAAGAGGTGATGTTTCCATATCTGTCCAAAACGGCGGAAAGCCTTGCGAATTAACAGGTTTTGGCTGCATCAAGGGGTGGGGATCCGGCGTTATTTGGGTGTGAGCCGCAAGGGCTTGCACAAAGCAAAGGAGGAAGACCCCATGAAACACGAAACGCTTAAGAAGCTGGCCGGCGTCACCGCCGCGGCCGCCATGTCCCTGGCCCCCATGATGGCCATGGCAGAGACCGTCCCCTCCGCCCTGGTGAAGGGCGGCGCGCTGAACCTGCGCGAGACCGCTTCCCTCACCGCCAAGGTGCTGGGTCAGTTCCCCACCGGCACGATGGTGGAGATCGTCGAATCCGGCGATGAATGGCACAAGGTCGAGGTGGGCGGCAAGAGCGGCTACATGATGGCCAAGTACCTCTCCACCGAGGCGGGCAGCCTTTCCGCCACGGTGCGCACCAACACCGGCATCGGCCTGAACCTGCGTGAGGAGCCCGGCATGGACGGCGCCATCATCACCAGCTTCAAGCCCGGCACCAGGGTGACCGTGCTGCAGAAGAGCTCCGAGTGGTGCCGCGTCAGCGTGGAGGGCCAGGAGGGCTTCATGGCCACCCGGTTCCTGACCTTCGGCTCCGGCAGCGCCTCTGCCGGCAGCTCCGCTACCGGCAAGATCGCCGTGGTGAACAACCCCAGGGACACCCAGGTGCTGAACCTGCGCCAGAGCGCCTCGCTGGACGCCAAGGTGCTGGCCTACTACCGCAACGGAGCGAAGGTCACCATCCTCAAGGCCGGCGATACCTGGCATAAGGTGCAGGTGGAGGACGGCCGCATCGGCTACATGATGGCCAAGTTCCTCAAGGTCACCGATGAGCAGGGCGAATCCCAGCCCTACACCGCCAAGCTGATCAACGTCAACGGCGGCAGCTATGTGAACTTCCGCAAGGGCCCCAGCCTGAGCGCCTCCATCATCCGCACCGTGCCTGTGGGCACCGAGATCACCGTGCTGGAGCACGGCACCGACTGGTGCAAGGTGGATGTGGAGGGCGAGACCGGCTACATCAGCACCTGGTTCATGAAGTAAGCCGCAAAAGCATAACAGATACGAAAGAATCCCATGATGAGCACTTCTGCCCTGTGCGGCCATGCCTTTCTGCCGCACAGGGCATTTTTATTAAGAAAATGTGACGAATGAGGCATAAATTTTACAAAAATATCTGTACAATCCATGATTTTTAGGTTAAAATAAAAACTGGATCCAACTACGGATATTGTAAAAAGGAGTTTTGAATGATGAAACGCCTCTTTTGCCTGATGCTCGCCCTGGTGCTGCTGTCCCTTCTCCCCGCCGTGGCGGAGGACAATGCCGCCGGCAGCCTTGAGCTGCAGGAGCTGCTGGACTGGGCCGAGGGCTACAGGACCCGCGCCATGGAAAGCCAGCCGCTCAATGATCCCACCGCCCCGGAGGCCTTTTCCGAGGATGGTTATGAGTTCATTTATGAGTTTGCCACGCTGTACATGGATCGCCCCGAAATGACCGATGAAAGCGTGCTGAAGAATATCGTTATCATGGATCCGGCGGAGAAGGCTCCCCACGATACCGCCGTGGACATGACCACGGACGAGGTGCTCGGCGCCTTCTACAACGAAAACGCGACCCTGGAGGGCGATAAGGCCTTCGCGGCCCTGTACATCAGCGACGTCATGCCCGGCGGCGCCTCCTGGGCCTGGGTGCAGCGCGACGGTCAGCGGCTGATGACCATCCAGTACGCTGTGCACGAGCAGCTGGCCACCGGCGGCGAGGGCTATACCGACGCCGGCCTGATCTACACCATGCAGGGCGACCTGGTGGCGGCCATCCGCGCCTACGGCCTGGACGCGGTGATCAACGAGGCGGACGTGCGGGATAACCTGAGCGCCGTGGACGATGTGATGAAGACCACCGGCTATGCCCGTGTGCCTGTGAGCTATATCGGCACCGACCTGACCGGCCTCACCGAGGCCGACCTGACCTTCTCCGGCGTGGAGTTCCTTTCTCTGACCCCTGAAAAGGCCGGGGAGCTGCTGGGCCAGTGCCAGGAGGATCAGTGGATGGAGGATGATACCGGTGAGTTCATCCGCACGATGGAGTTCCCGGGCTGCGAGGTCTCCTTCGTTTATGACGCCAACAAGGAAAATCCCGTGGTGGACACCCTGTCCATCATGAAGGACGGCATGGAGGGTCCCCGCGCCGTGCGCATCGGCGATGTTTTCTCCAGCGTGCTGACCCGCTTCCGCTATGGCGAGGGCGAATATGCCGACCTGCAGGAGCTGCTCTATACCGACGCGCAGGGCGATAACTACGGCCTGGCCGAATACGGCGCCGACGCCTCCGCGCTGCTGCATTACACCCTCAAAACCGCCGATGGCCGCAGCGTGGTGCTGTACCTGCACTTCGAATACATGGAGCTGACGGAGATCCTGCTTTACATCAACGATTGACTTTAAGAGGTGAACCTCATGAAGATCGACCTGACCTGTCCCGTGGAGCTGTGGCAGTATGAGCTGCCCAAAAAAGATTATGACGCCTGTGACCTTTTGTTGTATAACCTTTCCGATAAGGTGATCACCTCGGTGGAGGTGACGCTGATCCTTTCGGACAAAGAGGAAACAGAGCAGACCAGGCTGATCTATCGCGCCCATGACCTGCATGGCGTGCCGGGCAAGACCTTCGGCATCTCGGTCCCCGCGGACGAGGATGAGGAGCTTGCTGCGGCGGAGCTGGTGGTGGAGAAGGTCTGGTTTGACGACAGCAGCATCTGGCGCCGGGGCAAGGGCCCCATGACGGAGTACACCTCCAACGCACTGCCCAACAGCCGCTCGCTGGAGATGCTCCGCTATGCTGCCGGTCCTGCCGCCGTGGGCTTCCCCCAGGAGCAGGAGGGCCTGTGGATGTGCGTTTGCGGCCGACCCAACGCGGATTACGCCGAATACTGCATTCGCTGCCAGCGGGAAAAGAAGCAGGTTTTTGAGCAGTTCTCCCGGGAGAATATCGAGAAGCTGGCCCGTCAGCGGGAGCAGCAGCTCTCCCTGAAGGCCAAGGCCGCCCGTGAGGACGCCTCCCGCCTGCAGCTGCAGCGCGAGGCGGAATACGAGGTCAACAAGAAGAAAAAGCGCAGGATCACTCTGATCGTCTCCGCTGTGGCGGCGGTGGTCGTGCTGGCGTATGTGGGCGTGTTCCACGTGCTGCCCTATGTGAAGTATCAGGGCGCCGTGAAGGCGCTGGAGGCCGGCAGGGTGGATGAGGCCCGGGCGGCCTTTGCCGGAATGGGCGATTACCTGGAGGCCGAGGGCTATATGAAGCAGTGCCGTTACCTGACGGCCAAGGCTGACATGGTTTCCGACGATGAAAAGACCGTGCAGGCCGCCAGCGCTGAGCTGGTTGCCCTGGGTGATTATGAGGACGCTGCCGCGCTGGCGCAGCAGGCGGACTATCACCGCGCCGCTCTGCTGGTGGAGGCTGACCGCATTGACGAGGCCTCCGCGCTGTACGCCTCCCTGGGCGATTATGAGGACAGCGCGGCTCAGGTGACCTACTGCGCTTACCTGAACGCCGGAAAGCTGCTGGAGGCTGGCTCCTATGAGGAAGCCCGCGCCGCCTTCGAGGCCCTGGGCGATTATGAGGACGCCGCGAGCAAGGCGCAGGAAGCTGTGTATCTCCCCGGCAAGGCCGCGCTGGAGGCGGGCGAGCTGGATAACGCTCTTGCCCTCCTGGAGCAGGCGCCGGATCATGCCGAAGCGAAAAAGCTGATCCAGCAGGTGTACTATCTGCAGGCCGCCAACCTGCGCGGTCAGGGCGAATTGGAGGCCGCAGGCGAGAAGTTCCTTCTGGCCGGCGATTATTCCGACGCCGAGGCCGAGGCCAATGCCTGCTTCTACACCGTGGCGGACGGTCACATGCAGGATGGCAATTATGCCGAGGCTGCCCAGCGGTTTGAGAAGATCCTCGGCTATGAGGACGCTGCCGACAAGCACAGCGAGTGCCTGTACGCCATGGCCGAAAAGTGCATGGACGACGCGGAATACACCCTGGCGCGGGAGTATCTTTCCCGGCTGCCGGCGGACTATCAGGATGTGGCCAAGAAGCTGAATGAAAGCTACTATCAGCCCGCCGAGAAGGCTTACGCCAGCAAGGACTATGCCGAGGCCGTGGAGCTTTACGGCAAGATCCCCGGCTACCGCGACGCCGACAAGCAGCTGAACAAGGCCCGCTACCGCCTGGCGGACAGCTACATGGACGCCAAGGATTACATGAACGCCATCGCTCAGTATGAGCTGCTGGGGGATTACAGCGACAGCGTCAAGCAGCTGCGCATCGCCCGGTATCACCAGGCCAATATCCTCCTGGCCAACGAGGATTACGCCGGGGCTGAGGCCCTGTACAACCTGGTGAGCGGCTACAAGGATACCGAGGATCGCCTCAACCAGATCCGCTACATCCAGGCCGAGCAGCTGTTCTCTGCAGGCGAGGTAGCCTCCGCCCGGGCGCTCTATGCGGAGCTGGGCAAGTACAGCGACGCCGCGACCAAGGTCAAGGCCTGCGATTATCAGTCTGCCGCCGCTCTGCTGGCGGAGGGCAAGCTGCTGGAGGCCGCTGAGCTGTTTGCCTCCCTGGGCGATCATGAGGACGCCGCCGCCCAGGCCAAGGCAGCCTATTACACCCTGGCCCAATCCACCCAGGCCGAGGGCCGTGTCCTGCAGGCCGCCCGGTATTTCGAGCAGGCCGGCGATCATGAGGACGCCGCCCTGCAGGCGGAGGCCATCTATGACGAGCGCTATCAGGGTGTGGCCCAGCAGGCTGAGGAGGCCATGCAGAACGGCGAATACGCCCTGGCCTTCACCCTCCTGGACAAAACCGACCTGACCGACCTCCCCGCCAAGTATGCCGATCTGGACGAGCTGCGTCAGCAGGCCGCCTATGCCGAGGCCGAGCGCCTCATGGACGCAGGCCTGCCCTATGAGGCGCTGCCCTACTACCGTGCCGTGCCGGATTACAAAAAATCCGCCGATCGCATGAACAGCCTGTGCTACAAGATCCTCGGCACCTGGCAGGCCAAGAACGGCGATTACTACATCTTCAATGAGGACGGAACCTGCCGGATGGCGGGCAAGGATCTCTTCTTCACGGTGGATCAGTACACCATGAGTACCGGCGAAAGTAAGGATGCGCTGCTCATCACCCACCGGGTCTCCTCGGTGAACAGGAACGGTGCGGTGATCTATGACCTGCGGGACGGTACCGCCAAAATGATCGGCCTGGCCAGGGCGGAGCTTCCCGCCGCCGAGCAGACCGAAGCCCCGCAGAGTATGGAGGTCGTGGACGAGTAAATGAAGCGCGCATACGCTCCCTCCCCCCGGCGCATCCCTGAGCTGGACGGCTTGCGGGTGCTGCTGGTGTTCATTGTGGCATGGTACCACTTCTGGCAGCAAAGCTGGCTGACTCCGGGCGTGAGCAGCTACTCGCTGGATTTTCTGGTGCGTTCGGGCTATATGCCGGTGGATGGCACCATCCTGCTCAGCGGCTTTCTGCTGTTCCTGCCCTATGCCCGCGCTATGCTCATGGATGAGCCTGTGCCCGACCGGCGCTGGTTCTACCGGCGGCGGATCATGCGCATCGTGCCCAGCTTTTATTTTGTCACGCTGGTGATGCTCCTGGCTGTGGCACTGCCCTGGGGGCTGTACAGAACGCCCCAGCAAATGGTGAAGGATGTGTTCATGCACTTCACCTTCACCTTCACCTTTGACCCGTATACCTACATTTCCACCCCCATTGGCGTGGCAAGCTGGACGCTGGCCATCGAGATGCAGGCGTATCTACTTTTCCCCTTCATCGCGCGCTGGGCCATGCGCAGGCCCGCTGCCACCATGCTGGGCATGACAGCCCTTGCATGGCTGTGGCGCGGCTGGTGCCTGTGGGCCTTTGCGGATCTGAATATGGTGGTGAACCAGCTTCCCTCCTTCCTGGATGTATACGCGCTGGGTATGGCCTTCGCCCTTTTGTATGTGAAGCTGACCCAGCTGTGGCAGAAGGTGAAGCGGCCCATCCTGTGGGAGCTGCTGGTTACCCTGACCGTGGCAGCCTGCGTGCTGGCGCTGGAGCGACTGCTGAAGGCCCAGGCGTATTATAACGGAAACATCCAGGCCGGACAGATGATCCACCGCTTCCCCCTGGCGGTGCTGCTGGCAGTACTGGCGGTATCGCTGCCCTTTACGGTGCTGCCCCTGCGTAAGCTCATGGGCAACCGGGTGATGACCTTCCTGGCCGGCGTATCCATGAATTACTACCTGATCCATCAGAATCTGGCCGTGCATCTGAAGCGGCTGGGCATCCCCTATTCCGAGTATCCGCTGCCCAACCAGGCAGGCGACAAGCCCTGGCAGTACCGGTACACGTTCCTGTGCTTCGGGTTGTCCCTTGTGCTGGCGGTGCTGGCGACCTATCTTATCGAGAAGCCCGGCGCGAGGCTGCTCAGGCGACTGTTTGAAAAGCGTGACCAGCGACGCAAGGAACGGTACGAGCCGGCGGCGCAGGCCATTGCGGCCAGCGTGCAGGATGGCGAAACGGTGATCCTGTCGAATCTTTCTGAGGAGGCGGCGTCCGCCGTTGCCGAGGCGCTGGGGGAAAGGCCCAGGGTCATCGTGAAGGAAGGCAGCCCTGTCGGGATGATCGACATGACCCGAAAATAAGAAACGGCTCCCTCACAGTGGGGAGAGTGTAAAGGAAGGAGTTATCCCTCACGTTCCATCATACAAACAATGGCACCGCAAGCCTTTGCTGGCTTGCGGTGCTATGCACTGCTGTGATAGAATAAGAGCGATAAACTTGAATTTGACGAGGTGCAAATTATGATTATTACATTGGAAACAAGAACTGCTGATTCGGTTCGAACCTATTTTGAAAAGGCAAATAGACCCGAAATCAAGCAGGTATTACCTCAAAAGGCGAAAACAGTTGAAGAAGCATTGGCTGACTACGAAAAAACTTTGTTGCCGAATGCAACAAGCTTTGGCCAGACGGTGTATGTCGATGGAAAATATGTCGGTGATGTTTGGTGCTATTGCATTGATATGAATGACGAACCCAATTGTATGCTTAGTTTCTGTATTTTTGAGTTTGAATATTGGTCTAAGGGTATTGCTACAACGGCTGTAAAAATGTTTATGAAGAATATTTGTGAGCGATACGATGTTAAAACCATTGGTGCATTTACCTTTGCTCACAATAATGCTTCCATAAGAGTTTTGGAAAAGAACGGTTTTGTAGTTATGGAAGAATTTGAAGAAGA
>SVGJ01000004.1 GCA_015056415.1 Clostridiales bacterium
GCGATGGCGGCGACCACGGGGGTCTCGATGACCTTGGGGGTAACGCTCATCTGCACGGCCTCGAACACGTCGCGGCCGGCCAGGTCGATGGCGCAGGCCTTTTCGAAGGCCATTTCAATATTGGCGCGCTGGGCGGCGATCAGGGCGTTGATCACACGGTCAACGTTACCGCCGGCCAGGAAGTGGGTCTCCAGCTTGCTGATGGTCACATCCAGACCGGCCTTGTTGGCCTTGATCAGGGGATGCACCAGTCGCTGGGGCTGGATACGGCGGATGCGCATACCAACCAGGGTAGGAATGGAAATGTGCACGCCGCTGGCCAGGGCGGAGATCCACAGGCCAATGGGGAAGAAACGAAGGAACACGATCAGCACGATCAGTGCCAATACAACCGCAAAGATGATCCAGGCAAAGTTTCCCATGACTCTATCCTCCTTATAAATGAACCATCACCAGATGGTTTTATCCAATGGAACGCACCAGGATACGGCTGCCCTCCACCCGGTCGATCCGGACCTTGGTGCCGGACTGGATGAACTCGCCATCGCTGACGACATTCAGCTTCACGCCGTCAAACTCGGCCATGCCGGTGGGGCGCAGCACCGTGGTGGTGACGCCTTCCTTACCCAGGAAGACCTGCATATCCTCGCTGGAGCGGTAGCCGGCCTCGTTGTTCTCGGTCTCGTTGAGGATGATCCGGCTCTTGCTCAGCTTTCCGTTGGCCGCCGACCTGAGCGACATCGATATGGCGATGGCGATGACGCACAGAACGATGATCGTCATGCCCAGGGCCGCCACAGAACCATGGTTGATCCAGGTCAGCACCACAGCGATCACCTCCAGGATCACGCCGGTGGCGCCCGGCAGGCCGAAGCCCGGCATGAATGCCTCCAGTACGATCAGGCCAATGCCCACCACAAAGCAGATCAGGATCGGCAGATTCTCAGCAATAAACTGCAACATAGTTGATACCTCCCTTGCTGTTGTGGCCAGTATAGCACAGTGCCACCGGCCCGTCTACACATCCTGCGCCAAAGATACGTTTCTTTGCTTCAAATGACAGTTTTCAGTCTGAACAGATCCTCCTGATAGGTTTCCGTCAGGCTGCGGTTATAAATAATGGAGGCCGGATGATACAGCGGAAACACGCTGAACGCCTGCCCATTCACGTCGGCCTGCGTCACCCTGCCATGATATGCACCGATCACCGCATTCTTTCCCAGGAGCGCCTTCAGGGCCACATTACCCAGGGTAACGATCATCGCCGGCTGCACCAGCAGGATCTCTTCATATAAGTAGGGGGTGAACAGCGCCAGCTCCTCGGGATTGGGCGGCCGGTTCGAAACGCTGCCCTTCGGGCTGACCTTGGTGGGGCGTACCTTCACCACGTTGCTGATGTAGATGTCCGCTCGTTTCAGCCCAACCACTTCAAGGAAGCCATCCAGATTTTTTCCGGCCTTGCCCACAAAGGGACGGCCCTGCAGGGTCTCCTGCTCGCCGGGCGCCTCGCCGATGAGCATGATGGGCGGATGATCTGCCTGCCCCTCGCCAAAGACCAGCATTTTTTCCTCCGCCGGCCAGAGCGTATCAAAAAACGCACGGCAGCGCTTGCGGAATTGCTCCATAACGACCTCCTGAAACAATGTGGGGATTATTCTGCGCCGCCATAAATATCCTCATACAGCCCCAGCTCCATCAGCTTGGCCTGCAGGGACTTCATATCCTCCCAGGCTTCGGCCTTCTTGGAGGCATCCCGCAGGAGGGCGGAGGGGTGGTAGGTGGGCATCATCCACACGCCCTTGCGCTGGAACCAGCGTCCCCTGTCACGGGTGATGCGGATCTCCGGACCCAGGGTATTACGGGCGGCAGTGGAGCCCAGCAGCACGATGACCCTGGGTTTCACCAGAGCGACCTGCATCCTCAGGTGCAGCTTGCAAGCCTCGGCCTCGCTCTCCTCGGGCACGCGGTTATTGGGTGGGCGGCATTTGACGATATTGCAGATGTACACCCTGTCCCTGGGCAGGGAAATGGCGGCCAGCATCCTTGTCAGCAGCTGTCCCGCCGGGCCCACGAAGGCAAGGCCCTCCTCGTCCTCCACCTGGCCGGGCCCCTCGCCGATGAACATCAGCGGCGCGCACTTGTCGCCCTGGCCCGGCACCTTGTTGCGGATGCCCCGGTGCAGGGGACACAGGCCGCAGGCCGCCACCTGCCGGTCAAAAAGCTCCCAGCTGATCTCCGCCATAGGCGTGGCCTCCCATCACAGTTTGGTCTGCCAGAGGGTGAAGGACTGGCTGATGTCCGACTGCACCCAGGTGATCAGATTGATCAGCAGCGCCACCAGCAGCAGGATCACCACCGTGCCGGCCAGCACGCCGATGAAATCCCCCACGCCGGCCAGCATCTTCCATTTCATCTGCCGTGCCTCGCGGCGCTCCTCTTCGGTGAGGTACTCCTCATCGTAGACCTCGCCCGTGTAATACTCCTCCTGAGGATCGCCATAGTTCGCGTCCCCGGCAAAATCATCCTCCACAGGCTGCTGGAACACAGGCTGATAGTCCTCCTCCCGCGCATCCTGGGGATCGTTGTTGAAATACGCCATGCTGCTTCCTCCTTTTCACAGCATATAACGGCCGAAGCGGCCCAAACCCTGCTTACACGTAGTCCAGCCAGGGCGCGTCGGTCTCGTCGCGGCCGGTGAGGCTGCCGTGGTCGCTGAGCTGGGGAAAGTCCAGCTGGCGCAGCGCCTCGTAGAGCACGATGGCCACGGAATTGGACAGGTTCAGGCTGCGCGCCTCCTCCCGCATGGGGATGCGTACGCAGCGGTCATAGACCTTTTCCAGCAGGTTTTCCGGCAAGCCCCGGGTCTCGCAGCCGAAGACGAGGAAATCCCCGTCCTGATACGCCGCCTGATGATAGCCCCTGGGCGCCTTGGTGGAGGCAAAGTGCATCCGCGCCCCGGGATGCGCCCGCAGGAAGGCTTCCATGTCCGGGTAGGTACGGTAGTTCATCAGGCGCCAGTAATCCAGCCCGGCGCGCTTGAGATATTTATCGGAAAGTGAAAACCCCAGCGGCTCGATCAGGTGCAGCATGGCGCCCGTAGCAGCGCAGGTCCTGGCGATGTTCCCGGTATTCTGCGGGATCTCCGGGTTCACCAGCACAATGTTCAGCACTGTCATCATCTCCCATATTATTGTAGCATTCTCAAAAACGATTGACAAGGCTTCCGGGCGCAGGAGTACATTGAAAGAACCAACTTTGCGCTTTCCGGCACGTCACGCCGCATATCCATTCATAAAAAATTCATGATCCTTTCCGTGGAAAACCCTTGACAAAACATCCCGGTGGTGCTATCTTATCATCGTAGTTAGCACTCGACCGAGGTGAGTGCTAACAGCGAACAGCCACCGACCGAACCACCGAAGGGAGTGAAGTGCATGGGCATGGACGAAAGAAAATTCCGCATCCTGCAGGCCATCATCGATGACTACATCCTGACTGCTGTGCCTGTGGGCTCCCGGACGATCTCCAAGAAATATGACATGGGCCTGTCTTCCGCCACCATCCGCAACGAGATGAGCGACCTGGAGGAGCTGGGCTATCTGGATCAGCCCCACGTATCAGCGGGGCGCATCCCCTCCGCCAAGGCCTACCGGCTGTATGTGGATCAGCTGCTGCATCAGGGGCTGCTCCATTCCGACAGCGAAAGCGCCATCCGCGCCCACTTTCTGGGCCGTATGCGCCAGATGGAGGACGTGATCGACCACGCCGCCCAGGTGCTTTCCAGCCTGACCAACTACACCGCCGTGGTGCTCCCCCCCTCCGGCCCGCAGCCCCGCATCCGTACGCTGCAGCTGGTTCCGGTGAGTTCCACCGCCGCGCTGGTGGTCATCGTGACAGATAGCGGCATCGTGCGGGACACGGTGATCCGCGTTTCCGACCAGCTGGACAGCGACGCGCTCTACGCCATCTCCAAGACGCTCACCAAGGAGCTCTCCGGCCGCACCCTCACGGAGGCGGTGGAGCTGCTGCCCTTCATCACCGGCCGTATGCAGGAGAACGAAAAGCTCATGCAGGGGCTGAACAGCTTCTTCCAGGAGAACGCCGGCAGCGGTCACAGCCACGTGGCCATCGGCGGGCGCAGCAACATCCTCAACTACCCCGAGTACAGCGATACGGAAAAGGCACGCTCCTTCCTCTCCCTGATGGAGACGCGGGATAAGCTGGCCTCCATCATCGCCCAGCAGGGCGAAATGGCCTTCACCGTCCGCATCGGTCCGGAGACCGGCGTGCCGGAAATGGCGGATTGCTCCATCGTCACCGCCACCTACTCCACCGGCAACGGCCAGCAGGGCACCATCGGCGTGATCGGCCCCACCCGTATGCAGTACGACAGGGTGCTCTCCATCCTTGGTACCATGGGACATCAGCTGTCCGAGTTGTTCAGCGACGACTGATCCATCAATACAGAAAGGCAGAGACTGAAGCCGAATGAGCAGAAAAGAACGTAATGCCCAGCAGGAGGAAGTCCTCCAGGAAGAGATCCTCGAGGAGACCCCCGCAGAGGAAACCCCCGCCATCGACGCCGCCCAGCTCCAGCAGGACCTGGAAAAGGCCAGCGCCCAGGCGGAAGAATACCTGAACCTGGCCCAGCGCGTGCAGGCGGATTTCGATAATTTCCGCCGCCGTAACGAGTCCGTCCGCGCCGATTCCTACGCCGAGGGCCAGCGGGCCGTGGCCGCCGCCATGCTTCCCGTGCTGGATAACCTGGAGCGCGCCCTGGACGCCGCCGCCAACAGCTCCGACGAGGCGCTGAAAAGCGGCGTGGAGCTGACCCTGAAGCAGATGCGCGACGCCTATGCCAAGTACGACGTGACCCCCATCGACCGCCTGGGCGAGAAGTTCGATCCCAACCTGGAAAACGCCATCATGCAGGGCAGCCCTGATGAGGGCGAGCCCGGCACCGTATGCATGGTGCTGCAGAAGGGCTACAGGATGGGCGACCACGTGCTGCGCTTCGCCATGGTGAAGGTCGTGGCCGACTAAGCAGGCTGTGCCTGCACCCATTTCCGACCAACGCAACGATCAGCCATGCAGGCACACACCATCGGAACGAGTGTACAACAAACAGACAGAACAGAGCAAAGCCTCTTTCTGACATAGATCCAACCAAGCCAACAACCGACCAACCGGAAATATAGGAGGAAAACGAATTATGGGTAAGATCATCGGTATCGACCTGGGTACCACCAACAGCTGCGTGGCCGTGATGGAAGGCGGCCAGCCCATGGTTATCACCAACGCTGAAGGCGCCCGCACCACTCCCTCTGTGGTGGCCTTCACCAAGGACGGCGAGCGTCTCATCGGCCAGGTGGCCAAGCGCCAGGCCGTCACCAACCCCGACCGCACCGTCATCTCCATCAAGCGTGAGATGGGCACCGGTTACAAGGTGAACATCGACGGCAAGGCCTACACCCCCCAGGATATCTCCGCCATGGTGCTCCAGAAGATGAAGGAGACTGCCGAGGCCTATCTGGGCGAGACCGTGACCCAGGCCGTCATCACCGTGCCTGCCTACTTCAACGACAGCCAGCGTCAGGCCACCAAGGACGCCGGCCGCATCGCCGGTCTGGAAGTGCTGCGCATCATCAACGAGCCCACCGCTGCCTCCCTGGCCTATGGTCTGGATAAGGAAGGCACCCAGAAGATCCTGGTGTATGACCTGGGCGGCGGTACCTTCGACGTGTCCATCCTGGACATCGGCGACGGCGTGTTCGAGGTTCTGTCCACCAACGGCAACACCCGCCTGGGCGGCGACGACTTCGACCAGCGCATCATCGACTATGTGGCCGAGCAGTTCAAGAAGGAAAACGGCATGGATCTGCGCCAGGACAAGATCGCCGCTCAGCGCCTGAAGGAAGCCGCCGAGAAGGCCAAGATCGAGCTTTCCGGCACCACCACCGCCAACATCAACCTGCCCTTCATCACCGCCGACGCCACCGGCCCCAAGCACCTGGATATGACCCTGACCCGCGCCAAGTTCGACGAACTGACCGCCGACCTGGTGGAGGCCACCATGGAGCCCATGCGCAAGGCCCTGAACGATGCCGGCCTGAGCTACAACCAGATCGACAAGATCATCATGGTGGGCGGCTCCACCCGTATCCCCGCCGTGCAGGAGGCCGTGAAGAAGATCACCGGCAAGGAGCCCTTCAAGGGTATCAACCCCGACGAGTGCGTGGCCATCGGCGCCGCCATCCAGGGCGGCGTGCTGGGCGGCGAGGTCAAGGACGTGCTGCTGCTGGACGTGACTCCCCTGTCCCTGGGCCTGGAGACTGAGGGCCACATCTTCACCCGCCTGATCGACCGCAACACCACCATCCCCACCAGCAAGTCCCAGGTGTTCTCCACCGCCGCCGACGGCCAGACCACCGTGGAGATCAACGTGCTGCAGGGCGAGCGCCAGATGGCCTATGACAACAAGTCCCTGGGCCGCTTCCAGCTCACCGGCATTGCTCCCGCTCCCCGCGGCGTGCCCCAGATCGAGGTGACCTTCTCCATCGACCGCAACGGCATCGTGAACGTGTCCGCCAAGGATAAGGCCACCAATAACGAGCAGAAGATCACCATCACCGCCTCCACCAACCTGACTGAGGAAGAGATCCAGCAGCGTGTGAAGGAAGCCGAGCAGTTCGCCGAGCAGGACAAGAAGCGCAGGGAAGAGGTCGAGACCCTCAACCACGCCGATTCCCTGATCTACGAAATGGAGAAGCAGCTGCGCGAGAACGGCGATAAGCTCACCGAGGAAGACAAGACCACCGTACAGACCGAGATCGACGCCTTCAAGAAGGTGCGCGAGGGCAACAACGCCGAGGAGATCAAGGGCGCTATGGACGCTTTCACCCAGAAGGTGTACGCCATCTTCGGCAAGCTGTATCAGCAGCAGGCTCCCGACATGGGCGCCCAGCCCGGCTCCACCAACCCCGATGGCTCCGTCAACGCCGACGGCTCCGTGGAATAAGATCAACGCAAATATCCCCCGGGAAGCGGTCTCCCTGCTCCCGGGGGATTTCGAGGTGAATCTCATTGGCAAACAAACGTGATTACTACGAGGTGCTGGGCGTTGACAAAAACGCCACCGAGGATGATATCAAGCGCGCCTACCGCCGCAAGGCCAAGGAGTGCCATCCCGACCTACACCCCGACGATAAAGAGGCCGAAGCCCGCTTCAAGGAGCTGAACGAGGCCAACGAGGTCCTTTCCGACGCCAACAAGCGCGCCCGGTACGACCAGTTCGGCTTTGAGGATCCCATGGCCGGCATGGGCGGCGGAGGCAATCCCTTCGGCGGGTTTGACTTTGGCAGCATGGGCGGCATGGGCGATATTTTCGACCAGCTGTTCGGCGGCGGCATGGGCGGTGGCGCACGCCGTCAGGGCCCCCAGCAGGGCAACGACCTGCGCTATGAGCTCAAGATCACCTTCGAGGAGGCCGCTCACGGCTGCGAAAAGTCCTTCGAGTTCTACCGCAACGAGAACTGCACCACCTGCAACGGCTCCGGCGCCAAGCCCGGCACCTCCCCCGTCACCTGCCAGACCTGTAAGGGCGCGGGCCAGATCCGCACCAGCGGCGGCTGGATGACCACCGTGCGCACCTGCCCCACCTGCGGAGGCTCCGGCAAGGTGATCCAGGAAAAGTGTACCTCCTGCAGCGGCTCCGGCCGTACCCGCGTGAAGCGTACCGCCAACATCAAGGTGCCCGCCGGTATCGACAACGGCCAGACCATCATCATGAACGGCCAGGGCGAGCCCGGATTGCGCGGTGGCCCCAACGGCGACCTGTACATCAGCGTGACCGTCAGGCCCCACAAGCTCTTCAGGCGCGAGGGCTTCAACCTGCGGCTGGATCTGCCCATCTCCTTCACCCAGGCGGCTCTGGGCGGCGATGTGGAGATCCCCACCCTCACCGGCCCGGTCAAATACCGCATCCCCGAGGGCACACAGAACGATACCGAGTTCCGCCTCAAGGGCTACGGCATCCAGCACCTGCGCGGCGCCCAGAAGGGCGACCTGCTCGTGCGTGTGCGGGTGGAGATCCCCAAGAAGCTCACCGATAAGCAGCGCGACCTGCTCCGCCAGTTCGAGGATACCGTCACCGGCAAGGAGTATGAGCAGCGCAAGGGCTTCTTTGATAAAGTCAAGGAGCTGTTCAACTGACCACAGGCCAGCGCAGCCATCACCAGCAACTCAACCGGACAGCGCGGATAACTCCGCCGGCTGTCCGGTTTTTTGTCTTTTTACAAAAAAGTGCAAATTCTTTCCTTTTCTGCCAAAAAATATAGACAAATAAAGTCTTGTGTGCTATAATGCTCCATGTGCATATTGTGACGTTTTGGGCGCAGTTCCCACAAGAACCATAGTTTTTTTGCGTTCCATCATGGGGTTCGTCTGTTTTTGTCATGGATAAGCACAACAAGGTTTGGAGAAAGGAGGACTTACATAATGGGTATTGCTTCTCTGATTCTGGCTATCCTGGCCCTGGTGATGCTGATCTGGGGTGGCGTGGTGGTTAAGGCCTTTGGTCTTCTCGCTGCGATTATCGGCCTGATCCTGGGCGCTGTGGGCCGTAAGAATCCCGACAAGCGTGGCGTTTCCACCGCTGGTATGGTGATTTGCATCGTCATCCTCGCCATCGCTCTCATCGCTGTCATCGCCGTCGTGGCTTGCGGTGCCAGCCTGCTGAGTTCCGGCTACTACTACTAATCGTACCCCATCACCTACTGTCGCTTGCCCGCATGGCATCCGGCAGTAGGTTTTTTGTACTTTCGAGCAAAGGAGACTGATCCCGTGTTGCCTTACATCACCCTGTTGAACCGGAAGTTCCCCATGTACGCGATCTGCATGGTGATCGGCATCCTGCTCTCTTCATATATCGCGTGCAGACGCGCGAAAAAATCCGGCAAGGATGAGAACTCGCTCATCGTTATCGTGACCTGCGCCGTCGTTCTTGGCTTGATCGGCGCAAAGCTGCTGTATATGTTCGTTACGCACGGCTTTGTCCACTCGCTCCGGCAGCTGGCAGCAGGCAACCTTTCACTCCTTGCGGAGAACGGTCTGGTCTTCTACGGCGGGCTGATCGGCGGCATTGCGGGCGCGTTTCTGGGCGCATGGATCGCCCGGGAGAAGATCTCCAGCTACTTCGACGCGGCCGTCCCCTGCATCGCGCTGGGGCACGCCTTCGGCAGGCTGGGCTGCTTTTTCGCCGGCTGCTGCTACGGCATGCCCTGCGAGGGACCGCTTTGCGTCAGTTTCCCCGCCGCGGGCATACCCTATGCTACCTTCCCCGTCCAATTGCTGGAGATGGCCATTAACCTGGGCATCTTTGCCTTCCTGAGTCACTACACCGGCAAAGCGAACAGGCGCTATAACACGCTTGCGCTTTACCTGGTGATCTATGCCGTTGTTCGTTTCATCCTGGAGTTCTTCCGCGGCGACCTGATCCGCGGCTTCTCCGGCGGCCTGTCTACGTCGCAATGGATCAGTATCGGGCTGTTTGTCATCAGCGGCGGACTCCTGCTGCTTTGCACATCGAAGGGAAAGGAACGAACCTAATCTCTGCTGTTTCCGCAAGCCCTCCACCCAAGGAATACGGAATGTTTATCTGCCGCGGGTCTTGACTTTCCCTTCATAAGGTGTATAATTATACTCGGTTTGCGCATAATATACGCCATATGTATGGAGGTCAAGTATGAAAAAAATTCTGACGATCATTCTCGCGCTGGCTCTGGCCTGCGTGATCCCCCTGACCGCCCTGGGCGCGACGGTGGTCAGCACCGCCGAGCTTCCCGCTGATCTACAGTTCTCCAACCTGCTCAATTCCGGCAAGATCGTAGCCTATGGCCGCGGCGAGGACAACTATCTTCAGTACTGGCTTACCAATATCTCCGGCGAGGAGCTCACGCCTCACTACTACGATATCGATACCGACAGCACCCCTGGTCTTTCCACGTTCGTCGACGGTCTCACCCATAACGACGCCGGCGTGATGAACAGCAGCACCGGCGAGATCATCGTGCCCGCGGAGTACGGTGATATCGACATTGTGTCCGACAAGTGGTTCGTGGGCGTTCATCTGGTGCTCTCCGATGATCCCGAGGCACCCTACCGCAACCTGTTCAGTGATGATCGCTTCGACATTCTGGATTTTGACGTGTACTATGGCTCCCAGAAGGTGGCTACGCTGGCCAAGGAAGAATTCGGCTACTTCACCGCTTACGGCAATTATCTGATGCTCCGCAACGAAAACAATTACATCTGGCTGGATGCCGCCGGTGAAAAGCTCACCTATGAGCGCAGCGGCTCCTATGGCTCCGAATACAGCGAGGACTATAAGACCAAAACGGTCACCCATAACGGCTCCGGCCAGGTAGCCTTCGTTCCCGGCTGCACGCTTACCTCCGCTGACGTTGACCGGGCTTTCTGGATGGCGGAGGCCGGCATCGTTGACCTGCAGGGCAATGTGATCCTCGCTCAGGATGCCTTCCCCCACGAGGATCTGCGCCTGTACGACTCCTTCGGCGATTATCTGGGCATCTCCGTTTACGACGATGAACTGTCCGACACCCTCTACGGCGTGATGGACAAGACCGGCAAGATCCTTGTGCCCTGCGAGCTGACCGATGTTCCTTACCTCTCCCCCGAGAATCCCTGGTTTGAGAACGGCATCCTTTACGCCCTCTCGACGGACAATCATCTGAACTTCTACGATACCACCGGCGCCCTGATCAACGCCATTGATCTGACCCCCTATGGCGAGGATCCCGACTACGAGACGAACGGTGAGATCACCCTGATCGAGTACGGTGAGGATCAGATCGCCCTGATCTCCACCGCCAAGGGCGTGATCGACGTTTCCGCCTATGAAGAGCTTGAGTTTTATGACTGTGGCCTGGTGGCCGTCAAGCAGAATGATCTGTGGGGCGTGATGGATCAAAACGGCGATGTGATCATCCCCTGCATCCATAAAGGCTATCCCAGCATCACCAAGGACGGCACGGCGGCAGAGGGCTACTATTATAACGAGGATTCCGACCGGGTCAGCCTGATCTACACCATCGAGCCCTGATGAAAAAACCTTCCTGCTTCACAGCAGGAAGGTTTTTCTATGCCCTTCAGCGCCCGTTATCAGGCTTCGGGATGCTTGGCCTTGTAGTCCTCAATGGCGGCGTGGATGGCCTGCTCAGCCAGCAGGGAGCAGTGCATCTTCACCGGGGGCAGGCCGTCCAGTGCCTCGGCCACAGCCTTGTTGGTCAGCTGCAGGGCCTCTTCGATGGTCTTGCCCTTGACCATTTCCGTGGCCATGGAGCTGGTGGCGATGGCCGCGCCGCAGCCGAAGGTCTTGAACTTCACGTCCACGATGACGCCGTTTTCCACCTGGATGTCCATCTTCATGATGTCGCCGCACTTGGCGTTGCCCACAGTGCCGGTGCCGCTGGCGTTCTCGATCTCGCCCACGTTGCGGGGGTTGGAGAAATGATCCATGACTTTCTCGCTATACATATTGGCGATCCTCCTTGATTACTCGTCGTCCTCGTCCATATGACCATGGTCGTGGTCAATGGGGCAGGAGCTGTTCAGCGTCTGGTTGTAGAAGTTCAGGGGGCTCATATCACGCAGGCTCTTGATGATGCCCGGCAGCTTGTCCAGCACGAAGTCAACGTCTTCCTCGGTGGAATCGGTGCCCAGGGACAGGCGCAGGGAGCCGTGGGCGATCTCGTGGGGCAGGCCGATGGCCAGCAGCACGTGGCTGGGATCCAGGCTGCCGCTGGTGCACGCGGAGCCGCTGGAGCCCGCGATGCCCGCCAGGTCGAGGCGGAGCAGCAGGGCCTCGCCCTCGATGTAACGCACGGAGACATTCACATTGTTGGGCAGGCGCTCGGTGGGATGGCCGTTGAGCCGCACGTCGGGGATCTCCTTCAGGATACCCGTGATCAGCTTGTCCCGCAGGGCGGTCATGCGCTGACTGTTGGCCTCCAGGTTCTGGACGGCGATCTCAATGGCCTTGCCCATGCCCACAATGCCGGCCAGGTTCTCAGTGCCGGCGCGCTGGTTGCGCTCCTGGGCGCCGCCGTGCATGTACTGGCCGATCTTGACGCCCTTGCGGATGTACAGCGCGCCCACGCCCTTGGGGCCGTGGAACTTGTGGCCGCTCATGGAGAGCAGGTCGATATTCATGGCGTTCACATCGATCGGAACAGCGCCGATGGCCTGCACCGCGTCGGTGTGGAAGAGGATGCCCTTTTCCCTGGCCAGCTTGCCGATCTCCGCAATGGGCTCGATGGTGCCGATCTCGTTGTTGGCGGCCATGATGGTGATCAGGATGGTCTTGTCGGTGACAGCCTTCTCCACATCCTCGATGCGGACACGGCCGTACTCATCCACAGGCAGGTAGGTCACCTCAAAGCCCTGCTTCTCCAGCCACTGGCAGGTGTGCAGCACGGCGTGGTGCTCGATGGAGGAGGTAATGATGTGGTTGCCCTTATCCTTCTTCGCCAGGGCAGCGCCCTTGATGGCCCAGTTGTCGCTTTCGGAGCCGCCGGCGGTGAAGTAGATCTCCTGGGGCAGGGCGCCGATGGCGGCTGCCACCTGCTTGCGGGCGGCGTCCACGGCACGGTGCGCGTCGCGGCCGGTGGAGTGGATGCTGCTGGCGTTGCCGAAGATCTGGGTAAAGTAAGGCAGCATGGCCTCCAGCACCTCCGGGGATACGGCGGTGGTGGCGGCATTGTCAAGATAAACCTTGTTCATGGTCATGACTCCTTTGTTATGCCGAATTGCTCTTGCTCGAGCATATCTTGCAGGGAAATGGACTGCAGCAAGTCGTTGATGCTGTTGGAGAGATACTCCCACACGCGGCGGGTCTTGCACTGACCGGCGCGATGGCAGCTGCCCTCGTCGCTCAGGCATTCGGAGATGCTCAGCGGTCCCTCGGTAGCGTCGATGATATCGCCCACGGTGATCTGCTGCGGCTCCTTGGCCAGCTGATAGCCGCCCTGCGCGCCGCGCACGGTGGTCACAAGGCCGGCCCTGCGCAGGTTGCCCAGCAGCTGCTCCAGGTAGTCCTCCGGCACGCCGATCTCCGCCACGCTTTTCAGCGGCTGGGGACCGTTGCCCGCGTGCTGCGCCAGATAAAACATGGCGTACAGCCCATACTTGCCCTTGGTGGAAAGCTTCATCCAGCGCCTCCTTTCTGAATCCCGACAAAAACCCTCGGGATTCCCGAGAGCATTCTATCATACCCGACTATTCTTGTCAACATTAAAACCAGCTATACGCAAAGAAAATTGCCCGGCCATCCGGTCGGGCAATTTCATCAGACATAGGGTTTGTATTCCCCGGCCAGCATCAGCAGGCAGAAGAAGTACAGGCAGTTGTCGTAATAGCGGCGCTTGCCCTTGCGCAGGGGCGTGTTCCAGAAATTTCGCAGGTATTCATCCGCATACTGACTGTCGCTGGCAATGGACGCCGCGCCCAGCACCGCCGTGATGGCCACCGGGTGCATGGCGGGCTCGTCATGAGCCGTGCCGTCCAGATCGTAGGCGGCGTACTTGCTCTCCGGGATGCCATGGAAGAAATCCTGCAGCCGGGTCACAACGGCGCTCAATTCATCATTCCGGCCGAACCACAGGTAATCCAGGGCGATGTTCATGGCCACGCGATAGGCGTCGGAATAATAAGCATAGGGCTTGCGGAACATCAGCCGGGGGGTGCCGTCATACTCGGCATACTCAGGACTCATGCCCGTCTGCGGATGAGCGCTGAGCACAAGATACTCCCGGCTGGCCTGCGCGGCCTGCAACCAGAAGGAGCGGTCGGCCTCGTCGGCCTTCGACGCAAACAACTCGTAGAAGTGAGGCAGGTGATAGCTGGGATCGGAATAGGGCGACTCCGGCACAAACTTGATGTAGTGGTTCTCCGGCTCCCACATGGGATCGCCGCCCTCTACCAGCTCATGCTGATGGACACAATGCCGCAGGATGTCCCGGCCCTGGGCGGTGTAATCATAGATGCCCTCGCCGTCGCCCCAGCGGGCAGCCGCCATGAACAGCGCCATGGCGAAGTACTCCTCGCCGTCGGGGGCGGGACCTTCGGCGTTGTGTTTGCCGTCCAGCTTCACCGACCAGGCGAAATACCCCTGGTACTTGCCCTCGGCATGGTGCATATATCGCTTGGCAAAGCACCACAGCTTGTCAAAGAGATCCTTGCGGTCCATCTGCACGGTCATCATCATGCCGTAGCTCATGCCCTCGGTACGGGCGTCGATGTTACCGGTATCCTCCATGCAGCCGCTGTCCGCGTCCACATCGTGATAGAACTTCTCCTCCGGGTCAAAGAAAATGGTGTTGAAGGCCTCCTCCACCCGGGCGCGGGCCTGCGCGTCGCTGACGCCGATGCGGGCAAACCAGTTGGGATAAATCATGTGCATTTCTCCTTTACCACGCCACCGGATATTGCTCCACGGCGTATTGCAGTGTACGTCCGTTTTCCTTCAGAATGCCAAGAATGCTGTCCACGGCGGTGACCTTGTCCATCAGGCTGGGGGCGAAATCGTTCCTGTCGGTACGGCTGGAAATGCGGATGGGCAGGATGCGAAAGCCCTCCTGTGTAAGGACGCCGTCCCGCAGGCGCAGGCGCAGCTGGAAGATGAAGCTGCTCATATCGCTGGGCTTTTCCTCGGCCGTATAGCAGAAGCTGCCCAGAGAATAGCAGATGTACGCACCGTTGTAGAACTCGATGGGCTGGATGCGGCGGCTGCGATGGCCCAGCACCAGATCAGCGCCGGAATCCACTGCCAGGCGGCCCATCTGCACCTGATCCCCATCGGTCATATAGCTGTTTTCGCTGCCCCAGTGGAAGCTGGCGATCACAACAGGGTACTGGGTTTTGGCGGCGGCCACATCCTGAGGGATCCTGTTCCACAGCTTTTCGTAGCCGGTGGAGCAATCGTAGCTCAGCAGCGCAATTTTGAGGCCCTTGACCTCCCGCACGGCGATCTCGCCCGCGTCGGCACAGGTAGCGCCGCCATCCTCCAGCGCCTGGCGCAGCTCCTGGCGGGCAGCCTCATCCATGGCCTGCGTGCCGTCATTGGCCAGGGTCACGGCCTCCACGCCGTTCAGGGGCAGCATGGCCGCGCTCTCGGCGGTGGCGCCATCCACGTTCACAATGGTCAGGTCATCCTCCATCATCGTTTCGCGGATGTTGCGCATCACGAAGGCAGCGTCGCCCGCGTACTTGGCCAGCTCCGCTTCATACAGCTCGCCGCCCAGCCGCAGATCGCCCGCGGCAGACAGGGTGATCAGCACCGAACCATCAGGCTCATAGATGGAAGCAGCCTCCTGCTCCGCAATCTCCTCCTCGGTGGGGGGCTGAACGATGGTGTCCTCCACCACGTCCGGATGTACCTCGTTGAGAACATCCAGAATGGAGAGTTCCTCGTCCTCCTCGGCCAGGGCGCAGCCAAAGGCCAGCGTCAGCGCCAGCAGGAGCATCAGTAATCTACGCATGGTTTCCTCCGTTTTACAGGGTCGCAAGGAAATCGGCCATTTTGTCCAGGGCGATGTTCAGCTTGTCGATGGCGGTGGCATAGCTGCAGCGGATGTGTCCCTCGCCGCAGGGGCCGAAGGCAGTACCGGGCACACAGGCCACCTTTTGGGCATTGAGCAGCCCCTCGCAGAACTCCTCGCTGGTCAGGCCGGTCTTCCTGATGGACGGGAACACATAGAACGCGCCCAGGGGCTCGAAGCACTCCAGCCCCATGCCGCGGAAGCCCTCCACCATCAGCCGGCGGCGACGGTCGTAGCTTTCACGCATATGAACGACGTCCTCATAGTTGCGCTCACGGCCGGAGCGCAGTGCCTCCAGCGCGGCCACCTGGCCCTGGCGGGGAGCGCAGAGGATGCCGTACTGGTGGATCTTATTCATCACGCCGATGAGCGCCGCCGGGCCGCAGATGTAGCCCACGCGCCAGCCCGTCATGGCGAAGGACTTGCTGAAGCCGTTGATGGTCAGGGTGTAATCCCACATACCGGGCAGCGAGGCGAAGGATACATGGCGCAGTCCGCCATAGGTCAGCTCGGAGTAGATCTCGTCGCTGATAACCAGGATGCCTGTCTCCCGCACGACCTTCGCCAGCGCCTCCAGATCATCCTTTTCCATGATGGCGCCGGTGGGATTGTTGGGATAAGGCAGGATCAGCGCCTTGGTGCGTGGGGTAATAGCGGCGCGCACCTTCTCCGGCGTAAGGCGGAAGGCGGTCTCCTGGGTGGTCTCCACGCCCACGGGCCTGCCGCCGGCAAAGATCACGCTGGGGCTGTAGGAAACGTAGCTGGGTTCGGGTACCAGCACCTCATCCCCGGGAGCGATCAGCGCGCGCAGCGCCACATCGATGGACTCGCTGGCGCCCACGGTAACGAGGATCTCCGTCTCGGGATCGTAACGCGTCTGATAGCGGTGCTCCAGGTACCAGCCGATCTCCCTGCGCAGGCTCAGAAGTCCCCGGTTGGGGGTATACTGGGTCTCGCCGTCCACGATGGAATTGATGGCGGCGTTGCGGATGTGATACGGCGTGATGAAATCCGGCTCGCCCACGCCAAGGGAGATGGCGTCCTTCATGGTAGAGGCCAGGTCAAAGAAGCGGCGGATACCGCTGGGGGGCACGGCGGCGATATCGGGGTTCAGATAGCGGTCGTAATTCACGGAGTGATCACCAGCCGGTTATCAGATTTCTCCGTATCGAAGATCACGCCCTCCTCCTTGTACCGCTTGAGCACAAAGCTGGTAGCCGTACCGGTGACCATCTCCAGCGTGGAGAGTTTATCGGAAACGAACATGGCCAGCTCCTTGAGCGTGCGGGCCTCCACCAGTACCAGCAGGTCATAGCTGCCGCTCATCAGATACACGCTCTTGACCTCCTCAAAGCGGTAGATGCGCTTGGCCACGGCGTCAAAGCCCATATCCCGCTGGGGGGTGACGCGCACCTCGATCATGGCTTCCACCCGTTCCCGGTCGGTCAGATCCCAGTTGATGGTGGGGGTGTAGCGCAGGATGATGCGGTCCTTCTCCATGCGGTCGATGGCCTCAGCCACCTCAGCAATGGAGGCGCCGGTCATAATGGCCAGCTTTTCCAGGGGCAGGCGGCAGTCCTCACGCAGGATCTCCAGGATATCCATATCAAGCTTGGTCAAAGAGGATCTCCCCTTTCGGAAAATCGAATAGTTTCACAAATATCATTTTACACGACAGTCGCCCCTGATGCAAGCCTTTGCATCTATCCAAAACAATGCAGATGCAAAAACACTTTTCTTTTGGCTGCAGGTATGATACAATATGAGAAACATAAATTGTAAGAAAAGGGAGGTGGATCGGCCATGCAGCGTATGCCCGGGTGGTTCAGGGCCGTGTTCATCACGGTGATGTTCCTCACCTGCGCGGTGCTTTGCCGGTTCGCCATCGAGCAATATGATCTCCACTTCCAGGTAGCGGACCTGTCGCTCTCGCTGGATACCAGCCGCGGGCGCGAAGTCAAGCAGCGCTACGAGTATGACCAGGTCGTGGCCGAGCTGCCTGTGGTGCAGGCCCAGGTGGCTGAACTGGAGCCCCTTGCCGCCGCCGCCCTTGCCACCGAGACTGACCTGCGCGCCCAGCGCAAGGCTCTCCGTGCCGGGAACGCCGCCCTCCAGGAACAGTTGGAAGCCCTGCAGGCTGAGGTCGTCGCCCTACAGGAGCAGGAAGCCGCGCTCCTTGCCGAGGTGGAAATCCTCCGCCAGCAGGAGCAGGCGCTGAAGGACCAGCTCCAATAATGGATTCAACACGCAAGGCGTGTGATCAAGCGTTTCAAAAAACAACAAGGAGGTTTCCCCATGGACAAGAAGAAAGCCGTTCTCCCCATCCTGCTCTGCGTTTGCCTGTTAGTCGCTGTAGTTCTGTGCGTCAATCTGAACAGCAAAGTTGGCGCCCTGACCACTGACAAGAGCACCCTTGAAGCCGACCTGGCCACCAGCCGCACCGAATGGGAAACCATCGCGGCCGAGAAGGAGACCCTGCAGGCTTCTCTGACCGAAGCCGAGACCGCCCTGAAGGAAGCCCAGACCACGCTGGAAGAATCCACCGCCAAGGTCGCTGAGCTGGAAGGCCAGGTCACTACCCTGACCGCCTCCGCCACCGACCTCCAGACCGCTCTGGACACCGCTGCCACCGCCAAGACCGAGGTTGAGGCCAGCATCACCGCCCTCACCACCGAAAAGGCCGAGCTGGAAGCTTCCGTCGCCGATCTGACCGCTCAGTTGGAGACCGCCAACGCCGCCACCGCTACTGCCGAGGCCGCCGCTGCTGCCCTGACCGACGAGAAGGCCGCCCTGGAAGCTACCGTGGCTGAAATGACCACCGCCGCCGAAGCCGCCGCCACCACCCTGACCGAGACCCAGACCGCCCTGGCGACCGCCCAGACCGAGGCTGCCGCTGCCGCCGCCGAGCTGGAGACCGTCACCGCCGAGCTGGAGAGCGTCACCGCCGAGCTGGAGAGCGTCACCGCTGAGCTGGAGACCGTCACCGCCGAGCTGGAGACCGTCACCGCTGAGCTGGAAGCCTACAAGGCCGCCGAGGAAGAAGCCGAAGCGACCGAGCCCAAGACCATCCCGCAGTAATACAAAGCGACAACGCGAAAGGCTCCCCGATAACGGGAGGTTCGTATAACAGCAAACGCCAGACTGAACTTCAGTCTGGCGTTTCGCGTACCGCCCCGCCCCTGCCCATCGCGGCGCATGATCATTTCTTTGCAACGACGGTGAACTCCCCGGGCAAATCAGGATCCGTCCACGCCGGGTGTTCGTCAAATCTTTGCAGCACAAACCCCGTGGCGATCACAGCGTTGATGATCTCACTGATGGTGTATTTTCTCAGGCTGCATTTGGGGAAGGTCTTTCTCGTTTCCTCATCGTAGAAACGGGCATGGGGCATTTCGCCCTCAAAGACTTCTGTTGAGAAGTACCCCCGCGTCGGCTGCTGGAAATCCAGCACATCATAGATCTTTGTGAGGGGATGGAAATCGCTGCAGATCATGGTCCCGCCGGGCTTGAGCAGGGTATACATCATCCGCATGAAATCGTTTATGTTGTGGAAGTAATGGAGAATGCCGCCTTCCATGAATACCACATCGAAGCTGCCCGCGTATTGGCACAGATCGATCTCCAGGACGTCGCATACCTCGTAATGGATGGACGCCTGTGCCGCGTCGGCCAGCTCCATGGCGTACTTCCTGTTCGCTTTCGAGATGTCAAACACTGTTACTTCGGCTCCAAGCAAGGCTAAGGGAACAGCTTTCTTGCCACAGGATCCGCAGATATTGGCGACCTTGACGCCCTGGAACGAATCGAAATAGGAGGCATGAAAGCGCAGCGAACGAACAGGATCGGCAAGGATCCTTCGGGCTGTTTCGCCGGGCAGCCCGATCTCCTTCATCCAGAAATCGTAGGCATTGAACTCCCACGCCTTTTTGTTTTGCTTGCTGCTCTCGATCATCATGAATCCTCCTTTTCCCCAAGGTTCTGTAAAAACAGAGGTCTATCATTTGAATGTAAGTATATCACGCGGAACCCGGGAGTGCAAGAAAAGCCGCGCCAGGCAGCCTGGCGCGGCTTTTACTGTTATACGGTCGCCCTGCTATACAAGGGAGCCTTGCGTACTGTGTATCAGGCTTTGCAGTACCGGGCCATAATGGCCTCCAGCACATCCAGCTCCTTCTCGGCAGCGGGCTGATCGGCGCCCCGGGCGAAGAGGTAGGCCTTCAGCTTGGGCTCGGTACCGGAGGGACGCACGATGATCTTGTGGCCGCACGCCAGCTGGAAGGACAGCACGTCGCTGGCAGGCAGGCCGGTATCGTCGTTCAGATAGTCGATACGGCCAGCGGTGCGGAAGAGCTCCTCGTCAAAATCCGCCATGGGCTGACGCAGCATGGCCATCAGGCTGTTCATCTTCTGCTGGCCGCTCTCGCCCTCGAACTCGAAGGTCATCAGCCGCTGGGCGAAGAAGCCGTATTCCTTGCGCAGCTCCGCCAGCTTATCCAGCATGGTCATGCCCTGCGCCTTCAGGTTAGCGGCCATTTCCAGCACCAGCACAGCGGCGTTCACGGCGTCCTTGTCGCGCACGTCGGTGCCGGAAAGATAACCGTAGCTCTCCTCAAAGCCAAACACATAGCGCTCGGCATGGCCTTCCTTTTCCAGCAGGCCGATCTGCTCACCGATGAATTTGAAGCCCGTCAGCACATTGCGCAGTTCCACGCCGTAGCGCTCGCAGATCGGCACGGCCATCTCGGTGGTGACGATGGTTTTCACCGCCACGGGCGTCAGTTCCGTCTTTTCCCGGTGGCTGCACACATAGTCCAGCAGCAGCACGCCCATATCGTTGCCGGAGATCAGCTCCACCCTGTCGCCCACACGCACGCCCGCGCCGATGCGGTCGCAGTCCGGGTCGGTGGCGAAGCAGAAATCAGCCTGCACGTCGATGGTCTTCCGGATGGCCAGGGCCATGGCCTCGCGGATCTCGGGGTTCGGATAGGGGCAGGTGGGGAAATGACCGTCGGGAAGCTCCTGTTCCTCCACGATATCCACCCTGATATTACCCATGCGCTTCATCATTTCGCGCACGGGCACGTTGCCGGTACCGTTCAGGGGCGAATACACCACGTGCAGCGGCTCCTTGCAGGGGGCCACCTGAAGCCTGGCAATATCCTGGTAGTAGCTCTCGATGGCGGCATCCTCGATATAAACGATCTTACCGGCCTGCAGCATGGCGGCGAAGGAGGGCAGCTCGTCCACGAGGGTCTCCTCGGCATTGATGAAGGCATAGATGCGGTCGGCGGCCTCCAGGGTGATCTGGCAGCCGTCGTCGCCGTAGACCTTGTAGCCGTTGAACTTGGCGGGGTTATGGCTGGCGGTGATCATCACGCCGGCGCTGCACTTGTGATAGCGCACGGCGTAGCTCAGCATGGGGGTGGGCATCAGCGCCTTGTAGATATAGACCTTCACACCCATGGAGGCCAGCGTGGCGGCGGCCAGCTCGGCAAAATCCTGGCTATGGATGCGGCTGTCATAGCTCACCGCGCAGGAGGGGGCCTCATACTGCTCCAGCAGGTAGCGCCCCAGGCCGCGGGTAGCCTTGGAAACCGTATACAGATTCATGCGGTTGGTACCCGCGCCCAGCACGCCGCGCAGGCCGCCGGTGCCAAAGGCCAGCTCACGATAGAAGCTGTCGCTGATCTGCTCGTCGTTCATGGCCTTGAGCTGCTCCAGCAGCTCGCCGGGCATATTGGGTGTGTTCAGCCACGCCTGATACTTGGCATTCATGGTTACATCCTCCTAATCAATAAGGACCTCTGGGCCCATTGGGCATCATGGGGAAAATATTCTGCTGGTCCCAGTTGAACCGCCGGGGCTCCAGGTAGAAGCCATACCGGCTCAGCATCTCGCTCACATCCTCCAGAAAGAGGAAAATCCGCCGCGCGCAATGCCCCTTCTGGGTGGCAAAGGGCAGGAAGGCTGTTTCCTCCAGTTCCTCCACCACGTACATGGGATGCCCCGCCAGGCCCAGCATGCTGGCGCAGGTGGGCGGATGGCTGCAGCGCATATTTTCCGGCATGGTTCCGGCCCACCACTGTACGCTTTCCGCCATATCCAGGATCTGCTCCCGCACCTCGCCGGGCAGCGGGAAGGTCAGCTCCTGCACCACCTGGCGCATGGGGCCGAACACCGTGAACGTCAGCGTGTCATTCTCATACACCGTCACGGTAAAGCCGCCGTCTGTGGCCGATGCCAGCGGCCGGTGGACATACCAAAACAGCGCCGCGCACTCCGGGCCCTGGATCATGTTGTCCACCTCCTTCACGGGGCTTCGCCCCTGCACCCCGGCAGATGTCTCTGCCCTCTGCACTCCCGCTCAAGGGTCTTCGACCCTTAAGAATCCATTTTAGGGGTATTGTTACCCGGTTGGTTCCTTGGCTGGGGTCACGGCGCGAATACGGTCGCGCCGCGACGCGGGTGAGCGGCTGCCGGAAGCACCGGCGCCACGCTCAGTTCCGAATTCCGAATTCCGAATTAGATTTGCATTTCCTTCACGCACTCCGTCAGCGCGTTGGCGATAGCGGCAATGTTCGTTTCGTCCGCCACGGTATCCCGCCCGGTATGCAGGTGAGGCGTGTAGAAGCCGATGCCGGAAAGATACTTGCTGGCGCCGATGTTCACGCCGCACTTGAAGCTCTTCCAGTCGGAATTACACACGCTGCCGATGGAATCGAAGAAGTGTACCTTGCGGGTGTCGATGGCCTGCAGATGCTTCTGCAGATAAGTGAATTCACGGTGCTGGCGGGAAAGCTTGCGGCTGATCACGATGATATTCTCACCCACGCCGACGCAGTTCAGGTTCACCGTCAGCCGGGTGTAGGCCACCTGCTGGTGATCCTTCGCATAGGATTTCGACCCGCCCAGGCCTTTTTCCTCGTTATCGAAGAGGATAAATGCGGCTTTGGAGTGTTCCTCCTCGGGCAGCTGGGCCATCATCGTCATGAGCGCGGCCAGGCCGGAGGTGTTGTCGTTCACGTTGTTCTTGTTGGCAATGCCGCCGAAGGTGATCCACAGCAGGATGCCCAGATACGCCGTGATCCACAGCAGACGCGCCGCCTCCGGGCTGCCGGTCAGCGCGCCTGCCAGCAGGAGCACGCCTGCGGCCAGCACCAGCAGGATCACCACGATCAGCATCTGATACAGCAGATTCAATACCGGGTTGCGCGGCAAAAGGATATTGGGCAGCAGGCTGCGGGACGCCGTGTCATAATGGGCGGTGAACAGCATGGGCGCCTTTTCCGGGTTGCCCACGATGATGTTCTCGTGGCAGGGCAGGCCGCTCTGCTCCACCTTCACGCTGTAGCCCATGCGGCGGATCTCCGCCACCGCCCAGTCGCGGAAGGCCTTCTTCTGTTCTGCCTTGCGCCGGATGGGGAACCGGCTGGTGATCTCCTCAAGGTAATTCATACATGCTCCTTACAGGCGCTGGACAAAATCAGCCAGGCCGTCGGCAATGAAGGCGATATTGGCCGGCTCGGCAATGGTATCGCGCTTGGTGTGGATTCTGTCGCAATAGTAGCCGATGACCTTCGCCTTCTTGCAGGAGCACACGGCAATGCCATGCTTGAACTGCATCTGATCAGAGGGATAGAAGTGGCCTTCACTGTTGAACCATTCCAGGTTGCGGCCCGTCTGGGCGTTCAGGCCGGCCTGAAGCTTCTCAAAATGGGCGTGCTCGCGGGCCTTCTTCGGGGAGAAGAAGAGGATGTTGTCACCCAAGCCCACGCAGTCCATGTTCACCAGCAGGGTCTCCTTCTTCACCTGCTTGTGCATGGAAGCAAAGGCAGAGGAGCCCAGCATGCCCTTCTCCTCGTTATCAAAGAGGATGAAGGCCGCCTTGCCCCGGCTTTCCGCAGGGATGCGGGCCATGGTCTCCAGCACGGAAGCCACGCCGGAGGTGTTGTCGTTGGCGTTGTTCTTGTTGGCGGGGCCGAACATCATCAGCATGATCAGGGTCCACATACCAATCATGCTGCCCAGCCCAAACAGGCCCATGCCCATTTCCGGATTACCCGAAAGCCAGCCTGCCAGCGCGCCCACCAGCGCGCCGAAGCCAAAGCCCAGGCCAATGATCACCGCAGTCAGTACCAGCTGATACAGCAGATAAATGAGCAGATTGCAGGGGGTAATGAAGTTGGGCAGCGGCATCACCGGAGGCGTATCGTAATGCGCGGTGAAGATGGCCTCGGCATTGTCAGCGTCGCCGATGACCACATTGTTGCTGCTGCCCTTTTTCTCCACCTGAGCGGTGTAGCCCAGCTTTTCAGCCTCTTCCAGCGTCCAGGCGCGGAAGGCCTCCTTCTGGGCCTTGTTCTTGCGGATAGGGAATTTCTCGATCAGCGTGTCGATGTAAGCCATGTTCTTTATTCCTCCATTTGTGTAATCTCAGTCACGGTCAGCACGTCCTCCGCCACGCGGAAGCGCACCTCCATGCCTGCGTAAGTAAAACCATAAGTCCTCTCCGGATCCCGCTGGTAGCCGGGCCGGGGATCTTGAGCCAGCACGCCCCGCAGGGCCTCCCGCTTGTCTGCCGGGATCTTCGCCAGCAGCGCTTCGGGGATGACCACCCCCACCGCGTGATCCTTCACCTCATGGGCAAAGCCGCCGGTGGCCTCGGGGTGACAGTCCGCATAGGGCAGGTAGGGCTTGATGTCGTAGATGGGCGTGCCGTCCATCAGGTCAGCTCCGGAGACGATCAGCACCGTGCCAAGCCGCGCGTCCTGGCGGATCTCCTCCAGCCTGACGCTGCTCAGGCCGATGGGATTGGGCCGGAAGGGGGATCGTGTCGCGAACACCCCCACACGGGCATTGCCTCCCAGCCGGGGCGGACGCACCGTGGGCGACCAGCTTTCCCGTTCCGCCTGATGGAATTGCCAGATCAGCCACAGATGGCTGTAGCCCTCAAGCCCCCGCAGGGCCTCCGGCACCCGGTATTCCGGCTCAAAGACGATCGTGGAGCGCAGCTCTCCGACCAGCCCCGATTGCCGCGGCAGTCCGAATTTCGTTGGGAAATCATTACGGATCCTCGCGATCACGCGCATGGCCGCCGCTCCTTTCCAAAAACAAAATGCGCTACTATACATAGTAGCACATTTCGTCCTTTTCCGCCATATTTGTGCAGAGGAAATACATCACATCGTCTTCATGCAGACGAGCTTCACCACCAGGCTCGCCAGCATCTGCGCCACCGCCGCCAGCGCCAGGGTGATGGCCACGGTTTCGTTGAAGAAAAACACCACCGCCGCCGTCATGACCATGCCCAGTGAAAGGTAGATCACCATGGGCAAGCCCGCCCTGGCGCGGATGGCGCGCTTGCGCTCGTCATTCTCCGTGATGTAGAGCTTGCGCAGCTTCTCGTCGTCCTTCAAGGCACGTCGCTGCTGCGCCAGGATCACCAGCGCCACCAGCGCACCGCCGATGCAGCCTCCCCAAACAAAATTGGTAGCGTTGCCCTCTGGCACAAACCGCGATACAACCAATTCAACCACAATAAATGCTACCGCCAGCAGACGCATCCACACCAGGCGGCGCTGCACCTTTTTACGATATGCTTCCAGATTCATCGCTCATTCCTCCTCGTCAAGCACGAATACTTCTTCAATGGTCAATCCGAAATGCCTGGCGATCCTGTACGCCAGGGGCAGGGAAGCCACGTACTTCCCCGTTTCGATGGAGGTGATGGTCTGCCGGGTGGTGCCCACCGCGTCGGCCAGTTCCTCCTGAGACAGCCTGTGCTGCTTGCGCAGCTCCTTGATCCTCGTTTTCATGGAAATCCCCCGTTTTGATAAAATGCAATGTCGACTTTGCAGTTTTAGTATAGTGTGCTTTGCAGTTTTTGTCAAGCAGGCTTTGCAATTTTGTGTAAAAAATGAGCCATGCGTACGCATGACCCTTGCATTTTCTCACATTTGTGCCGCCTGACCGACCTTTGTCCCCGGCTTGATCTTCTGTGCCGGCTCGTGCCATGCGCCCAGGTGACGGCCATCCCAGCTCCAATAATCCATAGTACCGGTGGTAGACACCGCGCCGACCTTCCTCATCAGCTCCTGCACAGACAAGCCGCTGTCCACCAGTTCCGTGTCCTTCAGTACATTACGGATACGGCACAGGAACACCGTGTCACCCTCCTTGTCGTTGGTGGAAATCACCTTGTCCACCTCCAGCTCGAAGGTCAAGGGACTGCTTGACAGCACCGGCACATCCAGCACGGCGCCCTTCTCCCAGGCTGCATCCACGTTCATTTTGTCAGCATCGTGGCCATCGGCGGTACCGAAGTAATCCGCCAGGGGAAGATTCCTTTCCACCACCAGATTAGCCGAGAACACCCGGTTGGCCAGGATGCGCTCCTGGGTGGTCTTCCTGCCGCCGATGGCACACATCACACCCAGGTCGTCATACCAGCAGTAGCTGAACCAGCAGAACAGGCCGAAGTTTGGCTGGCCGTCCTCCTTGTAGGTGCCGTAGACGAACATCGTCTGGGGACAAATATCATTCGTCACGGCAACAGAAACCTTACTCATCGTGCGTGCCTCCTTCAAGATTATCAAGAATGCGGTACAGATACCCTTCAAACTGCCGTATCTCATCCTCTGAGAAACCAATGTAATACAAGCCGTTCATCTCCTGAGAGATACGCTCGTAGTCACCCTGCAAAGCCTTTGCCTTGTCCGTAAGCAGAATATGCACCTTGCGGCGGTCATGCCTGGCGGGAACGCGCTGCACCAGCTCTGCCTGTTCCATTCTGTCCAGCATGGATGTCAGCGTAGTGTTGGCCAAGCCCGTCTGTGCAGAAAGTGTACTGATCGGCACGTCGTCTTGCTGCCACAGCACATACAGGATGCGCCCCTGTGCACCATTGAAAGCATCAATACCGCTTTCTGCCAGCAGCCTGTCGAATCTTCGGCTACCCACCCGCTTCACCCGGGAAATGAGAAATCCACCCTTCGTGTCCAAGACATCACCCCTCACGTTGTTCCTATCTAAAATATTACCATATAGTAATTAATCAGTCAATAGAAATAAACATGGATTTATTACTTAACTTATGCTACAATGCCATCAAAGAAAAACACACAAGGAGGTTCCCATGAACATTCTCACCCCGCCCATGGGCTGGAACAGCTGGAACACCTTTGGCAGCAATATCTCCGATGAGCTGATCCGCTCCACCGCCCGCACCATGAAGGAAAAGGGTTACCTGGAGGCTGGCTATAACTACATCGTCATCGACGACTGCTGGAGCCTGAGGGAGCGCGATGAAAACGGCCGCCTCGTGCCCGACCCCGCCAAGTTCCCCCACGGCATGAAGGATCTGGCGGATTACGTGCACTCCCTGGGCTTCAGGTTCGGTATGTACTCCTGCGCGGGCGTGCGCACCTGCGCCGGCTACCCCTCCTCCTTCGACCACGAGTTCGTGGACGCGAAAACCTTCGCGGAGTGGGGCGTGGATTACCTGAAGTACGACTTCTGCAATTTCCCCGCCAGCGCCGACGGCAAGAACCGCTATGCCACCATGTCCATGGCCCTGAAGGCCTCCGGCCGCGACATCCTCTTCGCCGCCTGCAACTGGGGCAGCGGCGAGCCCTGGAAGTGGATGAAGTCCCTGGGCGCGCATATGTACCGCTCCACCGGCGATATTGCCGATAATTTCAAGTCCTTCTCCGGCATCGCCCGCAGCCAGATCGACAATTTCTGTATGTCCGGCCACGATTGCTTCAACGACATCGATATGCTCACCGTGGGTATGTACGGCAACGGCAACGTCGCCTTTGGCCAGGCCTGCACCGACGAGGAATATCAGACGCAGTTCGCCCTGTGGTGTATGCTGGGCGCACCCCTGATGCTGGGCGGCGACGTGCGCAAGATGAACGATTTCTGCCACGCGCTGGTGCTGAACAGGAACCTGCTGCGCATCAACCAGGACAGCGAATGCCGTCCGCCCTATATCGCCTACAAGGGCCGTGTAATCTACAACGGCCCCGACGCCGCGGGCGGCTGGGAGGAGTATCCCGATACCGGCCTGACCATGTTCAAGCACCTGAGCGATAACGAGTTCGCCATCGGCTACTTCAACTTCGCTCCCAAGCCCGGCGAGGTGCTCTTCACCTTCGCCGACGCGGGCATCCCCTATGGCTCCAACGTCGCGCTGGAGCTCACCGACGCCATCACCGGCGAAAGCCTGGGCCTGCAGCGTGATTACTACAACCTGGTGATCCCCGCCCACGGCTGCCGTATCATCCTGGCGAAGCTGGTGAACGTGTGAGCCACCTGTGCGAAACGTGCCGCCGCCCCCTCACCGCCGATGAGGTGGCTGTGACCAAAAAGCTCATCAACCGCGGCGCCACGGCGTTCCTCTGCGTGGATTGCCTGGCCCGCTATTTCGAGGTGCGGCCCGAGGACATCCACGAGCGCATCCGCCATTTCCGCCAGATGGGCTGCACCCTCTTCGAACCCCAAGCCTGACCACCCCCTGCTGCTGTCGACAAGAATCGGCAGCAGCTTTGTTTTTTGTCTGTTTTGTCCCCCTGTTAATTGCATATCATTCCTCATTATGATACAATTATCAAGAATGGGGGATTATGGCCCTCGAAGGAAACATACTTCATCAATACGAGGTGTGCACCAATGACGCTGTATGAAAAACTGCTTCGCGGTGAAGAAAGTCTCTCTGTGGTCGGGCTTGGATATGTAGGTATGCCCATTGCCGTGGCGTTTGCCAAAAAAATCAGGGTCATCGGCTTCGACCTGAACCAGGCCAAGATCGAGCAGTACCGCAGCGGCATCGATCCCACCCTGGAGGTAGGCGACGAGGCCATCGCCCAGACGACCGTGCAGTTCTCCAGCGATCCTTCCTGCCTGAAGCAGGCCAGGTTCCACATCGTTGCCGTTCCCACCCCCATCAATCAGGACAAGACCCCCGACCTGCAGCCCGTGGTGGGCGCCAGCCGCATCGTGGGCCAGAATCTTGTCAGGGGCTCCATCGTTGTGTATGAATCCACGGTGTACCCCGGCGTTACCGAGGATGTGTGCATCCCCATCCTTGAGAAGGAGTCCGGCCTCAAATGCGGCGTGGACTTCAAGGTGGGCTATTCCCCCGAGCGTATCAACCCCGGCGACAAGGTGCACCGGCTGGAGAACATTCGCAAGATCGTTTCCGGCATGGACGCCGAAAGCCTGGAAGAGATCCGGAACGTCTACGATCTGGTGATCGAGGTGGGCACCTATCCCGTTTCCACCATCAAGACCGCCGAGGCCGTGAAGGTGGTTGAAAACAGCCAGCGCGATATCAACATTGCCTTTATGAACGAGCTGGCCATGATCTTTGACCGCATGGGCATCGACACCAACGAAGTAGTGGATGGCATGAACACCAAGTGGAACGCCCTGGGCTTCAAGCCGGGCCTGGTGGGCGGCCACTGCATCGGCGTGGATCCCTATTATTTCACCTACGAGGCCGAGCGCCTGGGCTACCACAGCCAGATCATCCTGGCAGGCCGCAAGATCAACGACGGCATGGGCGGCTTCGTGGCCGAGGCAGCAGTGAAGCAGATGGTGCTGGCCGACAAGGCTCCCCGCAAGGCCAAGGTGGTCGTGCTGGGCCTGACCTTCAAGGAGGATTGCCCCGACATCCGCAATTCCAAGGTGATCGACATCATCGACCGCCTGAAGACCTATGATATCAATCCCCTGGTGTGCGACCCCTGGGCCGACGCGGCCGAGGTCAAGGCCGTGTACGATCTCGACCTGTGCCGCATCGAGGATATCCACGACGCGGACTGCGTGATCCTCGCCGTGGCGCACCGGGAATACCGTGCCCTGTCGCTGGAACAGGTGGACGCGCTCTTTGCCCCCGTCCCCCGGGACGAGAAGGTGCTGGTGGACGTGAAGAGCATCCTCGACCGCCAGCAGATCAAGGATGCCGGCTACCGCTACTGGCGGCTGTAATGGACGATAACCGATCGATCAGGAGGAAATCAACGTGCAGGACGTGTGGATGAACCAGCAGCTGAACACCCCCGAGAAGTGCGCCGCCTTCCGCGAGGACTTTCAGGCGGACGTATACGCCAAGGCCTTCAGCCTCACAAGGAACGAAAACGGCGCCAATGCCCTGACCGACCAGATCTTCACCATGATGGAGCAGCGCTTCGCCAACCGTGTGCTGCCCCTGAACTGCCTGACCTATCTCAAGGGCCAGACCACGCTGCTCCACGCCCGCCTGGGCGGCGAGCTGAACCGCGCGCAGCCCGAGCCGGCCCCTATCCCCGTGGAAGAGCCTGCCCCCGCGCCCACGATCAAGGCCTTCCGCGTGCATCGCGTCCGCAGGCCCGCCCCGGTGGTCATCCCCGCCGAAGAGATCCCCGAGGTGCTGAACGTCTCCGAGGCAGTGGAGGAAACGCCCGAGGTCGAGACCCCTGTTATCGTGGAGGAGATCCCCGCAGTTGAGGAAACCCCCGTGGCGGAGGAAGAGCCCCTTGTGGAGGCCGCTACCCGCGAGGAGACCCTCTTCGACGAGGACAAGACCGCCCTGTGGATGCCCGGGGAAAGCTTTGACCTGGAGGAGCTGACCGAAGCCCAGGAGGCCTTCCGCGCCCAGCCCAAGGATACCTCCAACAAGCGGTCCGTGAAGTTGACCATCTTCAACACCTTCCTGTTCCTGTGCGCCATCGCGGCCACCATCTTCCTGCTTGCGGAGCTGGGCTTGCTGCCGCGGCTGTTCTGATAGGAGGCGATCGCATGGCAAACAAGCGCAGGTTTCGCGTCGTCCCCTTTGCCGGGTTCCGTTCCGCCCCCGCGCAGCAGCCGGAGCCGCACCCGGAGCAGACGCTGCCCCTTCCCGAGAACGCCCATCCCCTGCTGGCCGATATGTACCGCTCCATGGCCGCCCTGACCGGGGAAATGCAGAAATACGCCAGCGCCAACAGCGAATATACCCGCATCCTGGCGGAAAAGGACGCCTCGCTCTCCCAGCAGCAGCAGGAAAACGAGGAGCTCTCCACTCTGCTTGCCCTGCGCGAGGAAGAGCTGACCGAGGCCTATGAGATGATCGGCCAGCTGGAGACCCTTTGCGAGGAAACCACCGCCAAATACCGTCGTCTGTCCGCCTACCTGCTCAAGCTGGAGCTGGAGCTGCGCAATCTGAACCGCTCCATGGCGCAGGAGCAGCGCCCCCAGCACCTGACCGCGTCCAATGCCCGCACCACCGTGGATGACCTGCTGGCCGAGGTGCAGCAGGAAAAGAAGGAATACGTGCTGGAGCAGCGCGACAATGTGATCTACCGTGTCAAAAAGAAAGGGTGACCCTGCCTGTGAAACGTTTTATCGCCTCCCTGCTGCTGGCCGCCATGTGCTTCACCCTCACATCCTGTCAGCAGCTGATCCCCGGCAAGGAGGCTCCCACCCAGCCCCAGGTCACCGCTACGCCGGAGCCTGCCCTTTCCTGCGACCCGTCCACGCTGTATTCCGCTGTGGATACCCAGGAACGCATCGTTTCCCTGGTGCTGGAAGGCTATACCGATGACACCAGCCTGACCCAGCTGGTGGATCTGCTCACCGCCCGGGGCATCCCCTGCGTGTGGTTCGTCAGCGGCGTTACCGCTACCGAGCACACCCAGATGGTACGCTATGCCGCCCAGTCCGGCATGGAGCTGGGCAATTATACCATCTCCGCCGAAAAGAACATCGGCGACCGCGGCCCCACCTACCTGGTGCACCAATTCGAGCGCACCCAGCGGCTGATCGCCGAAGCTTCACTGCAATTCCCCAGCGTTGCCCGCTGCAACCAGACCACCTACACCGAGCCCATGCTCCAGGCCATCCGCGCCGCCGGACTGACCCACGCCGTGGAGCCCACGCTGTACCTGAACCACCGCAGCTTCGCCACCGAAAGCGACGCCCAGCAGTACATGGACAGTATCATTCGCGGCTCCATCATTTCCATCAAGCTGGGCCAGGAGCTGGATGCTGACGAATACGGCGACATGGGCGAAGTGCTGGACGAACGTCCCGCCATCGACCCGCCGCCCACCATTTCCGAGGATTCCTCACAGGACAGCGCCGAGTGGACCTACCAGAACATCGTCCCGGTGGTCACCTGGCTGCTGGATCAGCTGGAAGCCAACGACTACAGGGTCGTCTCCCTGGAGGAGATCAAGGCTTCCCAATCCGTTATTCTGCCCAGGCAGCGGGAGATGAGCGAGGCCGAGCTCGCCCTCTACGACCCCGCGAATTATGACCTCCCCGCCACCGACGGCCCCATCGGCCAGCCTGCTGTGCGCGCCGGTGATCTGTCTGATCTCAACGGCGCGGTGTTCATCGGCGATTCCGTCACCACCGGTCTGGCGGGCTATGTGGATATGCGCCGCGCGGAGGATCCCACATTCCTGCCCGATACCGCCTTCATCAGCTGGACGGGTTTCTCGGTGGAAAGCGCGCTTGCCTCCGTCGATATCGACGCCACCCTGACGGATCTCCAGCCCAATGTGGCCAAGGCCGTCAAGGATGCAGGCGCCAACCGCGTTTATCTGATGGCGAAGTTCGATACCTCCAAGGCCTATGTGCTGGACCAGTACCTGGCCAACCTGCGGCTGCTGATCTTCCAGATCCGGCAGGAGAATCCCGGTGTGCCGGTGATCGTCCAGTCGGTGCTGCCGGGCCTTTCCCGACGCACCTCCTCCCCCAGTAACGAGCAGATCTTCCGCTATAATCTGCTGCTGGCCCGGATGTGCCAGGAATACGGCATACCCTTTGTGGACGCCGCCCATGCCCTGCGCGATGAAAACGGCGGCCTGAAAGCCGAATACTGCATCGACAGGAGTACCTACGGCCTTCACCTGAGCGACGCCGGCTGCGAGGCCTGGCTGGACTACCTGGCCGCCAATATTCCCGATTGACCGTAATCAACGCAAGGAGGTGTGCCCATGGGCAAGAAAAAAGCCCCCCTCGAGGACGTGCTGCTGCGCCCCAAGTCGGACAGACGTCTTCTTGCCCACGTGCCCGATCCCACCCGCCAGCGCAGCGGCGTGGATCGCCGGGACAACAAACAATCCGACGCCAACCGTCCGCAGTATGCCACCTTTGCCGGTCAGCGCTACCATGTCAATCTCCCGGTGAAGATCATCGTGAACGGCAAGACCATCGCCGGCACCTGCTCCGACATCTCCCAGACCGGCATGCTGATTCACCTGAAGAAGGATACGGATCTTGAGCACCTGGAAAAGGATCAGCACGTCAAAGTAAAATTCCACCTCACCGAGGGCATCCTGCAGGAGGGCACCGAAAAGCGTTACCGTATCGGCGCCACCATAGTGCGACTGGTCGACGGCTGCGCCGACGTTGCCGTACACTTCGACATGACCCTTTATGAGAACCGCAAGCGCGTGGTGGATACCTCGCTGTTCACGCTGGCCGCCTTCTGCCTGCTGGCCGTAACGGTGATCATCATCCTGATGCGCTCAGAGAGCATCCTGTATTTCCAGACCAATGCGCTCCTGTACGGCTACAGTATCGTCACCGCCACGTTCCTGCTCACCCGCTACCTGTTCGGTATGCTGTACAGGCCCATCCCCATCGATCCCGAATACACCCCCTCCGTCACCATCGTGATCCCCTGCTTCAACGAGGAGGAGTGGATCAGCCGTACCATCCTCAGCTGCATCGACCAGGATTATCCCCCGGAAAAGCTGGAGTTCGTCATCGTGGACGACGGCTCCTCCGACCGCTCTGTGGAGGTCATCCAGAAGACCGTGAACGACCTGTGCCGCGAGGGCGCCCGCTACGGCCTGCAAAACCGCATCCGCTGCTTCTTCCAGAAGGAGAACCAGGGCAAGCGCGAGGCCATGGGCCTGGGCATCCGCAATGCCCGCACCGAGCTGATCGCCTTTGTTGATTCCGACAGCTTTCTGGAGCCCGACGCCATCCGTCACCTGGTGCAGCCCATGAAGGATCCCAAGATGGGCGGCGTGGCCGGCCGTACCGATGTGGCCAATACTTACACCAACAACCTGACCAAGCTGCAGTCCGTGCGTTACTATGTGTCCTTCCGTATCATGAAGGCTGCCGAGGCGTATTTCGATTCCGTGATGTGCCTTTCCGGCCCCCTCTCCTGCTACCGGCTGGAGTACGTGCGCGAAGTCTTTGACAAGTGGCTGAACCAGACCTTCATGGGCCAGAAGGCCACCTTCGGCGATGACCGCAGCCTGACCAATTACATCGTTGAGCATCACCGCACCTACTATCAGGATACCTCCATCTGCTCCACCATCGTGCCCAACCGACACAAGGTATTCCTCAAGCAGCAGATGCGCTGGAAGCGCTCCTGGCTGCGCGAAAGCCTCAAGGCCGGCCGCTTCATGTGGAAGAAGGAGCCCCTCATGTCCATCTTCTTCTACTTTGGCCTGCTGATCCCGCTGATCGCGCCCTTCATCGTGATCTTCAACCTGGTGTATATCCCCCTGACGATGAATGTCTTCCCCTCCACATTCCTGCTGGGCCTGTTAATGATGGCGCTGATGATGTCCTTCGCCCAGCTGATCCTCAAAAAGAGCTCCCTGTGGGCACACGGCCTGCTCTTCTGCATGTATTACGAGTTTGTGCTGCTCTGGCAGATGCCCTGGGCGTGGATCACCTTCTGGGTATCCGACTGGGGGACCCGCGGCAACAAGAAAAAGAAAGAAAAAAAGAAAAAGCAGGCCCCGTCCCAGGACGCTGCCGCTTCAGGCTAAGGAGGGATGACCATGGCGCGACATAACGACGCCCGCTTTATGCACCGCAAAAACATATGGAAGGTCATCCGCACCAGCCTGCAGGTTCTCGTTCTGGCTGTTATCCTGATCTACGTGGCGAAGATTTTTTTCTTCAGCAGCCGGTATGATCCCGTGGAGACCACGGCCTATTCCAGCTCCGCCAATTACGAGCTTTCCAATTCCGAATATGCCCGCACCGTGCCGGAAAGCAACGGCTTTATCTGCATTTCCTACAACGGCATCGTTGCCTCCAACGACATGGACAGCCGCATCGTTTCCCAGCGCTCCTTCCAGGAGCAGATGGCCGCGCTCCACGCCTCCGGCTATGTGACCATCACCCAGCAGGACGTGCTGGATTATTACCGCAGCGGCAAGCAGCTGCCCGAAAAGGCCATGCTGCTGATCTTTGAGGACGGCATCTACAACACCACCGCCCTGGCCCAGTCCTCGCTGGAGAAATACAATTTCAAGGCCACCGCCCTCACCTATGCCGAGTCCCTGAGCGACATCCACAGCCAGTACATCACCGCCGCCAACATGAGGAGCCTGCTGGAAAACTCCTACTGGGAGCTGGGCTCCAACGGCTACCGTCTGGCCTACATCAACGTCTACGACCTTTACGGCAATTACTACGGCCACCTGAATACCAATGAATACGTCAACATCTACCGCTACCTCAAGCGTGACTACAATCATTACCTGATGGACTTCCTCCGCGATGAGGACCGCCTGCGCGAGGAATCCGAAACCGCCATGCGCGAGCGCATCGAATGGGACTACAACCAGATGGGCGATATGTACGCCGCCGAGCTGGGCTACATCCCCTCCCTGTATGTGCTGATGCACTCCAACACCGGCGCCTTCGGCTATGATCCCCTGGTCTCCACCGTCAACCAGGAAATGATCACCCAGACCTTCGGCATGAACTTCAACCGCCAGGGCAGCTGCTACAACAACCTGGAATCCTCCATCTACGACCTGACGCGCCTGCAGTCCCGCAATTACTTCTACACCAATCACCTGCTCATGCGCATCTGGGACGATACCGGCCACGACATGGCTTTCGTGGTGGGCGATGAGGAGGAAGCCGCCAAGTGGTATGTGGATGAAGGCGTCGCTGAATTCAAGGGCAACAAGATCATCCTCACCAGCGAGCCCTATGCCGCCGGCGCCATGACCCTCAAAGATGTTCTCCTCTCCGACGTGGATCTGACCGTCACCCTTCAGGGCAACCCGGTAGGCGTGCAGAGCATCCACCTGCGCACCGACCGCAAGCAGAAATCCGGCGTGAAGATCGCCCTGGCCAATAATCAGCTGGTGGTGACCGAGGGCGAGGAGGAGCTGTTCCGGCTGGATCTGTTCGTCTTCGACGGCGGCCCCTTCATTTCCGAGGAGGAGCACGAACTGGAGGGCCTCATCACCCTGCAGGAGGCCATCATCGATTGGGACGAGGATCCCAAGCGCGTGGAGGAGGCCCGCATCGAGCTGGCCCGTCTCAGAAAGGTCAAGGCCCCCACCATCGAGGAGGGCGGTACCCCCTATTATCCCCTGCTGGATCTTTCCGACCGTGACGAGCGCACCCTGCGTGTGCAGCTGGTGGGCTCCCGCATGAACATCTGGCTGGATGGCAAGCAGGTCTGCACCCGTCTGAAGGTCTCCTCCAGCGGCCGCGGCAACGTGGCCTTCGGCGCGGAGGTGTGGAAGGACGGCGAGAGCTTCAGCCAGACCAACCTTTACGACGATGTGTACGACGCCGTCTTCACCGATCCCGTGATCCTCGACCCCGGCAACGACAAGAGCATCTATTACCAGTACCGCTACCTGGGCATGGCGTCCATCGGCAATGCCCTGCGCAACTTCATGGAGGACGTGGTGAACTTCTTCGCCACCACCTTCTGACAAGCAACCGAGGATACGCCCATGAAACGCTTTCTCACAGCGCTTTGCGCCCTGCTTATGCTCCTGCCGGCCACCGCCGGCGCCGCGGGCGCATGGCTCCCCTACTGGGACGCCTCCGCCGCCCTGGAGGAGGCCGGTGCCTTTGCCCCGCAGCTGGACCGCGTCTGCGCCTTCGCCGCCTCCTTTGACGAGAAGGACCGCCTCACCCTGCCCGATGAAGCCGCCAGCCTGCTGCTCGATCTGCAGGTGACCTTTGCCGGTACGGACACACAGGTGTATCTCTCTGTGGTCAACGACCGCCAGACCCGCTCCGGCGCCGAGGGCAAGAGCACCGCGCTGCTGCGCCGCCTTCTTTCCAGCGACGAGGCCATCACCCGCCATATCGATGATCTCATCATGCTGGTGGATTCCACCCGCGTGGAGGCGCTGGAGATCGATTACGAGAACCTGGGCGACGATACGGCGCTGTGGCAGCGCTTCACGCTGTTCATCCGGGAGCTGCACGCGCAGCTCGCCCGGGACGGCATCAGCCTGCGGGTGGTGCTCCCCTGGGACGCACCCAAATACGCCACGCTGCCTCAAGGCCCTGAATACTCCGTAATGTGCTATAACCTTTATGGCCCGCACAGCGGCCCCGGCCCCAAGGCGGATTTCGCCTTCCTGGACGAGATCGCCAGCCTCTACGCCGCTCTTCCCGGCCCGGTGCGCATGGCCTTTGCCACCGGCGGATTCGATTGGTCCGCCGCCGGGGTGGAGAGCCTCACCCAGCAGCAGGCCGAGACCCGGCTCAGCCGCCTTGGCGTCACGCCCACCCGCGATGCGGCCAGCGGCGCCCTGACCGCGGAATATTCCCTCGATGGCGCTGCCCACACCCTTTGGTACGCCGACAGCCAGACGTTACTCGCATGGCAGGAGCGCACCGCCGACTTTGCCGGCTTCGACCTGTTCCGCCTGGGCGGCAACAGCCTGAACGACCTGTTTTCCACAACGATCACCAAGGAGAATGCTCCATGAACAAACTCGTTCTCCGTCAGCTGCGTTCCACCATACTGCTGCTCCTCGCCCTGGCGCTGATCCTGTCCCTGGCTTTCTATCAGCGCTGGCTCAACAGCTTCGAGGTGGTCTCCAAGCCCACCAGCGCCACCCAGGAGGATATCTCCCAGGCGCTGATCCGCTACAAGAGCCTGCCGGATAGCGAGATCGCCCAGGTGCGCAGCGCCGCCAGCGATCCCAGCCGCCCCTATGAAATGGTGTTCAGCGGCATGCCCGGCGCCGAAACCGCCGGCGAACTGGTGCAGCTGCTCACCCAACAGGGGCTCCGCCCCACCTTTTACCTGACCCTTTCCGAGGCGGCCAACACCGCCGAAAGCATTGCTCTCCTGCTGGAGAATGGGTGCCCGGTGGGCATCTGGGGTAATGGCTCAGGCAGCGTGCTGAACGAAGCCGATCCCGAGGGGCTGGTGGAGCAGCTCTGCCGCACAGCGGTGATCATCCGTGCCCGCCACGGCATGGCCTGTGATTCCCTGCTGGCCACCGCCCTCCCAGACACGGAATGCCTGCGGGCCGCCGCAGCTGTGGGCATTGGCAACGTGCTGATCACCCAGCACCAGATCGACCTGTCCGAGTGCCTCTCGTTGGAGGCCGCCGCCGCCCTGCTGGAGGATATTCCCCTGGGCTCGGTGGTGCAGGTGCATATCAACCGTAAGGATACGGATCCCGTGGCCGGGCTGACCTATCTGCTCCATGCCATGGAAGCCGCCGATCCCTATACGCCCTACCGCGCTGTTCTGGCAGGCATGGATGAAACGCAGGAGCTTCCCGTGCCCATGCAGCGCGTCCACACCTCTGAGAAAGCCGTATGCCTGACCTTCTCCGGCCTTGGCAACCGCAGCGAGCTGACCCATGTGCTGGAGGCCCTTGCCGCCCAAAGGGCGCAGGCTACCTTCTTTGTGGACTATCAGGAAGCCAGCCAATACAAAAAAGAGGTGCGGCGCATCCTGGCCGCCGGGCACGAGATCGGCATCAAGCCCGTGGACGATCTGGCCGAGGATGAGACCCTGCTGCTTTATCAGCTGGCCATGGCCGAGCAGGCGCTGCAGGAGATCTATCAGCTTGAAGGCCCGTTCCTTGCCCGCTGCGGCACAGGCCGCCCCTCTCAGGCAATGATCCGTGCCGCTGCCGCCGGCGGCTACACGCTCATCTCCAACATCCTCAGCCCCGTGCTGGCCGGCGACGAGCGCGCTGCCGACGCCGCGGCAATCCTCAACAAGACGCTGCCTGAGGGCAGGCGTGTTCTTCAGCGGGGCGAGATCCTGCACTTCCGCATGAACTTCTACCAGACCAGCGACCGGCTCCTCGGCGATCTGGTCACTGCCTTCCTGACCCAGCGCAGCATCTATCCCGCCAAGGCCCTCGCCACCGTGATGGGCAACGAGGCACTGTGCTACACCTATCCCCTGCCGAAAAACGAGATCCTGCCCTCAGTCAGGGGACGCGTCCACCAGGGCCAGCTCACCCGGGACGTGATGGAGATCCTCCCCAGCCATTATATAGGCGCCATCTGGGTCAACAGCGAGCGTACGCTCCCCGGCTTCACCCGAGAGGAAATCACCCTGCTGGATACCACCGGTCTGATCCCCAACGATGAGAACATGGTCTTCCTCACTTTTGACGACTGGGGCTCCGACGCCACCCTGACCCGTCTCCTGGAGGTGCTGGCCAGGCATAACGCGAAGGCCACCTTCTTCGTCTACACCGAGAACGTGGCCAACAATCCCAACCTGCTGCGCGCCATCGCCATGGAGGGCCATGCCGTAGCCTCTCACTCCCACAGTCACATCCCGCTTTTCCGCCCCGGCGAGAATGAGCAGGCCTTCCTCTCCCTGCTGCCTCATCAGGTCACGGAGCTGAAGGCTGACCTGGTCGCCTCCTATAAGACGATGGAAGAGATCATCGGCGACATCAGCATTGATGGCACGCCTGCCCTGGCGCCTTACTTCCGCCCGCCCACCCTGGCCATGAGCCGCGCCGGCGTGGAAGCCGTCTACGATGCCGGCTACACCTGGATCATTTCCGGCTCCTGCTCTACAAACGATTACATCGCCACCAGCACGGAAGCCCTTGTGGCCGATATGCTGGCCGGGACCCAGAGCGGCGCGGTGCTGGTGATGCACATGATGGATTCCAGCATCTACACCGCCGACGCCCTGGACGCTTACCTGACCCAGCTGGAGGCCGGCGAAACGCAATACCGCTTCGTCTCTCTGACAGAAGTCCTGGACATTGACTGACACGCAAAAAGCCTGATGCAAACGCATCCGGCTTTTTCTTTACCCGCAGTCAATGTCATCGGCACAGGCATATCACCGGCCAGGGTATAGCCACGGCTTGTCTGCCAAACTTGTATCTTTCGCGGTGTTCCCCTTGACCAGGCATTCGCATCAAGTCTATAATAGTACCCATACGGAAGGCAGGTGCGAAAGATGAATGTAGATCAGCTGGCGGATCAGCTGCGGCGGGATCCGATGTTTATGGAAAACGTGGTGCGGTGGGAGGTTATCCCCGCCCGCGAGGCGCAGTACGCTCCCTATCCCCAGGGGCTGGACGAGCGCCTTATTCCCGTTTTGCAAAAGCGGGGCATCCATCAGCTGTACAGCCACCAGGCCCATGCCGTACGGGAAGTGCTTGCCGGCCGGGACGTGGTCGTCGTTACGCCCACAGCCTCAGGCAAAACCATGTGCTACAACCTGCCGGTGCTTTCCTCCATCCTGCAGAATGAGGACGCCCGCGCGCTGTACCTCTTCCCCACCAAAGCGCTCAGCGCCGATCAGGTCAGCGAGCTGTATGAGCTGATCGAGGAAATGGGCGTGGGCATCAAGACCTACACCTATGACGGCGATACCCCCGGCGCCGCCCGCAAGGCGGTTCGCCAGGCGGGGCACATCGTGGTCACTAACCCGGATATGCTCCACTCCGGCATCCTGCCCCATCACACCAAGTGGGTGAAGCTGTTTGAAAACCTGAAGTACATCGTCATTGACGAGATCCACACCTACCGCGGCGTGTTCGGCTCCAACCTGGCCAACGTACTGCGCCGCCTTTTGCGCCTGTGCGATTTCTACGGCAGCAAGCCGCAGTTCATCCTCTGCTCCGCCACCATCGCCAACCCCCAGGAGCTGGCCGAAACGCTGACAGGCCGTCCCATCACCCTGATCGATGATAACGGCGCGCCCATGGGCCAGCGGCACTTCGTGTTCTACAATCCCCCGGTGATCAACCGCCAGCTGGGCATCCGCAAGGGCGTGATCCCCGAAACCCGCGAGATCGCCGGTATGCTTTTGAAAAACGGCATCCAGGCCATCACCTTCGCCCGCTCTCGCCTGGTGGTGGAGGTCATGACCAAGTATCTCAAGGACATCGTTCGTGATCCCCTGGGCAACGCGGGCCGGGTGCGGGGCTACCGCGGCGGCTACCTGCCCACCCAGCGCCGCGAGATCGAGCGGGGCCTGCGGGCCGGACAGATCGACGCGGTGGTCTCCACCAATGCTCTGGAGCTGGGCATCGACATCGGCGCGCTGGATGCCTGCGTGCTGTGCGGTTATCCCGGCACCATCGCCAGCGCGTGGCAGCAGGCAGGCCGCGCCGGCCGCCGCAAGGGCACCAGCATCGTGTTCTATGTGGCCTCCTCCGCCGCCATCGACCAGTACATCGTCAGCCACCCGGATTACTTCCTGCACCAGTCCCCGGAGAATGCCCTGCTGAACCCGGATAACCTCTACATCCTGCTCAGTCACTTCAAGTGCGCCGCGTTTGAGTTGCCCTTTGAGGATGGCGACAGCTTCGGTAATGCCCCCGGCACGGAGGAGCTGCTGGATTACCTGGACGACGCCCACATCCTTCGCCACGTGGATGGGCGCTACCACTGGAGCAGCGAGGACTTCCCTGCCAGCGAGATCTCCCTGCGCTCCGCCGCCAGCGAGAATTTTGTCATCATCGACATCACCAACCCGGCGCACCACCGGGTCATCGGCGAGATGGACCGCTACACCGTGCCCATGCTCCTGCATGAGAACGCCATCTACATGCACGAGGCCCAGCAGTACCAGGTGGAAAAGCTGGACTTCGATGCCTGCAAGGCCTTCATCCGCCAGGTGGACACCGGCTATTATACCGACGCCAACCTGAACATCAACCTGGGGCTGCTGGACATCGAAAAGCAGGAGGAGGAACCCTCCGGCGTGACCCGCGCCCTGGGCGAGGTGAAGGTCACCACGCTGGTGACCATGTTCAAGAAGATCCGCTTCGACACCCACGAGAACCTGGGCTTCGGCCATGTTCGCCTGCCGGAGATGGATATGCACACCACCGCCATGTGGTGGACGCTGCCGGAAAGCCTCTGCGCCCGTTTCGGAAACGACGAACTGAAAAACGGTATGCTGGCCGTGACCAACCTTTTGCGCATCGTCGCTCCCCTGTACCTGATGTGCGCCCCCCAGGACGTGGCAGTGCTCTATCAGGTCAAGAGTCCCATGACCGACAAGCCCACCGTGATCCTTTACGACAACTGTCCCGGCGGCGTGGGCCTGGCCCACAAGGCCTACGGCATGCAGCAGATGCTGCTGGAAAAGGCCCTGAACATCGTTCAGGAATGTGCCTGCCCCTATGGCTGCCCCTCCTGCGCAGGCCCTGTCGGCGAGATCGGCGAGACCGGCAAACAGACCGCCATCACCCTGCTGAAGGAGCTGATCCGATGAACCTGCGGGACAAGCTCAAGGCCGTCAGCGCCTCCGGCAAGCCCGCCGCCCAGCCCGTAAAGCAGTTCACCGACTGCTGGACCCGCACCGAAAACAGGCCCCTTGCCGATTTTCCCCACGCCTTTGACGTGCAGCGTGAAACCGTGATGCTCATGCAGGGCGAGGATATGCCGGAGGGCTTCGATATCCGGCGCGTCCTTTTCCTGGATACGGAGACCACCGGCTTCATGGGCGCGGGCACGGTGGCGTTTCTTATTGGCATCGGCTGGCTGACGGACGAAGGCTTCACCGTGCGCCAGTATCTCATGCGGGATTACCCGGAAGAAAAGTTTCAGCTGGAACGTTTAGTGGATGACCTTTCCCGGTTCGACGTGATCTGCACCTTCAACGGCCGCAGCTTTGACGTGCCGCTGCTGCGTGATCGATTCCTGATGAACCGTATGCGCGCCTCCTGCCTGGATAAGCCCCATATCGATCTGCTGCACATCGCCCGGAGGGTATGGAAGCTGCGGCTGAAGAAGTGCAATCTGGGCCGCCTGGAGGAAGCGGTGCTGGGCATCTGCCGCGTGGGGGATATCCCCGGCGCCGAGGTACCGCAGCGCTTCTTTTCCTACCTGAAGACGGGGCGATTCTCCCTGCTGGAGGACGTCATCGACCATAACGCCCAGGACATCGCCAGCCTGTGCGTGCTGCTGGGGCATATGGCGCATATGTACGATCATCCCGAGAATGCCGTCCATGGCGAGGATGTGTTCTCCATGGGCGTTGCGCTGGAGCGCATGAAGCACCCCGAGGAAGCCCGCCGCTGCTATCGCCTGGCCATGCGCGGCCCCATGCGCACCCAGGGCCAGCTGCGCCTGGCGGTGAACTACCGCCGCTGCGGAGACAGGGCCCAGGCCAAGGAGATCTGGCAGGCCATGGTCATCCGGCATGAAGGCGGCGCGACCCCTTACATTGAGCTGGCCAAGCACTACGAGCACGTGGAGAAGGATCTCCCCGCCGCCCTGGAGATGACCCGCCGCGCCCTGATGCATCTGGCAGAGCCAACTTTGTTTGATGATGAAGCTGTACAAGAAACGCGAAATGCGGTACAATACCGTTATGACCGCCTGAAAAGCAGGCTGGCCAAGAAGGAGCAGTGATCAACATGGGTTTTTTCGCGAATCTCAAGGCCAAGCAGGCCTATAATCTGCACGGCAAGGGCCAGTGGACCGAGGCCAGGGAGCTCTATGAGCAGGCCATCGCCCAGGGCATGAACAATCCCCGTTATCTGTTGTCCTACACGATCCTCCTGATCCGCCTGGGCGAATATCAGAAGGCCAAGGATCACCTAGTCAAGCTGCAGAAGCATCCTGCCCTCACCGCCGAGCAGAAGGTGCAGCTGTTCATGGACTACGCCGTGTGCTGCTACAAGATGGACGACCTTGAGCGCGGTGTGCATCTGCTGGAGAGCCAGCACAAGCGCCAGCCCACCGGCATGGTTTTTGAAACGCTGGGGTATCTCTATGTTGAGAAGTTTTCCCCCGAGCGCAAGCCCGTGGCTGACGTGACGATCCCCGAGGCGCAGGAGGGCGAGGAAGCCCCCGCCGCCAAGACCCAGGAAGAGCTGGACGCCGAGTGGGAAGCCGGCAAGGAGGCCGCCCTGGCCTTCCTGAAGGAAGCCGTTGAGTATGACGAGGAGGACGCCGTTTGCCTGGACAACATGGGCCAGTTCCTCTACCGCGTCCTGGGCGACAAGGCCGCCGCGAAGGAATGGTTCGACAAGGCCATCGCCGTCAAGGAGGGGCAGATCGACACGCTGTGGTTCCTCAGCCGCTATGACCTGGAAAACGGCGATACCGCCGGAGCCATCGAGAAGCTGGAGAAATCCCTGGAGGGCCGCTTCTCTCCCCTGAACTTCAAAGCCAAAGCGGAAGTGGAAGCCGAGATCCAGCGGCTGAAAAAATAATCCCAACTTGCTGTAACCAAACCGATCGTCATGCGTGTATGATTATGAAAGCACGATGAGGAGGGCGCGCCATGGATGATAACCAGCTGATGGCACGCCTTGCCGCCGGGGAGACCGCCGCGCTGGAGGAGCTGATCCTCCGTCACCGCGGGGCCGCGCTGCAGCAGGCCCGGAGCATCCTTAAGGATCACGCCCTCGCCGAGGACATGGTGCAGGAGGCCTTTGCCCGGGTGTACCTTTTACGGCACAAGTACCGGCCGGATTTCGCCTTCACCACCTACCTGCGGGTGCTGGTGCGCAACCTGTGCATCGACCAGCTCCGCCGCCGCAAAATGCCGGATGATGTTTCCCCTCCCGCCCCGGCCGATTCCGCCGAGGCCGCCTATTGGCAAAAGGAACGCCGCTCCCGCCTGTGGAACGAGCTGCGCGCCCTGGATCAGACCGATCAGGCGCTGCTCACCGGCTACGCGCTGGAGGGGCGATCCTACCGGGAGCTGGCACAGGCAACGGGGCTTTCGCTGCCCACGGTGAAGATCCGGCTGCACCGCATCCGCAAACGGCTGCGCGACAAGGAGTGTGACGATCCGTGAACGAGTATACCCGCAAGGTTCTTTCCCGTGCCGGCGAGCTGAGCCGCCTGGAGGCAGCTGTATCCGCCATGCCCCGGGGCAGCATTCTGGCGCTGCGTGCCGGATGGGCCGCCGCATTGGCCGCGCTGATGCTGATGATCCCCTCCATCAGCGCCGCACAGATGATTTTATAACGGAGGTATGAACATGAGCGAACCCGAAACCATGAACCAGGTGGAGCAGTCCGAAGAAAAGGCGCCCCAGAAGCGCTGGTTCAAAAAGAAGGAAAAGGTCAAGAAGACCTTCAAGCAGGAACTGATCGAATGGGTCGTAACGCTGGCGGTGGCGCTGGTCATCGCGTTTGTTGTGCGCACCTTCCTGTTCGAGCCCGTACGGGTGGACGGCTCCTCCATGGCCAATACACTGCGACATGGCGAGGTCATGTTCGTGACCAAGCCGGAGTATCTCCTCGGCGATCCCCAGCGCTTCGACGTGGTGATCTGCCACTATCCCGACCGCGGCAATACCAACTTTGTCAAGCGCGTGGTGGGTCTCCCCGGCGACACGGTGGAGGTCAAGGACGGTTTCCTGTATGTGAACGGCGAAAAGTACGAGGAGACCTATCTCACCTACCGGCCTGACTATACGCTCGCTCCCTACACCGTGCCGGAAGGCAAATATTTCGTCCTGGGCGACAACCGCGCCAATTCCAACGACAGCCATATTATCGGCCCCATCAGCCGGGATATGATCGTCGGTCACGTGCGCAGCGTGCTCTGGCCGCTGAACAGCTGGCGCGCCATTGATTGATCTCCCCATGATCTACCATGCAGTCTGCCAACCGCAGGCTGCATTTTCTTTGTATTGATTACCAGCATACCGCATCGTATATTGCATAATCCTGGGCAATTTGCTATCTTATTGATGTATGTGATTTTATATTCAGAAGGGATTTTGCAGTATGCTGTTTACGAGTTTGGAATTCCTCTGCGCCTTCCTGCCGCTGGTGCTGCTGGTCAATTTCCTTTTGCCAAAGGCCGTGCGCAACTACTGGCTGCTGATCGCAAGCCTGTTCTTCTACGCATGGGGAGAGCCCTCCTTTGTGCTGTTTATGCTCATCTCCATCGTCTTCAATTATATCATGGCACTGCTCATCTCCCGCTGTTCCGCCGAGGGGAAGCGCATTGGCCGCAAGACAGGCATGGCTGTCACGGTGCTGGGCAACCTGGGACTGTTGTTCGTTTATAAATATATGAACTTCTTCACCGGCACCGTGCGAGGCCTTTTCCCCCAACTGCATGACGTCATACCGCAAACGGAGTTCCTGCTGCCCATCGGCATCTCCTTCTTCACCTTCCAGGCCATGAGCTACGTGATCGACGTATACCGCGGCACTCAGGTACAGAAGAACCCCGCTAACCTGGGTATGTACATCTCCTTCTTCCCGCAGCTGATCGCCGGCCCCATCGTGCGCTACACCACCGTGGAGGAGCAGATCCGTCACCGCGTGATCACGGTGGATTCCTTCTGCGAGGGCGTGCGCCGCTTCATCATCGGCTTCAATAAAAAGATGCTCCTGGCCAACGTTCTGGGCGAGGCGGCCGACGCTGTTTTCGCCATGTCCGGCATGAGCACGCTGACGGCCTGGGTGGGCATCGCCTGCTACACCCTGCAGATCTTCTACGATTTCGCCGGCTATTCCGACATGGCCATTGGCCTGGGCAAGATGTTCGGCTTCAACTTCCTCGAGAACTTCGATTACCCCTACTGCTCCGGCTCCATCACCGAGTTCTGGCGGCGGTGGCACATCTCCCTGGGTAGCTGGTTCCGCGATTATGTCTACTTCCCGCTGGGCGGCTCCCGGGTGAAGAGCAAGCTGCGCCTGGTGCTCAACCTGGCGGTGGTGTGGCTGCTCACCGGCGTGTGGCACGGCGCCAACTGGACCTTTATCCTCTGGGGCGTGCTTTACGGCGTGATCATCATCTTTGAGAAGCTGCTGGGCATCCCTGCCAAAGCCAAGGACAGCCGTGGCTTCGGCCTGCTGTGGCGCGTGCTGACGCTGCTGGCCGTGATGCTGGGCTGGGTGCTCTTCCGCGCCGATAGTCTGGGCCAGGCCGGCCAGTACATCAACACCATGTTCCTTGGTGCTTCCACCCCGCTGTATGACGCCACAGGCCTGTACTACCTGCGGGAATACCTGGTAGTGCTGCTGGTGGGCATCCTGTGCGCCACGCCCGTTTTCCGCATCCTGCGTGAAAAGCTCGTCAATATGCCCGCGGCGGGCGCCCCCCTGCTGCTGGTGGGCTACCTGGGCCAGATCCTCCTGTTCCTGGCCAGCATCGCCGCCCTGGTGATGAACGCCCACAACCCCTTCATCTACTTCAATTTCTAACGGAGGTGAACCGATTTGAAGCTTGCACAGCGCTATCTCGCCCTGGTTTTCCTCCTCATCATTCTGACCCTTACCATCGCCAATCTTCCCCTGACCATCGAGGCTGTGAAATCCGGCGTGGAAGCCGGCAATGGCCTCCCGGGCCTGACGGAGAAGGTCAAAGCCGCTTATCTGACAGACGATTTCTCCAACAAGACGGGCTTTGTTGACCTGGCCGGTCTCCACGCACGGCTCACCGGACGGCAGAAATTCAACGATGTCGTCAAGCTGCGAAACGGTATGCTCGCCTACGAGACCGAGACCGTGGGCGATGCCGGCGGTCGTGCAGCCAGCGTTGCCAAGTTCGCCGCCTGGCTTGAGGCGCGCGGCACGGCCTTCCTGTATGTGCAGATGCCTTATAAGATGGATCTTTCCGAATCCCTGATGCCCACCGGCCTTGCCAACACCGTTCACCGTAACGCCGACGACATGGTGGATACCCTGCTGGAGCTGGGCGTTCCCACCCTGGACCTGCGCGAGGAGATCTGCGCTACGCCCGAAACGCTGCAGCAGTATTTTCATGCCACCGATCATCACTGGAACGCCCTGGGCGCCCTCAAGGGCTTCCAACTCACCGCTGAAAAGCTGCAGGAGATCTTCCCCCAGGAGCTCGCCACCCTGCCCACCGTGACCGAAACGGAAAGCTGGCAGGTAGAGACCTTCGCCGACCGGTTCCTGGGCAGCCAGGGTAAGCGCGTGGGCAAATTCTATGCCGGTGTGGATGACCTGGTGCTGGTCACTCCCAACTTCCCCACCGCCATGAGTATGTCCAACATGAAATACCGCCGCTTCACCTCCGGCGATTTCGAGACGGCCATCCTTCAGAAGGAATACCTGGTTGATGAGGTCTCCTACCACACGCAGAACCATTACGCCGTCTACGTGGGCGGCGATTATCCCCTGGTGCAGCACCGCAACGCCCTGGCTCCCCTCAACAAAAAAGTACTGATCATCAAGGACAGCTTTGCCCTGCCCTATCAGAGCTTTATGTCCACGCTGTTCACCGCGGTGGACGTCATCGACCCCCGTCATTATACCGAGCAGCCCGTGGCCGACTACATCATGCAGTACGAGCCCGACCTGGTGCTGCTGGCCATCAACCCCAACATGATCTTTCAGCAGGCGTATACCCAGTTTGGTCAGGGGGACGCCAAGGCCTTCTATCAGCTGGAGACCATCGCCCAGCAGGATGTGACCGTTCCCGTGGCGGAAACGGATTACACCTTCGCATCCCTCTCTCCCGCGCTGGAGGCCGATGCCCTGTACTGTCTGCGCATGGAGGACGTCACCCGTACCGCCGGCAATGCGAAGGCCGTGTCCGTCACGCTGTATGAACGCGTCACGAAAAAACAGCACGCAAGCTTCATCTTCGACCTGGATTACTGTGCGTATACCGGGGATTACACCTGGTATTTCCGCGTACCCGCCACCGAAACGCCCTGCGAGCTGCTGTTCTACGCAGGCCTTCCCGGCAGCACCACCGGCAACGGCTTCACCTTTGGCAACGTGACGGTCTCCAAGGTCTCCGTCGCCTACCCCGAGGGCTATGTTCCCCAGGAGGAGACCCTGCTTTTCCAGCAGGACGTGACCGTCTATCCCCTGGAGAACGACTACAATTACGAAACCATCCCCGTTTCCCTCAAGCCCGGCGCCAAATACCGCCTGAGCATCGAGTCCCTCGCTATTGACGCCGGCTCCACCGACACCCTGACCGTTTCCCTGTATGACACGCTCATCAAGACACGCCTGAGGAGCCACCACTTCGCCCTGCAGGGCATGGCCTCCGGCTATGTATGGGATTTCGATGTTCCGGAGGACGCCACCGAAGGGGTTCGTGTGCTCATCTACGCCGGAAAGCTGGGCGAGACCGGCAACATCGGCGTGACCTGCAACAACGTGGTGCTGGAGCGCACCGACCTGCTCCCTGAGGGCCAGCAGCCCGCGGCCGCCACGCAGGTGTACACCCGCATCGAGCCCCGTAATGTGACCATCCAGCCCAGTGAGGATGGCTACAACTACGGCAGCTTCAACCTGGCCCTGGAGCCGGGCGCGACCTACGCGCTCTCCACGCAGGAGATGACGCTTGACGCCGGGCAGGCCGAAAGCATCGATGTTTCCCTGTTCCATCCCGCCACCAAAACGCACCTGCTCACCACCAGCATTCCCGTGGCCCAGGGCGAGAACGTCTGGCGCTTCCAGGCCCCGGCCGGCGGCGACGCCTGCCAGCTGCTGCTCTATGCCGGCAAGCGCGGCGAGACCAATGGCGTGGGCGTCACGATCTCCGGCCTGTCGCTGGTCATGGAGCAGGAGGCGCCCCTGGGCGTGGCGCTCTCCCAGCAGGATATCGTGATTGAGTCCACCACCGATGATTACCACTACATCGCCCTCAACGCGGCGCTGCTGCCGGATACGCTCTATCAGCTGTCCGTATCGGGCGTGGAGATCACCGCCGGGCAGGCCGAGAAGCTCTCCTTCTCGCTGTATGATCCCACCAGCCGCGAGCAGCTGGCCCGGGGCAATATCGCCCTGACCGGCGGGGAGCCCTACACCTGGGATTTCATCACCCCCGCGGAGGAAGCCAGCCTGTGGCAGGTGCTGGTGTATGCCGGCGAGCGGGGCAAGACCGCCAACGTGAGCCTCACCCTGAAGGAGCTGACGGTCACCGAGGCGGAATAAATACTGATCGCATCAAAAAGGGACTTGCTTTCGCAAGTCCCTTTTGTTTGTATGCGGTTTAGTGCATGACCACCGTGTAGGGCTTGGTGCTGTCGGTTTCCACCACAGCCTCGCCGTTCTTGATGGTCACAGTGAAGGTGGCTGCCAGCTTGCCCTGCAGGTCGGGGATCTTCACCACGCGGGTCTCGCCCTCCTCCAGCTGGTAGATGTGCAGCTCCAGGCCGTCCAGATAGTCGTAATCGGGGCGGTTATCGCACTTACCCATAGGCAGCACGGTGCCGGGACGAACCATCAGCGGCATGGACATAAAGTCGTGGATCTCGGTCTGCCAGTGGCCGCCCTGTACCTTGTCGTCAGAAAGCAGGCAAGTCCACAGGCCATCGGGCAGGTAGTACTGCACCTGGCCATCCTTGCGGAAGATAGGCGCCACCAGGATGCTCTCACCCATCATGTACTGGCGGTCCAGGGTCTCGCAGGCGGGATCATCATAGAACTCCAGCATCATGGGACGCATCATGGGCGTGCCATGCTCGTGGGCCTCCACCGCGGCGCCATACAGGTAGGGCATCAGGCGGCACTTGAGCTTCACAAACTTGCGCAGCACGTCGCTGCTCTCATCGTCGAAGAGCCACGGCACACGATAGCTGGTGGAGCCGTGCAGGCGGCTGTGGCTGGAGAAAACGCCGAACTGGCACCAGCGCTTGTACACATCCGCGGGAGCGGTGGACTCGAAGCCGGAGATATCGTGGCTCCAGTAGCCAAAGCCGGAATGGCTCATGCTCAGGCCGGCACGCAGAGTCTCCGCCATGGAGACGTAGGAGGCGCTGTTATCGCCGCCCCAGTGTACGGGGAACTGCTGGCCGCCCACGGTGGCGCTGCGGGCAAACAGGATCGCCTCGCCCTCGCCACGGACTTCCTTGAGCAGGTCGAACACCATCTTGTTGTACAGGAAGGTGTAGTAGTTGTGCATACGCAGGGGATCGGTGCCATCGAAGTAAGCGATGTCTCGGACGGGGATGCGCTCGCCGAAGTCAGTCTTGAAGCAATCGATGCCCATATCCAGGAGCTTGCGCAGGTAAGAGCAATACCACTCGCGGGCAGCGGGGTTGGTCACGTCCAGGATGGCCATGCCAGCCTGCCACATATCCGTCTGCCACACATCGCCATTGGTCTTCTTGAGCAGATAGCCATGCTCCATGCCCTCGTCAAACAGGGGACTGGCCTGGCCGATGTAGGGGTTGATCCAGCAGCACAGGTGCAGGCCCTTTTCATGATAGCGCTTCAGCATACCCTCGGGGTCCGGGAAGGTGTCGGGATCCCACTCGAAGTCGCACCAGTTGAAGGCCTTCATCCAGTAGCAGTCGAAATGGAACACGCTCAGGGGAATGTCGCGCTCCGCCATGCCGCCGATGAAGGAAGAGGTAGTCTCCTCGTCATAATTGGTGGTGAAGGAGGTACTCAGCCACAGGCCAAAGCTCCAGGCAGGCAGCAGGGCGGGACGGCCGGTCAGGGCAGTGTAGAGATCCAGGGTGCCCTTGGGGGTCTCGCCATAGATGATGTCGTAGGTCATGCTCTCGCCTTCGTGGGAGAACTGCACACGCTCCACCTTCTCGCTGGCCACCTCGAAGCTCACGTCGGAGGCGTCCTCCACCAGCACGCCGTAGCCGCGGTTGGTCATGTAGAAGGGGATGTTCTTGTAGGCCAGCTCGGAGGCGGTGCCGCCGTCGGCATTCCACATATCAATGGTCTGGCCGTTTTTCACATAAGCGCCAAAACGCTCGCCCAGGCCGTAAACGGTCTCGCCCACGTCCAGCATGAGGGATTCCACCATGTAGCTCTTGCCATGGGGCAGCAGGGAGGAGGGGGTGTTGTCCTTCTTCAAAGCGCGGCCCATGGCACGGAAGCCGGAGGTGGTCAGCACGCGGTCACCCACCATGTAGTCCACCTGCCACTGGCCGTGGGCCTTCAGCACGCGGGCGGTCAGATCGCCGCTGGTGAAGGAAACGAAGTCCTCGCCCTCGTCGATGACGGGCAGCACTTCTTCCTCGTAGGTCTCGAAGCGGGGCTCCTTGACCCTGGCGCCGGCGAAGTGGGTCACCTTGACGCGGATCACGTTCTTGCGGGGGGCAGTGAAGGTCACCGTCAGGGTGCCGCCATCCAGCACATCGCCGCGGTGGTTCACAGGGCGGCAGGCAGAGATCACCTGCAGTGCCTTGTCAGACTTGTTGGCGCGCACACACTGGGTGGCATAGCTCATCACATAGTCCTGCTTGATCATCCAATAGCCGTTGGAAAAACGCATAAGACATTCTCCTTTATCTTAATCTGTAATAATTTTGACGACCACAGGCATATCGCTGCGGAAATCTCCCAGTTCAACGGTAAGCGCCTTGTCATCACGGCTCCACTCAGCCTCGCCCATGCCCAGCACCTCCACCTTGCGGATGATGCCGTGCCACAGGGGCTTGTGGCTCGCGTCGGCCTCACGCAGGCTCTTGATGCGCAGCACGCCGTCCTCGGGGCAGCGCATGGCGGTGGCGTAGATATTGCCGCCTCGGCAGGTGAAGCGGAAGTCCTCGCTGGTGAAATCGCGGCTCTTGCTGTCGGCGAACTGGCCTTCCTCCACAGCGGTGGGGCCCTCAAAGGGGATGCGCCAGATACCGGTGCCGTGAATCGCCTCGCCATTGACCTTCATCCAGGCTGCCATGGCTTTGAGGATGCTCATGTCGCCCTCAGAGAGGGAGCCATCCGGGCAGGGGCCGAAGTTCATCAGCAGGCGGCCGTTCTTGCATACCACATCCACCAGATCCCAGATGATCTCAATGGGCTGCTTGTAGATGGGATTGGCGGAATAGCACCAGCTGTTTCGCATCACGGAGGTATCGCTCTGCCACAGGAAGGGCTTCACCTCGGCAAACTGACCGCGCTCCACATCCGGCACCGCGATGCCAAAGGGATAGGCGTCATGCTTGTAGTTGATGATGCCGCCGCCCCATTCCTCGCTGCGGTTGTAGTAATAAGCGGTGAATTTCTTCAGCCAGGGCTTGACGCTCTCGTGCTGGATCCACCAGTCAAAATACAGGATACGGGGATGATAGCGATCCACGATCTCGCAGCAGCGCAGGAGCCAGTCGGTCATGAATTCCTCGCTGGGCGAGCCCTCGGAATGGATATCGTGCTGGTTCACGGGTTCGGGCATGGCGGGCCAGTAGAGGTGATCCCGCGGCACATCCTGGGGAATATCGCTCTCGAACTCCTTGCCGTGGGACATAAACCACCAGTGCTCCACGCGATGGGTGGAAGCGCCCACCGTCATGCCGGCGCGCTCCGCCTCCCGCAGGAGGTCGCCCATCACGTCGCGATGGGGGCCCATTTCGGCGGCGTTCCAACGGGACAATTCGGACTTGTACATCTGGAAGCCATCGTGATGCTCTGCCACGGGAACGATGTAATCCGCCCCAGCTTCGGTAAAGGCCTTGATCCACGCCTGGGGATCAAACCTCTCCATCGTCAGCATGGGGATGAAATCCTTGTAGCCGAATTCTTTGTGATCGCCCCAGTGCTTCAGGTGGTGCTCATACTCCGGGGAATCCTTGACATACATATTACGGGCATACCAATCATGGTACGCGGGTACCGAGAAGGGGCCCCAGTGCAGGAAGATGCCCAGCCGGGTCTCCCTGTACCATGCCGGTACAGGACGCTCCGCCAAAGAGGCCCACTCCGGCTTGTATGGGCCCTGTTCGATCACCTTGTTGATCTGATCCAGATAAACCTGACGATCCATGCAGTCGCTCCTTTCAGGAGGTATTTCATTTTTCACGCAGCGGTCTTTCCGCGCTGCCTATAGTTTACTGGAAAACGATCATTTTGCCAAGCCCAAAATACGTTTTTTCCTTTCTTTTCTCGCAAAGAATGTGTTATACTAAAGCAGGAACCATCATCACGCTATTTTGAAAGGGATCCCTTTTTATGAAAAAGATCGTTCTTACCGGCGGCGGCACGCTGGGCCACGTTACCCCCCACCTGTCCCTGATCCCCCACCTGCAGGCCGCAGGCTATGAGATCCACTACATCGGCACCGAAAAGGGCATGGAGGCCGAGAAGATCCGTTCCGTCCCCGGTGTGACCTACCACGCTGTGAAGAGCGGCAAGCTTCGCCGCTATTTCTCCTGGCAGAACTTCACCGATCCCTTCCGTGTGCTGGCCGGGATGTTCCAGTCTGCCGCGCTGATGGGCAAGATCAAGCCTGACGTAGCCTTCTCCAAGGGCGGTTTTGTGGCGGTACCGGTGGTGTTCGGCGCGTGGCTCAACCGCATCCCCGTGGTCTGCCACGAAAGCGACCTGACCCCCGGCCTGGCCAACAAACTGTGCAAGCCCTTCGCCAAAAAGATCGCCACCACCTTCCCCGAGTGCGCCCAAGCCCTGGGCCCCAAGGCCGAGATGACCGGCACCCCCCTGCGCCCCGAGCTGTTCCACGGCAGCCGTGCCAAGGGCCTGAGCCTTCTGGGCTTTGGCGGCAGCAAGCCCATCCTGCTGATGATGGGCGGCTCATCCGGCGCTCAGGCAGTGAACAAAGCCCTCCGTGAAGCGCTGCCCCAGCTCACCCCGCAGTTCGACGTCGCCCACCTGTGCGGCAAAGGCAACCTGGACGAAAGCCTGAATGGCACCCCCGGCTATACGCAGATCGAAATGCTCAGCGCCGAGCTCCCCGACGCCCTGGCCTGTACCGACCTGGTGCTCTCCCGTGCCGGCAGCAACGCCCTGTGCGAGTTCCAGGCCCTGTGCAAGCCCATGCTGCTGGTCCCCTATCCCAAGGGCGCCAGCCGCGGCGACCAGATCCTCAACGCCCAGAGCCTGGAAAAGCGCGGCCTGTGCCGTGTGCTGCTCCAGGAGAACATGACCGCCCAGACCCTCGTGGACGCCCTGCAGCAGACCTGGGCCGACCGTGAGCAGCTTACCGGCGCCCTCAGGGCCGCCCCGCCTGCTGATGGTACCCAGCGTGTGCTGGAGATGATCGAGGAGGTTCAGCAATAAAGAAAACCACCGTGTGAAACCCTTCACGCGGTGGTTTTCTTATATTTTCTTTTCCAGGCACACCAGCTGCACGCCTTCGATGCCATTGAAGCAGCAGGGCACGACGCCCACCTCTTCATAGCCCAGTTTCCTGTACAGGCTGCGGGCAACGGTGTTTCTCGCGTTGGTGTCCATCCGCAGGAAAGGGCAGTCCTGCGCCATGGCAAATTCCTCATAAAACGCCACGAAGCGCTTGCCAATGCCCCGGCCCTTCAGGCAGGGATCCACCGCCAGCGTGTGCAGCACCATGACGTTCTCCTCCGCCGCGGGATGCTTCCACGCCGCCAGCGCGTATTCCGCCACCTGCTCCTGGTTGATCCTGGCCGCCGCCACAACTGCGCCCTGCTCCACAGCCACATACATATCGCCTTGCCGCACCGCATTTGCCGCGGTTTCCTTTGTGGGATAGATCGCTCTGATCCAGCCCGTGGTGGCAAGGCCCTGCTCCTCCCGGTCGTGGATGGCATGATAGATGGCGGCAATGCCATCAACATCCGCCGCGGTAGCTTTCCGAATGATCACTGCAACACGCTCCGCTTCTGTTCCATGCTTTACGCCTCAGGCGCCTGGGGCTGCTCCGGCGGAGCCTTGTCCTTCAGCCTGTCGTTGACGTAGATCACATTGGCCACCGCCACGATCACGCTGCGCAGCACGTCCTTGGCCTCGGAATTGGTGGTGCCCAGATAGCTGATGTCCTCCTGCACGCCGAAGATGTAATACAGCAGATTCTCCAGCTCGGAGCAGAAGTAATCGTAGGCCACCTCCTCGGTATACACACCGTGCATCAGCGTGAACATCCTGGCGATGCTCTCCATGGAGAGGACGTTCTTGGCCACCGCGATAAAGAACAGATAGGCGATCTGCTCCGCGTCGTACTGCTTTTTCACCGGGCTTTTGATGTAACCCTTTTTCACATAGTTGCTCACCATGGAGGAAGTGATCTCCATGCAGCCCAGGGGCTCAAGGTACTGATTGATGTATTTGATCGTCTGATCCAGGTACAGGCCCATGTTGGGGATCTCCCTGTACCGGGGCATACGGAAATCCTCGATGCGGATAGCCATGGCGTTGCGCCTCCTTTGCTTTACTATTATAAAGCAGGAGCAAAAAAACGTCAATGCAGTTTGTGAATATTCCGTAACAAGCGCACATCATGCCTTGACAGGTTTCTGAAAAGCTGTTATAGTCAAACCAGTTCATCGGTTTCTCGAAAACCGATAGATTCCCTCACATAAGAAGGCGTTACGCATGGCATTCAAGATCGTCGCTGATTCCTCCGCTGACCTGCTCAGCTTCTCCGGTGTGGATTTCGCCTCCGTCCCGTTGACCATTATGGCTGGCGAGCGCACCTTTGTGGACGACGCCGCGCTGGATCCCCGCGAAATGCTGGATTATCTGGCCACCTACAAAGGCCGCAGCACCACCGCCTGCCCCAACCCCGACGCATGGCGCGAAGCCTTCGGCGAGGCGGACGAGGTGGTGTGCGTCACCATCACCAGCAACCTGAGCGGCTCCTGCAATGCCGCCATGATCGCCAGGGAGGATTATCTGCGCCTCCATCCCGACCGCAAGGTTCTGGTGGTGGATTCGCTTTCCACCGGCCCGGAGATGGTGCTGCTGATCGAGCAGATCGCCGAGTGGCATCAGGCCGGCTACACCTTCGAGGCCATCGAGCGTGAGATCGCCGGATATCATAAGACCACCCACCTGACCTTCGCCCTGGAAAGCCTGCGCAGCCTGGTCAACAATGGCCGCGTGAGTCCCGCTGTGGCCGCCCTGGCCGGCCTGCTGAACATCCGCATCGTGGGCATCGCCAGCGATGTGGGCACCCTGCAGCCCGTCAGTAAATGCCGCGGCGAAAAGCGCACCCAGCAGGGTCTTATCAACGTGATGAAGGATCACGGCTTCAAGGGCGGCAAGGTCCGCATCGCCCATAACAACCCCGCCCTGACCGAGATCATGACCGGCCTCATCCGCGAGGTCGCCCCCACCGCCGACATTCAGTCCTATCAGGCTCGCGGCCTGGTGAGCTTCTATGCCGAGGACGGCGGTATCCTGATCGGTTATGAAGGCTGAATAACGCCGTGCGCAGCGTTGCGCATATATATCAAGAAACGCCAGACTGAAGTTCAGTCTGGCGTTTCGCGCCGCAGGGCAGGAAATATCCATCACTCATTCGCTTTTCTTCTTTACGCAAATGATGACGGCCACAATGATCATGGGGATCATACTGATGATACCAATAAACGCCGGGCCGAGGATCGACATCTGTGCATATTCGGGTTTTGCCAGATACGCAAAGATGGTAAATGCATTGATGGCGCCATGCATCAGAGAGGGCAGCCAGATCGTCGCTGTCTTTTCGTATACATGATCCAGCAGAATACCCATCATAACAGTGCAAATACAGAATACGATCAGCCCGAGCACCGGAGCGCCAATATATTCTTTGCCATACTCATAGCCGGCCAGGATCATAACCGGCCAGTGCCAGGCGCCCCAGATCGCACCACCCACGATGCGGCCCCTGGTAATGCCCAGCTTTTCCTTCAGATAGGGATACATAACGCCTCTCCAGCCGACCTCTTCCCCCAGGGCGGCAAACATATTGATAAATGGCACAAAGGTAACCGCCTGGATGCTGCTGATCAACAGATACATCGGCATCGTTAAGCCTTGCGCTTCAAACTGTTCCAAAGCGCCGGCCTCTTCCATCAGGCCGTAGAGGGTCGAGTATTCAGCATCAAACGCGCCGGGAAAAACAGCGAAAAACAAAACGCCGCCAATGATGCTGAGCACAGCCGGCATCCACAGCGCAAAGAACACATATCGCACTTTACCTTTCAAGCGCGGCGCCCATCCCATGCCCTTCAGCGGGATCCGGGCGATGAACACACCCAGGAAAGGCATATACATCGTAATCGCCATAACAATGGTAAAGGCTATTTGATTTCCATTGTTGCTGAAAACACTGGCGATGATCTCCAGGATCCAGGCCAGGCCAAATGCCACGATCATGTATTTCGTAAATTGCTTTCTGCTCATTTTTGTGTTTTCCATCATCCGTCGACCTCTCTTCTCTGAATATCTGGACTCCTGTTTTTTTCGGAGCCAGGGCGAGTTGTCCCGCCTCCTTTCAAGGGCCATAGTAGCACATAACGTAGCGTGACAAGCAATACATCACGCTGCGTTATTTTATGAATAGCGGATATTTATTTCTAAAAAAGCCGCGCCGAACAAAACGACGCGGTTTTTCCTGTGTATATGAACGCCTCCAATGGTGCGCAGCGTTCTTTGCGCTTAGTAGCCGCCTTCCATTTCCTTGATGGCTTCAGCCTCCACCAGCTTGCCCTCGGCATAGCGGGCTTCCGCCTCTTCCATGATCTTGGCAGTGGCGGAAACGCCGCAGCGGCTGGCGCCCACCGCGCGGGCGGAAAGCACCGTGTCCAGGTCGCGAATGCCGCCGGAGCCCTTCACCCGCACATTGGCAGAAACCGCGGCGCGCATGAGCTTCAGGTCGTCGATGGTGCAGCCCTTGCTGCCATAGCCCGTGGAGGTCTTCACAAAATCAGCCCCGGCCTCTTCGCTCAGGCGGCAGGCGATCTTCTTCTGCTCGTCGGTAAGGTAGCAGGTCTCCAGGATCACCTTCACGATGGCGCCGTTTTCGTGGGCCAGATCGGCGATCTGCCTGATCTCATTGCCGACGTAATCGTGATCGCCATGGATCATCTTGCCGATGTTCAGCACCATGTCCAGCTCCTGGCAGCCCTCCTCCAGGGCCAGCTTGGCCTCGGCCACCTTGATGGCGGTCTCGTGGCTGCCGTGGGGGAAGCCGATCACCGTGCACACCTTCACATCGCTGCCCCTCAGCATTTCAGCCAGGATCGGCACATCACAGGGGCGGGCGCACACGCTGGCGCAGTCATACTTCAGGGCCAGCTCGCAGCCCTTGCGGATGTCCTCTTCCGTCAGAAAGGGCTGCAGGGTGGAGTGATCCAGCATTTTAGCAATATCATGAGGCGTAATGGACATGGGATGACCTCCTTCAAAACACACTGTACTTTGAAGATTCTCTCCCTCGCACGCAAATTCCTGCTTTTCTGTTTCTTGATGATAATTTATTGATTTTCGATAAATTTATGTTGACAAACGAGAATTGATGTGTTATATTGTGCCCGAGGTGATAATTCATGAGCAAACGCATGAACCTGGTTTTTACCCTGCTGCAGATCATCGCTGTGGTGATCGCCATCTGCGGTACCCTTGCCGCGGTGTATCTGGGCATCATTGGCGTCACAGGCATCATCCTCTTCCTGGAAATGAAAGACTACGGGTTCCTGGCTTATTCCGTCTTTGCCCTGCTCACGGTGGTCGCCATGGCGGTTTTCTCCTATGGAGCGCTGTTTTTCTTTTTCACCCTGTGCCAGCGGCTGAAGCATGCCACCGCCTTCACCCCTGCCAATGAGAAAGGCATGCACCGCATTGCCGTGTGCTGCGGCCTGTGCGGACTGATCCTGTTCCAGGCCCTGGCGGTGACGCTGCTTTACGGCGGCTTTGCCCTGTTCTTCCTGGAGCTGCTTGCGCTTTTGATCGCCGCGTACCTGGCCATCGGCCTGGTAGCTTACGCGCTGGAGCTTCTGCTGCACCGCGCCACCGCCATCCAGCAGGAAAACGACCTGACCATATGAGGTGATAAAATGATCCGCATCGATCTCGACGTCATGCTGGCCCGCCGTAAAATGAGTCTGACCGAGCTTTCGCAGAAGGTGGGCATCACCATGGCCAACCTTTCCATCCTGAAGACCGGCAAGGCCAAAGCCGTGCGTTTTGCCACGCTGGACGCCATCTGCCGCGCGCTGGACTGCCAGCCCGGGGATATCCTCATCTTCGAGGATGAAACGACCTGACCCATATGCAAGCCGCCCGGTCTCACACGAGGCCGGGCGGTTCAATCATCGGTTGGATTTGAAACAACAGATTGATCATTGCTTCTCCGCGAATCTATGCTACGATAAAAGCACACCGGTGATCATCATTCAAGGAGGAGCATCCATGCAACTTGATTTAGGCACAAAGATCCGCAACCTTCGCCGCCGTGACAGCCGAACGCAGGAGGTGCTGGCCGAGGCCCTGGGCGTGACCTCTCAGGCCGTATCCCGCTGGGAGTCCGGCGGAAGCTATCCCGACATGAATCTGATCCCCTCCATCGCAAACTACTTCAACGTAACCATCGACGAGCTTTTCGGCTACACCGGCACCCATGATAATAAAGCCGAAATGCTGATGAAGCGCGTCAACGAAATGATGAGCCAGAACAATGGGCGTGACGTCTGCACGGACGAGTGCATCCTCCTTGCCCGGCAAGCAATGGTGGAATTCCCCGGTAACGGAAAGGTCATGCTATGCCTTGCATCAGCCTTGTATCAGGCTGGATATGTTCGCCACGGCGAGCATCACCTGACCGACGATGAGGGATACAGCGTGTATGACGCCAAACGACATCGAACCTATGCGGAATGGAAGGAGGCCATCCCGCTTTATGAAAAGGCGCTGAATATCCTGAATGACACGGAGCTCAGCCGGCTTGCCGTCAGGGAGCTTTCGCAGCTTTACGTCAATACAGGCGCATATGAAAAGGCCCTTGCGTTGGCAGAATCCGCTCCTGATCTCTGGGGCTGCTGTGAATTTCTGCGTATCCGGGCCTGTGACGGCAAAGAGCAGGCAAAGGCTTACAGCGAAGCACTGCTGAAGACTATTCGCGCCTGTACCGAACTGATCGTCAATGAAACGCTTTTGCTCCACCAGCATATGACGCCGGCCCAGAAGTCTCACGTCATTCAAAGCGCCATCGGGCTATTCTCTCTCATATGCTCCGATGGCAATATGGGTGAGCATCATGCCTGGATCGGCAAGTTGTATATGCTTCTTTCCGCCTACCTGTGGCAGGATGGTCAGCACGATGAGGCCTTTGCCTCACTGGATAACACCCTGGAACATTTCAAAGCCTATGAAGCGTTAAGCGAGAAAGGGAAGTGTTCCTTCACGGCTCCCCTGGTTCAGCTGGCAAGAAGCACCTTCCCCCGCATAGAAGTATCCCTTACCGCAAACCTCCCGGAGGATTGGCCATGGTGGAACTTCCCGGAAGCAGCGTCCGTCAAAGCGGAAATGTCCGCCGATCCCCGCTGGCATGCTTGGTCAGCCAAAGCCAGGTCATAAACACCGCCCGGTCTCACTCGAGGCCGGGCGGCTTGCGTATATCCATTTCATCCGCGTATGCCCACATAGACAGCATGTCCGCAGGTCTCCACGATTTCCTTGCGGGAAGCCGTTTCCTCGATCAGGTCATAGATCTTCTCCCGCATGGCAGGATCGTCAATAGCCATGATCCTTTCCTCCCGCTCATAGGCAAATCCCCGCACCGAGCGGAGCGCCACTTTTTCAAAGCCATGCCCGTGGAACAACGCTTCCATTTCGCTGCTCTCGGCGTAATAACCCTCCTGGAAGCCGCGCTCCACCAGGTTCACAAACCGGCCGGAGGCAAACACATCCGTCAGGTTATCGATATTCACCTGTTTCTGATCCCAGACATACCTGTCCACAATGGCGATGCTGCCAGCAAGACGTGGGATGAACGCCGCCAGTACAAGGCCCTGTGGCTTCAGCACCCGATGGATCTCACGGACAGCCCTCTCCCGTTCTGCCGCATCCGTCAGGTGATAGAAGGGGCCAAAGGCAAGCACCACATCAAAGAAGCCGTCTCCATAAGCGGAAAGATCGGTGGCGTTCACCACATCGCAGCCCCGCAGCAGCTTGCCTGTATCCTTCGCCCTGGCCCGGCGGATCAGTTCATCGGAAAGGTCGGCCAGGTACACATCATACCCCTGGGCTGCCAGGGCAAAACTGTAAACGCCCGTCGCTCCGCCCAGATCAAGAACGCGTCCGCTTCCCGGCAGGTGCCTGCGAAGGATCCGAATCGTCATTTCATATTCCATTTGGCCGCTGGCGTCCATCTTCAGGCGGTTCTCCTCGTCGAAGCGGCTGTAGTACGCCCTGATCCTATCAAAGTTCGTCATGTACATTTCTCCTCAACCGCGCCAGATGAACACCGTCTTTCTCCCCGCCGCGTCCACCGTCTGCACGGCCAGATTAGGCAGGTTTTCCGGCAGAACGCACATCAGCGGCAGTTCCGGATGCCTGGGGCTGCGGTGGAAGTGCTGCAGGGTCGCCATCGTCCCATCCTGGATATATCCCGCGGCCCAGCACTCCAGCCGGTCAAAGGCCCGCTCCGTCCTGGGGAAGGAAGGATGCTCGGCCTGGAAATCCGTCAGCAGGAGCACGCCCTCTTCCGGGGTGTAGCTGGCCTCCAGTCGCGCCACACCCATAGCGGGAGCTTCCACTGCCACGTCCTTCAGTTTCATGCGGCTGCGGCTGATCAGCACCGCCTCCGGACTCATATCCATACCAATGACCCGGCAGCCCAGCGCCTGCGCCGCTACCAGCGCCGTACCGCTGCCGCAGCACAGGTCGCACACCAGATCCCCTGGCTGCACCACAGGCCGCAGCAGGCGATCCAGCAGCTTCAGGGGCTTCTGGGTGGCATAGCCGCTGCGCTCTGGGTCACGCTGCTGCAGGTGGCTGATATCCGTCCACACATCGCCGGGATAGACGGGCGTATCGTCGTAATAGCGGTACTCCTTGCCTCCGGAGCGGATACTGCGGTAGGCGCGGCCGTTCTCATCCACCTGACGACGCATATGGTTGCGGCGCACATTGCTGCGCTCCAGCGGGACCCTGGTCAGGTCAAAGCGGTACTTGCGGGATTTGGCGTAGATCAGGATCACGTCATGCTTGCGGCTGAAATGCCGCCGTGCGCGTCCGCCGCTCTCATATGCCCAGATGACCTCGTTCAGGAAGCGATCCTCGCCGAAGATCTCATCGCACAGGATGCGGGCATAAGCGGCAGCGCGCCAGTCCAGATGCAGGCACAAAACGCCCGTGGCGCTCAGCAGCCGGTGAGCATTGGTGAGCAGCCCCCGCAGGAACGCCAGATAAGCCTCCCTGCCTGAAAAGCGATCATCATAGGCAGGATACTCCGGCGCGGGCGAACCGGTCTTCCAGCCCTTCTGGCCAAAGCGGCGGCGACGGGTGAAGGTTCCCCCGGTCATGAAGGGAGGATCCATGTAAACGCACTGTACCTTGCCTTCAAAGCAGGCCAGCTCCGCAGGAAGCTCCCCTGCCCCATCGCCGCACAGCAGCAGGCTGCTGCCCGCACCGATGATCTCACGGGTGATGCTGATGGGTTCAAACATGGCTGCCACCTCCAAACTGGTCGCGCAGGGCCTTCAGGTCATCCTGCTGGGCGGTGAGCTTCATCAGGAACCGGCGCTGGTTTTCATCCTCCGCCAGAAGCCTGCCGCAGGCCCGCACGGCCTGCACAAACTCTTGCCGTAGAGCGCTTTTGCCCTGCCTGGCCAGGGGGCATACAGGCCTGGCCCGCAGGTCGGTAGCCACCTTCACGCCATCAGCGCGCAGCACCGGCAGCAGCGGGAACAGCCTGCAGCTCAGGGGACGATCCTCCCGGCGGCATTCACCGGAACAGGTCAGCAGCTCGCCCGCCGGGGTGGACTTCACCGTGTAGCCGGGTAAGCCCTCGTAATAAGCCGCCTCGCCGGGGAAGAGCAGCATACCGGTATTTTCGCCCTCCAGGGGCTGGCAGCAACGTCCGGCGCACAGGCGGCCGCAATCCGTGGCAAGCGGCGTCAGGTCGTCAAACATCGCCCGAGCAGTATGCAAAATTTCAGGCAGGTCGTTTTTCATGGGATGACCCCCTCGTGTATTCTCTACATCCATCTTACAACAAAAAGCGCCATTCGCAAAGACTTTTCTTGCAAATGGCGCTTCAGACTGTCAAAAAGGCTCCGGGTGGCGTCGGAGGGTTCGCAAACCCTTCGACTGTGATCGTATCGCCCGGCTGTGCCGGGCGGGCGGGGCGTTTCCGGCCTTGCCGGAAACTTTCCTTACGCGCAGGAACGACCGTGTCCGGCGCCCGCGCCGGACACAGTGACGGAGCGCAAATCTCACAAAAGTGGCTCTGACACTTTTGTGATACGCGAAAGCGCCATTCGCAAAGACTTTTCTTGCAAATGGCGCTTATGCTTATTCCTCGTATACAGCCCTGCTGCCGCCGATGAAGGGCAGGCGGCTGTAGGCCATGACCAGATTGGCATGACCGACCTTGTCCACATCAATGCGCAAGGGCACGGCCACAGGGCGGATGTGCATGCCCACCAGCGTATCGCCGATGTCGATGGCGGCGTCAGCCTGCACATTCACGGCCAGGGCAGGCTGCTCCAGCAGCTTCCACGCAGCGGAGGGCACGCTGCCGCCCGCTTTGGGCTGGGGAATTGCTTTTACCTGAGTCAGCCGGTTCTCCTTCAGGACGCGCCGTTCCATCACGACACAGCGGTTCAGGTGCTCGCAGCACTGGAAGGCCGCGTCCAGCTGATGCTTACGGCAGGCGTCCAGCATCGCCCGGGCAATGACCTCGCCCAATTCCGGCACGCTCCCCTTGCCGATGCGTGCGCCAGCCACCTCGCTGGTAGAGCAGCCCAGCACGATCAGCCCGCCGGGCGCGATCTGTCCGGCCTCTACCAGAGCCTCCACGGCCTTTTCCAGCACGGTGGAGATCTCCTGCTGCAGCTTGGTTTCAATCATGATTCTACCTCCCATTCATTCTCCGCATCATCTGTGCGGCCCCGGAGCGCCAACGGACGCTGACGCAGCCGTTCCCACAGGTTGGTGGTGCCGATGCGGATAAACTGCGCCACCAATCGGATCAGCATTTTCTTTGTCTCGCTGTCCAGCGTGAGCCCGGCAATAACCATGGCCGCCACACTGCGGAATTTCTCGTCCTTGATCTGGCTGAGGGTCGTGGCTCCTGTTGCCTCCAGGATGGAGAAAACTGCATCCACAAAAGCCTCGCGCTGCATGGGCGTACAATGCTCCAGCCACTCGTGAAGGGTCTCGTCCATGAGCTGGCTGGCCGCGTCCACCTGCTGCATTTCTTCAAAGCGAGGCCCCGTCAGCTGCCAAGTGAAGGGATCGTGCTGCAACAGGCTGACGGCCTCGGCCCGCACCACGGTATACTCCGGGTGATAGCCCAGCAGCAGCCCCACCACCGAGGACTGAGGCAGGTAGGAGCGGATCAGCCCGTGGATACTCGCGTAACCCGGCGTTTCAAGCACCTTCTGGCTCAGCCCGGGGCCATCGAAGGAATACACGCCACGCAGCAGACGTCTTGCCGGCTCCGAGGCGTGGGCCGCGGCAAACACCGCCAGGTTGCCGCCCTTGCTGTGGCCCCCCAGGTAAATACCCCGGGGATGGCGCAGGCTGATGCGTTCCAGATAGGTCAGCGCCTCCTGCTGAGCGGGTACGGCGTCGTCATAGGCCATAGCGAAATTCTCCCGCCAGCCCACAAGGGTGCTGTCAGTCCCCCGGTAGGCAATGAAGCAATCGCCATCCGGCAGGTCGATGGTCATAGCGGCGAACTGCATCTGCCGCAGTGGCTCCAGCAGCTCCACCGCATCGTGCACCATCAGTCCGCCAAAGCGCAGCGTCTGTGCCAGCGCCCCCTCCAGGTCGCGGCAGCGGTTGAAAAACCGGAAGTCCTTCACGTCCTCCCGGGGGCCGGGCGAAAGCGAACGTAGCGCAACGCCCACATCCCCTGCGGCCTGCTCGCCGAAGGAGCAGTAGGACAGCGACGCCATCAGCAGGCTGTCCACCTCGTTCCAGGGAACGCAGGCCAGGGGCAGGTCGCCGCGCCAGGTAAGATAATCAAGCATGTTGGGCATGGGAACACCTCCGTATGCCACTTTATGCGAGGCCGGTTGCGGCCATCACAATGCCTGTTTGGAGGTTTTCGCGCTGCACGCAAGGCAGGCCTTTCAGGCCGGGGCAGCCCGGGGACATACTTCCTCTCCCGATCGGAATCAGCGTGAGCCTTCCGCACGGCCAAGCTGCTCATCCGCGTCGCGGCGCGACCGTATTCGCGCCGTGACCCCCGGCAAATGTACATGCCCGGCCCGCCCCGAATGGGTCCAGGGTCGATTGACCCTGGCTGCCCCGAATGGGTCCAGGGCCATGCGGCCCTGGTTAGTCGTCGAGTTCGTTGTTTTCTTTCATGCGTTCGAATTCCTCACGGGTGATGAGGCACATACGGGGCTTGGCGCCGTCCTTGGCAGAGACGATACCGCGCTTCTCCATTTCGTCCACCAGGCGGCCTGCGCGGGCATAGCCCACCTTCAGGCGTCGCTGCAGGAGGGATGTGGAGACCTGACCATCCTGCACAGCCATTTCGATGCACTGCTGCAGAAGAGAGGCGTCGCTGTTGGGATCGTCGGCGGATTCCATGCTGTCCACCATGGGGAATCCGCCGTTCTCATGCTCCATCTGATCCAGCTGATCAATGATGTTGGGATCGTAATCCGCCTCGCAGTTCTCACGGATGAAATCGGTGACGCGGTTGACCTCGTTATCAGACATGAAGCAGCCCTGCACGCGGGTGGGCGTGAATGCGCCGGTGGGCAGGTAGAGCATATCGCCCCAGCCCAGCAGCTGCTCGGCACCCACACGATCCAGGATGGTGCGGCTGTCGATGAAGCTGGACACCTTGAAGGCGATCCGGCTGGGAATGTTGGCCTTGATCAGGCCGGTGATGACGTCCACCGAGGGGCGCTGGGTAGCCACCACCAGGTGGATACCGGCGGCACGGGCCAGCTGTGCCAGGCGGCAGATGTGATCTTCCACGTCACGCTTGCAGGTCATCATCAGGTCAGCCAGCTCATCGATGATGATCACGATGCGGGGCATAAAATCCTCGCCGTCCTCCAGCTTGGCATTATAGCCATCGATGGCACGCACGCCCTTGACCTGGAATTTCTTGTAGCGGTCCATCATCTCCGCCACGGCCCAGGCCAGTGCGCCGGAGGCCTTGTGGGGATCGGACACCACGGGGATCAGCAGATGGGGAATGCCGTTGTAGCACTGCAATTCGACCACCTTGGGGTCCACCAGGATCATGCGGACCTCCTTGGGCGAGCAGCGGTACAGGAGCGAATTGATCATGGTGTTGATGCACACCGATTTACCGGAACCCGTAGCGCCGGCGATAAGCAAGTGGGGCATACGCGCCAGGTCGCACACGATGGGGGTACCGGCGATGTCCTTGCCCAGGGCCACCACCAGAGGCGATTTGGCCTCCTGCATGGTCTGGCTTTCCATGACCTCACGCAGGGTCACGGTAGCCACCTTGCTGTTGGGCACCTCCACACCGATCAGCGACGTGCCGGGGATGGGCGCCTCGATACGCACAGACTTGACAGCCATGTCCATGGCGATGTTCTTGCCCAGGTCGGTGACCTTGGTGACCTTGATGCCCGCTGCCAGCTCCAGCTCGAAACGGGAAATGGCAGGGCCGTGGGTGACGTGACGCACCTTGGCAGGCACCTTGAAGGACTGAAGTGTCTCCTCCAGTCGCTGGGCGCGGATGGCGTCCTCCTCGGGGCTGATGCCGACCTGAGGCTCTGCCTGCTTGAGCAGATTCATACCGGGATACACATAGGGTGGGGGCAGCTCCATCTCCACCTGCTCGCCCATGGGGGCGTTCTTGCGGGGCGGGAGCTTCAGCTCGGGCTTCCAGGCATCCTTGGGCGGCTCCTGCTGCAGCTTGGGCGCGACCACGGCGGCGTCAGCCTCCACAGGGGCATCCTCCCACGGCGGGGTCTCCGCCCAGGAGGGCTTGGGCTGCTGCTTTTGCTTCACCGGGCGGGCAGCGGGCTGATACTCCTCCTCCGGCTCCTCATCCCGCCAGGTAGCGGTGCGCTGGGGCTGGGTGTCCTCCTGCCACGCGACGGCCCGGCTGGGCTTTTTCGCAGGCTGGGGAACAGGCTCCTCCTCGAAATACTCCTCCTCATACGTCTGCGCGGGCTCAGGCTCCACGGGATGGCGCGTCCCGAAGATACCGGATCTCCTGGGCTCCTCGGGTACGTAGGCAGGCTCCTCTTCCTGCTTTTTGCGGCCAAAGATGCGGGATTTATGCTCCTTCTCCTCCGGGGCGGTTTTGTAGGAGGGCTGCTCGTAGCCGGCGTACTCCTCCTCCGTGGGCTGGAAACCCACCTGCACCGGGGGGGCATTGCGTGTTTGCTGGGGCTGCTGGCGCATCTGGCGCTGCTGCTGGATGGGCATCTGCTGCACGGGCTGCTGATAAGCGCCCTGGGGCACATAGACCTCCCATCCATCGCCCTGCTGGGCCTGGGGCAGCGCGCGCTGCGCTGCCATTTCCTGCTGCTGGCGCTGCCAGATCATCTCCTGCTGGCGCTGGTATTCCGCCTCCTGCTCCTGGGCCATGCGACGCTGATCCTGCTTTGCCCGCATCTGACCGAAGATCTTGCGGAAATCCAGCCGGATCATAAACAGGAAGGCCACTGCCGCCAGCAGCACCGCGACGATGCCACCGCCAACGGCGCCCAGCAGCTTCCACAGGGGCCAGGCCAGCAGCATACCGAACAGGCCGGCGCCGGCACTCCGCTGCGCGCCCAGTTCGTAGGCCCGGGCAAGATAGAGGTCATAAGCTCCGGGCGTAGTGGATCGAGACTGATTATCGGCATAGAAAAAGTCCATCAGAGAACCGGGATTGGTGCGGACGAAAAGCGTTCCCACCGCCAGCACAAGGAAAAACAGCACGATAAACAGCACATAGGCCCGCAGCGGGGGCTTGCGCTGGGTGGACATGATCACCAGGATGCCGCCCCAGATGGGCAACACCGGCAGCAGGAAGGCAAACCCGCCCGCAAGGCCATGACAAACCTGCCGCATACCGGCAAACACATCGCCGGACATGTTCACCGCCACGGCCAGGAAGATCATCACGCCCAGCGCGATCAGCACCAGACCGCCCACCAGATGCAGCGCCATGCTGTCGGCAGAATAGGCCGGTGCCTTGCGGGGTTTGTTGTTTTTGCTCTTCTGCGCCATGCTGATCCTCCATATGTTCAAATCAATTGGTGCTGATAAACAGGCTTGCCAGCACCCCTTCGTCATTGGCGTGGAGCCGCAGCTGCACACCATCAAAATTGTAGTAATCGCTGTATCCGGGCAGGATGCGGTTGGCCTCCGCCCTGGCTTCGTCCAGCTCAACCGTGGCGTCCGGTTCGCCCAGTATTGCGCGCCACTCATCCTGGGTGGTCACATCCGTCATCAGACCGTACAGGTTGATCTGGTCAGCGCGGATGCCCTGGATCACGCTGTGTTCCCAGCTGTCGGTCAGGCTGTCGGTCAGCAGGTATACATCGAAGAAAGCGCCGTCCTCCAGCTGCATGAGCCGGCCATTCTCGTAAAGGTCGGGATCAATGAGCAGCTTATAGGTATCCACCGCATCCTGCACCGAGCCGCCCAGCTTCACAGGGATCCCCGGCAGCTCGCCGCGCTCCGCCTGGGTGCGGATAGCCTCGGCACTGGTTTCGTCCAGGGTGACCATCTTCTCCGCGCCAATACGGTTCAGAACCGTGCCCTCACCCAGCTTCAAATACTCCAGCAGCTCGCACCACTGGAACGTCACCGACCCTGCCCTGTCGCTGAGGGTGCAGAGCTGCTCCATGGGATAATACAGCGTCAGCCCCGCAGCCGAAATCCCAAAGGTCTCCGGCAGAGGCGTAAGCTGGCTGTTGCGCAGATGTGCGCTCAGCTTCGGCGCAATGCCCCACTCCAATGCGTCCGTCAGCGCCAGGCGGGCGGCCCCGGCGTCAACAAAGATATCCTCAAAGGTAACGTGATTCCCTGTACGCAGGTCAATGTTGGCCGTGTACCATACCTGGGTCGCACGGTCGTTGTGCACGGGGCCTTCGGCCTTCAGCACCACGCTGAGCACATCGTCCGTCAGCTGATGGGTGAAGTCCGCCTGCAGGGGCGTCGCGCTGTGCATGGTCATGGGCAGGCGGTTCAGCAGCTCCTGCGCGCCGGTGGCCTGCACCAGGGCAGCATTGGCCGCATCCTGCAGCGCCGTATCCTCCATGCCCTCCAGCTGGGGATAATACACATAGGCTTCGCCCAGTGCCAGGCCCTTGCGGGCCACGGCTGTCTCCGCCGAGGCAACGGAGAGGGACATCATCAGCACCAGGAGCCATACAAGAAATCTCTTCATGCAAATATCCTCCGGATAGATTATTGTACAACAAATAACGATTCTTCGCAAGTTTTCCTTCCCCAAAGGCGGATTCCTTGCAATCAAACGTTTTTTCTATTATAATGGGTAAAAGCGTTTCGATCGAGGAGGATGCCCTATGTCCGCCATGCAAGAATATCATCTGCCCAATGGCATGACCCTGCTGTGCAGCCGTCAGTCCCATCTGCACGCCATGGAGTTCGGCCTGTATTTCAGGGGCGGAAGCCTGTATGAGAACAAACAGAATCAGGGCATCTGTCACCTGCTGGAGCACCTGTGCTTCCGTGGTCTGGGCGGCCTGAACGCCGAGGAGCTCAACCGCCTGATGGCCCGCTTCGGCGCTGAGCTGGACGGCGCCACCTACCCCGAGGGCGTGGTGTTCCGCCTGAAGACGCATCCCCGCTTCTTCGACGAGGTACTGGAGATGTACCTGCGCTTCTTTGCCGATACCCCCTGGACGCCGGAGCAGATCGAAGCCGAGAAGCAGGTCGTGCTGCGCCAGCTGGAGCAGGAGGATTGCGACTTCGATGAGGAGGTCTCCCGCCGCTACCGGCGCACCGCCGCGGGCGGCTTCTCGCTGATGGGCACGGCGCAGTCCATCCAGGACATGAGCGCCGCCACCATCCGCCGCTGGCAACGTCTGCTTTTCCAGCCTCAGAATGCCTGCCTGTGCCTGACCGGCAATTTCTCCCAGGGTATGGAGGCCGCCCTGGTGGAGGCCTTCTCCGAGCTGGATAACCACTTTGACGAGCCGCCCTTCTCCCAGGCGGTTCCCCAGGGCTTCTGCATGCGGGACAGCCGCAGCGACCTCATCCTGGATGAGGAGGGCGGCCAGGCCAAGGTGCACTTGGCCTTCGACCTGGACGAGGATCGCGTCTTCCCCCTGACGGGCGAGGTACTCAATGCCTTCACCGCCGGCAACAGCGATTCTCTGCTCTTCCAGAAGCTCCGCGAGGAGATGGCCCTGGTGGCGGAGATCGATTCCTCCATGGAGGAGATGGGGATGTTCCGCCGCCTGGTGATCCGCTATGACGTGCGCCAGGAATACCTGGCCGCCAGCCTGCGCAAGGTATTCGAGCTGCTGCACCGCCTGTGCCTCTACGTGCGGCCCATCCGCCTGACCCAGACCCGTATGCAGTTTACCGATAATCTGGTTTTCTACCAGGACGACGTATCCGCCATGAATGACCTGCTGGGCTGGGCCTGGATGGCAGACGATCTTTCCCGTGCCGACCTGGACGCTCAGGCCCAGATGTATGACGACCTCACCTGCGAGGATCTGCTGGACGCAGCCCAATCCGTTTTCCGGCCGGAGAACCTGACCATCTCCATCCAGCGCGACCCCGCCCAGACCCCCAGGAACCTCAAGCCGCTGCTCACGGAACTGCGGAACATGCTTGCTTAAAGGGCTCCGCCCCTTAAGAATCCCCGGTCAGGGCGCTGCCCTGACAACCCGCGAAGGGCCCTTCGGCCCTTTCGAAACCCGTTTTCTCCCTGAAAGGACTCCCTATGCCCGAAAACATTTATGAGATCATTTCCCTTGGCGCGCGTTATTGGTTTGCGTTTCTTGGCGTGCTGATCGTCTGGCGGGCTTTCCGCTGGCTACGGAAGGACAGGAAGGCCAATCATCGCCGCCTCAGGCAGCTGCCTGACGCCGGTATGATCGGCGAGATGGTGGTGCTGCAGGGCTCTGATGAGCTGCCCGAGGGCTACGCCATCCCCATTCCCCGGGAAGGCGTGCTGGGCTTTGTGCGCTCCTGCGACGTGGTGATCCCGGTGAATGGCGTGGCTGCCCGTCACCTGGATTTCTCCTTTCAGCCGGGCACGGGCCTGCTGCTGTTCCCCCTGCGGGGCGCCGTGTGCTATGTGGATGATGCCGAGGTGACCCATCGCAGCAAAACAAAAAAGCATCCCATGGGCCACGGCTCCCGGCTGCAGGTCGGTCAGGCCGTGCTTCGTTTGCGCCTTTTTGCAGGGCTTGACGCGTCCTATCGGCCCTATTATCCCTATGTGCCGGAGTATCCCCCCTGCGACCCTGACCAGCCCGTGACCCAGGATTGGCAGGATAACAGCTATGTTTATCACCAGCAGCCCTCGCCCTGGCAGGAAGAGCCTGTGTATGATCAGGCCCAGCAAGCCCCCTGGCCGGAGCAGCAAGCGCCCTGGCAGCAGCCCGCCGCTCCGTGGCAGGAAAATCCGGCCCCGTGGCAGCAAAGCCCCAACCCCTGGCAACAGGAGGAGCCCATGTATGGTCAGGAGCAACCCGTGGAGGAATCCTGGCTGAATCCGCCTGTCCAGCAAGGCTGGATGCCCCAGCAGCCCGAGCCCTTCCAGCCGGCCCAGGCCCGTCAGCGGCACAGCCGCGCGCAAAGGAGGCGCTACGATGAAGAATAACGAGAAGCGCTCCCTCCGCCGCGACCCCGGCCGTCTGCTTTCCAGCACGGTGATGCTGTTCTTCTTCAGCGCGTTCCTGCTTTTGTTCCTCAAGGATTATGCCTGGCAGGCCGCCGCGCTGGCCGTGGCTGTACCGGCGATGATCTGGCTGGGCGTGAATCTTTTGCCCCGGCTTTTCCCGGCTGACAAGCTCCTTTTGAGCCTGACCAACTTCCTGTGCGCGCTGGGCGTGCTGGTGCTCTATGCCACCAACCCCGATTACGCCTATCAGCAGGCCACCTATTACGGCGTCGGTCTGGTGGCCATGGTGGTGTGCATTTATCTGGTGCGCATCATCAAACACTGGAAGCTCCCTGTGCTCCTGCTGATGCCCGTGTCCCTGGCACTGCTGGCGCTCCCACTGCTCATTGGCCGCGAAACCAACGGCGCGAAGAACTGGTTCTACGTGGGCAGCCTTTCCGTGCAGCCCAGCGAGATCGTCAAGCTGAGCCTTCTGTTGATCATCAGCTATTTCATGAGCCGCCGCAGGCTGCTCCCCTGGCTGATCTTCGCCGTGGGCTGTCTTGGCCTGCTCATGCTGCAGAAGGATCTGGGCACCGCCCTGATGTACTATGGCGTGACGCTGATGCTCTTCTACGCCTCCTCCAACAATCTGCTGCTCACCGGCGTGGGCCTTGCCGGTGGTGCCGGTGCGGCCGTGCTGGGCTACAAGATGTTCGCCCACGTGAAAAAGCGTGTAGCCATCTGGCAGAACCCCTGGAGCGATTATGACAACGCCGGCTATCAGATCGTGCAGAGCCTGATGGCCATTGCCAGCGGCGGCATATTCGGCATGGGTCTGGGGCTGGGCTATCCCCAAACGATCCCCGTCTATCATACGGATTTCATTTTCTCCGTTATCTGCGAGCAGTTCGGCGTGATCTTCGGTCTGTGCGTGCTGCTGATGTATGTGGCCATCATCTGGCGCGGCGCCACCACCGCCATGGCCGCCCGCACCAGCTTCCACGGCCTGCTGGCCATGGGCGCCACGCTGATGATCGGCCTGCAGACCTTCGTCATCATTGGCGGTGTGATCAAGCTGATCCCCCTCACAGGCGTCACCATGCCCTTTGTGAGCTATGGCGGCACATCGCTGGTCTCCAGCATGTGCCTGGTAGGCCTGCTGCAGGGCGTGGCCAGCCTGAATGAGGACGACCTGAACGAGGACACCCGCCTGGCTATGCTGGGCAGTCAGGAGGGGATGCAATGAAGCAGCAGCGTTACCTCTTCAAGATCCTGGCGCTGATCATGTTCGGCCTGTTCCTGCTGCTGGCGGTCTATGGCGGCTACAGCATCTCCACCTATGGCAACCGGTGGTTCTCCTTCAGCCGCAACCCCCGCGTCCGGGCACAGAAGCAAACGGTCATCGCCGGAGACATCCTGGACCGCAACGGCATTGTTCTGGCCACCACCGTGGACGGCCAGCGCGTCTATCAGCAGAATGAGGAATCCCGCCGCGCCGTGGTGCACCTCCTGGGCGACAGCCAGGGACAGGTCTCCAACGGCGTGGAGACCTTCCAGACCAGCTATCTTTATGGCTTCCAGACGCCCCTGGGCGAGCGCGTCAGCACCCTGCTGGCAGGCGAGACCCGCCGGGGCGACAACGTGACCCTGACCATCGACAGTCAGCTCTGCACCGAGATCGTTCGCTTCTTTGACCGGCACAGCCTGACCAGAGGCAAGAGGGGCGCCGCCGTGGTGATGAACTACAAAACCGGCGAGCTCATCGCCTCGATCAGCCTGCCCAACTTCGACCCCATGAACATCACCGAGGCCACCAAGGCCGACGCGGGCCAGCCCTTCTGGAACCGGGCGACCCAGTCCGTCTATCCGCCGGGCAGCTCCTTCAAGATCATCACCACCGTCTCCGCGCTGGATAACATCCCCAGCGTTACCGGGCAGGAGATCGCCTGCACCGGCGGCCTGACGGTGATGAATCAGACCATCCACGATTACGGCGGCGCCATCCACGAGAAGCTCACCCTCCGCGAAGCCTTCAAGAAGAGCTGCAACAACGTCTACGCCTATATCGCGCAGACCCTGGGCGACGAGAAGCTGCGCAAAACCGCCGAAAGCTTCGGCTTTAACGATAACTTCCTTTTCCGCGACCTGGTCGTGGAAAACAGCACCTACCCCACCACGAACCGCAATGAGTTCGAGATCGCTACCACCGGCATCGGCCAGAGCGCCCTCACCGCCACACCCATGCATATGTGCATGGTGGCCGCCGCCATCGCCAACGATGGCGTGATGATGGAGCCCCGCCTGCTCATGAACGTGCAGAGCGCCGCGGGCTCCACCCGCGCCACCTTTCAATCCAAGGTCTACCGCACCGCCCTGTCCGCCGAGAACGCTGCCACCCTGCAATCCTATATGCGGGACGTGGTCAAGTCCGGCACGGGCACCAGCGCCGCCGTCCCCGGCCTGGCCATATGTGGCAAGACCGGCTCTGCCGAGAGCAGCCTTTCCGGCAGCGCCATGACCTACGGCTGGTTCATCGGCTACATCGAAAACGACGACCTGCCCTACGCCGTCAGCGTCCTCGTCGAATCCATCGAGGACGGCGAAGGCGGTGGCAGCACCGCCGCTCCCATCGCCGCCGACATCTTCACTTACCTTAAGGGGGCTCCGTCACCTTAAGGATTCCCCTGCCAGAGGGTGCTGCCCTCTGGGCTCCCGCGAAGGGCCCTTCGGCCCTCTCGACACCCGTGCGGGAATTGCAACCACAGCTGATATCCGTGAGGGTCACGGCGCATAACTGCTGCGCCGCGACGCACACTTGCAGCGCAGCAGTTTCGGCTGTCCAATAACCCTGAGCGTGATTTCCTTCCAGGCGAGCCTGAAAAAGCTCCATCAACGAGGTGCCCCATGAAAATCATCGATTCCTATACCGAAATAGCCGCCTGCTTCCCCAACAATACCTTCTCGCTTGACGCCTGGCGTGCCTACGCCGCCTCCATCTCCCCGGAGCTGCCGGAAAAGTGCCTTCAGGACGCCGCAGAGTACGACTTCCCCACGCAGGTCGCCCCGGTGCTGGCCGCCCTTGCCGCCGAACCAGCCAAAGCCCACCAGGCTCACGCGGCCTTTCTGCGCCACATGGAGCGCATCCCCTCCCTGGATGTGGACGCCACCGTCGTTCTGTACCTTGGCCTGTGCAACGCCGCAGGCTGGGCCACCGAGCTGGATGGCCGCCCCGCGGTGCTGCTGGGGCTGGAGAAAATCGTGGAACTGAACTGGTGCGATGACGCCTCCATGACAGCGCTCATTGATCATGAATTAGGGCATCTGTGGCACTTTCAGCACCGCAGCGCGCCGGAATTTGCCAATGCGGCCCTCTGGCAGCTGTACACCGAGGGCATGGCTATGCTCTTTGAGCAGCGGCTTGCGGGCGACAAGCGCTATTTCCACCAAAACAAAAACGGCTGGCTCCCTTGGTGCGAAGCCAACCGTGATTCTCTTTTCGCCGAGTACCGCCGGCGGGTCATGGCCGGGGAATCGGTGCAGGATTTCTTTGGGGACTGGTGCAGCTATCAGGGGCATTCCGATGTGGGGTACTACCTGGGCAGCGTGCTGATGTGGCAGCTGGCTCAGCGCTTCGCCCCGGCGGAGCTTGCCAACCTGACGGAACGGGATATTCTCAACGCAATGCCGTAATATTCTTCTCAAAGTACAATACTGTTTCTCCATCCTCCACATCAGTCAGGATCAGGCGATCAAATCCCCAGTGCCGGTAGATCGCCTGATTTCTTTTTTCCTTTTCCTCCACGCCGATGGAAAGCCGCCGATATCCACGGCGGACAGCTTCTGCCTCCATCAGGCGCATCATGGCTGAGATGTATCCTTGTCCTTCATGCTCCTTTTCAATGCGCAGCGCGTTGACGTTAGCCACCGACGCGCCATCCGCCAGCACGGTGCGGCCGGCAACGGCGCCGCATTCCGGCGCAAAAAGCAGCGTACCCTCGCCCACGGGATCGCCATCGCATACCACCACACAACTCAGCGCCTGACCGGAACGATTGTAGCCGATATACTCCTCACGCCAGCGGATCCACCGGGGATCCTCCGGGTGTTGACGGATATTCTTTGCCCAGATACGTTCAAGGTCGTCCATGGTCGCCGGGCGACATTCATACATCATTGTCCAAACCTCCTGATAATACAAAAAGAGCCATCCGACCGGATGACTCTTTTTGTTGGCACTTGACCTTGTTAGCTGGAGCGGGTGATGGGAATCGAACCCACGTGACCAGCTTGGAAGGCTGGAGCTCTGCCATTGAGCTACACCCGCAAGTGGAGCGGTAGACGGGATTCGGACCCGCGACATCCACCTTGGCAAGGTGGCACTCTACCACTGAGCTACTACCGCATATCCACCAATTTGCATTGGGTGCTGAGGAAAACCGTGCGGACGAAGAGACTCGAACTCTTACACCTTCCGGTACCAGATCCTAAGTCTGGCGCGTCTGCCATTCCGCCACGCCCGCACAAAGCACGACCGTCTCAAAAGGCAGATGGGAATGACCCATTGGAGATTCGAACTCCAGACACCTTGATTAAAAGTCAAGTGCTCTGCCGACTGAGCTAATGGGTCATACATGCTGGGGTGGCAGGGCTCGAACCTGCGAATGCGGGAGTCAAAGTCCCGTGCCTTACCACTTGGCTACACCCCAACGCAGGTTGTCTCCACCGCAGATCGCAGCAGACCGAAGGAAGAAAAATGGGGTGACTAGTGGGGTTCGAACCCACGACATCCAGAGCCACAATCTGGCGCTCTACCACTGAACTATAGCCACCATGATGGCGCGCCTGGAGGGGCTCGAACCCCCGACCCACGGCTTAGAAGGCCGTTGCTCTATCCAACTGAGCTACAGGCGCATGCCGCAAATCAGGGACCTCCAAGGGCATCGGCGTCGGCGATCACGCCCATTCGGCATTCCGCTGACAATTAGGAATTATAGCACAACGCCAGGTGCATGTCAATCACTTTTTTCATGAAATTAGCAAGATTTTTTCAGATCACATCCCAGCTGGGAGCCTGCCAAAGCACCACATCCCCCGCCGCAAAGCTTTTCTTCACGTCGATCAGGCGCTGGTTCCTGCTGCCGCAGAACTTCAGTTCCAGCGAGCGCTTCGCCAGGATGAACGGGCCGTCCACCAGCACGTCGATCTCCTTGAGGAGCGCCATGCGGGCGGGGTCGTTTTCCTTCAGCAGCGTTTCCCAGGTGTAGCCGGTGTAGGCCCACACGTTCAGCCGGCTCTGGCGAGCTGCCTGGGCCAGGAGCAGGCAGGGCTCCGGCTGGCAGAAGGGATCACCGCCGGAAAGGGTGATGCCGTCCAGCAGCGGATTTTCCCGAAACTGATCGATGATGGTCTGGGTATCCACGGTTTTGCCGCCGTCAAAAGGGTGAGTTTCCGGGTTATGACAGCCGGGGCAATGGTGGGGGCAGCCCTGGGTGAAGATGGTGTAGCGATAGCCGGGGCCATCGACGATAGAATCGTTGACGGTACCTGCGATGCGGATGTTCATGGTGGCCTCCTGGAATGGAAAAGGCCACATGGCGATGTGGCCTTTGATATGTTTTCTTTGGGAGAGTGCCCTTTTTTCAGGCTGTGCGTACCCGGAGGACGTACTTTTCGTCTCGGCGAAAAGTACCAAAAGCCGACCGGAGGCCACAATGGAGGTGTGGCCCCCGGACCCCGGTGCACTTCTCAGGATCGCCTGCGTGTGAGCCTTCGCGGGGCGACCTGTTACAGCAGGGTTGGTGGCGCGGGCAACGCACCACCCCATGATCGCTTCCCTAGGTTTGGGAGGAAAATCACGTTTGGGATATCGGACAGCCGTGGCTGGCGTGTCACAGGCGTGCGTCGCGGCGCGACCGTATTCGCGCCGTGACCCCCGTCATATGTACATGCCCGGCCTGCCCCGAATGGGTCCAGGGTCGATTGACCCTGGTTAGACGCCGTGCTTGACGCGGTCGTGCTCTTCGGCACGCTTGGCGTTGTTGAAGCGGTCGAGTGTGCCGACGAGGTAGCCGGTGATGCGGCGGATACGCTCGAAGGGACGGCCGTCTTCCTTGCGGTGGCAGCAGGGGCACTCGTCACCGATGATGCCGTTGTAGCCGCAAACGGGGTCACGGTCGATGGGGTGGTTGATGGAGCCGTAGCCAATGCCCTTGTCGTGCATGAAACGGACGATCTTCTCAAAGGCGTCCAGGTTCTGCAGGGGATCGCCATCCATTTCCACATAGGAGATGTGGCCGGCGTTGGTCAGGGCGTGGTAGGGTGCCTCGATGGACAGCTTGTGGAATGCGGAGCAGGGATGATACACCGGCACATGGAAGCTGTTGGTGTAATAATCACGCTCGGTAACGCCGGGGATCACGCCGAACTTCTCCTTGTCCAGGCGGATAAAGCGGCCGGACAGGCCCTCGGCGGGGGTGGCGATCAGACTGTAGTTCAGGCCGCGCTCACGGGCCAGCTTATCGGTGAAGGCACGCATGGCGCCGATGATCTCCAGACCCAGGTTCTGGCTCTCTTCACATTCGCCGTGGTGCTTGCCGCGCAGAGCCACCAGGGCTTCGGCCAGACCGATAAAGCCGATGGTCAGCGTGCCGTGCTTGAGGACTTCCTCAACGGTGTCGTTCCAGTCCAGACGTTCGGAATCGATCCACACGCCCTGACCCATCAGGAAGGGGAAGTTGCGGACCTTCTTCTTGCTGATGATGGCCATACGCTCGTCCAGCTGAGCAGCCACCAGCTGCATCTTGCGCTCCAGCTCCTCAAAGAACCACTGCACGTCGCCGTTGGCCTTGATGGCAATGCGGGGCAGGTTGATGGAGGTGAAGGACAGATTGCCGCGGCGGGGAGAAACCTCGCGCTTGGGGTCATACACGTTGCCCATCACGCGGGTACGGCAGCCCATGTAGGCGATCTCCGTCTCGGGATGGCCAGGCTTGTAGTACTGCAGGTTGTAGGGCGCGTCCACAAAGGAGAAGTTGGGGAACAGGCGCTTGGCGCTGGTCTTGATGGACAGGCGATAGAGGTCATAGTTGGGCTCGCCGGGGTTGAAGTTGACGCCTTCCTTCACGCGGAAGATCTGGATGGGGAAGATGGGGGTCTCGCCGCCGCCCAGGCCTGCCTCGGTGGCGTGGAGCAGGTTCTTCATCACCATACGGCCCTCGGCGGAGGTATCCATGCCGTAGTTGATGGAGGAGAAGGGCACCTGCGCGCCGGCGCGGCTGTTCATGGTGTTCAGGTTATGCACCAGGGCTTCCATGGCCTGGAAGGTGGCCTTATCGGTCTCTTTCCAGGCGTGCTTCTGGGCGAAGTCCATAATGCGCTTGGACTGCACCTCGTCGCCCGTCTTTTCCAGCAGCAGAGCCAACACAGCAGCCTGCTGAGCCTCGCTGGGCTCCAGGGAGGGAGACAGCTCCTGCTCGGCCAGCCTGCTCATGATCTCGGCAGCGTTCTCTTCGGCGTGCTCGTCGCCCACCAGCAGCTCCAGGGCGCGGGCGATGTTCATGCGGTAACGCTTGATGAAGGTCTTCTTCACGCCGGGGGCCATGCCGTAATCGAAGTCCACCACGCTCTGGCCGCCATGCTGGTCATTCTGGTTGGCCTGGATGGCGATGCAGCACAGGGCGGCATAGCTGGTGATATCCTGGGGCTCGCGCAGATAGCCGTGGCCGGTGGAGAAGCCGTCCTTGAACAGGGTGGACAGCTGGATCTGGCAGCAGGTGGTGGTAAGGGTATAGAAGTCCAGATCATGGATATGGATGTCGCCCTCGCGATGCGCCTGAGCAAAGCGGGGATCCAGCACATACATATCGTAGAACTGCTTGGCGCCCTCGGAGCCGAACTTCAGCATGGAGCCCATGGCGGTATCGCCGTTGATGTTGGCGTTTTCACGCTTGATGTCGGAATCGATGGCGTCCTTGAAGGTAATATCCTCGAAGGTCTTCATCAGGCGGGTGTTCATCTCACGCACGCGGCTGCGCTCGGCGCGATACAGGATGTAAGCCTTGGCGCTGCGCACGAAGCCCTTTTCGATCAGCACGCGCTCCACGGTGTCCTGCACCTGCTCCACCGTGGGGGTGGAGGATACGCTCTCGTTGTTCTCCAGCTCGGCCACCACGCGCTCGGCCAGGGCCTGGGCGGTCTCGCGGCCCTTGGCGCTGGAAGAGGCCTGGAAGGCGCGCAAAATAGCGTTTTCGATCTTGGCCTGGTCAAATTCCACCATACGGCCATCGCGTTTACGAATGTTGATGATACCCATAGAATCTCCTCCTGAGTTTTGCTGCTGTGCATACCCGAAAACAGGCGCAAGAGAAAAGGGAACCGCCGCCTGCTTTTCAAGCCCAGCGGCGGGGCCCTTCAAAAGCGGTATTGCACGCACTACCGCTTGTGTCTGACAAAAAGGGGCGAAAACCACATCTTGTGGTGTTCACCACGAACAAGTGACATTATATTGTGTTTGCATGATCTTGTAAATGTACGAAACGGTCATTTTCAGCGTCACCTCCTCGGAAAAGTCCGCCAGCCCTTGTGTGGCCTCAAAAAATAATTTCTTGCCGAAAAATGTCGCAAATTTCACGCACTTGTTCATGATTTTCACGTTGACTTTTTGTAAACTTGCGTCTATCATGGAAGATAAGGAAGTTTTCCCCTTCCGCACCAAATAGAAAGGAGCTGGCTTTTTCCATGGATACCGACCCTGGTAGTAACACGCTATTCGTCCGGGAACAGCGCTCCTTTCGGGTGCGCGCCGTTTAACGTGCATTGATGGACGCCGCTTCCGGTCATTTTGCCGGAAAGGACTGATCACCATGAAGAGGATCTTCAAAACCGTTGACGATCACATGACCGAGTGCACCACCCTGGAAAAGGGCTGCTGGGTGCACCTGCAGAATCCCACCAAAGAAGAAGTGGACGGCCTCAACGCCCGCTTCGCCATCGATCCCACCTTCGTAGCCGCCGCGCTGGACGAGGAGGAATCCGCCCGCATCGAGCACGACCCGGAAAAGGGCCAGACGCTCATTGTGGTGGACATCCCCTACGTTGAAAGCGAGGGCAGCGGCTACGTCTATTCCACGATCCCTCTGGGCATCGTGCTGGTGGATGATATCATCATCACCGTCTGCACCCGGGATACCCCCATCATCAACGATTTCACCGAGGAGCGCATCCGCGGCTTCTGGACCCACAAGCGCACCCGCTTCATCCTGCAGCTGCTGCACCGCAACGCCAGCCGCTACCTGGCCTACCTGAAGCAGATCGACAAGGCCTCCATGCACGTGCAGGAAAAGCTGGAGAAATCCTCCCGCAACCAGGAGCTTCTGCAGATGATGAAGCTGGAGAAATCCCTGGTATTCTTCTCCACCTCCCTCAAGAGCAACGAAATGGTGCTGGAGCGTCTCATGCGCCAGACCAACATCCTCCGCCAGTTCCCCGAGGATACGGACCTGCTGGAGGACGTCATCATCGAAAACAAGCAGGCCATCGAGATGTGCGCCATCTACCGCGACATTATGACCGGCACCATGGATACCTTCGCCTCCATCATCTCCAACAACCTGAACATCACCATGAAGGTGCTGACCAGCCTGACCGCCGTGCTGTCCATCCCCACGATCATCGCCTCCCTGTGGGGCATGAATGTGGGCGGCATCCCCTTCGCCTCCTCGCCCTTCGGCTTCTGGATCGTGGTGGGGCTCTCCGTGCTGCTGGCGATCGTTTCCTTCATCTTCATGTACAAGAAGCAAATGTTTAAGTAAGGAGGGATCCCATGCCCCGCGTTACCCCGCTCCCCCGCTGCACCCCTGCTCAGGCAGGGCTTGACCCCCGGCGTATTGTCGCCATGATCGACGATTACCAGGCCCGGGGTCTGCAGATCCACAGCTTCCTGCTGGTTCGCCACGGCAAGGTGCTGTGCGAGGGCTACTACGCCCCTTACGGTCCCGACCAGCTGCAGACTGTGTTCTCCCTCTCCAAGACCTTCACCTCTGTGGCCGTTGGCATCGCCGAGGGCGAGGGCCTCATCCGCCTGGACGAAAAGGTCATTGACCTCTTTGCCGAGGAGCTGGCCGTCTCCGGCGTGACCCCCGGCAAGGAGCTGGAAAGCCTCACCCTGCGTCATCTTTTGCGGATGTCCACCGGTCAGCCGGAAGAGCCCTCCGGCGAGAACTGCTGGGAGGATATGCGCGTGGCCTTCCTCAAGCAGGCATTCACCGATATGCCCGGCGAAGTGTTCCGCTACAACACCAGTGCCACCTATATGCTCTCCGCCGCGCTGAAGAAGAAGGGCATCGACCTGGAGGACTACCTGCAGGAGAAGCTCTTCACACCCATGGGCATTTCCGGCACCCGCTGGCTGCGCGACCCCCACGACATCTGTACCGGCGGCTTCGGCTTCTCGCTGGTGCCGGAGGTCATCGCCAAGCTGGGCGTGTGCATCCTGAACGACGGCAAGTGGGAGGATAAGCAGCTTATCCCCCGCAACTATGTGGCCGCCGCCACCCGGGCACAGATCTACCAGGCCCCCGATGTGCTGGGCATGGGCGACTGGAACGCTGGCTACGGCTACCAGATGTGGATGTGCGTCAACGGCTGCTTCCGGGGAGACGGTATGTACGGCCAGCTGTGCCTGATGGACCGCCGCACCGATACCGTGCTGGCCATGACCGCCCTGGTGCACGACATGGGCACCGAGATGCAGGTGTATTACAACAACGTCCTCAACGCCTACCAGCCCGAGCCCCTGCCTGAGGACGAGGCCGCCATGACCGAGCTGAACGCCCGCCTGTCCACCCTGCGGTATGAGCGCACCCTGCCCGAGGACGACGGCGCCCCCATCCCCGCCGCCGTGCTGGGCCGCTATGAAAACCTGCCCTTCGGCGAGATGACCCTCGCCCTGGATGGAGACGTGCTGACCCTCGCCCGCCAGGGCGTGACGATCAAGGCGGCCCGCGGCACCTTCCTGCGCAATGACATGGCTCCCCTGGCCGACGTCCTGACCTACCGTGACCTGACCACCATCTTCCCGGTACTGATGGCCTGGGGCATGAAGGACGGCGCATTGGTGCTCCGCCAGTTCGAGGTAGAGGGGATGCAGGAGGTCACCCTGACCTTCAAGCCCGCCGAAAACGGCGTGAGCATCCTCCTGCAGGAAACCACCAACCCCGGCCAACCCTATACCGTGTATAACGGCACTATTCAGAAAGCATAAGGGATCAGGCATGGCAAGCGAAGCCCGCCTTCTGCTCCCGACAAAGAAACGCAGCCGCCTCTGTGATGGAGGCGGCTGCGTAATTTTTTGATGCTGAACAGGCTTATCTGACCTTGTTGCCGCAGTGAGAGCAAAACAGCGCGTTTTCAGCCAGCTTCGTGCCGCACTGGTTGCAGAATCGCGGAGCCTCTGCGGCCAGCTTCGTGCCGCATTTCACGCAGAACAATGCATTGTCCGCAACCGCGTTGCCGCACTTCGGGCAGCTGCGGCCTGCAATGACAGGCTTCGCAGGCACGCTTTGTACGGCAGCCGCCTTCTCCGGCGTGATCTTGTTTTCCGGACGAAGGAAGGAATCGACGTCAATGCTGCAGACAATGCCGCGGATGCCCAGCTCCTTCTCGGCGATCTCCGTAAGATTCTGGGCGTAGCGCTCGTATCTCGCGCCCACAAGCTGAGCGATTGAAAAGCGCAGATCAACCGCGCAGCCGGTGCGGTACGGCATGAAATGCAGGGTACAGCTGCCACCGTTCATGTTATAGATCATCGAGTAATTGATGCCGAAGGAAAAGGTGTGATAGGGTTCCTCCGCACAGGTACGGTCGAACTTCCGGCTCTTCGCGGCTGCGAGATAAGCCTTGTAAGTAGAAACCACATCGGCCTCGAAATAGTAACAGACATCTCTTCTCATGCAGATCAGCTCCTTGTGTCAGTGATGGCGCAGCGCCATGAATGCTACTGACATTATAGCATATCACAGGAAATACGCAAGCGTGGCCCCCCCAAAAGCGGCCATATCGCCCCGGGAGCGGTATGGATCTCACGGCCGCGATCAGCAAGAAACCACCTGCCGGATAAAAACAGGTGCATACAGAAAAAAACAGCCCCGCAAGCATTGACTTGCAAAGCTGTTTGGCCGTGCGGATAGCGGGACTCGAACCCGCACGCCTTGTGGGCAGGGGATTTTAAGTCCCCGGTGTCTGCCATTCCACCATATCCGCATACACCAAGGATTATATCATTCTCCCTGCCCAGCGTCAAGCGCATCAGTTCTCCAGGCTCTCCTTGATCTCCCGGCCGTCCCGCAGGAGCCGCGTCATACGGTCGCGGTCGTTATCCCGCAGGGCGTCACGGTACTCGGTAAGCCGCTCCACCAAACCCTCCACCTCAGGCAGAAGGGCCTCGCGGTTATCAAAAAACAGCTCTGTCCACATATGCTCGTTCAGCCGCGCCACACGGGTCATGTCCGCGAAGGAACCGGCGGAGAAGCCCTTGTGCCGGCCTGCCAGCGGCGTCTTGACATAGGCGCTGGAAACGATGTGCGCCAGCTGGCTGGTATAGGCGATCATCTCGTCATGGGTCCGGGGCGTGGTGAACTGCACCCGGCGGAAGCCCAAGTCCATAAAGAAATCCCGTGCCCGCTGGAGCAGCTCCGGCTCCTCGTCGCCCATGGGCGTGAGGATCATGCTGGCATTGTCGAACAGGTCATCCTTGGCGTACTTGAAGCCGGAGAATTCCCGGCCAGCCATTGGATGACCGCCGATGAAGTGCCAGCCGCCCGCCTTGGCCAGCGGGATAAGCTGGCGGCAGATCTCCTGCTTCACACCGCCGCAATCGATCACCAGCGCGCCGGGCTTGAACTGCCCAGCGTGCTCCTCCACCCATTCCACGATGCCAGCGGGATACAGCGCCACCAGAACCATGTCACAGGCGGAGAGGTTGGTCTTGTCCATTTCCTCGTCCAGGGCATCCATAAGCTGGGCCTGCAGGATGGTCTGCAAGTCCGCATCGCAGCCAATGACCCTGTGCCCCGTGTTCAGCTTGATGGTTTTGGCCAGGGAGCCGCCGATAAGCCCCAGGCCTACGATTCCGATATTCATACGAAAAAGCCTCCGTTCTGCCGTACTACGATTCCCCATCGTATTCGACAGTCCGGAGGCCGATTCCTGCTTATTGCCACTCAGGCACGGCTCACAGCAGGAAAACCAATATGCTTATGCAGAGACCGCTTTGTCTTCCACGGGCTTATCGGCATTGACCTTGGGCTCGTGATACTCCATTTTGGGATCATAGCGCACCGTCTCCGGCGGAACCTCCAGCAGTTCGGGATGATTCAGGCAGCGGTTCATGGTGGCGAAGAAGCCCGCATAGTGGGCGCCGGAGCACACGCGCTCATCAGCGGTGATGCCGATGGGCAGCCAGCGCTTCATGCGGGGCTGGCCATCCTCCATGACCATGGTGCGCTCCACCGAGCCCATGCCGAAGAAGAGGCTCGTGGAACCAAAGTTGTAGATGTGGTGATTCACATGGTGCAGGCCGATGGAGGCGTTGTTGGTAATGTACATGCTGGTGTGGAAGGGCAGCTCGTCCAGCAGCGCGCCGGGGCACAGGCCGTAGCGGTCCAGCAGGCGAACCAGCGCCACCACAGCCGTGGCCAGACCGGGCACAGCGTGCAGCACGCCCACCAGCTTATCGAGGAAGTTCTTTTCCTCCACACCGCGGTTGGCATCGATGGCCTTGTTCATGCGGTCGCGGACATCGTAAAGGGTATCGGTGGGATCAAAGCGGAGCTTCACCGCCGTCTCGCCGCCCTCGGCGTCCTGGGGATCCTTGAGCATCGTGAAGGAGACGGTGCAGTTGTTGCGGGAGTAATACTGCTTGTTCATGATATAGCGGTTGATCTCCGGGTGCTGGCTCACCGCGCGGACGAAGGACGCCACAATGATCTGCATGAAGGTGATCTTCTCGCCCTTGGCGCTCTGCTTGGCAATGTAACGGGCCAGCATCTCGTAATCCACCTTGTGCTGCAGGAACACCTGGGCGTCACAGCGCATGGGCATCAGGTAGGGGGTGATGCGGACGATGGGATCGATGGTGGTGATGCGCCGGCCATCGGGACGGAATCCAAACATAGGCTGTACCTCTCTTTGTCAATGAAATCGTGACAATGATGATGACAAAATGAAAAACGTATCGAAATCAGTCACAAGTTAATTGTATACAAACATGCAGTTTTGTCAATCCCCTGCCCAGAACTCCTCCAGGTCCGCTTCCTGACGCACCTGCCAGTGGGCAGGCATCAGCCGCCGGTAGCCGCTCTGGCGGTAGCGGTCGTCCAGGAGGATGGCCACTCCCATGTCGCTTTCCGTCCGGATGACCCGACCCACGGCCTGGGCTACCTTCTGCATACCGGGGATCATGTAGGCATAAAGGAAACCGTTTTGCAATGTCTCTTCGTAATAGTCCCGCAGGGTCTCCTGAAACAGGTTCACCTGGGGCAGCCCCACGCCCACGATGACCACACCGTCCAGCGCGTCGCCGGGAAGGTCGATACCCTCGGCAAAGATACCGCCCAGCACGCACAGCGACAGCATGGGCTCGCCACCGGGGCAATAGGGTGCCAGGAAGGCACGGCGTTCCTCGTCTGTCATACCGGAGCGCTGCACCTGGCATGGCAGTTCCAGCGTCTCCGCTACCCGGTTCATAAAGGCGAAGCTGGGGAAGAACGCCATATACCGCCCGGGCTTGCTTTCCCACAGCCGGCGGATGGCGGCGGCGATCTGCCCGCAGGCCGCCTCCCGATGCTGATAGCGGGTGTTCACATTCTGCTGCAGGATCAGCAGATTCTCCGGCGGAAAGGGCGATGGCATGGCAAAGCAGGCGTCCTCCTCCCCGCCGCCCAGCAGGCGCTTCATGTCCTCCAACGGTTCCATGGTGGCCGAGAAGCACACCACGCCGGAAAGCGGCTCGGTCACCTCCTGAAAATACGCGCCCACCTCCAGGGCAAAGGCGTGCACCGTGCGGGTCTTACGGCCCTGCCACAGGAAGGCATACTCCGCCGCATCCCGCCGTCTGGCCCGCAGGAAACTCAGCAGGGCAAGCAGGGTATCACCCAACCGTTCGCCGGCCTCGTCCCAGGGGAAATACTCGTTGGCCGCGGCCATGAAGGCGTCAGCCAGCTCCGCGGCGGCGTTGTCCAGGCTCTGGGGGATGGCGGGCAGCCGCCCCTCCTCGCCATCTTCCTCCGCAGGGAGATCTTCCAGGGCCTTGAGCACATCCGTCATGGCCTTGTACAGCCGGTGCTTGCGCCCGGCAGCCTTGCCCACCACGGTACGCAGCTTGCGGATACGCCCGCCCTCGATGGCGCCGGAAAGCATCTCCCGCACCCGTGAGAGCAGATTGTGCGCCTCATCGATGAGCAGGGTCACATCGGCGTTCCTGTCGAAAATACGCTGGATATGCACCGCCGGATCCAGCGCGTAATTGTAATCGCAGATGGTCAGATCGGCCACCTCCGCCAGGGACAGGCTGAACTCAAAGGGGCAGACGTTATGCTTGTCCGCCACCCGCCGAATGTTTTCCGGCGACCAGTCGTCCTCCCGCATGATCTCCTCGATGGCGGCTCCGTCCCGCAGGAAGTGCCCCTTGGCCCGGGGGCAGAAATCCGGATGACAGACGGTCTGCTCCGGACATTGCTTGTCCTTGGCATTGAGGGTCAGCGTCCACAGATGCAGGGGCTGCCGGCGCATCCGTGCCACAGCCTCCAGCGCACCCTGACGCTGGGTGGTGCGGGCGGTGAGATAATACACCTGCCCGGTGAGGCCCTCGCCCAGGGCCTTCATGGCCGGAAACAGCGCTGCCACGCTCTTGCCGGTGCCGGTGGGCATACTGGCAAACAGCCGCCTGCGCAGCCGGATGGCAGTATAGGCCTGCACGGCCATATCCCGCTGGCCGTCACGGTAGCGCTCATAGGGGAAGCGAAGCGCGTTCAGCGAAGCATTCCGCGCCCGTCGGTGTCCCCGAACAAGCTTCATGCGGCGGATGTAGGGGATCAGCAGGTCGTTGAAGCGCATCCTGCATTCCTCCGCTGTCAGCAGCGTGTCGAACTGCCCATGGATGCGCCCCTTACGATCCACATAAGCCACCCGGATGATCACCTGCTCAAGCCCGCGCTCCTGGCACAGCATATGCCCGTAGCACACTGCCTGAGCCTCGTGGGCAGGAACAGGCGCAAGCGGCGGTTCCCTGTGCTGCCAGATCTTGATCTCCTCAATAACGGGTACCTCCCCGTCATGGAAGGCGTCCATGCGGCCGGTGATGTGCAGCTCCAGCTCCTCTTCCTCCACGGGAATGCGGATGCCCAGCGGCACCTCGCTCTGCCAGGCGTCGCCCAGCAGGGATTGTCTGGCCTTGTGACCCAGCATACCCGCCTGCATGTCCTTCAGCGAGCCGCCCAGGCGGAGGATATCATCGCCGTGGAGAGTGAATTCCACCAGCGTCCGCACCGCCATTCTGATCTTCTCCACGGCTGAGCACCTCCTTTACAAAAAACGGGAGACAGCCCCAAAAGACCGTCTCCCGACTTGGTTGAATCGAATCAGAACAGATCGCTGGCCTTCTCGATGGCCTCCTGCTGAGCCTGCAGCAGGGACTCGAACTTGGCGCGATACTCGGCGGCAGCGGCCTTCAGCGCGGCAACCTGCTTGGTGAGGGTTTCCTTTTCCACGTCCAGGTTTTCCAGCTTGGCAGTGGCTTCCTCCCTGGCCTTGGTCACGATCTCCTCGGCCTTTGCCTCGGCAGCGGCGATGGTCTCGCGCTTGACCTTCTGGGCCATCTCCAGGATCTCGCGGAAGTCAGAATCCGGCACGTTCTTCTCGGCAACAGGCTGGGCCACAGGCGCGGGCGTATGCACCGGCATGGAGGTATGCATGATAGGACGGATCTGCTGGGTAGGCGCCTCGACCACAGGACGGGCAGCCTTGGCGGCGGCCAGCTGCTGCTTCAGCGCGGCGATCTCATCCATCTGGCGGACCATCTCGTCGCAGATGGCGTCGAGGAACTCGTCCACCTCCTGGGGGTCGTATCCACGGGGCTTGGTCTTAAACTCTTTGGTTTCGATCATTTCAACGGTGATCTGCATGGTGAAAAGCTCCTTTCCATTACGCCAGACGGCGAATGTTATGATTTTGAAAACACTTCCAGCACAACAGGCAGGCGATCCTTGCGTGTGGGGCTGCCCACTTCCTTCAGGCGGACCCGTCCGAATCCGCGGACCGACAGCAGCTGACCCTCAGTCAGCAGGCGATCCACCCGCTCCTCCGGCACATGATCCACCATCACACTGCCCTGGCGGATAATCTCTGCCGCCCGGGCGCGCGAGAGCTTCATGCCGCTGGCCAGTACGCTGTCCAGCCGCACAGAAGCCACGGTGTCCCGCAGCATCGTACCCGACGGGGGCTGGATCACCGGGGGCAAAGCCAGCTCGGTTACCGTCAGGGTAGCCCGTCCGGCCTGGTTCCATTCCATGGGCAGGCGCGCCGCCATCTCCGGCAGCACATACAGGTACGCGCGATCTTCCTGGGCGATCATATCGCCGAAGAACGCCCGGTCCATGCCCAGGGCCATCAGGCTGCCCAGCAACGCGCGATGATCCACCGCAGCGAATCTGGCGTTCCACCTGACCTCCATCCATACGCCGGTGAAGAGCGGCTCTTCATCCGCGGGATAAAAGCAGGGCTGCACCCGTTCCGCCTCCGGCCAGCCGCCGTCGAAGGCGACCAGCACCCCGGCTTCCCGGGCCGCATGAATAGCCAAAGACCGCTCGGCCCCCGAAAGGAACCGCGCGGCGATAGGGCAAGATCGTTTTTCAGCCCGCTCCGCAGCCTGTCGCAGGCGCAGGGCCAGCTGCTCCTGGCCATCCAGGCGCATCAGAAGATCCAGCTGACGATGCCCGAGACGATCTGCAGCAGGACCAGCAGAACGATGTGAGACCAGTCGAACTTGTCGAAGCGAGCATTGAACATGGAGGTCAGCAGCTTGCGAAGGGGCTGCAGCGCAGGCTCAACGATGAGGTTCAGCAGCTCGATCCACTTGTTGGAAGTGGAGGGCTTGATCAGGGACAGCACAAAGTGCGCGATCACCGCCAGGCCATACAGCTCCAGTGAAAAGATAAGAAGCCCGCCAATAATGCTAAACAGAAACATATTATTTTCCTCCTCAATTACCTTCCGTAGCCAACGGCGTTGTAGCCGCCGTAGGGCGTGTAATCATCCTGCCGGACATTCTCGCGGCGGCCGAAGGTGTACCCCTCCTGCTGACGGCCGTAGCCCTGATTGCGGACGCCGTAGCGGCTCTCGCTGCGGGCGAAGCGGTCACGGCGGTTGTCCCACTCCTGCTCGGGCCAGCGGTTGGCGATGTCCTGATCGCTGATCTGGCGTACAGCCTTGTAGGGGATCACCATCACGGAGCCGGGGGCCAGCAGATAGATGCTCTTGGACGCGATGCGGGTGAAGGAGCACTTCATGGCGAAGGCCGCGCCGTAGAGCAGGTCCAGGCAGCGCTGGTTCTCTTCCTCGTCGGTGATCTGCTCGGTGGAGACGATCACGGACTCGTTATTGCGCATAAACTCGATAATCCGGTAGCACATGCTCACGTTGGCGATCATGGCAATGCGCTCGCAGTGGCTGTAGGCCTTGCCGTCCTCGCCCACGAAATTGCCGGGCATATAGCTGATGTTATCAGGCTGGGCCGGCACGGTATTCTGCTGCGCGGGCTGGAAGGGCACCGTGTTGCCATAGCCGTAGGACTGCTGGGGCGCGCCGAAGCCGCCGGGCATCATGTTGTCCATATACGGCTGCTGGGGCTGATCCGGCCACTGATTGACATTCTGTTGATAGCCGGTGGGCTGGTATCCCATGGGTTGCTGCGTACTGGTGTAGCCATTCATGGTCGTCTGATAGCCCGTGGGCTGATAACCCGTTCCCTGATACCCGGCAGTCTGCTGGGGCGCCGCGCCGGTGAAGCCGCCAAAGGCATTGGGCTGCTCCATCTGCTGGGTACCGTCCCAATTCATGCCGGTCATCATGGGATCCGTCCGGGGCACGTCGTTCATCGCGGTCTGCTGCATGGTCTCCCGCATGGCACGGTGCTTGGCGGTGTTCGGCTTATAGCCGCTGAAGCCGCCGTTGGCCATGTTGGATTCCACGTCCTCCTGCCCAAAGGGGCTGCGGGCCTTGATCTTGTCCCACATGGACTGCGTCCAATCCTTGAATGCCATTAATAATCCTCCCAACCGTTGGTGACTGCATCAGGCTCGGGGGCCGAACAATGCGCTGCCCACGCGAACCATGGTCGCCCCATGACGGGCGGCCAGCAGATAATCGCCGGACATGCCCATGGAGAGCTCCTCCATGTCCACGCCCTGCACCGCCTCATCCCTGAGACGCTCAAACAGGGTGCGCATATCCGCGAATAAGCCGGACAGGAAGGCTTCGTCCCGGGTATTGGGCATCACGGCCATCAGTCCGCGAATGTGCAGACCGGGCAGCTTCGCCGCATCCCGCAGGAAAGGGAGCACTTCTTCAGGGGGAATACCGCCCTTCTGCTCCTCGCCCGCCGGGGAGACCTGCACCAGCACAGGCATCACACGCTCGTGCTTCTGCGCCTGCCGGTCGATCTCCTGCGCCAGGGAAAACCTGTCCAGCGAATGAATCAAACATACATCATCTATTATATATTTAACTTTGTTACTTTGCAACCTTCCAATGAGATGAATTTGAAAATTTTCTCTTAAAAAATCACGTTTTTCCACAATTTCTTGTGTTCTGTTCTCCCCTATATCCACAATACCCAGTTTTGAGAGGGGAAGAATGGTCTCCACGGGATGGGTCTTGGTAACGGCGATCAACCGGGGGGTGGGATACCTTCCCGCGGACGCCGCGGCCAGGTTGGCCCGCACCGTTTCCACCCGGCTTTGAAGCTCCTGAAACTCCATGGAAGCACCTCCCGAATCGATCAGAACAGCATCACCGTTTGCCCCTCAAAGAGCAAGCCCTGCTGGATGGCGGAGATATACACATCCTCGCCGTTACGGAAAATAATGTTCACCGGAATAAAGGACTGATTGGCGCCGTCCACTACCACCACGCCATCGGTATCATCCTGGCGGATCAGCGCGCGGGCAGGCACGCACAACTGGGACATATAATCGCCCAGCACCGCCTGGCAGGTGCGCATATACAGCACCGGCTGCACGGAGTTCCTGACGGCCAGGCGCACCAGCAATTCGCCACCGGAGCGGGTGAAGGATTCCACCGTGGCGTTCACCGTGGTGTTTTCAAAGCGTTCCATCTGCAATTCATAGGTCTGGCCCTCCACGGGATTCCAGGTGGTGTCCTTCACCAGGAAGAGCACGTACCAAGCGCCGTCCCGCACGGTACGGTAAATGGTGGTCTTGCCCTTCTGAATGGTGGATTTTTCCGGCTTCTGGCCATTGTACATGGCACGGACCTCCGCTGGGGTGAAGGAGGCGTAATTGGAGGCCGTCAGCCCATACTCATAACCATCGGAATAGAAGCTGACGATGGCCTCAGCCGTGGCGGCATAGGGCTTGGTCCAGGAGTCGATGCGCTGCATCTGGGAAAGCTCGTCATCGTAGAGGCGGCTGAGGCGCTGATCGGAGGAATACTTCTGCTTCAGGTACTGCTGGCGGGCGTCAATGGCGGCGTCCAGCAGCTTCTCCTGATTGGTCAGGCTGCCGCGGGCGCCGTTGAGCAGCTCGCGCACCTCCTTGGCACGGGTCAGCACGTCGCTTTCCACCCGGGCCATCTTGGCGTCGTAGGTGGTCTCGGCCTTCACCAGCTGCATCTGATAATCACGGATCTGGTCGCGGTAATCCTGCAAAGTGGTCATCTCACGGGTGGAGAAGCCCGAGGAATACACATAGCAGATCTCATAGCCGCGCTGCACCACGCTGCCCTCCTCGGCATGATAATCCACAGAGGTCACACCCTCGGCGTCGTAGGGGGTCTCATCGCGGACGATGAGGCAGTCGCCCTCATAGCGGGCAGAGAGCGTACCGGCGGTAATCACGGCCGTGGTCGCCGCGGCGGGCGCCAGGGTGGTGTACAGATACCATCCGCAAAAGCCAAAGGCAGCCGCAAGCAGCAGAATCTGGAACAGATTCAGCTTCTTCTTGGGCGGCTTGGGCGGCTGTGGCGGCGTCATTTGATACATGGAAAAACTCCTTCCATCTCATCAGGATTCCCGGGAAGCGCGCCAATCATCAGTTTTTTCCCGCAGGCGGGCAAGCACGCGCCGCTCGATACGGGAGACCTGCATCTGGCTCACATTCATCAGCCGGGCGGTCTCACGCTGGCCCATGCGGTGGATGAACCGCAACTCCAGCAGCCGGCGTTCATCCGGCGTGACCTGGCTGAAGACCCACTTCAGCCATTCCCGCTGCTCCACCTGCTCGTAACCGCCATCGGTCACGCCCAGGCGGGCCTCCAGATCCCGTTCGTCATCATCAGAAATCGTCTCGCTCAGCGAGGATACGTCCGCTGCTTCGCGCTGATCCAGCCAGGAGAGCAGCTCGTCATAGGTGACGTTCATTGCTTCGGCCACCTCGCGCATGGAGGGCTCGCGCTGCAGCTGCTGGGTCAATCGGTCCTGCACCTGCTGCATCCTGTACAGCTGAGATCGTGCGTCACGGCTCATGCGCATGATAGATCCCTTGTCACGGATATAGTTGCGCACCTCGCCCGTAATGGTGGGCGCGGCAAAGGTGGAGAATTTCAGTCCCCGCTCCGGCTCAAAGCGCTCAATGGCCTTCATCAGAGCCATGGCGGCCACCTGCTGCAGATCCTCCAGCTCCACACCATGCCCGATAAAGCGCCGGGCAATGGCATGGCTAAGAGGCAGGTAGCCCTCCACCAGCTGCTCCATCAGCCCCGGCGAGGGCGCGCGCGCGTAGCTTTCCAGCAGCGGCGTTAAGGAGAGTTCGTTCATGCCGTCCTCCTCACACCGCCCGGGGCATTGTCAGGTCGATGCGCTGGATGCAGCCGCACTCCGCGGCGGTCAGTGCCACCTCGGGTACGAGCGTCTCCAGCACAGCCTGGGAAATGGCTGTCCGGTCGGCGCAGTCGCCCTCCCTGCAGCCGGAGAACTCCGCCTCCAGGCTCACGGTGAGCTTCTCGCCCCGGTCGGCGACGTGCACCTGAATAGCCGTTACCGGGCGGCCCTGATGCAAAAGGCAATCGCAGGCCTCATCGGCGGCGGTACGCAGATCGTCCATCTGATCAACGCTGAGATCCTTGAGGATGGCCACGCCGCCCAACGCGGTGCGGATCACCAATGCATAGGCCATTTCGCCGGGTACGCGCAGGGAAATATCCTGCTGGGTCTGCTCCATCATCAGGGCAGCCTCCTTCCTCTTCTTGACTTATTATGATACCACATCCAGCACCATCTTGGCAAGCAGCAGCGCCAGCACCACCATCAGCATGCCCCGGATAAACCCGGTACCCTTGCGGATGGTCATGCCTGCGCCCAGGTAATTACCGGCGATGGCGAAGGCCGCCGCCGGAATGCCAAGACCAATGAGCACCTTGCCCGCGAAAAGCAGCGTCACCAGCGAGGCCACGTTGCTGGCCAGGTTCACCAGCTTGGCCGTTCCGCTGGCAGTAACGGCCTCCATACCCAGCAGCATGGTAAACAGCAGGATCAGGAAGGTGCCGGTGCCAGGGCCTACCAGGCCATCATAGAAGCCCACCACGAAGCCGATCAGAAAGCTCACCGGGCGGAACCACCTGGCCGGGATCCTGCACACGCCCTGCATCTCCCTGCCCTTGCGCAGCACCACCAGCGCCACCAGCGGGATGGCCGCGATCATCATCACCCGGACCACATTTCCCGGGATCATCTGCAGCACGGTGGTGCCCATCCAGCTGCCGGGAAAGGCGCCCACCGCCGCCAGCAGCGCCACGGTCAGATGTACCCACTTGCCATGAACGAACCGTATGGACGCCGTCAGCGTACCCAGACAGGCCGAAAGCTTGTTGGTACCCGCCGCCAGCACCGGCGGCAGGCCCGCCAGATAATACGCCGGCAGGCTGATGAGTCCGCCGCCCCCGGCCACGCTGTCCACAAAACCGGCGAGGAACGCCAATGGACACACGATGAGGAACATCTGCCAGGTGATCTCCATGAAAAGTTCCCTCTTTCGCAGAAAATGGAGCGTTTTTCAACGCTCCATGAATGTGTATTGCTTAGCCGACAAATTCGTTGTAGATCGCGCGGATGGTCGCCTCGAAGTCCGCGTCGTCCACGCCGACGATGATGGAGAGCTCGCTGGAGCCCTGATCGATCATGCGCACGTTGATGCGGGCGCGGCTCATGGCGGAGAACAGACGGGCGGCGGTACCGCAGTTATGCACCATGCCGCGGCCCACCGTGGCGATAATGGACATATTATCGTGCACGGTGATGGTATCGGGCTCCGTGCTGTCCACGATGCGGCTGAGCACCTTTTCACGCACAGGGGCCAGAGCCTCGCCGTTGACCACCACGCACATGGTATCGATGCCCGTGGGCAGATGCTCGAAGGAAATGCCTTCCTCCTCCAGCACCTGCAGCACCCGGCGGCCGAAGCCCAGCTCGGCGTTCATCATGGCCTTCTCAACAGAGATGACGCTGTAGCCCTTGTGGCCAAAGATGCCGGTGATGGTGGGCACGGCGGTCTCCACGGGAGCGTTCAGGCTGATGATGGTGCCGGGGTGATAGGGCTTGTTGGTATTGCGGATATTGGTGGGGATGCCCGCCTTGTGCACGGGGAACATGGCGTCCTCGTGGAAGACGGAGGCGCCCATGTAGCTCAATTCGCGCAGCTCCTTGTAGGTGATGGAGGAGATGTCCCTGGGATTTTCCACAATGCGGGGATCCGCCATCAGGAAGCCGGAAACATCCGTCCAGTTCTCGTACATATCGGCATTCACCGCCCGGGCCACAATGGCGCCGGTGATGTCGCTGCCGCCGCGGGAGAAGGTCTTGACCTCGCCGTCGGCGCCGCAGCCGTAGAAGCCAGGCACAACAGTGGGCACATCGTCCGCCAGAATGCCGGACATGACCTGCTGGGTCTTTTCGCTGTCCAGATTGCCGTTTGCGTCAAAAAACACGGCAGTGGCGCTGTCCAGAAAACGCCAGCCCAGGTAATCGGCCAGCAGCATACCGTTGAGGTACTCGCCGCGACTGGCCACGTAATCGGCGCTGGCGCCCTGGCCGATGCGCTCGTTGACCTCGTTCAGGGCGGCCATGATATCCACCTTCAGGTTCAGCTCCCGGGCAATGGACATATAGCGGTCCACGATGCGGGCAAACGTGGGCTGATAGTCCTCGCCTGCGGCCGCCTGATTGTAGCAGCGGTAGAGCAGGTCGGTGACCTTGTCGTCTTCTTTATAGCGCTTGCCGGGGGCAGAAGGCACCACATACTGACGGGCGGGCTCCAGCTCCAGAATACCCCGCACCTTGGCGAACTGCGTCGCATCCGCCAGAGAGCTGCCGCCGAACTTCGTTACGATCTTCTTCAACTTGCGTATCCTCCATCCATCAAAACCGGTAACAGAGTCCATCATACCGCCGCTTTACTCTTCTGTCAACGGCGATAGTGAAAAAAACAACAATAAATCAGCCCTGCAGCCGGGAAAGGATCACCACGTCCTGATAAGCCCCTTCCCGGAAGATCTCCTCCTTCAGCAGGCCCTCCTGCGTAAAGCCGTTGCGCTCGTAGCAGCGGATGGCCGCTTTGTTGAAGGCGAACACGCTGACCTTCAGCTTGTGCAGGTTCATTTCTCTAAAGCAGAAATCGCACAGGAGCTGCATGGCCTCCTTGCCGTAGCCCCTGCCCCGGTAGGGCGTGCCGATCATGATGGCCAGTTCGCCCACACGGTTTTTCCAATCCAGGCGGATCACGCCGCAGCGGCCCACCAGATCGCCCTGGAAATCCTCCACCGCGAACTGATACTCGCCCCGGCTGTAGCTGCTTTGCTGCTCCAGCCAGCGGTACTCATCCTCCATGGAGGCAGGAAAAGGGATGCCGCTGATCATCCCCCGCAGGGTCTCCATATCGTTGACGAAAGCGTGATTGGCATCCACGTCGCTGCGTTCAAAGGCGCGCAGCCGCACCAGCGTTCCCTCGATCATTTCTCGCCGCCCCCTTCGGGATCATTTTTCCGCATAAAGCTTGTCGATATTCTCGAACATATCGCCACCGATGACGTCCGGGCCCACGGTGGTGTGCCACAGCCCGAAAAGGCTGTTGTCATGCTTCTCGCTGTCCTTGTATTCCCAGCGCTTCAGCTGGCTGACATGGCATAGGAACGCCTCCGCAGCCACCTCGTGGCCGGTTTTTCCGTCAAAGGCGGAAAGCGGCTGATTCCAGTCCATTTTGATCTGGTTTTCCTTGTACAGGTGGATGTACACCTTGGGCACGTCCCACGTGCCGTAGAGCTGAACGCTATCCGGGTCATAGGTGGCGTCGGCGGCGTAGTCCACAGCCTTCTGGGATACATAAACGATGGCCTGGTGCACCTTGTGCCCATATTCGCCCTTGGTATCCTGCAGTACCAGTACATCCGGCTGATGCTTGCGCAGAAGCGAGGTCACCGAGGAGAAGGCGTGGGGGCGGTACCATGCGTCCAGCACGGCCTCCACCGTAGGAGCGGACATATCGTTCAGATCCAGGAAGACCGGATGCAGGCGTACGCCGGCTGTCCACAGGCAATCCAGCAGCTCCTGCCTTCTGTTGAACGCACGATAGGAGGAGCAGACTACCAGCACATCCTTTTTCTGTTCCCCGGCGTAGGTGGGCAGCATACCGCCGAACCAGAGGATCTCGTCATCCGGGTGAGCGACGATCTGCATCATATCCACCTTGCCGGTCGCCTTCTGCCATACCTGCACGTTCTTTGGCAGCCTGCCGGTGGTATGCACCTGAAACTCGCTGATGAGCATCTTCGTCTGGGGATCAGCCTCCGCCACCACGCGGAACTCCTGCGTCAGGGCGGGCAGCGGGATGTAAGCGGCGCCGAAATCATCACTGCCCCGGGCCACGGTCTCCCATTCGCCGGCCTCGTTGCGCACCTGCACCAGGGTCGCCACGTTATAGATGGAGCGCCACCTGATCACGATCGCGCCTGCGGCCTTCCCCTCGGGCGGGGTGATATGAAGGCCCCGGGAGCCAGCATAGGAGGCCGTCTCCCAATAGGAGCGGTAGTTACCGTCACGCATCCTGTTCAGGTGCTTCTTGGTGCTTTCGCCGTTGATGAGCACCTCCTGGGTGATGTCCTCCGCGAAAGGCATATCCGCAGTGGCGGGGGTCAGGTCGGTCGCCGTCCAGATCTCCCCGTCCGCAGCGCCGGAGGGCAGATCGGTCGCCGTCCGGATCTCCTCAGCCGCGGCAATGGCGCACAGGCACAGCATCGCAGCCAGGGCCAGCAGCAGTTTCCTGCATTTTATCATCATGGTCATCTCCTGTTTCAGTCAACCTTGGTAGCCGATAAGTGGAGCACATGGGCGCCTGCCCTGCGCAGACAGGCGCAGCAGGTCTCCATGGTCGCCCCGGTGGTGATCACATCATCCACCAGCAGGATATCCCGGGGAAGTTCCTCCTCCGGCGTGAACAGGTCAGTCAGATTGCGCAGTCTTTCAGCCCGGGTGGCGCCGCGCTGCGTGCGCAGGGGATGCTTGTCGCTGCGGATCAGCAGCCGCCTGACAGGCAGCTTCAGCCGCAGCCCCACCGCCCGGGCAAGCACCTGACCGTGGTCAATGCCGCGGATACGTTTGCGCTTATCCGGCATGGTGACCCATGTCACCACAGTGTCCGGGGAGGGGTTCATCTTCATGACGTCCAGCGCCATGGCCCGGGCCAATACCGTGGCTGCGGCGGTGACGTTATCGAATTTCAGGCGGTGCACCAGTCTCTTCGCCACGCCGTCGTAGCGGTAGGAGCCACCCTCCCGCGCGCCCTCCAGGCGAAGCTCCTCCAGCGTCTCCCCGCACTCTTCGCACAGGAATTCACCTTCCGAGGGACGACCGCAGGCCACGCATACCGCCCGCTCCGGATAGATCGCCCGCAGCAGGTTCATCGCGGCAGGAGCGCCGCCATGGAGACGAGGCGCTCCGTCAGGGTGGTGTAGCGCTTGAGGATATGATCGTTTTCCACCATCTGGCGCACCACGTCCTCGCGGCCCACCAGCACCACCAGCGACCGGGCGCGGGTCAGCGCGGTATAGAACAGGTTGCGGGTCAGCAGCATGGGCGGGCCGCCTGCCACGGGCATCACCACCACAGGGAACTCGCTGCCCTGGCTCTTGTGCACCGAAAGACAGTAGGCCAGATCGAGGTTTTCCAGCTGCGAGGACTGATACACCACCTCGCGCTCCTCGTCAAAGAGCACGGTGAGGCTGTGCTCCTCCTCGTCCACCTCGGTAACAAAGCCCACGTCGCCATTGAAGACCCCCGCGCCGTCCTCCCAGCCGGAATAGGTCTCCCTGCGCCACTCGATCTGGTAATCGTTCTTGGTCTGCATGACCTTGTCGCCCAGGCGGAAGATGGTCTCGCCATAATGCAGGCTGGTCTTGTGGGGCGCGGGCGGATTCAGCGCGGCCTGCAGCATATTGTTCAGCGCCGCCACGCCGCACTCGCCCTTTTTGGCGGGCGCCAGCACCTGAATGTTCCGCACGGCCTGCTCCAGCCTCTCCTTCTCGCCATAGCCGAGGAAGCCCGGCAGGCGGGTGGTCACCAGCTGCACGATGGTCTGCGCCGCGTTCAGGAATCCCTCCTTGCGCTCGAAGAAGAAATCCGTGCCCTTCTCGTTGAGGAGCGGCATCTGGCCCTGATTGATCCGGTGGGCGTTGACCACGATGCGGCTGGACTCGCTCTGGCGGAAAATATCCGTCAGGCGCACGTGGGGCACCACGCCGCTTGCCAGGATGTCCCCCAGCACATTGCCCGCGCCCACGCTGGGCAGCTGGTCAGCGTCGCCCACCAGCAGGAGCCGCGTGCCGGGCTCAATGGCCCGCAGGAGGCTGCGCATCAGCATCAGATCCACCATGGAGGTCTCGTCCACGATGACGCAGTCCCCCTCGATGGGGTTTTCCTGATTGCGGGCGAAGGAGGTATCGTCGCCACCGTACTCCAGCAGACGGTGGATGGTCTTGCTCTCAAAGCCGGTGGCCTCGGTCATGCGCTTGGCTGCGCGGCCCGTGGGAGCGCACAGCACCACCTCGCCCTCGTTGGACAGGAGGCTGATGATACAATTGATGATCGTCGTTTTGCCGGTGCCGGGGCCGCCGGTGATCACCAGCACGCCCTGCTCCAGCGCGCTGATGATGGCCTCCCGCTGGCGCTCGGAGAAACGGATGTTACGGGTTTTCTCAAAGCGGTCGATATCCTTGTGGACGCGGTTGCCGCTCCTTTTAGGAGCAAGGGATGCCATCAGCTCGCACAGGCGCTGGGCCACCTCCCGCTCGGCAGAATCGAACACGGGCAGGTATACCCGCTCCTCCTCGCCGTCGCCGCCCTGGATGATGATCTCCCTGTTCAGCTGCAGCTGCCGGATCTGCCGGTGGCACATGCCCTCGTCCACATGGAGAAGGCCTGCCGCCCGCTGGATCAGCTCCCGGCGGGGCAGGTACACGTGCCCCATGCTGATGGAGACTTCCTTCAATATATATTTGACAGCGCTCTGTACGCGGTGCTCGCTGTCCGGCGGGATACCCAGCGCCGTACCGATGCGGTCCGCCGTGAGAAAGCCCACGCCGTCCAGGTCCTCGCACAGGCGGTAGGGATTGGCCCGGATCACATCCGGGGTACGTTCGCCATACAGGCGGCTGATCTTGACTGAAAGGTTTGGCGGGATACCGTAGGACTGCAGGAAGATCATGGCCTCCCGGGCCTGCTGCTGCTCGCGGAAGCTCTCAGCGATCTGGATCCACCGCTTCTTGCCCATCTTGGGCACTTCCTGCAGGCGCTCCGGATGCTCCGAAAGCACGGTGAGCGTCTCCTCGCCGAAGTGGCGCACGATCAGCTTGGCGGTGCTGGGGCCCACCCCATGAATCAGGCCGGAGCCCAGGTAGCGTTCGATACCCAGGAGCGTGGTGGGCTTTTGCAGCTGGCAGGCGGTGCATTTCAGCTGACGGCCGTATTGGGGATGCTCCACCCATTCGCCGGTGAAAACGGCCTGTTCGCCGGCGGTGAGCTCCGGCAGCACGCCCACGATGGTGATCTCGCTCCGGCCCATGCGGGCCATCAGCACGGAGTAGCCGTTCTCGTCATTGCGATAAATGGTGCCCAGCACGCTGGCCTCCACCTGCTCCATCCGCTCACCTCCCCGAACGCTTTCTTATAAGTATACCACGCCATCCGCACTCATTTCAACCCTGCGCCCACAACAGGCAAACTTATCATTCCAGATGGGCTTTGCCCTCGCAAACCGTTGATTCTTCCGGCTTTTCTCAAAAATTGTTGCCGGGGATGCTTGCAATTTCCCATGGTTTCCCTTATAATATGTTTTGTAATGAGATGAAGGAGGTATGAGGAGCATGAAGTCCATCAATATCAAGCTGTGCCTCGCCGAAAACGTCAAGACCTTCGTAAACACGGTGAACCGCTATCCTTACGACATGGATCTGCGTGCTGGCCGTCACGTGGTCGACGCCAAGTCCATTCTCGGCATTTTCTCCCTCGACCTGTCCAAGCCCATCACGCTGGAGGTCTATACCGACGAATGCGACGACCTGATGAACGACATCCAGGCTTTCCTGGCCTGATCGTTCATCCCCTTAACTTGTCAATGCGCCTCCCAGTTGATGGGAGGCTTTCTCTTTGAGGAGGTTCCATGGAGCGAAAGCACATCCCCGAGTCCGAAAACCGGCTGACCATCCTCTATGCCCTGCGCCGGCTGGGCCCCGCCACAGCCATGCAGCTTTTGCAATTCCTGGTGGAAAACGACCTGATGAACTACTTCACCATGCAGCTGAGCCTGAGCGATATGCAGGAGCAGGGCCAGCTGGCAGCCGATCCCCACCCGCTGGGTGATCTGCTGACCCTCACCCCCGGGGGCGAGTATGCCATCGAATCCTTTGCCCACCGCATCCCCGTGAGCCGCCGCCAGCTGATGGACGCCCAGGCCCCCCGCTGGAAGGAGCGCTTCCGCGCCGAACAGCTGACCCCCGCGGATTCCTTCACCCTGGAGGACGGCCGCGTCTGCCTGCGTCTGCGCCTGCTGGAGGGCACTTCCTCCCTGCTGGATATCCTCTTCACCCTGCCTAAGGACACGCCGCCCACCTTCCTGGAGAAACGCTGGCGCGGCGCGGCCCAGGCGGTATACAGCGCCGTGTCCCTGAATCTTTCCCAGGCGTTCGATCCCACCGCGCCCACCCCCGCCCTGCCGCAGACCGCCGCCGTGGAGCGATCCGGCGATCAGGAATGGCTGCTCTCGCTGGTGGACGACGCGGAGCACCCCACGCTGACCCTGCTGCTCCCCCTGGCCGACGAAGCGTTGGCCCGGCACTGCGCCGCCCGCTGGCCCAGCCAGTGCGCCCAGCTGCGCCAGCGCATCCTGCAGGAGCTGCGGGACGGCCTGCCGGAAACGCCATAAAAGGCGAACATTTTCCCATTTTATCCCTTCCATCATTCGCAAGTTTGTGCTATAATGAGCAGGATTACGAAAGGAGCGACCTTTTGTGGAAAAGATCCGCCGCAATGAGCGCATGAGCGCCATGATGAAGATCCTCTCCGATGCGCCCAACCGCATCTTCACCCTTTCTTACTTCTGCGAGCTGTTCGGCACCGCCAAGTCCACCATGAGCGAGGATATCGACATCCTCCGTGAGGTGGTCAGGGAGTTCGGCCTGGGCGAATTGGAGACCGTCACCGGCGCCGCCGGCGGCGTACGCTACCGCGCCACCATCAGCCGTGAAGCCGCGCGGACGTACATCGCCGATCTCAGCGAGCAGCTTTCCGGCACCAGCCGCGTGCTTCCCGGCGGCTTCCTGTACTCCTCCGACATTCTCTCCAGCCCGGAGACCGTCCGCCGCATGGGCGAGATCATCGCCACCGAGTACTATGGCGCCGCGCCGGATTTCGTCCTCACCATGGAGACCAAGGGCATTCCCGTGGCCATGTACACCGCCAATGCCCTGGGCGTGCCGCTGGTCATCGCCCGCCGTTCCTCCAAGGTGTACGAGGGCAGCGCCGTGAACATCAACTACGTTACCGGCTCTGCCGGCCACATCGAGACCATGTCCCTCTCCCGCCGCGCGGTGAAGGAGGGCCAGCGCACCCTGATCGTGGACGATTTCCTCAAGGCCGGCGGCACCGCCAACGGCATGGTGGAGCTCATGCGTGAATTCAATGTGGAGGTCGTCGGCATGGCCTTCGTCATGGAGACCGCCACCCCCGCCAAGAAGCGCATCTCCGGCCACAAGAGCCTCATGGTGCTGGACATCACCGGCGACGAGCAGCAGACCGCCGTCATCAGGCCCGCGGACTGGCTCATGAACTGACACACAAGAACCATACTTCAGCGGAGGGGTATCCTTTTTGCCTCTCCGCGAAAACGTGTTTTGGAGAATTATCATGGAGAAAGAAACCTGGATCATCGTAGGCCTGGGCAATCCCGGCGCCCAGTATGCCCACACCCGCCACAACGTCGGCTTTGACGTGACCGACATCCTCTCCCGCCGCTGGAACGCCCCCCTCTCCCGCAAAAAATGTAACGGCCTGCTGGCCGAAATCAGCCTGGATGGCAAGCGCGTCGTGCTCTGCCAGCCCCAGACCTACATGAACGAGTCCGGCCTGTGCGTGGGCGAGCTGCTCCAGTGGTACAAATGTCCCCTGGATCACCTGATGGTCATTTACGATGACATCGATCTTCCCGCCAGCCGCCTGCGCATCCGCAAAAACGGCAGCGCCGGCACCCACAACGGTATGCGCTCCATCCTGCAGCATACCCCCAGCCAGCTTTTCCCCCGCATCCGCGTGGGCGTGGGCGCCAAGCCCGAAGGCTGGGACCTGGCCAACTGGGTGCTCTCCCACTACCAGACCCGCGAAGAACAGGACGCCATGGCCAAGGCCTTCACCCTCGCCGCCGACTGCGTCGAGGACTGGCTCGCCTCCGGCATCGACCACGCCATGCAATCCTACAACGGCAAGTAACCAGAGGGGGCAGAGCCCCCTCTGGACTCCCATTCGTGGAAAGCAAACGCAGCTGATATCAGCAGGGGTCACGGCGCGCGGAGGGCGCGCCGCGACGCGCGCCTGCGGCATGGCAGTGCATACAGGCCCACAAACCTTTGTGCACAGAGTCACGCGAAGGCGGGCGATGTGACCCAGAGCGTAACAAGACGACCACGGCGAAACAGGTCGCCCCCGCGTGGAAGCATGGGGGACAGACGGAGCCCGGCCCGCCACCCCATAGTGGGTGCGGGGGTCCGGGGCCGCCACTCCCGCTGTACCAAATTGGCGGCCCCGGTCGGCTTTTGGTACTTTTCGCCGAGACGAAAAGTACGCCCCCCAGGCAGGCACTGCTTGAAAATACCCAAGCCTCCAGCCCCGCACAAAAACCGTCTCAGCCGCAAAGACCCCGGTGCCCTCCGGCGCCCAAGGAGAAACCATGAACCAAGCACTCCTCGGCGGAGCCGCCTCCGCCTCCATCAAGAAGCTCCTCACGCATCTGCAGGAGCGCACCCCCACCGCCGTCACCGGGCTTCCCGAGGGACAGGCGGCCTTTATCGCGTCCAAAATTGCCGCTGACACCGGCAAGCGCATCCTGCTGGTCACCGCCAACGACCTGAAGGCCACCCGTGCCGCCGATGACGCCCAGCAGCTCCTGGGGCCCCAGGCCGCGTGCCTCCCCGGAGGCGAGATCGACCTGACCCGCGGCGCGTCCAGCCACGAGAGCGCCTGGCGCCGCCTGGAGACCCTGGCCCGCGTCACCGGCGGTGAGACACGACTGCTGTGCGCCTCCATGGACGCGCTCATGCAGCGCATGGGTCCGGCGGATCCCTTCCGCGCCGCCACCATCCGGCTCATGGTGGCCGACCGCATCGCCCCGGAGGAGCTCATCCGCCGCCTGACCCGCATGGGCTATGAGCGGGTCAATATGGTGGAAGGCAAGGGCCAGTGCGCCCTGCGCGGCTCCATCCTGGACTGCTACCCGCCCTCCGGCGCGCAGAGCCTGCGCATCGAGTTCTTCGATGACGAGATCGACTCCATCCGCTCCTTCGATTGCATCAGCCAGCGCAGCCTGGAACGTGTCCGTGTCGCCGTGATGCCTCCCGCCACCGAGGTGCTGCTGCCCGAGAACACCTGGAGTGCCGCCGCCCAGCGCATGCGCGAGGCCGTACAGGGCAGCAGCGAGGAACAGGCCGCCGAGCCGCTGCTCTTCGCCGACCTGCCTCCCCTGCCTGAGGATGACGACGAGCTGCCCTCCTTCTTCGACGAGAAGGTCGCCCCCAAGGTGCGGGAAAAAACCATTTCCGCCCAGCGCAGCGCCGAGATCGAGCGCCGCACCTCCCAGCTGCTTTCCGACGCCGACCTGGTGGAACAGGGGCTGCCCTTCCGCCGCGTCCGCGCCTGGCTGCCCGTATTGACCGATGAAGTATACACCCTGCTGGACTGGTTCCAGCCGGATATGGTGCTGCTTTCCCAGCCCGACCAGCTCCGTGACCGCGGCGACGAGCGTCTGCGTGGCTTTGGGGAGGAGCTGCGTTCCGCCATGGAGCGCGGCGAGGCCGTACAGCAGCAGGAGAGACTCCTCCTGGATTGGGAGACCCTGCTGCAGCGCTTCAGCGCCCTTCCGCTGGCTACCTTCTCCGAGTTCCTGCGGGGTATGGGCGGCGTGAAGACCGAGGCCGTCATCGACCTGGGCTGCAAGGGCGTGGCAGGCTATCAATCCCAGGTGAAGCTGCTGGCGGCCGATTGCAACGCCTGGCGGCAGCAGGGCTATGCCATCGCGCTGCTTTCCGGCGGCGTGGCCCGCGGCAAGCGCCTCACGCAGTCCCTGAATGAGCTGGGCTGCCCCGCCACCTTTGTGGAGGACGCCCACAACCTGATCCTGGGCGAAGTGCTGGTGCTGCCCGTCACCCTGGGCCACGGCTTCATCTGGCCTGAGGCGAAGCTGGTGGTCGTCTCCGATACGGACATCTACGGCGCGGGCTACCGCAAAGCCAAGGCCCGCAAGAACTCCGGCGAGCGCATTGCCGCCTTCACCGACCTGAAGGTGGGCGACTACGTTGTTCATGAGGATCACGGCGTTGGCATCTATCAGGGCACCATCCACCTGCAAAGCGAGGGGACCTACCGCGATTACCTGCTCATCCAGTATCAGGGCAACGATAAGCTCTACGTACCCATCGAGCAGCTGGAGCGGGTGCAGCGCTACATCGGCAATCCCAACCAGCCGCCCAAGCTGAACCGGCTGGGCGGCGGCGACTGGCAGAAGCAGAAATCCAAGGTGAAGGAAGGCCTGAAGAAGCTGGCCTTCGACCTGGTGGCCCTGTATGCCAAGCGCAGCCAGCAGCAGGGCTATGCCTTCGGGCCGGACACCCCCTGGCAGCGCCAGTTCGAGGATCAGTTCCCCTACGAGCTCACCCCCGACCAGGAGCAATCCGTCCGGGAGATCACCCGGGATATGGAGTCTGCCCGGAACATGGACCGCCTGCTCTGCGGCGACGTGGGCTACGGCAAAACGGAGGTCTCCCTCCGCGCCGCCTTCAAGGCCGTGATGGACGGCAAGCAGGTGGCCATTCTGGCCCCCACCACCATCCTGGCCCAGCAGCACTACAACACCGTCATCAAGCGGTTCAAGGGATTCCCCGTCAGCTGCGATGTACTCAGCCGCTTCCGTACCCCCAAGGAGGCCAAGGACGTGCTTGCCCGCCTCAAGGACGGCAGCATCGACATCCTGGTGGGCACCCACCGCCTGCTGGCCAAGGATGTGCAGTTCAAGAATCTGGGCCTGCTCATCGTGGACGAGGAGCAGCGCTTCGGCGTGGCCCACAAGGAAGTCATCAAGAATATGAAGAGCCAGGTGGACGTGCTGACGCTCTCCGCCACACCCATCCCCCGCACGCTTCACATGAGCATGGTGGGCATCCGCGATATGTCCGTGCTGGAGACCCCGCCGGAGGAGCGTATGCCCGTACAGACCCACGTGGTGGAGTACTCCGATGCCATCGTTCGCGACGCGATCCTGCGCGAGCTTTCCCGCGGCGGCCAGGTGTACTTCCTGTATAACCGGGTGAACTCCATCGAGCAGTTTTACAACCGTCTGCGTGCCCTGGTGCCGGAAGCCCGCATCGGCGTAGCCCACGGCCAGATGAAGGAGCACGGCCTGGAGGACGTGATGATGGACTTCTACGCCGGCAGCTATGATGTGCTGCTGTGCACCACCATCATTGAGAGCGGGCTGGACGTGCCCACCGCCAACACCCTGTTCGTCTTCGACGCTGACCGCTTCGGCCTGAGCCAGCTGTATCAGCTGCGTGGTCGTGTGGGCCGCAGCAACCGCCAGGCCTACGCCTACTTCACCGTCCGCCCGGACAAGATGCTCTCCGAGACCGCGGAACAGCGGCTTTCCGCCATCCGCGAATTCACCGAGTTCGGCGCTGGCTTCCGCATCGCCATGCGCGATCTGGAGATCCGCGGCGCGGGCAATATTCTCGGCCCTGAGCAGCACGGTCATCTGGCCACCGTGGGCTATGATATGTACTGCAAGCTCATCGAGGAGACCCTCCACGAGGTGCAGGGCGGCCCCATCACCCCCAGCGAGCTGGAGACCCGCGTAGACCTGAAGGTGGATGCCTACCTGCCCAGCGATTACGTCCGGGACGACCGCCAGCGCATGGAAATGTACAAGCGCATCGCCGCCCTGGCCACCGAGGCCGACCGTGAGGACATCACCGACGAGCTGCTGGACCGCTTCGGCGAGACCCCCGCCGTGGTGGACGCCTTGCTGGACATCGCCCAGCTCCGCGCCCTGGCCAACCGTTTGGGCGTGACCCAGGTGCTCTACCGCAAAGGCCAGCTGATGATGAAGCTGCACCCCCAGTGCTCGCCGGACCTGAAGATCCTGCTGCCCGCCATGGCTGTGGATGATCGGCTTGCCTTTGTCGCCAAGCCCACAGGGTTGCTGCTCAAGGATCCGCGCCTGGAGGAGCGGGATATGCTCCGCGAGGGTGTGGCCGTGCTGAAGAAGCTCACCGCCAGGGTGGACGAAATCAAAGAACAGGCCGCCCAGGCATAATAAACATCCACCAGCCAAGCTGGTGGTTTTTCATATGCGGGCGAAGCCCTATGTTCCAGCGACGCCCTCGAGGGC